>JBAVDS010000088.1:0-68470 GCA_049587335.1 Occallatibacter sp. | reverse complement strand
GCCTTTGCTGACCACTTGCCAAATCTGGTTCTTGCCGGAGTTATAGGGCCATTGATCAACCTTTGTGCTGGCGACCGTCGATGCCCCGTAGACCTCCATTGCCAGACCGCTGTTGACATTAATCAGCGAGACGTAGTTGCTGCCCAGGTTGGTAAGTTTCCACTGCTGATTGGCATTACCGGTCAACGCCCATTGCTCAAGGTCGGTTCCTTCAGTTGTGGAGGCGCCGGTGACGTCGATAACTTCGCCGCTGTTCTTGCTGGCAATGGTGTAGGTTCCGTTGGCGATGAGGTAACTTTGGGCGAAGGTGGGGATAGCCAACAAACAAATGGCTATCATCAACACAAAAACTCTGCATGGCAATAGACCACCGAGTTCCTGCAAACTGCTCGCGTTGTGACGATTGAAATTCAGATGCATGGTGTTCCTTTCGGGGAGGGCTGATTCCGGGCACCAGCAGTCCTATGAACAAAAACAGGATCTGCGGATGTGGATTGGATGTGGATTTGTGTTGGCGTTGGAACAAGCGGCTATAGAGCGGACCAACACCGCTTCATTTCCACGGATTGGAGGTTATTACGATCTCAAAAGGATTGTCAACAGGCAAGTTGATTGGCTCGGAATCGAAATGAGTTCAGAATAAAGTTACATATTGATATGGCGACAAACACAGGCGCAAAATCGCTGAAGATCAATCCGTAAATCTCTTACGGAGCGAAATCGAACGAGACGATGCCCGATAACTCAACTTCGTAATTTGCATTAACCCGATTCTTACAACCGGAGAAGTTATTCTGCCGCAGGCGATGAAGACCAGAAGTGCAGCAGCCACAGTACTGCTCACGAATAATTGTGTACAGAATTGGCCGCCCAGGAAACGACTCCGTGTAGAGCCGGTTCCTGGGCGGATCATGTTGCTGTAGTGGCTATTGCACCGTAATTGTAAAGGTCTGCTTGCTTGAGCATCCGCTGGCATTGGTGTAGGTGGCCACATAGGTATCTGTGCCCACAGTCAATGGAATGCTGTCGATTTCGCGTGCCGTTGAAGTAAAATTGTTTGGACCGGTCCAGTTCCATGTTCCGCCGATAGGCTGGGGACCGAGGTCGACAAGCGTTGAAGCGGAACTGACCGTTACGCTCGATTCCTGAGTCCAGGCGCCGTTTGCATCAATGTAGGGCGTAATCGCGGTGGGAGTGCAACTGGTGCTGTCGCCTGTTCCGTTGTTCGAGATGGAATCATTGGCGGCGATGTCTGTGCCGGAGGCGATGTACTCATAATCATGCCAGCCGGTTGTCGAGGGATTGGCTCCCTTGCTTGAAATCTCCATGCGCAAGGCGTCATATTGAACGCCCTCGCCGCCCCCATTGACGCTAAGGGTGAGAGTATTCTCGTTGCCAGCAGCAGCCAGATCCGACGTGGGCCATTCAAATACAACCCACTGATAGTAGCCGGAGAAGCCGCTGCGAACCATGCAATCATTTTTATTGATGGCGCTCCAGTTCAGTGCGTGGCCATTCAAGGAAACGCTCAGATTCTCTTCGACGCACGACAAACCCACGGAAAGATCGACGTAGCCGCCTTGCGCATTTTGTGCGGAGGTGGTTGCGAAGTGTACTTGCCAGGCCGGAACTGAGGCAGTCACGCTGCTGACATACGACGGGATAATGTACTTGTAGCCGTCCGTGCTTGCATCCGAAGAGTTATAGATGCCGGCGTACAGTCCGGGATCAAAGGTGCCCCACTGTGTGTAGTTCCACGCCAGCGGGTTATTGGTCGCAGGTGTTGAGCCCACAGCAGTCGCATAGTAGTTGACTGCGCCATTGGTTGATTCGAAATCTTTCCAGTAGTTCCAGTTGCCATAAAATTGCCGGTCATCGCATCCTGCACAGGAACCGACACTGCCATAGTTGTTTTCACCGTGCAGAAACTCATGAGATGATCGATCGGGTGTTCCAATCGTCCAGATTGGCGCTTCCGTGCTGAAGTTCTCAGGCGTAAAGGTAAACTCGGCGTTTGTGGTTTCGCCTGCCGTCACCTTGATGCCATCTTCGCGCAACTCCCCCCATTCGCCCAACACATACGAACTCAGCCGATAAGTTCCCGGTACTATATTCGACAGAGTCGCTTTTCCGTCGCTGTTGTTGCTTTGCCAATATTCGTATCCCTTGTCGGAGTACTGTTGATTCGCATTCTGATCACTTAGCACTGTCCATGCAGTATTGGGCGTGCTTGATCCTCCGTCAGTGATGGTTGCATCTACAGTTCCACGGTCGCTTCCTGTCGGTACATAGCGATTGGCCAGCAGTTCTGCATCGTTAGCAAAGAGAGTTAGAGCCGAAGGGATGGTGTTGAGGGCGTCCTGGTACATTTGAGCCGGGGTGGTGATGGTCTTGTTGAAGGCATTGAAGTGAAAGCCTACCGGACCAAAGATGCGTGTAGTTGCGGTGCCCTGCACCGGAGAGTATTCAAGGTCGCTGTTGAAATGTGCGGAGGAAACCTCGCCCATCAAGATATTGCCGGTAAAGATCAAGTCCTGCTTACTAGGTCCGCCGGTATAGCTCTCGGTGCTGGGGATAATTGTCCAAGCCCCGAATGTGGGGCCGTAAAGGCCATGCGCCTGATGCAGATACTCGTAGCTCGAGTAGTCGTACTTTGTATAAAACTCGCGGCCATACCCAGAGGGCAGCGAAAAACCATGCAGGTCTGTCACGGCATTCTGAACCGCGCGATCGGCCTCGGTAGTCCATAGATCCGCATTGCTGGGCAGCACGATCTCTGTCGCGCCCAGGTTGTTCAATCCAGAATTAACAGAGTAAGTATTCAGAAACTCACTTACATTGATGCGATAGACGTACTGTATCTGCGCAAAGTAGCCGGTTGCTGCCGACGCCGCATGGTTGATTACGTAGTAGGAGTACAAAGTGGGGTCGTTCGGCTGTACGATAAAGTGCTCAGTAACTTCAAATGGGTTTGAAGAGTTAGCCGCCCAAGAGATCCACCAGTCAAGGTATTTGCCGCTAACCAAGCTGTAACTCGCTGTCGGTGTTACGCCGGTGTTTCCGATGTCACCGTTCGGCATATCGGTGCCGTCGTTGTCCATGTAGAGGCCGGAGGGATGCCCGTCGCCGCCACTGTGGGTGGTATCGACCAGATCAGTTGAATAGCCGGTCAGATACATACTCCAAACTCTGCCGGTTGTCGAATCCCAGTCCATTGAAATGGAGCCGTTGGCGATCTTCCAATCAGTGGAGTTGGAGGTGCTGATGGTGAGTTGAGCTTGAGCTGGCCTGAGCATACTGACTAGCAGCAGCACGGCAAGAGTATTGAGAATTACACGAATACGCATCGATCACCTCTGGGGTTGGGGTGGAACGGTTAGTGTTTGTCATCATCTCCGGCATGACTCAGATCTAAATAAGCTGAAAAATCCCGGACGTGAGAGTTTGGAGCGGCTGCAACAGTCAGGATAGCCAGATAGATGCAGACAATTCTGGTGTGGCTACCGGAGAATATCATCTCTGTTCAGTAGCGAAACAGAGAACAGGATTTTGAACACAGTTAACGTTATAGGCTCAATGGATTTTGCCTGTCAAATTAAACTTCAAACGAGACAAATCTACGGCACGCTTATTACCCGTACATCGTGGCGACACAGGCGGTAGGTGCATAGAGTGGTGTTTCTGCATCCGGACAGGCAGATCAAGCAGTAAGATGAATGCAGCAGGCTAATTATGATTCACGACGCCATCACAATTTCACCGGGTCCGCGCCTTCGGGCCGCGATGATTCTTGCAATCATTGCGGACGTGCTGCAAATTGTTGTCTTCCCTCTTTTTGTTGAGGGCATCGGATCGCCCGCTGACGACATACTCGACTTGGGAATGGGAGCTGTGCTGACTTATCTTCTCGGCTGGCACTGGGAGTTCCTGCCATCATTTCTTGGTAAGTTGGTGCCTGGAGTTGATCTGGCCCCTCTCTGGACGTTGGCAGTTGCAAACGTCTATCGGAAGTCGAAGCGGATTGCTCTCGCCAGAGAAGGAATTGGAGAGGCGCATCCTGAGCAGGAAGCCCCGCGAAATACGTAGGCCGTGCGCGCCGCCATCGCGATGTGCTCTTATGTCCGTGAGGCATGGGTATTGTTGCTTGAATGTTGATCGAGCGCTGCACGAGAATCATCGGTACCGCATTCATCGGTCTCATCAAGGCCTACGGTCAGTGGGAATTCTACGATGATGAAAGATTTGTCTTTCTCGAAGGTCTACCAGTTGCTTGAACCGGGTCCGGTGGTACTGCTGACGACCGCCTGAAAGGGACGCGCCGACATCATGACGATGTCCTGGCATATGATGGTCGAGTTCGAGCCTCCTCTAGTCGCTTGTGTTGTCAGCAATGCCAACTATAGTTATGCAGCACTGCGAGAAACCAAGGAGTGCGTGATTGCCGTGCCGGCGCGGAAGCTGGCGGTAAAAGTCGTGGGGATTGGCAACTGCTCCGGCCGAGATATGGACAAGTTCAAGAAGTTTGGCCTTACCGCTGTCCTAGCCGAGCGCCGCTTGATCAACCGGGTCGTCTGACTCCCACACAGCCGAGAGGCGCGATAGAGCGCTCGCCTCATCAACCGTTCGGCCACCCTGCCTTTCATCCTCAAGCCATTTGATCGTTATTTACACCGAGCGATGAAACCGGAGGTCTGCCGATTCATTCCTGGCTCCACGTAAACCGGCAATAACGGTGTAACCATAGCGAGCCGGACATTGCATAAATCGAAAGCCTCCGGCTCTGCAGGAGGATACTTACTCCCTTCACTGAATGTCCGTGCTAAAGCCCTGACCTGCCATTCCCCACCCCATATTCCAGCCTACGACAACACACGTCCCAAAAATCCCTTCAGTCCCCAGCCGCCTAGTGCCGCGGTGAAGAAGACCAAAGCCAGAAGAATCGCCGGCCAGGGCATATGCGCAATGCCGGGAGTGACGGCGGCGCGCAGGCCTTCGCTCATGTAGACGATGGGATTGAAGAGAACGGCGATCGAGAGCCAGCGAATGTTGGTGAATAATCCCATCCACGGGTAATAGACGCAGCCCAGGAAGGTGATGGGCACGACGAGGATGGAGAAGACCAGTCCGATCTGCTTGGGATTCACCGTGGAGCCGATGACCAGTCCGAGCGATCCGGCAAGCAAGCTGGCGAGTATGAGAACCAATGCGAGCAGGAACCAACTGGCGACGTGAGCGACGACGGGCTTGGCGGGAACGTAATAGGCCATAGGAATAACCATGAGCGCGGCGATGATGCTTTGCATCGCGCTGAAGCAGACCTTTTCAAGAGCAACGGCCCAGAGCGGCAGCGGGCACATCACGCGATCGTCGATCTCGCGGGTGATGCCGAACTCCGAGGAGAGCGGCAGCGCCACGGCGGCGATGCCGGAGAACATGATGGCCACAGCCATCAAGCCGGGAAGAAGAATCGTGCCGAAGTCCACGCCGCCTGCAATCGCCATCGGATTGCCGCTGCTCATGCGCGGCAGGATAAAGGTGAAGACAAACAGGAAGAGCAGCGGCTGCATTCCCACGCGCAATAGAAACGGAAGAAACTCGCGGGTCAGAACACGCAGATCACGGAGGAAGAGTCCGAGGAAGGAGTTGAAGAAGATGCCCAGACCGAGCCGGTGAGTGTGGGAATCGCGGGTTAGCGAATCAGTGGTGCTGGATCCCTGCGTCCTGCGCTCTGTTTTCACTGTATTATTCACGCAATTCCCTCCCGGTGAGCTGAATAAAGACGGTCTCCAAACTAGGCTCGGTAATCTGAAGATCGCGCAGGCCATCTCCGGCGGCGGCTTGCACCAGCTCCGGCAACAGACCGTCGGAGTTGGCAGCAATTACCCGCAGCCCATCGGGAGTGCTCTCGGCGCTGCTGACGCCGGAGCGCGCTCTAAAACGCGCCGCGAGCGCATCACGGCCACCGAGTATTTTCAATTTCAGATTGAAGATGGTGTGCGCGCCGTAGCTTTGCTTGAGCTCCGCCGGCGAGCCAAGAGCCAGTAGCCGGCCGTGATCGATAATGGCCAGCCGGTCGCTGAGCGAGTCGGCCTCCTCCATGTAATGCGTGGTCAGAAGAACGGTGATGCCCTCCTTGCGCAGTCCTTCGACGGCGGCCCACATCGCCATTCGGCTCTGCGGATCGAGACCGGCGCTGGGTTCGTCGAGGAAGAGAACCGTGGGCCGGTGCGCGATGGCGCGGGCAATCTGCACTCGCTGCGCGAGGCCGCCGGAGAGTTGCGCGGGGTAAACTTGCTTGCGCTCGGTGAGCATGAATTGAGTCAGCAGCTCCAGCGATCGCGCCGTGGCCTGCGCGTGCGAAAAACCGAAGTAGCGGCAATGGAAGTAGAGGTTCTCGTAGACCGTCAGCGAGCGGTCCAGCGTATTGAACTGCGGTACAACGCCGATCAGCCGTCGCGCATGAGCCGGATGATGCACCACATCGATGCCCGCAATACAAATCCGTCCGCTGGTGGGCAGCGCGCGCGTGGTGGCGATCGAGATGGTCGTCGTTTTGCCCGCGCCGTTCGGGCCTAACAAGCCGAATATCTCGCCCTGTTTCAACTCCAGGTCGATACCATCGACGGCGACCACGCAGAGCTTCGACATATAGATCTTGGTCAGCGCTTGAATTTCGACAATCAAGTGATTCACCTGACGCGAGGGAAGAATCTGAGTTCATTGCAAGAGTACCGCACCGCGACTACACGGCTACTCTCGCCGAAAGCGATTGGCCTGCTCGAATTCATCGCGCAGTGCCGGAGTGCGCAGGTTCTCGCGCAGATGCGCCAAACGCAGCTCCAGCGCGTGCAGCGCGGCGGCGACAGCATCGGTGTTGGTGGCGGCGATGTCGCGCCACATCGAGTAGGGGCTTGCCCCCAGCCGCGTCATCTCGCGCAGCGCCCGCCCGCCTACATCCTTCAACTCCGGCGCGTCGCCAACCTCTTCTTCGAGCAGCGCGCTGAGCGCCGTCGAGACAAACTGCGGCAGATGACTGACCCACGCGACTAACTCATCGTGGCGCACGGGATCGAGATCGATGCACTTCGAGCCTATCGCCACAACTAGCTCCCGCCACTCCGCGATCAGTTCCAGAGCGCGTTTGGAGCGCACACATCCCGGAACATCGGTGAAGAGCCAGACGCGATCGCGAAAGAGATTGGCATCGCCCAGCGCCGCGCCGCCGCGCTCCTTGCCCGCCATCGGATGACCGGGAAGGAAAGAGGCGCAACCCATCTGGTTATAGTGCTCCATTCCGAGTTGAGTAATCTTGGCCTTTGTGCTGCCCACATCGGTAACAAGCTGGTCGCCGCCGAGGTGCGGCGTGAGCTTCTCCATCAGGTCGAGCGTCGCGTAGATCGGCACGGCGAGAACCGTCACTTCAGCTTCACGTGCAGCCGCGAGAGGGTCGGCTGCAATTGCGTCGATTGCACCAGCCTCCAGCGCCAACTCCGCGCCCTCAGCGCCCCGGTTCCAACCGACGATTGCGCCGCGAAAGCCCGACGCTCGCAGCGCCAGCCCCACCGATGTTCCCAGTAATCCAGTGCCCAGTATTGCGATGCGCTCGATCATGCGTACATTCCTCGTATTTTTGGCTAATGATAAACTTGCAAATCATGTTTTTACTCGCTTTTCCTTTGGCACACATCCGGCATTCAATAAACTTTCGCGAATATTAGGAGAGATTTTATTTAAGAAAGCCGCGTACTCTTTCACCGTCTCTTCTGTGATTCCCTTAAAGAATCCACCGAATTGTGGCCACAATAGAATTGTATCGAGGCTTTTCCGCCTGATTCGCGCTACCTTCTGGCGGTCAACTTCTTTAAAGTTTTCGAAAGCGACGAGGTCAGCGACTTGCAATGCAACACTGCTCACGGAAGACATCGGCGTAATAGAAGTGAAAAGTTTACCTTTGTCGAACGTAGGGTCATTTGCTAATGTGTTAAAAGTATTTGACAGTACTCCATTGTAGCTTCCTCTATCATGAATTATTCCTATAGGTGAATCATTGGTTGAAAGTACATTCTCCACAATTCCCCTCATAATGTAATGAAGAAGCATCATATGGGCAAAAGCACGAGGGTTCGATTTCGCCACTGGGAACGATTTAGCAACGTCGCGAATATCAATGCTGTAAGCGATTACATTTATGGGATATTTCTCAATAATAGAAAACAATTCCTTTACAAAAGGTATCTGATCCTTCTTCGTATCCCATCCATCAAATTCACCTTTGCGGCTACTACAATCGGATGCATGAAACCTTGAGAAAGTACGTCTCCCCTCTTTGGTCAACTCAGTATTCTTCTTCCTGATTGCTGCATTCCATGCGCACTCAATATAAAACCAATGAGGACTATCTGTTACTAGGCTTGAAAGTACAAACTGGTTCTTGTCACCGCTATCGTCGATATACGCCAAGAGCATTGAATCTCCCCTTTGAACTATTGCTATGCCCATTCTCTTATTAGTAGACTTGGAACCATATAGTCATTACGGCTTTTGACTCAGATAATCGTTTAGCTGAAACTCTTTACAGCATTCTACTCACCGCCCCGGCAAAGCCCCGCAGTTCGCCCATCAATGAGCTTGAGTCTCCATTGCCGTTGCCGCAGCCTGCGCGAGGAAGCCCGACCGGCTGATGTGCCGCGCCTCGGCGAACTCGTCTATACGCGCCAGCAGCGAACCCGGCAGCGAGATATTCACCCTCTGCGGCGACGGATCGATCCGCGCCACATCGAGATCGACCAGCATCCACACTCCTCCCGCGTAGTGCGGATCAGCGACCAGCTTTTCCAGCGGCGTCGGCTCCGGCAGTCTTCCGCTCTCGCCGTCCATGTGGCATTCCACCGCCTCTTGCGCCCTGCGGTTGATCTCACGCCAATCGTCGGCTGCCGAAAAACAGCCGGGAAAATCCGGAAACTCGACCCCGTGTGCTGGTCGTCACCAATCTGGATATATGCCGGATAAAGCATTGTTACCTCCACCTCGCGGCTCCTACAGCGTCCTTCCCACCGCCCCGGCAATCACCCGTAGCTCGCCCATCAGCTTTTCAAACTGATCCAGGTAGAGCGTCTGCGCCGCGTCCGATGCGGCCTTGTCAGCGTTGGGATGAATCTCCACCAGAATCGCATCCGCGCCCGCCGCCACAGCGGCTTTGGCCATCGGCGCCACCATATCCCGCCGTCCGGTTCCATGTGACGGATCGGCCACGACCGGCAAGTGCGACAACTTGTGCAGCACCGGAATCGCCGAGATGTCCATGGTGTTGCGCGTCGTCGTCTCATAAGTCCGAATGCCGCGCTCGCACAAAATCACGTCGTAGTTTCCGCCAGCCATGATGTACTCGCTCGATAGCAGCAACTCCTCAATCGTCGCTGCGATGCCGCGCTTGAGCAGCACCGGCTTGCGCGCCTGGCCCAGTTCGCGCAGCAGATTGAAGTTCTGCATATTGCGCGCGCCCACCTGGAAGCAATCCGTATACGGCAGCATCGGCTCAATCTGCGCGATCTCCATGACCTCGCTTACGGTAAGCAGGCCATGTTCCCGGGCGGCCTCGTGCATCAGTTGCAGACCCGGAATCCCCAGCCCTTGAAAGGCATAGGGTGAAGAGCGCGGCTTGAAGGCGCCTCCACGCAAAAAGCCCGCGCCCGCGGCTTTCACGCATTTGGCAATCGTGAAAATCTGCTCGCGGTTTTCGATCGCGCAGGGTCCAGCTATGACGGCCACCTGCGGTCCGCCGATCTTGACATCGTTGGCGAACTCGACCGCCGTGCCCTCTGGGCGAAATGCGCGGCCCGCCAGCTTGTAGGGTGAGCTGATGCGATGCACTCGCTCTACGCCCGGCATCACTTCAAATTTACTCAGTTCAACATTGGCGGTCGGTCCCACTCCGGCCAGAATGGTTTGGCTTGATCCAGTGGTTCGATGAACACTCACTCCCGCTTCCACCATGGCGTCGATGACTGCATCGATCTGCTCTTCGGCGGCTCTCTCCTGCATGGCAACAATCATTGCGTCTTCCCTGTCTCAGGCGTCTCAGCGCCAGCGGCATGGCCCGGCGCGAGCGCCTGGGCGTCCCTCTCCGAAGCCAACTCGTCCCGCTGCAAGGCCCGCATCACGTCGATGATGCGCTCATAGATATGCGTCAATTCGATGTCCGGCAACGGGCCTTTGTTGGCCGCGCGCACATTGGCATAAACCAGCTTCTCGCGCGCCGGCTCATAGATCGGCAGCGAAGTAGCGGCCTTCAGGGATCCCACCATCTTCGCCGCGCGCGCCCGTTCGCTCAGTAATTCAACAAGCTGGCGGTCCAAAGCATCAATCTGATTTCGCAATTCTTCAAGCGTCATTTCATCCTCGTGTTGCGGCCGGCGCTCACGCGATTCATCCGTCGCGCCGGTTGCATGGGAACAAGAGTTGAACCAATACCAAATGGGGTTGCGTTACCGGGCCAGCGACGCCTGTGGCGCGCGCAGGCCCTTGATAAATCGAGCCACTGCGCCGGGCGCCGCTTCACCCCCAATGGATGAAGACCTGTCCGCAGGAGGCCCGTTCTCCGCTGTCGAGCTTTCAATCAGCTCGACGATTGCGCTGCCAACGACCGCGGCATCCGCGAACTCCGCCACCTGCGCAACGTGTTCGCTGGTACTGATGCCGAACCCCACGGCCACCGGCAGCCGGGACCATCGCCGGATACGCGCTACCAGTGCGGCTGCGTCGGAGGTCATGGTCTGCTGCTTGCCGGTAATCCCCACGCGGGAGATGGCATAAATAAATCCCTGTGAGTGAGTAGCAATCGCCTCCAGCCGCTCATCGGGACTGGTCGGCGCAGCAAGAAAGATCGGCTGCAAGCCCGCCCGCTCCATCTCAGCCAGGTACTCGCCCGCCTCTTCAACGATCAAGTCCGTCACCAGCACGCCATCCGCGCCCGCGGCCTTGGCATCGTCGGCAAAGTTCGTCAGGCCATAACGCAAGATCGGATTCAGATAGCTGAAGATCACCAGACCCGCCTCAGGCCGCGCCGCGCGAATCTCGCCGGCGAGCTTAATAACATCCCGCAGACTTGTTCCATTTGCTAAAGCCCGCTCCATGGCACGCTGAATCACTGGCCCGTCGGCGAGCGGATCGCTGAAGGGCACCCCCAGTTCGATCACCTCCGCACCGGCGTCAATCGCCGCAATGGCAATCTCCCGCGTGGCCGCAAGCGTCGGGTCGCCCGCCGTCAGATAAACCACCAGCCCCGGTTTGTGCTCAAATCTAATCATCAAATTTCGCTCATGCGAGCGTCTGCCCCACCGCAGATGGCTGAATCTTCAACTCCCGTGCCAGAATCCCCATATCCTTATCCCCGCGCCCGGACAAGTTCACTACCAGTATGTCACGCGCCGTCATCGTCGGAGCAAGCCGCAGCGCCTCGGCCACAGCGTGCGCGCTTTCGAGAGCTGGCAAAATCCCCTCCGTTCGCGCCAGCCGCACCACTGCGTCAAGCGCCGCGTGGTCGTCCTGCGCAACATACTCCGCGCGGCAGGAATCGTGCAGCATCGCGTGCTCCGGCCCAATCGACGCATAATCGAGGCCGGCCGAGACCGAGTGCGTCAGCGCGATCTGCCCATTCTCATCCTGCAAAACGTAAGAATACGTCCCCTGCAAAACTCCCGGCTCTCCGCCTCGGAAGCGCGCCGCATGATCGCCCAGCTTGCGTCCACGTCCGCCTGCCTCCACGCCAATCAACCGCACCTCGCGGTCGCCCAGAAATTCAAAGAATGCCCCAATCGCATTCGATCCTCCGCCGACACAGGCGATCACTGCTGTCGGCAGCCGGCCTTCGCGCTCCACAATCTGCTCTTTGATCTCTTTGCCAATGCAGGTTTGAAAATCCCGCACCATCGTCGGATATGGATGCGCTCCAAGCGCTGAACCCAACAGATAATAGGTTGTCCGGACATTGGTCACCCAATCACGCATCGCCTCGCTGATCGCATCTTTGAGTGTTTTGGATCCCGACGAAACTCCGCGTACTTCAGCGCCGAGCAGGCGCATCCGCAGCACATTCAACTCCTGCCGCTCCATGTCCACATCGCCCATATAGACAACGCATTCGAGACCGAGCAGCGCGCAGACCGTGGCCGTCGCCACGCCATGCTGCCCCGCGCCGGTCTCGGCAATGATGCGACGCTTGCCCATCCGTCGCGCCAGCAATCCCTGGCCCAACGCATTATTGATCTTGTGTGCGCCGGTATGCAGCAGGTCCTCGCGCTTCAGGTAGATCTTCGCCCCGCCCAACTGCTCGCTCAAACGCTTGCAATGGTAAAGCGCCGTTGGCCGTCCGGCGTAGTTGTGCAGCAGATCGGCCAGCTCCGCCTGAAAGGCTGCGTCGGCTTTGGCCAGATCGTACTCGCGCTCCAACTCCGTCAGCGCCGCCATCAGTGTCTCCGGCACATAACGACCGCCATAAACGCCAAACCGCCCGGCGCGCGACTCGGACGGCATTGCCGGAAGAACAATCGATGCCATGGGACCTCCTGCTGGCTTGACCCAAAAGTTGGGGACTCTTCCAGTTTACTAGAGCCTGTTATGAACTTTCTCACGGGCGTCGCCGGGAGCCAATTTTTCTCAGTTCGAGGAGCGAGGAGCGACGAATATCGAGTATCTTCGAGCGACGAGTGACGACGAAATGGGAGAGATTGGCACCGGCCCTTCGGGTTGCGGCGCAAATGGTGCCATACTTCGTTGTCGTCCTCGACGGTGGACCCGCCACAGCCTTCGGACTCCGCCTCGTCTGACCCCATTTTCGCTCGCAACGCCGCCTGCGCGAAAGTTCATAACAGGCTCTAGCGCAAGTGGATTATGGAAATCGGACTGAATTTGCTCTTGGCTTGCCGAGCAAAAATCAAGCTGCTATGGAATCGGATGAGCGGCCGAATCCAGATACTGTAGCTTGCTGCCATCGGTCGTCTTCAGATCGCTCTCGGTCATCGTCCAGTCCTTCGCATCGGCGATGGTTCCTGCCGTCGCCGCTTCGATATCAAGATGATCGAAACGAAAATGATCGAGAGTCGCGTTGGGGTAAGCTGCAACGTCGAAGGCCTTCCTGGCACCGGTTGCCTTGATATTCCAGATGTGAACATCGCTGAAATGAGGCAATCCCTGCAACTCCGGAACTTTGGTTGCAAGAGCTACCCAGTACGGAGGAATATCCTTTATACCGGCGGGAATCGTGGCATAGCTGTAACTCGGATTCCAATTCATCGTGATGTGAATGGGAACGGCTACGCCTTGCAGATTCAGATCGTGAATGCGGATATTCCGCGCGCTGCCGCCGCGCGTGTGTGCGGACTTGAAAAGAATGCCGGAGGGAACGCCGCTGAGAGCGGTAATGTTATAGACTTCGATCTTCTGAAAGCCGCCTGAGGTCTCGCTTCCGATCGTGATAGCGGCGGCGCCTCTGCGCACAATGGAATCGCGGATCGTCACATCTTCCGTTGCCCGATGGACGCGCAGGCCGTCGGCATCGCGTCCGGCCTTGAGGCAAAGCGCATCGTCATTCACATCGATGTCGGCGTGCTCGACCAGCACCTTGCGCGAAGAGTCAATATCGATGCCGTCGGTGCTTGGCCCCTTGCCGCCCTCATTGTTGCGAATCGTCACTCCGTCAATGTGAACATCGTGCGAGTAAAGAACTTGAACCGTCCAGAATCCGGAGCGCTTCAGCAATATGCCGCCACCGAGGTGAATCCGCGACGAGTTTTGAAAGAGAATCAGCCGTGGACGGCGAGCGTCATAGTCCGCTGCCCAGCGCAACCCTTTTGGCTCATAAATGGCGCGAAGATCCCAATAAGACTTCCACCAGATTGGACCATCGCCATCGATGGTGCCATGACCGGTGATCGTAACATTCTGCTGATCGCGCACATTGATCAGAGCCGCCGGCCATGTCATCTCGATGCCGGCAATGCGCGTCGGCAGCATCGGATAATCATTGAGGCTCTCGGAACCAATCAGAGTTACCCCTTCCGGAACTTCGAGAGTGATTCCAGACTTGAGAAAAAGCGAGCCGGTCAAGTAAGTTCCCGGCTTCAGCGTGACAACGCCGCCTGTGATCGCGGCAGCATCGATAGCCTTTTGAATCGCTGCGGTATCAAGAGACCTTCCGTCTCCCTTTGTTCCGTAATCATTTGCCAAAAATATCTTCGGCGCAGCGCCTGCGGCTGCGCAGGCAAGCAAACCAATCATCACAATAGAGGCTGCATATCGAGTGAAGGTGCTCATTTGTCATCCAATTCTTCAAGAAGGATCTGACCGAAGAGTCCAGACGGGATCGGCTGCAAGTTATCCATATCTTGTGGATCGAAGCGTCTGCCGTACTTGGCCCGCAGTGCGGAATAGTCGTGTGGAGGCTCTCCTGCAAGCAGATTGATCGCGGTATTGTAAACATGAACCTCGATCTGATTCTCGCCGGAGTGGACAAATTGCGCGATGTTGATTTTGTAAGGAGGATGCCAAAGCGATCCAGCCCGTTTTCCATTGATCCAAACGATGGCCGATTCGCGGATCGGCGGCTCCAAAAGCGCACTCATGCCGGAAGCATTGGGTCTGCGATGATCGACGACCGGCACTCCGCTCCCGAAGTCAATCGCAAGAGTCGAAGAAATAGAGCCGGAGTTCTTGGGATTCACTGTGAAGCTTCGCGTATATACGGCTTCGCCAGAATAGAACTGCCGATTGGGAATCTCCGTCCAGGAAGTCAATTTGGGGATAAGTTGAGACGAAGCGCTATCGGCAAAACGAATCTGCCAGCCAGTGCTCAGGTCGGCAAGTTGTTTCTCCAACTCCTTCGTCGATGATAAAGAGGCATCGGAGCTTTCACTTCGTTGGCCCGCATCCTGGCCGTGCAGAATATAGATCCTCGACTCATAAGGAGCAAGAATCAATGGCAGATGATTTCCCTTGGCCGATTGAAGAATGCTGCCGCTATCTGGATTTACTGCCTCAATCGAAGATCGCGTTGCGCGAAACTGAATGCTGCCATCGATAGGCTGATTACCGGTGTTGGCGACAAAGTAAATATCACTGTCGTCAAGCCGGCGATGAATAAATCCCAGACCGGCTGTCTGGCCGGTTGCGTTCACATCTGGCGGAAGCACACCGTGGAGAGCGGCGGTCAGCTCGCTATAGGAGGCTAACTGGATTCCCTGGGGATGACTGCCCTGAAAAACTTCTCTTGAAATCGCGGCAATTTTTGTGGAAGTGCTCTGTTCCATCAGCCCAGGAGCCAATGAAGGCATTTTTTCAAATGTAATCACCTTGCCGGTTGTTGCGGCATAGCTCTTGATTCTTTCATAAGTCGCCAGGGGAATACGGTCCGTCGGCGGCAGGATCAATACCGGATACGGAATGGCCTGCAATTGATCGATGGTCGCGGCATCGATGTAGTCGATGTTATAGCCGGCATCAAGAACAGCCGCCATCAAATCCGGAGAGATTCGCCTCTTCATCTCGTCGGTCACAGAGACATGACCCGGCGTAAAGGCGGCCTGTGCATCGTCTTCGGGAAGAAGAATGGCAATATCGTTTGCAGGTTTACCCTGACGCAGCAGCCAGCTTACGCGCTGCAAGTAGCGCGTAACATCCGGCATGACCGGGAACCACGGATTATGCGAGTTGAAGACGGCAGCCGCATAAAATGCCCATCCCGGCTCGCCCGCCTCCGGCGGAGAATATGGATAGCCGTGCCCGACGAACTGATTGATGCCGAGAAGAAACATCCGGTCGGCCTCTGCCTTCATATCTAGCGGCGTAGCGCGAAACGCGGGAGAATGAAGCCATGTCCACGTTTCCGCCGATGTAATGTTACGGCCATACAAGTGGCTGGCAGAGCTAGCCCAGCGTGTGAAAGAAAAGGCGCGCCACTGCGGGCCTTCGCCCTCCGGCAGATTGGGAATGGCCTCGTCGGCCAGGGTTACAGCCGGTTCACCATACGTCTGCGAGCGGAATCTGGTCTGATGATTCTCGGCAAACTTTGTAAGTGGTGAAAGATAGTTGTCGCGGATCAGTTCAGAAAGCGTCACACCCCAGTCGTGCCGGATCGATTCCGCTTCCGGCGTAGCACCGGCAAGTAACTCCGGAAGATGCGGAATCAGATCATATCCGCGCCGCCGCTGAAACTCTTCCGGCAACTTTGCAGTCCAATCTGCGCCGTAGACTTCCAGCGAATCGGAGAAGACGGAGTACGGAGGCTGGCTGCCGAATGCTTTCAGCAATGGTGCCGCAACATCGTCTAGATGTTCGTCGATGGCAGCGCGGGAGAAGTGGTCAAGCACATAGCCTTCAGCCCCGGCTGCCGGCCGTTTGACCATTTGCCGTGTATGGCTGGCGATGAAAAAGATAGCTGTCTGCTTGCCTGGCGCAGTTGGCACAGAGCCAGTGGAAAGATCGATGCGCATCGCGGTCGCCGGATCGAAGGAGTCTTCCGCGCCGCTCACCTCAAAGGCGGCAACAATGTGATCGCCTTCATCCAGAGCAGGAGTAGTTACGTGACTACCAACTATAGGTGCGGAAATTATGTTCAGGCGTCCCGCTGCCAAATCCAGAGTGGTCTTGGGCCCGCCATAGGGCCAGCCGCTTCCCAGAGTTATGCTGACGCGCAAACCAAGTGAGCGAGCGGTCCGATTGACGAAGCTGACATCATCGAGAAACTCCGGCGACAGATATTGCAGGTTCCTGATGCCTTTGGAATCATCATCGAGCACCAAAGGATATACCGGCTGAATCTCGACTCCGCCGATACCAGCCCCGCGCATGGTCTCCAGCTCCTTTTGTAATTCCGGCTTGGTTACGGCGGGACCAAACCACCACCAACGCATCATCGGCCGCGCATCTTCAGGCGGATTGATGAAACCCTGTCGCAGATTCTTTTCAGAATCCTGCGCAGAAAGATGCATCGATAGCAAACAGATGAGAGCCAACAGGATCTTTGTGCGCAATGCGAAGAACAAGTGCGTGAGTGCGCGTAGCCGATCGATCATCGGAGTTACTCCTGGTTTACGGAATGAGTCAATCACAATCATCCGAAGTCAACTTGGAGGAAGCCCCTTCCTTCCTCTAGGCCTGCGGAACTTTCATGACATTGGTGGTCTCAGGCGGAATCGGGGTAGCGGGCAGACTGAAGGTATCCACCGGATCCGGTTTGGATGGATCGAAGCTGGGAATATCTTTGGTCAGCAGCTTGCGGAGCGGAAGTTTGTCATTTCGAATGCCGCGAACCACGCAGCGCGCCAACTCATACGCTCCATATTTGTTGAAGTGAGTATTGTCGCTGATCGCTTTGGTTTGATTGGGAAAGGCATTGGCCGGGTAGTGCATGAATGCTTTCAGCGTTCCATCCGGCCCCATCGTTTCAAATAGAACCTTGCTCATGGCATTCAGATCGATGAGCGCAACGTGCTGAGCCGCAGCCACCTCACGAACCGCGTCGGGATAGCCCGCCAGAGAGTTGGTAATCTTTCCATCGGCATCGAAGGTTCGCCGGTTCATGCTGGTCATCAGAACCGGCGTTGCTCCCTTGGCGCGCGTCTGTGCGATGTACTCTACCAGCAGTTTCTTGTAATCGTCGAGGGAAACGGCGTTTGGCTTCTGATCGTTGTGGCCGAACTGCATGAAGAGATAGTCTCCCGGACGAATCAACGAGAATACTTTGGCGAAGCGCTGCTCATCGACGAAACTCCGAATCGTTTCTCCCGATTCGGCATGATTTGCAATGACGATGCCCGGACGGAAGAAGCGGGGAAGCATCTGGCCCCATGCAGCCCACGGCTCCACATCCTGATCGACAACGGTCGAGTCGCCGGCCAGATAGACGGTGGTTTCTTGAATCGGCGTGATCGAGATCGAGCGAAGACTGGGGTGGTCGCCATTGAACTCAAGCGTGAGCTTGTTATCCCAATCCAAATTTCCCGGTTCACGAAACTTGAGCTTGACGCGATGGCCGGCATCCCCATTGATCTCCGGCACACGGACGTTCACATCAAAGGAGCGAGTCACGGATCCCTTGGCTTTGATGGCAACCTTCTCCAGCATCAGCCGGCGCGCCTCGGCCCAAACTGTAGTCGTGGAGGCTTGATCGGAGCCGAGCACGACTGTCACTCGATAACTGCCTTCCGGCACAGCGGCGGAGAAGAAGAAAGGCTGGTCGCTGGAGCAGGAGGTCGCCAGAATCTCCGGCGCGGTGTTCAGGTCGAAGCCGGGAGTGGTTGCGGAAAAATGAGAGTTCGCGGTGAGCTGCACCGCTCCATTCCGCGCCTGCCCGCAAACGTACTGCTGACCATGAGCAGCAACAGCGCTGGCGGCAAACAACAATACGATGAGGCTTTTCATATTCACTCCAAAAGTCTTGCGTTGAACACAGCGCGCAGTTCGCCGAACAGGCCTTAGGAAGCCATACCGAGGCCAATCAGATTGGTGGCCGCAATGATGATCAACATACCGGTCCAGAGCAGCCGGATCGGCCTGCTTCCCACACCAGCCCATTCGCCCAGCACCAGGCCAACCAAGCCCGCAAAAAGAACATATCCGCTCATATGCAGCGTCCAGTTCACATACGACAGCCGTTGCGGAATGTTGGCTTGACCCCAGGCATAAAAGAAGAATTGCAGATACCACATGATTCCGCCGGTTGCAGCCAGAACTCCATTTTTCATCAGCGTTCCGCCGGTCTGAGAGAGATCGTCGCGGAGGGAGATTTTTTTCAACGCGCCCAGCCGGATAAAGCAGTAACTCAAATTCACCAGAGCGCCTCCGCCCATGATGATCACATAGCTGGGCAGCGCGGCATAGAGCGGATTCACTCCCAGATGCAGCGCCGCGGCTTTCAAAGGCTCAGCCGCATCGATGGCGAAGGCCATGCCGGAGGAAAAGACGCCGCACATCGCCGCCAGCAGCAATCCCAGCTTCAGGTTGAACTCCCTGGGCGCACCGCGAAGCTGCACTTCTTTCTGATGTCCGGCATAGGAGACGATGGCAACGCCAACCAGCGCGACCAGCACGCCAGCCATGGTGTAGAGACCGCTCCTGGTGGTAAACAGCATCGCTCCCTGGCCGTGCATCAGCGGCGGCATCAGCGTGCCCACCATCAGTGTGACGCCGATGGCGACACCAACGCCCAGAGAGATTCCCAGATGGCGCATCGTAAGGCCATAACTTACATTGCCGACACCCCACATGGCGCCGAAGAGCGCAACCTTGAAGAGAAGATGCGCGCTGAACGATGCATAAAAACCATGAAAACTGGGCAGCAGAAGCAAGCTCACAGTAATTGGCAGAAGGATCCAGGAAAAGAAGCCGGCCACGGCCCAGGTGGTCTCCCAGGACCACTTCTTGACCTTGCCAATGGGCGCATAAAACGATGCGGCCGATGCCGCGCCGACCATGTGCCAGCCGATGCCCGCGAGAATTGTCACGATTCATTCTCCTGTTCTTGCGCGTGAAGAAAATCTCCCGCTTACGAGATCCATTTTTCCATGGCCAGAGCCTCTGGCATAGGTTGCACGTGGAAGCGCTCGGCCAGAGCTTTGAGTTCCTGCGTAGTGATCGAATGCTTGATCCCGCCCATCGATAATACCTTGACGAGAACCTCGGCGGCTTTCTCGGCCGTATCGATTAAACCGAAGGCCTCATCCAGCGTCGCGCCCGATCCGAAGATTCCATGATAGGGCCACAATACGAGAGGATGCTTCATCATGGCGTTGGCCGTGGCCTCGCCGATCGCGGCCGTACCAGGCACGAGCCAGGGCAGCACGCCCATGCCATCTGGAAAAACCACCAGGCATTCGGTGCTCATCTCCCACAAGGCGCGCGTGAAGGCCGGAGCGGATAAGTCCAGCACATAAGAGAGCGCGATCAGATTGGTCGCATGGCAGTGCATGATGACCTGGCAAGCGCCATTTGTGATCTGCTGCCGGGAACGATGTGACTTGAGATGCGCGGAAAACTCCGATGTGGGTATGCCCTCGCCTCTGAATCCCCACAAGACCCGCGCCGTCTTTTCATCGGCTGCGATTTCAATCACGCCCAGATGCTCCTCCGGATCCAATTGCACGTTGCGAAGAAACTCTCCCGATGCGGTCACCAGAAAGTACTGCCCTCCGAGTCCCGCAACGGTTTCTCCGATTTCGACAACGCGATTCTCCGTCATGCTGGAGCGAAAGTATTCAACATCTTCCGGAGGCAGGCGCAGACTCACGTTGCCGCCGTTGCGTTCATTCCATCCCTTCAACCACATATCGGCGGTTGCCTTCACCATCGCCTTGATAAACCAGGAATCTTCTATCTTCATTCTTGTATTCTCCGTTGATCGTTCCCTATTTGCGCGATGCGCTCACAGCTTCCCGTCGCGCCGCAATCAGTTTTGGCAGAGCAACTCAGCCCAGCGGCGAACGGCCTCGGAAGTGAGCGGTTTTCCATCGGCCTCGCTGGCGGCCAACTGCACGGCCAGATTGCCGATGGTAGAACTCTCCGGCTGGCCTGACTCGACCGGCAGCCCCGTCCGCTCCGCAGTCAGTTTCGTGAGCAGCCGGTTGCGGCTGCCGCCGCCCAGGATGTGAATGCCTTCGAGTTTGCGGCCTAACATCCCTTCAAGATGGACAAGAGCCTCGGCATAGCGCACCGCCAGACTCTCGAAGATCAATCTGGCAAAGATTGGCTCGTTGCCCGCGACATCGGCGATTTCATCAAGGCCGCGCGCCTTCAACTCCTGATTGATGCGCTCCGGCATCTTGCCGTCGAGCAGCAGAGGCTCGGCATCCACATCGATGACGCCCTGCGCCTCCTTGCACGCGGCGGCCTTTTGCACCAGATCCTCAATATCCCAGTCGCGTCCTGCCGCGCTCCAGCCATCCATGCATTGCTTCAACGTCCACATCCCATTGACGTTGGCGTGAAAGCAAAAGCCTCCGCCTGCCGCTCCCTGATTGGTGTAACGCGCCTTCAAGGCATCGGGATGGGTAACGGGAGTCTGGACGAGCGTGCCGACCAGCGACCAGGTGCCGGAGCAGATGTATGCGGTTGCCTTCAAGTTGGATGAAATGCCCGCAATCGCCGAGGCGGTATCGTGGCAAGCCGGCGCGATCAGTTGCGTATCGCGAAAGGCGGGAAGACTGGCCAACGGCCCCTTCAGGCGGCCCAAGATCGTTCCCGCCGGAACGATGGGCGGGGCGGCGGCGATGGGAACTCCCAGCAACTCAAAGAGGTCGCGCGCCCAGTCGCCGGTTTCAATATCCACCAGGCCGGTGTGAGTGGCGTTGGTGTACTCGGCAACGCGGCGTCCGCCCAGCCAATAGAGAACATACTCAGGCATACAGAGCCAGGGCGCGTGGGGATCGATGCCGGAGGCGGGGTCGGCCATCAACTGATAGACGGTGTTGAGGCGCAGAGGCTGCGCGCCGGTACGGCGGAAGAGCATTTCATGCGGAGCAATCTTATCCGCCGCCTGCTGAGAGGCGACGGTGCGCTCGTCGCGATAACAGAATGGCTCGGCCATAGGCTTGCCTTCGGCGCTGAGGCGGACGTAATCCACGGCCCAACTGTCCACGGCAATGGAAGCAATCCCTTCGGTGGCGATCTCCGCCGCCTTGCGCAAACCCTCTTCGAGGCCGCACAGCATGGATTCGAGCGGCCAGCGAAGCGTCGTGCCGCGATGCACCGGGGCGTTGGGCAAGCGATGGATCACTTCAACGCTGGCTACACCATTCTTCCAGCGCAACAGAGAGACGCGGCAGCTCTCTGCACCCAGATCGATGGCAATTCGGGAGGTTTTTTTCACTTCGGCAGGCATGTCGGGGATTTGGTTCACCGCAAAAATGCCTCCGGACAGTCCTCAGAGAAGCTGATCTGGAGAGAAGCATGAGCTGGAAGGATCATTCATACCACCGAGTGGAAATAAAGAAGAGCGTAGTCAAGATAACATAGTTTGAAGCAATAGGGAATATATTTCCTCAGAGAATCGCGCAGAAAAACACATCCCGTAAGGTTCTCGGCCCTCACTACTATCTCGAAAATCTCCGCGCTTTCCCTGCGCAAATGACGATTAGCTTGGCCGCCTGAGCGGCTTGCACAATGGCCTTACGCCTTCCCCTCGGCTCCAAGGATCTCCGGAGTCACAACGCGGTGGCGGACGTAGTTATAAGGGGGCACGGTATGACCGCGCAGCAGGGCAATCCCGATCTGAATGAGGCGAGGGCCATAGCTTTCCACCTCATGAGAAACGGAGCCGATCAGGGCGCTGTTGCCGGAGCGCATCTCTTCCATCACTTCCGGAATGCAATCCTGTCCCACGATGGCGAAATCCTCTTCACGGTTCAGTTTGCGTGCGGCGTCCAGAATGCCGAGGGCGCTGGAATCCGTAGCGGTGGCCACCAGGATGCGTTCTCCTTTGGGATGGTTCTTGAGAAACTCGGTCAGCGCCAACCGGCTCGGCTCGCGCATTCCGCGGCCTTCAATCTGAATGAAGCGGTCGGCGGGAATCTCATTGAGCCGGACGCGCACGCCGTCGAAGGCTCCGGTGATGCGGCTCTGGACAAAGCTGCCGGCCTCGGAGAAGCCGACGCCCATCACCCAGTCCACTTTTCCCTTCCATTTGCGCAGAGCGTGCTGCGCCAGCAGGGAACCGGCTTCGTAGCCGACCTCGAAGTTATCCACGCCAAAGTAGGTGGCGTTGGGGTGGGGCACGTCGATGGCGACCAGAGGAATATCGGCCTTTTTGAAGATATGCGCCACGCGTGGAGCGACCGCCTCTTCCACCTGAAACTCCAGCGCCAGATCCACCCGTTTGGCAACGAACTCCTCGGCATTCTGGATGGCGACATCCGGATCGTAGCGATTATCCAGAAGCAGCAACTCCACGCCGGAAGCCGCGGCGGCGGCGGTAAGACTCTGCACCATCGCCTGGGAAAAGGGCATCTCCCCGCTCTGCGCGGCAAAGCCGAAACGCAGCCGCCGGGGGCGCGATACCAGCCGATAAAGGCCATTTTGCGTCTGGGCGACGTAGCCGCGGTGGACCAGCGTCTTGAGAATGCGATAGACGCTGGTCTTGGAAATCTGTGTCTTCTGGAAGACATCTTCCAGAGAAACCTGCGAGTTGTTCTCTTCCAGCAGCTCGATGACATCGAGCGCTTTGGAGAGAATCGGAATCAGGTACAGCCGCTTGATCTTCGCCTTGGGCAATGGTCTATCTCCATACGCGGCCCTCTTCATACAAGAAGGCCACATATCAGAATACCCCCTTTTATGCGTAACTGACAGCGGCAGAGCGCCGGCTTCCGCGTTCGCGGCCAATGCGCTCCACATATCCTCCGGTGCGCAAGGCCGCCAGCGGATCAACAGGCAGCCCGCGCTCCTTGCGCCAGGCAGCTACAAGCGGGCGGACATCGCTCCAGAACGTGCCCCGGAACAACTCCTCGGCGGCCACCAGATCGCAGGATTTCTGATGAATCGCCAACTGCTTGCGATCCACCAGAGCGGCCTTCAGCCATAGCTCCTGCGCGGTAACGACCGTCTGCACCGTCGCTTCGATCTTGCCCTTGAGGTTATGGCTCTGATCGACCATGAACGCGACTCCATCGGCCAATCCTTCGGCGATGCCGGTGTGAATCTCATGGAAGATGCGAAAGATCTGGTAGGGATCGATCGAGCCGAGTGTCAGATCGTCGTCGGCATAGCGGCGGTCATTGAAGTGGAAGCCGCCCAAGAGGCCGGTGTGCAGCAGCCATGCGACGATCTGCTCGATATTCTGGGCGGGCAGATGGTGGCCGGTATCGACCAGGACGCGGGCCTGCGGACCGGCCGTGCGGGCCAGATGCGAGGACATTCCCCAATCGGCGATGTCGGTGTGATAGAAGGCCGGCTCGAAGGGCTTGTACTCAATGAGCAGCGTCTGTTCCGGCGCCAATTTGCCGTGGGCGGCGCGCAGGGCCTCTTCCAGCCAGCCGATACGGTTCCTGATGCTCTGTGTGCCCGGGTAATTTGAACCGTCAGGCAGCCACAGGGAGAGTTCGCTGGAGCCGAGTCGCTTGGCGATCTCGATCGAATCGAGCACGTGGTTCAGAGCCTGCCTGCGGATCTCCACCGAGGGATTGCAGAGTGAGCCGAACTTGTACTCCTGATCTTGAAAGAGGTTGGGATTGATGGAGCCGGCGCGCACGCCGTACTTTTTCTCCAGAGCCTGCACCTCCGGCACATCCTTGATGCCGTTGGGCAGATCCCACAGAACGTGCAAGGCCATGGTTGGAGTGACACCCGTGAGGCGATGGACCTCGGCGGCATCGGCAAACTTCTCCTCGATGGTGGAAGCGGCGGCGGCCTGCGTAAATTTGCCAAAGCGTGTGCCGGTGTTGGCGAATCCCCAGGAGGGAATCTCGATCTGGAATGAATCCAGAGCCTGAACTGCCAGGTCGAAAATTGCTGATTCGGATGATGTCATAATAGCTTACCTAATCCTTGCCGAGCCGGATTTTTCCGGTCTCAATTCCGTGTGGGCAGCACTGCGGTACGTTTCTGCCGAACTTTCGTCGCGCACCAGGATCACATGAAGAAAGCGCGGTCCGTGAACGCCTTTGATGCGTGTCATCTCTATGTCCGCCGTAGCGCTGGGACCGGAGATCCATGTCACCAATGCAGGCGGCTGCTTGCACCGGTCGAAGTATTCGGGCAGCGTCTCAACCACCTGGCTGGCAAGCAGGATGCACAGGTGCCAATCGGGCAACAACGTGAGGATGCGCCGGCCCTCGGCAGCGGTGTGGTGCAGCACAATCGTTCCCGAATCGGCAATGCCGCAAGTGGCCGCGGTGACCACCCCTTCCGCCTGCTCTACCTCAGCGGTAATAAGTCCATGATCGAGCTTCCAGTCAAAACCAAAGGCTCCCCACTCGGCGGGCACTCCCGTTGGAACCACAAATTTGCGCCGTCCGCTGGCGGCGAGCCGCGCCTCGATCGCGGCGGGCAGCTCCGCCGGCGACGACTCAACCACCTCGGCGTCGTACTCGCGCAGCCGCTCGATCATCAACTCCACCCGAGCTTCCTTGCTCAATAGACCGCGCCGCGCATAGCCGCGCGGCAGCGCCGCATAAGCCGCAGCCCTGCCAGCAGCATCTTTGGCGGCATCCTGCGTTGCCGCGCCGATGCGGTCAAGTATGAGTTGCCGGGATGGCGCAGCGGCGCTCATTTGCCCTCCTGACGTGACTGAGCGGCGCGCTTTGCCCACCACTGGTGGAAGGTCTGGTCTGGCAGCCCGCGCAGATCGCGCGTCTGCGTCCACTTCCCGCCAACGCTCGGCAGCGAATGAATCCAGCCGTCTTTGCGGGTCCACAACTTGAGACTCATGCGCCCGAACCACTGCGCCGCATGGAAGCGCCAGGCTCCGGCAAAGATCAGATTGGCGATGCGCAAACCCAGGTACATCGGATCGAAGATGCGCCCTGCCTGCTTGCGTTCCTGATCGACCACCTGTGAGCGCAGTTCCAGCAGCACTTCGGGAATGTTGATCTTCACCGGGCAGACCTCATAGCAAGCGCCGCAGAGCGAAGAGGCAAAGGGCAGTGATTGCGCGTGCTTCATCTGCATCAGTTGCGGAGTGAGAATCGCCCCGATGGGACCGGGATAGACCGAGCCGTAAGCGTGGCCGCCGGTCTGCCGGTAGACCGGGCAGGTGTTCATGCAGGCCGCGCAGCGAATGCACTTCAACGTCTGCCGCTGCTTTTCTTTGCCCAGAATCGACGAGCGGCCATTGTCCAGCAGAACCACATGGAAGCTCTGCGGACCGTCTCCCTCGGTAACACCGGTCCACAGCGAGGTATAGGGATTCATGCGCTCGCCGGTGGCCGAGCGGGCCAGCAATTGCAGCATCACTTCCATATCCTGGAAGCGGGGCAGCACCTTTTCGATGCCGGCCAGAGTAATCATCGTTCTAGGCAGCGTCAGGCACATCCGGCCGTTGCCTTCGGACTCCACCACGGCTACCGAGCCGGTTTCGGCAATCAGGAAATTCGCCCCGCTGATCGCCGTCGGAATCGAGAGAAACTTCTGGCGCAGGAAGGCGCGCGCCGCGTTGGTCAGCTCCTTGGGATCGTCGGAGAGGTTTTTTAGCCCCATGCGCCGCGCAAAGATCTCCCGCACCTGGCTGCGATTCACGTGCAGCGCCGGTACGACGATGTGCGAGGGTTCCAGATCGCCCAGTTGCAGAATGATCTCGGCCAGATCGGTCTCGAAGACATCCACGCCCGCGGCCTGCAAGCAGGGATTCAACTGGATCTCGGCCGAAGTCATCGTCTTGATCTTGATGACCTCTGTGGCCTGCTGCTGGCGCAGCAGATCGAGGATGATCTTGCGGGCCTCCTCGGCGTCAGCGGCCCAATGTACCGAACCACCGGCGGCGGTGCAGCGCTCTTCGAACTGCTCCAGGTATGCGCCCAGATTCTCCAGCGCGTGTGCGCGAATCGCCGAGGCGGCCGTGCGCAGCTCCTGCCAATCCGTCTTCTCGGCCACCAGCTTGCTGCGCTTGGCCTGGATCACATCGATCGCGTGGGCCACATTCTTGCGTAGTTGCGGATTGCGCAGCACGGGCAGCACGGCCTTGGGAAATGGAGCCGCCAGGCGTGGGTCGAGTTCGGCGTGGCTTGCAGCCGAGAGGCTCATAGAGTTACCTCCGCCGGTGCCTCTTCCGTGCTGGCCAAAATCTGCGCCAGGTGAATCGTCTTCATTCCCGCATATTGCCGGTGCATCGCTCCGCCCAGGTGCATCAGGCAACTGTTGTCGAGTGCCGTGCAGTACTCGGCGCCGGTCGCAATCACATCCTGGAGCTTGACGGCCAGCATCGCCGAGGAGACCTCTGCATTTTTGACGGAGAAAGTCCCGCCAAAGCCGCAACATCGGTCGACATTGGCCAGCGGCGCCACTTCCAGACCCCGCACTTTGGCCAGCAGCCGGTAAGGGCGTTCGCCCAGATGAAGCGCCCGCACCCCATGGCAACTGGCATGGTAGGCGACCCGATGCGGAAAATAAGCGCCCACATCTTCCACTCCCAGCTTGTCGATCAAGAACTCGCTCAGTTCAAAGACCCTCGGCATCAGGGCCTCGTACTGCTTGCGCAACTCGTCGTTGCCCAGCTCCTCGATCAATCCCGGATACTGATCGCGCATCATCGCCACGCAGGAGGAGGAAGGGATTACGACGGTATCGGCATCTTGATAGAGGCGGACAAATCGCTTGGCCTGCGAAAAAGCCTCTCCGCGAAAGCCGGTGTTGGCGTGCATCTGGCCGCAGCAGGTCTGCTTGGGTTGGAATTGCACTTCGACGCCGAGCCGTTCCAGCAAGCATACCACCGCTCTGCCCGTCTCCGGGTAGAGCGTGTCGTTATAACAGGTGATAAAAAGCGAAGTGTGCATCTGTGCCGCCGATTCCCCAGCGCCGAGGCTCGAAAGGCTATGCTATTCGATAGAAGGACAATTTGTCTATTGCATTCTTTCCCGGAGATTCCTCGCAACGTAAACGATTACTCTCTGTCTCATCGTAATTCAATCTCCATCAAGCCGCTACGGGCGAAAACAGGAAGGCTCGTCTCTCCGCCTATCTGTCCCGTATTGCGCATTCCGGTGGTTGCTCTTGAAGCAAAATAGCCCTGATTTTGCCGGTCAGGAGCGGGATTTGCGGATGATCTCCATATATTCGCGCGCAGTCTGCGTGACGATCTCCGGCTTGCCTTCGGCGATGGCTTTGGAGTTAACCAGATCGCCGCCCACGCCCAGCGCGAAGGCTCCAGCGGCGAGAAACTCCGCCGCGGTCGACAGCGAAACTCCGCCCGTGGGAATCAATTCAATCTGCGGCAGGGGAGCCTTCAGCGCCTTCAGATACTTGGCGCCGCCCAGCGCACTGCACGGAAAGACCTTGACCACATCGGCGCCAGCCTCCCATGCCGTCACCACTTCAGTGGGCGTCAGAGCTCCCGGCATCACCGCCACGCCATAGCGGCGGCAGATCTCGATTGTCTTCACATTCAACGACGGGCTGACGATAAACTCCGCGCCGGCCAGCATACAGGCGCGTGCGGTCTCTGGATCCAGAACCGTTCCCGCTCCGATGAGGATGCGCCCCTGCGTCCGTTGCGCCAGTTGGCGGATGACGTCGATCGCTCCCGGTACCGTCATCGTCACTTCCAGCGCCGTCACTCCGCCGGCTTCGATCGCCTCTGCCAGCGCCAGCGCTTCATCGATCGAACTGGCGCGCAGCACCGGCAGCAATCCAATCTCTTTGATCCGCTTCAGTACATCGTCTTTCTTCATCGCCATCGCTTCAACTCTCTCCGCGCAGCTTTCTGGTCCTGTATTTCCTTCGGGACGGAGTTACCGTGAAATCCGCGCTGCGCCGCCGCCCATCACGCGCAGAACCTCGGCAAGGCTGGCCGTACTGGTATCTCCAGGTGTGGTCATCGCCAGCGCGCCGTGCGCCACGCCGCACTGCATCGCCCATTCCATCCCCTTGCCTGCCAGCAAACCATAAATCAGCCCCGACGCAAATGAATCTCCGCCGCCGACGCGATCCAGAATCTCCACATCGCGCTGCGGCACGTGATAGATGCTGCCGTTGCCCAGCGCTATCGCTCCCCATGCATTCCGCGACGCCGAGTGCGCCGTGCGCAATGTGGTGGCGATTACCTTCAGGTTAGGATAAGCCGCGGAAACCTCGCGCAGCATCTGCTCATAACTGGCAATGGGAAGCTCGTCGAAGTGTTCGCTGACACCCACCATCTTCACGCCCAGCACCGCGGAAAAATCCTCCTCGTTGCCGAAGAGTACATCGACCTTGCGGACTAACTCGCGGTTCACTTCCTGCGCCTTGGCCTTGCCGCCGATCGCCTTCCACAGCGACTCGCGATAATTCAGATCGTAGGAAACCACCGTCCGCGCTGCCTGCGCCGCGCTCATCGCCTCCGAGGCAACGATCATCGTGGTATCGGAGAGCGCCGCAAAGATTCCGCCCGTATGCAGCCAGCGCGATCCATGCTGCGCGCTGAAGATCGACTGCCAGTCGAACTCCCCCGGCGCAAGCTGCGAGACCGCCGTGTTGCCGCGGTCCGAACAGCCCAAAGCCGCGCGGACGCCAAAGCCGCGTTCGGTAAAATTCAGTCCATTGCGAACCTTGCGCCCCACTCCGTCATATGGCTTCCAGAGAACCAGCTCCTGATCGACGCCGCCTTGCAGCATCAGATCTTCCACCAGCCGTCCCACCGGATTGTCGGCCAATGCCGTGGCAATCGCGGTGCGCAATCCAAAACAGCGGCGTAATCCGCGCGCCACGTTGTATTCGCCGCCGCCCTCGGATGCGCGAAAGTTGCGCGTGGTATGAACCCGGTCATCGCCCGGATCGAGCCGCAGCATCACCTCGCCCAGGCTCACACAATCCCAGCGCGCCGATCCAGCAGCCTTGATCGTCAGTAAATCGCTCATAAAATTCCCATCGCAAAATAATTCAGATAGAAAACCTGAACAAAAAGTATTCTACATTGCGTGAGCGGATGGAGCCCCGATGCCATTGTCCTACTCGTCCTTCTTTTCGTTCCGCGCCTTCACTTTGAACCAGACCGGCGTTCCCTTGAAACCAAAGGCCTCGCGGATTTGATTTTCCAGAAAGCGCTCGAAGCTGAAGTGCAGCTTGATGTCGCGGTCGGTAAAGAGCACAAAGGTGGGCGGAGCCACAGCGGCCTGCGTCATATAAAAGATGCGCACCCGCTTGGCCATCGGCACCGGCGCGCGCTGAAAATCGATCTTCTCCAAAAAGCGGTTCATCTGCCCGGTCGAGATGCGCTTGCGCCGCTCGTCTGCCACTGCCACCACCTCATGCAGCAGGCGCAGTATCTGCTTCGCTCCCGCTCCCGTCCCTTCCAGAGCGGAGAGAAAAATCACCGGCGCATAATTCAAATACTTGAGCACCGAGCGCAACTGCCTTTCAAAAATCTCGCGATCCGCCGGAGGCTTGCCGTCCGTTCGTCCCGTAGTTACCGCGTCCCACTTGTTCACTACAATGATGACGCTGCGTCCGCTCTCGTGGGCATAGCCGCCGATGGTGGCGTCGGCTGCCGTCACTCCATCGACCGCGTCGATCACCAGCAAGGCCACGTCCGCCGCTTCCAGATGACGCCGCGCCATCACCACGCTCAACTTCTCCGCCATCAGATGCGTCTTGCCCTTGCGCCGGATGCCCGCCGTATCCACAAAGCGCAGTTGCTTTCCCTCGAACTCCAGCACCTCGTCAACCGCGTCGCGGGTGGTTCCGGCAATCGGCGAAACGATCGCCCGCGAGGTGCCGGTCAGCGCATTCAGCAGCGTGGATTTACCGACATTCGGTCTGCCAATGATTGCAATCGAACTCTCGTGCTGTTCAAACTCGCCGTGGGTGCGATGAAGCGACTCAGCGTCCGGCGAAGTATCGTCGATCTCTTCCGCCGAGTCTCTTTCCTCCTCGGTTGACAGCTCTTCCGTGGACGCGGGAATCGCTTCGGCAATCGCCTCCAACAGGTCGCCGATCCCCAGCCCATGCTCGGAACTGATGGGATACAAATTGTGAATGCCCAGTTGGCGGAAGTTCTCCGCGGCCATCGCCATGGCCTCGCCCTCAACCTTGTTTACCGCCAGAAACAGCGGCTTGCCGCCGCGAATCAGCATCCGCACCAGATCGTAGTCGGGGCTGGCCAACTCGGTTCGCGCATCCACCACCAGCACCAGCGCGTCGGCCTCTTCAAGCGCCACGCGCGCCTGCGCATAGATCTCCGTGGGGATCAGCTCCGCATCGTCGGGCACAATTCCGCCCGTGTCCACCACGCGAAAGCCGCGCCCCATCCACTCGTACTCGCCATAGATGCGGTCGCGCGTGATGCCCGGCTCGTCCCCCACAATTGAGCGGCGGCTCTTGGTCAGCCGGTTGAAGAGCGTGGACTTGCCGACGTTGGGGCGGCCCACAATGGCCACCAGCGGCAGTGCGCCCGCGCGCGACTTCACCGGCACAACCGACTTATGATACTTCGACAAAACGAACTCCGATCGCCGTTTGCACGGCTCAGCGCATACACTCGCTCTTCAAAGTCTAGTTCACTTGGCTGAATGAAACACAGTGATCGGCAAGCAGGCGGCTTGGAATTCAGTTTTCTCTCATCTCAGGGGCAAGAATTCGGCACTCAAATTGCCCTCCCGCTCCACAGGAGGGAACGATGCACATTCACGGGAACTCCCTGGCCATCCATGCGGCCAACTTTTATGCTGCCAGTCATGGCGAGAAGGCAGCCGAGGCGCGTCGAACCGCCGAGGTCCGCAGGAAGCTGCTGAAGAGCGCGACGGAGATTGATGGTGCGGCCACTCCGGAAGAGACTCTGATGATCGGTCAATGGCTGGATGCACGCCACAGTCAGACCCAGAGCGAAGACGAATATCGCTCCGCGGCATCGGGCCGTCTCTCGGAGTTCGGCTGAGCCGCGCCGCACAGCAAACTCTGCTGCATCCGCCAGCAGGATCGAGCGCGCACACTATGATGGGGATAGCGCCCGCTCCCGATGCCCGCATCAGAGATCCCATCCCGCGCCCTGCCCACGCTGCACGAGTTCTTCGCGCCGGGAGGTGTCCTCGCTCGCTCGCCGCTGCCCTATGAGTACCGGCCCGGCCAGTTGGAGATGGCCAAAGCCGTCGAGCGCGCACTCGCCGAACGCCGCCACCTGATCGTCGAAGCCGGCACGGGCACAGGCAAGACGCTGGCCTATCTCTTGCCCGCGCTGCGCACCGGTCAGCGCATCATTGTTTCGACGGGCACTAAAGCCCTGCAGGACCAGCTCTACTTCCGCGATATTCCCTTTCTGGAGACGCTGCTGGGCGAGCTGCGCGTCTGTTACATGAAGGGCCGCGCAAACTATCTCTGCCGCCACAAACTCACTGCGCTGCGCACGCAGCCGATCTTGTCAGGTTTGGAGGAGATCGATCAGTACCGCCAGATTGCAGAGTGGGAGCAAACCACCGAAACCGGCGACCGCGCCGAGCTTGCGGGAATGCCGGAGTCGAGCGCTCTCTGGCAAAAGCTCGATGCGCGCACCGAAGCCTGTCTCGGCTCAACCTGCCCCGACTACCGCCGCTGCTTCATCACCGAGATGCGGCGCAAAGCTCTTGAGTCTGACATCATCATCGTCAACCATCATCTTTTCTTTGCCGATATGGCCGTCAAGCGCGATGCCGGCGGCGCGCCCGATGCCGGCATTCTGCCCGAAGCCGCAGCCGTGGTCTTTGACGAGGCGCATGAGTTGGAAGAGGTTGCGTCGAGTTACTTCGGCCTTTCGGTCAGCAACATCCGCTTCGAGGATCTGGCGCGCGACACCGACATTCTTCTGCGCGGCAAGGAGGGCGCGGAGAATCTTCCCGCGCAGACGCAGCAGCTCCGCGAGCGCTCCCGGATCTTCTTTTCCGGCCTGCCGATTGCCGGCGACGGCCGCCAGCCCTTCATCGGACGCGAAGAGTTTCTGGAGAACTCCGGCGACCTCTACATGGCCGTCCGCTCCACGCTTCAGCGCCTTGAATCGGAGATCGACGGCCTGAAGAGCATCGATGAAGCGCCGGGATTGCGGAAGCGCGTCACGCGGCTGCGCTCCGAACTGGAATTCCTGCTCGAATCCAGCAACAATAACATGGTCTTCTGGATGGAGCGCCGCGCTCATTTTGGTGCGGATACGAAAGCCTTTGCCGCGCGCGGAGGGTCGCGGACCACCTTCCTGCAAGCCACGCCGATCGATGTCTCGGAACTGCTTTTTGAGTTGGTCTTCGACCAGATTCCCACCGTCGTGCTTACCTCTGCCACGCTCACCGTGCAGGGCGGCTTCGAGCACATCCGCAAGCGCCTCGGCCTGAGTGAAGCGCGTGAGTTGGTGGTCCCCTCGCACTTCCGTTACGGCGAACAGGCACTGCTCTATCTTCCGCCGGAGATGCCTGACCCGCGCGATCCGGAGTTTCCCGAAGCCGCGGCGCGCACCATCCAGCGCGTGCTGGAAATCACCCATGGCCGCGCTTTTTGCCTCTTCACCAGCTATGCGCAGATGCGCGACTTGTATGAGCGGCTGCTGCCTGTGCTGGATTTTCCCATCCTGCTGCATGGCACGGCTCCGCGCAAGGCGCTGCTGGAGCAATTCCGCTCGACGCCCAATGCGGTTCTCTTCGGAACTTCGAGTTTTTGGCAGGGCGTGGATGTGCAGGGCGAGGCCTTGAGTTGCGTCATCATCGACCGCCTGCCCTTCGCCGTGCCCAGCGATCCAGTGGTCGCGGCGCGCATGAAAGCGATTGAAGAGAACGGCGGCAAACCCTTCTTCGACTACCAGGTGCCCTCCGCCGTTCTAACGCTCAAGCAGGGCTTTGGCCGCCTGATTCGCTCCCTCGAAGACCGCGGCCTGCTGGTGCTGCTCGATCCGCGTGTCCGCACCAAGCGCTACGGCCAAACCTTCCTGGCCAGCCTGCCGCCCTACCGCGTGACAACAACGATTACGGATGTGGAAGCGTTCTTCCGCGCGCCTGTTGATTGATAGATGAAATGCCCAATGCGCCACGCAAATTGATTGCAGCGCGGCAGAGCTATCCCGGCATCCTGCCCTGCGCGTAAAATTGCAGCAGCATCGGCGGTGATCGCCGCTCCGCAAAACTTATGTCCCGCAATTTTTACATCCTCGCCGCCACGCTGCTCTTCTTCACGCTTCTCTCGGCGGGAATCTCGCTGCTGCCTTCGAGCTTTCAGCCCGGTCTGCCGGCCAATGGGTCGCTCTGGCGCACCGCGTCCTTGCTGCTGCTCTTGGCGGGGCTGGCGGCTGCGCTCGCCGGCGTGCTCAGCCACCTCTTCGAGCAAGTGGACCGGCGCAGCGAAGAAGCGGAACGGCGCAAGCGCCGCGGCGGGCAGAACCGCTAAAATACTCCTTGGGGCGCTGCCCCGCCAAGAATCGAGCAGACGCAATGTATGAAGTTACAGTGGAGGCGGATTTCTCCTCCGGACATTTTCTCCGCAATTACAAGGGCAAGTGCGAAAACCCGCACGGCCACAACTACAAGGTTCGCGTCACGCTGGCCGGCGCCGATTTGGACAAGGCCGGACTGCTGCTGGACTTCAAGCTGCTCAAGCAGGTTTTGCGCCCCGTGATCGAACGCATCGATCACCGGATGCTCAATGAACTGGAGCCATTCATCGTGCTGAACCCCTCGGCCGAGAATCTCGCCAAATACTTCTACGACCAGACGAACGAACAGTTGGCGGTCATGACCGAAGGCCGCGTCCGCGTGAAGGATGCAACCATCTGGGAGACGGATTCGACCACGGCCACCTACTACGAATAGCGGCGCGCTTCAACTGCTCAGTTCATCTGGCTCGACTTCGATTTCAGATACTTGTCGAAGGGAATCTCAAAGTAGAAGAGCTCATTTCCTTCAGCGTCGAACAGCTTATGCAGATGCATGCTTGCGCCCGCCAGCGGCTGATCGATTCCGGAGACATCGTAGAACAGGAAGCCGGCGCGGGTAGTGTGCGGCTCCACGGTCAGTGCGCTGAACTCGAAGGTGTTGAAGTCTTCCTCGATCTCTTTATTGCTCGCCTTCGGCTTGAGCTTGATCCGCGGGATGGGAGCCGGCATCGGCAGACTGCTTCCCTCCCGCTCCTTGCGGGTCATCAGACGCTCCACATCCTCCGGCCCCGCTGCCTGAATGCGGTCCCCGGCAGCGGTCAAAAAGAGAATGCGCGCCTCGCTCAGGCGGATCGGGCGATCGCCGTTGTTGGTCACGATCAGTCGGATGGGCATAACGCCGTGGCCCAGGTAATCGACGCGGAAGATCGATTCCTTTTCGCGCGTATCGTACGGTTCCACAGCGATGACCACATTCTCCCGGTCATGCGCCTCCATCGCCGCAAAGCTGGTTGCCGGTTGCACGGGCGGAGGTGTGTGCTGGGCTGCCATCGCCGGCAGAGCCACTGAAAGAAGCCATAGAGATAATCTCCGCATGATTCTCATCGTTCTCGACTGTATCATCAGAGATTAGACTGCAAAACAGGAAAAAACGCATCGCATGACGCTGCTTTTTTACAATCTGGCGTTGCTGGCCGCGCTTGTCGTGAGCGCGCCCTGGTGGCTCTTCCGCATGGCCACTACGCACAAGTACCGCGAGGGGCTGCGGGAACGGCTCGGCCTGATTCCTGCGGAGCTGATTCGACAGCGTGGCAATCGTCCACTCCTCTGGCTGCACGCAGTCTCCGTTGGCGAAGTGCTGGCCGTCAGCCGTCTGGTCAACTCGCTTGACGCCGCGTTCCCCGATTTCCTGATCGTCATCTCCACCACCACCCGCACCGGCCAGGCTCTGGCCCGCGAGCGCTTCGGCGCCAATCGCGTCTTCTATTCTCCGCTCGATCTGCCCTGGGCGGTTCGCGCCTATTTGAATGCCCTCAAGCCGACTCTGCTGATCCTTGCCGAAACCGAATTCTGGCCCAACCTGCTGCACGGCTGCGCGCGCCGCAAAATTCCTGTGGCCGTCGTCAATGCCCGCATCAGCGACCGTTCCTGGCCGCGTTACCGGAGATTCCGCCCTCTGTGGCGGCCATTCTTGAGTCGGCTCAGCCGCATTCTCGCGCAGAGCGAGACTGATGCTGAACGTCTCAAGGCCCTCGGCTGCCTTCCGCAGCGGGTTACGGTCTCCGGCAATCTGAAATTCGACGTGCGCGCCGCCGGCGAGGCCGAGGCAACCGCCAAATTGAAGAAGATGAGAGCCAATCTGCGGCTCGTCGTCGCCGGCAGCACACTCGATGGCGAAGAAGCCGCGCTGCTCGAAGCATGGCCACGGCTGCTCGACGCCGACCCGCAGTTGGCGATGATCCTCGCGCCCCGCCATCCGGAGCGCTTCGCCGCGGTCGAGGCTCTGCTCGAGAGATCCGCTGCAATATGGAGCAAACGCTCCGCTTGGTCCACAGCTCCGCAGCCGCCGCTCCATCCCGGACAAATTATTCTCCTGGACACCATCGGCGAGCTGGCCTCGGTCTATTCGCTCGCGGCTGTCGCTTTTGTCGGCGGCAGCCTGATTCCTGCGGGCGGTCACAACCCGCTGGAGCCGGCGCAGTTCGGTCTTCCCATCGTGATGGGTCCGCACTACGCCAACTTCCGCGCGATCACTGAGGATCTGCTCGCTCACGACGCCATCCGCATCAGTGAGAGGGAGAAACTCGCGCAGGATCTGGTCGAGTTGCTTTGTGACCCGTTACAAGCCGCCGCCCTGGGCGAACGGGCCAGGCAGGTCTTCGCCAGCCAGGCCGGAGCCACCAGCCGCTGTGTCGATGCGATTGTGGAGCTGCTCGCCGCCGGAAAGGGAACGGAGCGGACGGCATGAACAACTCCTTCTCAGCGCGCCGCCTGCTGCTGCCGCTCGTCCCGCTCTACCGTCTGGCGCTTGCCCTCCGCGAGCTTCAGCTTCGAACAGGATTGGAGCCTCTCCGGCGTCTGCGCTTTCCCGTCGTCAGCATCGGCAATCTCTCCACCGGCGGCGCGGGCAAGACACCGCTCACCATCGCTCTGGCCCAGGCTCTGATCGAGCGCGGTTTGCATGTGGACGTGCTCAGCCGCGGTTACGGCCGCCGAAGCAAACTCACCGCCCGCGTCCTCACCGGCGGAAGTGCCGCGGACTTCGGCGATGAGCCGCTCCTGATTGCGCGCGAAACCGGCGCTCCGGTCTACGTAGCCCCGCAGCGGTACGATGCCGGACTGTTGGCCGAGGCCGAGGCGCTTGCGACTGGCGGGCAGAATCTCCCGCAATCGATCCATCTGCTGGACGATGGCTTTCAGCATCGCCAGCTCGCCCGATCGGTAAATATCCTGCTGCTCAATCGCCGCGATTGGCGGCAAACTCTGCTCCCCGCCGGCAACCTGCGCGAACCGCTCAGCTCCATTCGCCGCGCCACTGTCATCGCCATTCCAATCGATGAGCCGGAGTTGGAAGCGGAGCTGCGAAGCAGAGGCTGGCAAGCTCCCGTCTGGCGATTGCGCCGCACGATGATCGTCCCCGCCCTCAGCGGCCCGGTTGCCGCCTTTTGCGGCATCGCGCGCCCGGAGCAGTTCTTTGCTGGCCTCGAAGCCGCTGGAGTTCGTCTGGCCGCGCGCTTCGCCTTCCCCGATCACCACGGCTACACCGCCCGTGACCTCGAACCCTTGCTCGCCGCCGCTCAAGCCGCTGGAGCGACTGCCTTCATCACCACCGAAAAAGACCACGTTCGTCTGGGTGAGCTGGCTGCTCTCTTCCCCGCGTCGATGCCGCTCACCGCCGCCGGTTTGCGCATCGAGATCGAAGACCGGAAGGCCAAACTGGATTGGCTGATCGAGCAGGCATTTTGATCCAGCAAAAACGGGAGAGGCCTGTGCGCCTATCCCGTTTGCAATCCATCCGTTTTCAGCCGCTAAAATCGCTTATGCGTAAATTCCGCGCTGCTTGATCGTATACGCCACACGGTCGATGGCTAGCATATACGCGGCGATGCGGTTGTTCACGTTGTGCGCCTCGGCGTAGCGGACCACATCGTCGAAGCTCTCGCGCAAGATGGCCTCCAGTTGCTCATTCACGGCCGCTTCCTTCCAGAAGTAGCCCTGCCGGTCCTGCACCCACTCGAAGTAACTGGCGGTCACGCCGCCCGCGTTGGCCAGAATATCCGGCATGATGAAGATGCGCTTCTCAGAGAGAATCTCATCGGCAACGGCGGTGGTGGGGCCGTTCGCTCCCTCCACCACGATGCGCGCCTTGATCTGGTCGGCATTGCGGCTGGTGATCACGTTTTCCGTGGCCGCGGGGATCAGGATCTCGCACTCCTCCACCAGCAGCTCCTCGCTGGGTGTCGCCTCGGCGCCGCGAAAGCCCAGCGTCGTGTTGTTGCGCCGCTTGTATTCGATCAACTGATGAATATCGATGCCGTCTGGATTCGACAGGCCGCCTTCTTTCTCGGCGATGCCGATAATCTTGTAGCCGCGCTCCATCATCAGCCGCGCCGCATTCGAGCCGACATTGCCAAAGCCCTGAATGACCACCCGGCAGCCCTCGATATTCATCTTCAGGTAGCGCAGGCTCTCATCGCAGATCACCCCGATGCCGTGCCCGGTGGCCTCGGTCCGGCCGCGCGAGCCGCCAATGTTGATCGGCTTGCCGGTCACCACACTGGTCACGGTATGCCCCTTGTGCATCGAGTAGGTGTCCATGATCCAGGCCATCGTCTGCTCGTTGGTGTTCACGTCGGGCGCCGGAACGTCCTTCTCCGGCCCGATAAAATCGATGATCTCGGAGGTGTAGCGCCGCGTCATGCGCTCCAGTTCTCCCAGGCTCATCTTTTTCGGGTCGCAGATCACCCCGCCTTTGGCGCCGCCGAAGGGGATATTCACCACCGCGCACTTCCAGGTCATCCAACTGGCCAGCGCCCGCACCTCGTCCAGCGTCACCTCCGGTGAGTAGCGAATGCCCCCCTTGCCCGGTCCGCGTGCGATCGAGTGCTGCACCCGGAAGCCGGTAAACATCTCGATGCGGCCATCATCCATCGTCACTGGAAAATGCACGATCACCTCGCGCGCCGGCGTGCGCAACAGCTTCCACAATCCATCTTCCAGATTCAGCTTGCGCGCTGCAAAATCAAATCGTGCTTCCTGGGCCTCCCAGGGGTTGATCTCCTGCTCAAGGGGTACCGATGCCATAGATCTCTCCAATTTACCTTTGCCAATGAATTCATTTCGCGGCCCGCAGGCCGCTAGGCAAAATCTTTGTAAGTCTAGGCTAGCAGGGAACGCCTCAAAAGAAGTTGCAATCCCTCGACTGTATCTATGGTAGTCTATAAACTACAACATCCGTCATGATCGAGTTCAAACAAACCGAGACCTTCCGGAAATGGCGCACGCGGCTCAAAGACGAGCGAATTCGAGCATTGATCGCATCCCGGCTGGCCGCGGAATGGAGCAAAGAAAATGCCTGAGAAAATCAGCCGGGAAAAATTGACTGCCTACGATCCAGCCGAGGATATCGGCTCGGACGAAGCCATTGCGGTCTTCATGGCGGAAGCATTTCACACCAATGACGCCGCCTACATCGCACACGCGCTGGGTGTTGTTGCGCGCGCCAAAGGCATGGCCCAGATTGCTGGCCAAACCGGATTGTCACGCGAGCAGCTCTATCGCTCCTTCAGCGAAAAGGGAAATCCAACTCTGAAGACAACGCTGGCGGTGATGAATGCACTTGGCGTCCAGCTCACCGCAAAGATTCCGTCGGCGGCGTGACGGATGGCGAGGATGCATACGCAAACATTCATCGGAATGATGCCGGATAAAAGTGCCAGATCGTAGCGGAGAAAAACCAAACATAGGTGAATCCGAGGATGTATTTCCAAAGATTTCTCACCCATTTTGGTTTTGAACTGTCTTCAGAAACCGAGCCAGTGTAATAGCGGGGCGTCCTGAAAAGAAACACGATCAACAAAGGCTCAATGAGATCAAGAAGTAGCTGCAAACGTAAAGTTGCGCCCAGAAGTATCATCCAGTCCCATTTCATATTTGTTCCCTCGCGTTAACTAATGATAGAAGCGAAAGTCCCTCCGCCCGCACTCACCAGTTACACTGATTCTGTGAAAGCCTCTTCCCAATCCGTTCAGCCCAGCCGCAAAGACTTCCTCGCCCTTGCCCAGGAGCACACGCTCGTTCCCGTCTGCCGCATCCTTGCCGCCGACCTGGAGACGCCGGTCTCGGCCTTTCTGCGCGCCGCATGGCCTGAGCGCGAGTGCTTCATGCTCGAGTCCGTTGAAAACGGCGAGCAGGTGGGCCGCTACACCTTCATCGGCCTGGCGCCCTTCAAGCGCATCGTCGCGCGTGGGCAGGAGATCACCATCACCGAGGGCAGAAAAGTTGTCCAGCTCGATGGCGACATCTTCTCTGTGCTCCGCCGTGCGCTGGCCGGACATAAGCCGGCGCGGCTCAAGGGCCTTCCGCCCTTCACCGCCGGAGCCGTCGGTTTTTTCTCCTATGACGCCGTCCGCCAGATCGAACGGCTGCCGGAGCGGGCTAAAGATGAACTCGGCGTTCCCGACGCCTGTCTGCTCTTCTTCGACGAGGTCTTGGCCTTCGACCATGTGCGCAAGGAGATTTGGATGGTGGTCACCGCCGACGTCACGCGCGGCAAACTGGCCGGCGCTTACGACAAAGCCGTCGAGCGCCTCAACCGGCTGGAAAAGCGCCTCGCTCAGCCGCTGCCGAAACCTTCCACACATCAAGCCAAAGGCAAACTCAAGGTCAAGCATCGCACTGCCAAAAAGGACTTCCTCGCCGCCGTCAACCGCACACAGGAGTACATCAAGGCGGGCGACATCTTTCAGGCCGTCCTCTCCCAGCGCTTCGACGTCGAGCCGGAGACCGACAGCTTCCAGGTCTATCGCGCGCTGCGCACCGTCAATCCCAGCCCCTATATGTTCTTCCTCCGCTTTGATCCGGAGGGTCCGCTGGGTGAATTGCCGGACAAATTCAAGCACTCCGCCAAAAAGTTAAAAGCGCCTGGGTCGCAAACCATCGAGCTGGCCGGCTCCTCGCCTGAGCTGCTGGTGCGCGTCCACCAGGGCAAGGTCGAGTACCGGCCCATCGCCGGAACCCGCCCCCGCGGCGCAACCGAGGCCGAGGATGCCGCCCTCGCCGAAGAGATGATCCACGACGAAAAGGAGCGCGCCGAGCACGTCATGCTCGTCGATCTGGGCCGCAACGACGTGGGCCGGGTCAGCGAATTCGGTTCAGTCAAGGTGGATCAGTTGATGTTTGTCGAGCGCTACTCGCACGTGATGCACATCGTCAGCAGCATTGAAGGCAAACTCAAGCCGGCACTGACTGCGGTCGATGCCCTGCGCGCCTGCTTTCCCGCCGGCACGCTCAGCGGAGCGCCCAAAGTCCGTGCTATGGAGATCATTGAGGAATTGGAGCCGGCGCGGCGCGGAACCTACGGTGGCGCGGTGATGTACGCGGATTTCTCCGGCAATCTCGACTCCTGCATCGCCATCCGTTCGATGCTGGCCGTCGGAGGCAAAGGCTACATCCAATCCGGCGCGGGCATCGTCGCCGATTCCGTCCCCGAACTCGAACACCAGGAGGCCATCAACAAAGCCTCGGCGGTGATTCGCGCCATCGAGCGCGCGCGGCAGATGTAACCCGTGAAGCGATCCGGCAAATGATAGAAAAATGAGGCGCCCGCATTCCGCCGGCGCCTCGTTCTATTTGTGCCAAGCTCGGAGCGGGAAGACTACGAGATCGCGCGGAAGAGCCAGTAGAGCAGTCCGGAGAGCAGAGCCGCGGCGGGCAGTGTGAAGATCCAGCCGGCGGCGATATTGCGAACCGTTGAAAGACGCAGACCGCTGCCGTTGGCCGTCATCGTGCCGGCCACGCCGGAACTGAGAATGTGGGTCGTCGAAACCGGCAATCCCCAGGTGTTCGCTGCAAAAATCGTTCCCATCGTCACCAATCCCGCGCTCGCTCCCTGCGCATAGGTCAGGTGATCCTTGCCGATCTTTTCGCCTACCGTGACCACGACGCGCTTCCAGCCGACCATCGTTCCCAGTCCCAGGGCCAGCGCGACGGCAACCTTCACCCAGTCGGGGATGAACTTCGTCGCCTTGTCCAGCTTGCCCTTGTAGTTGGTCAAAACCGCTGTCTCCGTGCTGTTGAAGACCGGCGTTTTGTGCTCCTTCACCAGGCTGGCATCGCTCTTCAGCAACAGGCGGATGCCTTCACTGGCGATATACATATCGTTGCGGACATTGGTCTGTTCCTGCGCCGGAACGGATTTGAAGAGCTTGTACGGCGTCACTTCGCGGTTCAACTCCTCGACCAATCCGCGCAGCGCCGGGATCGTCTCCGGCGTCATCTCCTTGCTGCGGATGTAGCTGGTGACCCTGGCGCGGTCATCGAGGCTGGCTGCGGCCTTCTCTTCCACGCGCCTGTCGAGAATTCCGGCGGCCGCTTCCGAGGCCGCGATGAAGCTCTGCACCTCTGCCGGACTGACGGCGTGGTTGAGGGCGTACGCGGTGGGCACCGTGCCGATCAGGATCAGCATGATCAGGCCCATGCCCTTTTGCCCGTCATTGGAGCCATGAAAGAAGCTGACCCCTGTGCAGGTCAGAATCATCAGCGCGCGAATCGGCCAGGGTGGAGGCTGATTGTCTTTGGGAGCTTCGTAGAGGGATGGGTATTTGATGAACTGCTTGGAGAGAAGGATCAGCAGCGCGGCGGCGCCAAAGCCGACCAGCGGGGAAACGATCAGGGCTTTCAGAACCTTTGAGGCCTGCTCCCAATCCAATCCCGAGGTGCCCGCGTGGATGTGCATCAGTTGGTTGGCGATCCCGACGCCGATAATCGATCCGACCATCGTATGCGAGCTGGAGGCCGGCAGCCCAAACCACCAGGTGCTGAGATTCCAGACAATGGCCGCAATCAGCAAGGCAAAGACCATGGCAAAGCCTGCGCCGGAGCTGACCTGCAAGATCAATTCCACGGGCAACAGTGTGATCACCGCAAAGGCTACCGTGCCGGTCGAGGCCAGCACGCCGAGCAGATTGCAGATGCCCGACAAGACGACCGCGGTGTTGGGTTCGAGCGAATGAGTGTAAATCACTGTGGCAACGGCGTTTGCAGTATCGTGGAAGCCGTTGACAAACTCGAAGCCCAGTGCGATTAACAGAGCCAGGCCCAGCAGCAGATAGGGCCAGATGCTGGTGATGATGACCGAATCCAGATCGCGCGCGACATGAAAGGCGATATAAAAAAGCCCGACGCCCAACGCAACCAGGAAAATCACCAAACCGGCGCGGCTGGGAGACTTGCTCAACTTGCGATCAAGTAGCGATGTACCTGAAGGCATTACATTTACAGTTGTCGCCATATCGGCCATCAGAGATCACCAATGCGTCCGGAGAAATTCCGGTGACGCCTGGGCCTCCCAAGTCGAATATCGTCAGCAACAATGCAATGGAAATAGAAATGGAATCGCTTGTGGCGGGAGAGAGAAGAGCCGTATAAATTGCCGTCCATAAAACCCCAACAACCGCATTTTGCGCAGTTGTTTGCGTTGCCAGGCGCTGGAATTAACCTGACTGCAACAATTCTACACCGGCTGGGGGGGGAGTTGGGAAGGGGAGAAATGGGACGGCGGTGGAAATCCCCTCCCAGATTGGCTCAGCGGGGAGCCGTATTTCCTTCAAACCATTGAGCAAGCTGCTCCTCGGAGATTTCTCCCGCGGCGAGGCTTAGGATAGTGAGGAATGCATCCTCCTGGCTGGCGGTAACCTCAAGACCGTTCACATCGAGAAATGCAAAGGAAACCAGCAAAGCTGTACGCTTATTTCCATCGACAAACGCATGATTGGATGAAATTCCAAAGGCATATGCTGCGGCAAGAACTGGCAAAGAGGGCGCAGAATTGCTGTAGGCCAGCAGGTTTTTTGGACGTGCTAATGCGGATTCCAGCAATCCGGCATCACGCACACCCGCAGAGCCGCCGTGTGCTGCCAGTTCGAGATCGTGAGCAATCACGGCGTCGACAGTCTCCATCCAAACAGGTTCCTGCACTACTCCGCCAGCTTTCTCAGAGCATCACGGTACTTGCGCATCACGCGTTCAGTGGATTCCAGCTTGCGCATGAATTGGTCGTCATAGGGTGTCAGATGGGCGCCATAAGGTGTTTCGGAGAGACAAATCGTATCCCCCTTCCCCACATTCAGCCGCGCCAATGTCTCTTTGGGCAGAATGATTCCGGCGGAGTTGCCGATAGCGATAATCTTTGTGGTCGTAGCCATTCCCAACCTCCCAGTAGATTAAATTATAACATAAGTAATAACATTCCGGCTTTTATAAGACTCCCTCTCGCTCCAAAATCCTCAGTGCATCGCCCTGGTTTCCTCACCTGATTCAGGCTTGTTCTTGCTCAGCAGAAAGGTCAGCAGCACCAGCCCGACCGACATCCACGAAAGCTCCATATACACATCCTGGTAGGCCTGTGTCTGCGCTTGCTGATTGAGCTGGTTGTAGATCTGGGCTAGCGCCATCCCGCCGCCGTTCGCCCCACCGAATTTGCCGTCAAAGAATCCTGTGAGCGCCTGCCTGTGCTGCTGAAAGGCGCTGTTGGCCGCCTGCATTGCACTCTGCAGATGCTGCTCGTGCCAAAGTGAGCGGCTGGTAACCTGCGCGTTGGTGATGGCGATCAGAATGCTGCCGCCGATATTGCGCACAAAGTTGATAAGCCCCGCCACCTGATTGCTCTCTTCCTTGGGCATACCCACATAAGCCGCGGTGGTGATCGAGATAAAGCAGAACGGCAGTGGCATCATCTGAATCACGCGCAGCCACGAAGCCGCCGGAAAGGTCATCTCCAGTGTGGTCACATTCGCCGCAATCCGAAAAGTGATCACAAACATGATGAAACCCGCCATCGCCAGGTAACGCGCCGGCACTTTGCCTGTGGCAAAACCGGCCAACGGCATCATGAACAAGAGCATGACGCCGCCCGCGGTCAGCGCCATTCCCGCAGTCGTCGCATTCCACCCCAGCAACTGCTGCATGAACTGTGGCTGCAAGACGGTGTTGGCGTTCAACACCCCGCCCACCAGCGCCATTAGAAAGCAGCAGATGGCAAAGTTCTTGAAGCGGAAGAGCTTCAGGTTGATGATGGGATTCTTGTGCCTCCACTCCCATACGATCAGACCCACGATGCCGAAGACAAACAGAAAGGCGAAGAAGCGGATAAAGCCGGAGGAGAACCAGTCATTCTCCTCGCCCTTGTCGAGCATGATCTGCAAGCCGCCCATCGCCAGTGTGAGAAAGCTCAGGCCGAGGTAGTCGATATTCCCCAGTCGCGAGCGATCGGCCTTGATCCAGGGCGGATCGTCCACCAGCCGGCTGACCAGCACAAAAGCCAGAATGCCCACCGGAATGTTGATGAAGAAGATCCAGCGCCAACTGAAGTTATCGGTAATCCAGCCGCCCAGCGTCGGACCGATCGACGGGGCCAGCACGGCAACCAGGCCATAGAGCGCAAAGGCCTGACCGCGCTTCTGCGGCGGAAAGCTGTCGGCCATGATCGCCTGCGCCATCGGCTGCATTCCGCCGCCGCCCGCCCCTTGCAGCACGCGAAATACCAACAGCATCGGCAACGACGGCGCTGCCCCGCAGAGAAAGCTGGAGACGGTGAAGATCACAATGCAGAGGACAAAGAAATTGCGCCGGCCCAATACGCTCGATGCCCAGGCGCCGATGGGCAGCACAATCGCGTTGGCCACCAGGTAGCTGGTCAGCACCCAGGTTCCTTGATTCGTGCTCGCGCCCAGCGATCCGGCGATGTGCGGCAGCGCAACGTTGGCAATCGAAGTATCCAGCACCTCCATGAAGGCCGCCAGCGCCACGGTCATGGCGATCAGCCAGGGATTGACCCTCGGCTTCCATTGCACAGCCGAGCCGTGCTCCGCCAAATTGGGAGCTGGCTTGAGAGCTGGCGCAGCGCTGGGGACGCCGCTGGATATGGGCTGAGACTCGGACAAAATGACTCCTTGACGGCATTTTTCTGTTGCGGGCCGGGAAATCGCGGCGCTGTTTTGAGTTGATGCGGACCGGAGCCTCGCGGCGGCAGAACTCTCCGCGGGCTATTGAAATCGGAACTACTCTATTTTAGATTCCCATGGCTGCCGCAGGGTTCATCGTTGTCTGATGCCTGCGCAGAGCGCACTTCATACCGCCTCTGGTTTTCGCCAGCCGACGAGCGCGATAATCAGCGCCGCGGCCTGCATGGCGGCGATGAAGGCGACGCAGGCCGGCCATTTGCCCAGCGCCCAGAAGGCTCCCGGCACAACCCCGGCAGCGGTGCCGCCGAGATAGTAGCAGGTCAGGTAGACGCCCGCGGCGGTCACGCGCGACTCCGGTGGTGAGGCCACGCGCAGATGGCTTTGCGAGGCGGTCTGGGCGATAAAGACGCCGGTCGAAACCAGCGCCAAACCGGTGAGGATGACGGGAAGCGAAGGAGCCAGCGTCAGCAGCACGCCCGCCATCGAGCAGAGAATTGCTCCGCCGATGCCCGCGCGCAGCCCCACACGGGTAATGAGAAAGCCGGCGAAGGGCGTGACCACAAAACCGACCAGATAAATGAAGAACAGCGAGCTGAGCGCCGCGGTCGAGAGCCGGTAAGGCGCGGCGGCCAGATGAAAGGTGATCCAGGTAAAGACGCCCACCAACGAGAAAAGGACGTTGAAGCCGACAGCAAAGGTGGCCACCAGACGGCGGCGGAGAAAGAAGCCTCTCACCTGCTGCATAAATGCCGGTTGCTTGACGGAGGTCGCTGGAATCCGGCGTCCCGGCGGCAGCCAGGCAGCCACGCCTCCCGCTCCGGCCAGAGCGACGGCGCCCAGCACCAGAAAACTTGTTCGCCAACCGTACCAGTCGGCCAGATAACCGGATGAAATCCTGCCAAGAAAGCCGCCCAGCACGGTTCCACTGACGTAAAAGCTCATGATGAGGGCCAACCGCTCCACCGGCCACTCCTCGCCGATGTAGGTGACAACCAGCGCGATGATGCCCGGCACGGCGATGCCCTGCAGAAACCGCCAGAAAATGAGCTGGGCAAGGGAGGTTGAGGTGGCGGCAAGCAGTGTGGGCAGCGCGGTGGCCAGCAGCGATCCCACAATGACCGGCTTGCGCGGCAGCCGCTCAGCCAGCGCGCCAAAGACCGGAGCCGACAACGCCACGCCCAATGTCGCGGCCGAGACCGTCATTCCTGCACCGGTCTTCGACGCGTGGAAGAGCCTGGTCATGAGCGGCAGCAGCGGTTGCGTGCAATAAAGCTCCAGAAAGGCGCAGACACCGCAGAGAGTCACTGCCGCGGCAGCCATCGAGCTGGGCGAAGTGCGCGGCGGTTGTGTTGGAAGCTCCATTCATCAGGATAATGGATCGCGGCAGATCGAATTGGTTAGGATAGAGCCATGAGCCTCAAAGGGAAGATCGTCTTTATCACTGGAGCTTCGGCGGGCATTGGCGCTGCCACCGCGCTGGCATTTGCCGCTGAAGGAGCGCGCCTGCTGCTGGCCGCGCGCCGCATCGAGAAACTGAAGGCCGTGGCCGCCGCCGTCGCCGAGCGCGGAGCCGAGGCCGTCCACAGCATCCGCCTCGATGTGAGTGACCGCGATGCCGTTCAGCAAGCGATCGAGGGGCTGCCCGCCGATTGGCAGGCCATCGACGTGCTGGTCAACAACGCCGGTCTCAGCCGCGGTCTGGAAAAACTCCACGAGGGCAAGATCGACGACTGGGAAGAGATGCTCGACACGAATGTCAAAGGCCTGCTCTATGTGACCCGCGCCGTCGTGCCGGGAATGGTAGCGCGCGGACACGGCCACATTGTCAACCTGGGATCGACGGCCGGCGAAATGACCTATCCCGGCGGCGCTGTCTACTGCGCCACCAAGGCCGCGGAGCGCGCCATCAACGACGGCCTCAGGCAAGACCTGCTGGGCACGCCGCTGCGCGTTACCACAGTCGATCCCGGCATGGTTGAGACGGAGTTCAGCATCGTCCGCTTTCACGGCGACACCGGACGGGCTGCCGATTTTTACAAGGGCCTTCAGCCGCTCACGCCGGAAGACGTGGCCGATGCGATTCTCTGGGCCGTCAGCCGCCCCGCCAATGTCAACATTGCGCGGGTGCTGCTGACTCCGGTGCAGCAGGCCAACTCCCTGCTCAATTACCGCAAGCCTTAGGGCATAAAAAAACCCGCACTTGGCGGGCCGGTTTACTGAATTGCCTGTATCTGTCCCTCGATCTGTTCGAGGGCCGCTTCCAGAGCCGCTCGTCGCGCCGGATGCGAGGTCCTTTGCGAGAGGATATTCTCGCGCTGCAACTGAAGCGATTGTCTCTCACGCGCGCGCTCTGTGCGAATTTGTTCGGCCAAGCGTTTGGCCTCCTCGCTGACAAAACCGTTGCCGGGGGCGACCTCCGGTTGCTGCAAGGCACTTGCCATCTGCTCCTCCATGTGGTGAAATTCCCGCGAACCGTCCTATAGAAACGCGAGACCTGTCTCTATTCTACGGGGCTTTGGCCCTCCCGCGTCCCGCCAAGTGAAGCGCCCCCTCCGGACCGGCGGAAAATCCCCTGTTCTTCCCGGTCAATCTCATCGCGTTTTATTGATTCTTTGGCGCTTACAGGAGTGTTGCCGCTTCAATCCGCGGCTCCTGCAAACAACTTGTGTTGTATTCTCTACACTATGGAACCCATACAGAAGGCAGACCCTTCCATCTACCCCAAGATGCGCGAAAATGCGCTGAAGATACGGCTTGACAATCTCCCCGCAGATTCCGTGCACGCGATTCTGATGGACTGGGATATCGGCAACGGCACCGTAACGGTGCTGGCAGCGGCGGACGGCACGGCAAGCATCTATCTCAGCAGCGGCGGCGGATTTATCGGCGGAAGCCAGAAGTTTCCTGAGATCCGCGATGCGGCTCTCCGTGCGATCCAACTGGCGGCGGATTTAATCTCGCAATTCAAACCAACGGAAACCACCGGCCTGCCTGGCGAGGGCGAGATCTACTTCTATCTGACGACCAGCGCGGGAGTCTTCCGCGCCGTCGCCACGGAAGAGAGACTGTCCGATGGGAGCGATCCGCTTGCCGATCTGGGCGCCATCATGCAAGACATCGTTTCGGAGTATCGATCGAGATTTCCCGACCCCGCCTGAAAAAACTCCGCGCCCTCACTCCGCGCCAAAGAGCCACCGGAAGAAGCTGCTGATGCTGGCAAAGAAGCCCGACTTCTTTTTGCCGGCGTGCTTGGCGGCTTTCGGTTTCGCGGCCGTTGATGTGGCTTCGTCCGCGGGCGGCGCCGCGAGTGCGGGGCTGGAATAGACCAATGAATCCGCGGGCAGCGACTGGCCGTTCTCTCCCGTCACAGCGGGACCGGGCGCCAGCCCCTCGCTCTGCGCCAAGGGAAACTCATTTCCCGTGGCCGTGGCCGGCGGGCAACCGCATGGCTCCTTTTCGTTGTCCACCACCTCGTGCAGGTTCCCGTGCTCGAACATCACTCTCTGGCCGGGCTGCACGCGATAATCGCCACTGCTGAAGATGCCGGTCACCAGCACATAAGGATCATTTCCGCTCGTCTTCGACGAAGATCTGCCGCCGGCTGCCGCCGCATTGTCCACGCAGGTATCGCCGTGCTCGCCCAGGCGCACCTTCACATTCGCCGCTCCCGGACCGGCAATCAGAATGCGGAAGTCCGGCGTCATCAGGATGTCGGCGTTGCGGCCCGTGGCGAAGCTCGCCTCGACCGCCCCATGATTCATTGCCATCATCAGGCCGGGAACTTCACCGGCGGGAACGCTGGAGTCGGCGGCCAGTTTGACGGTCGTTGCTGCGCAGACCCGCAGTAGGCCGCGATGCGGCAGTATGACCTCCGTTGTCCGGCGACCGGAGGTGACCGTGCCGCTCACACCGATCATGGCCTTGCCCTGCGTCACCTCCATCGCGCCAGTCACCGAGGCGGCGCTCTCCGGGTTCTCGCTGTCAAGAGGAACGATGGCGATGGGGCCGGACGTGGCGGATGGAGCGGCTTGGGAGCGGAGCAAAGGTGTGTTGAGAAGCAGTAGAAACAGTGCAAAGAATGTGATTGAAAATGAAGACCGAATCGATAGTGAACCGAAAAAACATCCCACAGAAGCTGGAGTCCAGCCCTGCATAGCTGCATTGTTGGCGCGATTGAAGTTGTGCCTCTTCAAAGCTGCGGCAGATCGCATGGCGGCTACATCTCCAAAAAATTCCGGATCATCTGGTGGCCGCCCTCGGTCAAGACGCTCTCCGGATGGAATTGCACGCCCTCGATGGGCAGCGTGCGATGACGCAGACCCATGATAACGGATGATTTTCCATCGGCGCTGGCGGTACTGGCGGAGACAACAAGTTCGGCGGGCAGCGACTCCTCGGCAACGATCAGCGAGTGGTAGCGCGTGCAGGTCAGCGGGCTGTCGAGTCCGGCAAAGATGCCCTTGCCGTCGTGCGTGATGGGGCTGGTCTTGCCGTGCATCAGATGGCTGGCTCTAACCACCTGGCCGCCAAAGGCCTCGCCGATGGCCTGATGGCCCAGGCAGACTCCAAGAATCGGCGCCTTGCCGGCCATATGCCGGATCAGCGGAACCAGGATGCCGGCCTCGCTGGGCGTGCAGGGACCGGGCGAGAGCAGAATGCGCTCCGGCTTCAGCGCCTCCACCTGCTCGACGGTCAGCTCGTCGTTGCGGTAGACCTCGACCTCGGCGCCCAGCTCTCCCAGGTACTGCACCAGGTTGTAGGTAAACGAATCGTAGTTATCGAGGACAAAGACCATGATGACTTCCAGTGTAGCGCGCCGCCACCTACGGTGGGGCCATCCGCTCGCTATCTGCCCGCATGGAATTTTCGTGTCAAATTCCGGGGATGGAGAGGATCGATCCTGAAAATCCATCGATACCCCATGTGGGAAACACTTGACCCGCTACCCGATTGCCTTGCCGGTTGCACAGCGGCGGCGCATCTGTAAAACTCACTAACGATGGTTCTTCATTTTTTGATTCAGGGCCGGGTGCAGGGGGTGGGCTTTCGCTGGTTTGTGCAACGGGAGGCCAGCCTGCTGGACCTGCGCGGCTGGGTGCGCAACACCGAAGAGGGCGAGGTCGAAGTGGTTGCCTGCGGCCCGGCGGAGGACCTGGCCGAGCTGCGTTCGAGCCTGCGCCGCGGACCGCGCGGCAGCCGCGTGGACCAGATCGTCGAGCACACGCTGGCTGAGAGCGAGGCCGAGAGCCTGACCTCCTTTCGCATCGACGGAGCGTGGTAAAGAAGGGACCAGGGGGCGAAGGGACCAGGGGACCAGGGGATAGGGACGAAGGGACCGAGGGGCTAGAAAAACGCCTCGAAATCCTCCAGAGGCAGCGGCGGGCTGTAGAGCATTCCCTGGAAGCAATGGCAGCCGAGGCCGGCCAGAAAGCCGCGCTGCTCCTCGCTTTCCACGCCCTCGGCAATCACCGACAGTCCCATGGCGCGGCCCAGCGAGATGATGGTCTGCGCGATCGCGCCGCTGGTCGCATCCACCAGCATATCGCGTACAAAGACCCGGTCGATCTTGAGTTGGTCCAGCGGCAGGCGCTTCAGGTAGGCAAGCGACGAATAGCCGGTGCCAAAATCGTCGAGCGAGAAGCTCAACCCATGCGATTTAAGCTCGCTCATCTTGCTGATGACATCTTCAAAGTTCTCCACCAGCATACTTTCAGTCAATTCCAGCTTGAGGTTCTTGGGGTTGGCGCCGGTGCGGTCAAGAGCCTTGAGCACGTGATCGACAAACTCAGGCTGGCGGAACTGCAAGGCGCTGATATTCACCGCGACCGTCAGATGGCTGGCCTTCGACAGCTTTGCCCAGCGCGCAATCTGTGCGCAGGCCGTCTCCAGAACCCAATTTCCCAGGGGCAGAATCAGCTTCGATTCTTCGGCCAGAGGAATGAATTCGTCCGGCGCCACCAGGCCGTTCACCGGATGCTTCCAGCGGATCAGGGCTTCGACGCCGATCAGTCGTCCCTGTTCCACCTGGGGCTGATAGTAGAGCAGGAACTGCTGCGTCTTGATGGCGCGGCGCAGATCTTCCTCCAGCGTGGCGCGCGCATTGACCGCGGCCTGCAACGCCGGAGAGAAAAAGCGCATGGTGTTGTGCCCCGCCGCCTTGGCCTGATGCAGGGCAATATCGACCTGCTGCAAGATCTCGTCGCTGCTGTTTTGCTGATCGCGGAAGACCGCAATTCCTATACTGGCCGTCGACAGACATTCGCGGTCCTTCAGCAGATAGGGCTGAGCGATCGAAACCAGAATCTTTTCGCCGACGGCCTGGGCCTGAGCCGCGGCCTCTTCGGCAACCACGCTCAAATCCTCCAGCATCACCACAAACTCGTCGCTGCCCAGCCGCCCCACCGTGTCAGTCTCCTGTGTGCAATCGCTGATCCGCCGCGCCACCAGTTGCAGCAGCAGATCGCCGGTCTGATGGCCCAGCGTGTCGTTCAACGTCTTGAAGTTGTCCAGATCGATCAACAGCAGCGCCTGCGAGCGGCTGCTGCCAGACTCGGAGGCCAGAACCATCCGCAATCTCTCCAGAAGCAGACGCCGGTTGGGCAGGCCGGTCAGAGAATCATAGTAGGCAAGATTCTGAATCTCGCTCTTGGCGGCCTTGGACTCGGAGAGATCGCGGGAGATCGACAGGACGCAGGGAACGCCGTCCACCTCCATCATCGTCGCCGACATCTGTCCCCACATCAACTCGCCATTCTTCTTCTTGAACTGCACCTCCAGGCCGCGGCAGCTTCCACTCTGCCGCACCAGATCCGACATCGTTTGCCGGTCGCGTGAATCCGCCCAAACCTCCAGCTCCAGCGAGGTCCGCCCGATGACCTCCTCCCGCTGGTATCCCAGAATGTCGAGGAATGCCTGATTGCAGTCGATGTACTTGCCATCGCTCAGCCGGTTGATATTGATTGCATCGATGCTGGTCTGGAAGGCGGTGCGGTAGCGCTCTTCGCTGGCGCGCAGCGCCTTGTCCGCCTCCACCAGCCGCTGCTCCACGATCTTGCTCTCGGTAATATCCTGTGTGACCGCAAGGAAACAGGAAACCCCCGCATATTCAAAGACCGAAGCCGACATCCGGCCCCAAAATACCTCTCCATTCTTCTTTCCAATGCGCACTTCTCCGCGAAATTCCCGATTCCGGCGCAGCGTTTCAAAGATGGTTTGCATCTCCCGCGCATCGGCCAGGAAACCCAGATCCTGCCAGCTATGCCCGATCGCCTCGCGCTGCTGATAGCCCAGGGTTTCGAGAAAGGCTTTGTTGGCGTCCAGTATCACTCCGTCGTCGAGACGGACCATGGCGACAATGTTGGCGCTGGCCTGGAAGGCGATGCGATGGCGCTCCTCGCTCATGCGCAGCGCTTCCTGGGCCTCGGTCAGCCTCCGCGCGGCCGCCTTGCTCTCGGAGATGTCCCGCACCACCAGAAGAAAGCTGGGAACTCCCTGGATCTCAATCTGCGCCCCCGATACCAGAACCCAGAAGCGGCGCCCGCCCTTTCCGGCGAGCAGAAACTCCATATCCCGGACAGGGGCCTCCTTCCGCAGCCTCTCGACCAACCTCTTCCGGTCCGCAAGATCCGTCCATATCTTCAACTCCAGCGAGGTGTGCCCAACCACCTCCTCGCGCTGGTAGCCGAACATATGCAGGAAGGCCTGATTCACATCGACGAACCGCCCATCCTCCAGGTGGCTGATGGTGACGGCGTCGATGCTGGTCTGAAAGGCGGTGCGATAGAGCGCTTCGCTGTGTTGCAGCTCCATCTCCCAACGCCGGTGCCGGGTAATATCCCGGATGATGCCGCGCATCTTGCGGGGATTGCCCTCGTCATCCATCTCCAGCTTGCCCAATCCATGCACCCAGCGCTCGCTCCCATCCCGCTTCCGCAGGATGCGGTACTCCTTGTCGAAGGGCTTTCCCTTCCCAATAACCTCTTCGGCAAAGTAGGCCGACATCATCGCGCGGTCATTGGGATGGACCAGCGCCTCCCAGCCGGTTACGGTGCGCTCATATTCCGGATCGATGCCGAAGATCTCATCCAGAATGCTGGTGCTGCTCCAGACTCCGGTGGAGACATCCATCACATAGCAGCCCAAGTCTCCGATCCGCTGCGCCTCGGTGAGAAAATCTCCACTCTCGTGCAGCGCCTCCGCCGATTGTCTCCGAATGGTGATGTCGTGGGCAATCGCGGCGATGCCCGTCACCACTCCCGTCGCATCGCGGATCAGCGAGAGGGTCAGTGCCACGTCAACTCCGCTTCCGTCCTTCCGCCGGAGCACCGTATCGAAGGGGCCGGCGGCGCTTCCTGCGGCGATCTCCAGCAGAGTCTGCTCGACGGCTTCCTCATGGCCGGGAGGAGCAAGAATCTTCACGCTCTTGCCCAGAATCTCCTCACTCGTATAGCCGGTCAGCCGTTCCGCTCCCGGATTCCAACTGGCAATGCTCCCATCCAGATTCACTGCATGGATCAGGTCTGTGGAGGCATCGACGATCGAGGCCAGCAGGGCGCGCGCCTCCTCGGCCTGCCGCAGCGCGCAGTCGGCCGCCTTGCGCTCGGTGATGTCCTTGCCGAAGACTGAAATTCCCGCGACCTGACCATCCATCACGATGGGGTTCAGGGCCATCTCCAGCGTCCGGCCATCCACCAGAAGATACTCCGTCCGGAATGGCCCCTCGCGGAGCGCCTGCTCATACAATGGCGGCCAAAGCGCGGCCTTCTCCGGCGGCAGATACTCCTCCGGCCTCATGCCCGTCAGCACGCTGTTCCCGTAGTTGTTTTCGATGTTCTCCCGAAAAGCACAGTTCGAGGCAATGATCCGGTAATCGAGGTCTACCGACCAGATCAGATCTGCGGTGCTCTCGATCAGGGCCGCGAGATTTGCTTCAGCCTGCGTCAGCATTTTCGGCAACTCTTCCGCTTGACGGTATTATCGGCAAGCCAGGACATATTCCTTATCCGGTTCATACGATCTCTTTACAGATGGACCGATTCGCTGCGAATTGTAACATTCAAATGAAGATATTGCATCGACTATGATGCAAAATGCGAGATCGTGCAGCCAGTGGCCTACCGGCTGGGATACTTCATGCCGCGCAATGCCCTAGGCGTTCATCCAGCTACGCAGTTGCCGCTGCGCCGGTTTTTCCACCAGATGCAGCGCCACCAGCGCCAACGCGATCAGCACCACATAGCTGATCCAGGGATCGAAGCGGCTCAGCCCCAGAAACTCCAGCACGTGGCTCTCGTGGATCAGATTCCATAAGTTAAAGTGCAGAAGATAAAGGCAGTAGCTGGCCTCGCCCACAAAGACCAGCGGACGCCAGCCGAAGCCGGTTGCCAGCGGGTTATGCCCTGCCAGCCCCAGAATGATGCAGCCGAAGAGGGGCATCATCAAGCCGTCGTGAACGATGGCGTAGGGAACCAGCGGACCCAGCATCATGATGAAAAAGGTTCCAGCGAAGCCGCCCACGCCGAGCAGCAAGCGCAGGCGTCCGCCGCGCTCCATCCTCTCGTCCAGATTGGCCAGCATCACGCCAAAGACAAAACTCGCCAGATGGGGCAGCGGCGTGTACTTGAGCGCCTGTAGCCAGGGGCCCCAGCTCCAGCGGTCCGGATGCGCGATGCCGTCTGGGTTGAACAGGATATAGAGCGCGCCCGGAAGCATCCCCAGCGCCCATACGCCGGCCATTTTGCCCAGATGCGGCGCCAGGCGATCCGCCCGCTTCCAGCGCGCCAGCCAGGGGAAGAGAAAGTAATAGAAGCTCTCGGCGGACATCGTCCAGGCCGGCGTGTTCAGAAAGGTAGCAACCGGAGGAATCCAGCCCTGCAACAACAGCGGCGTCAGCGCCATGCCGGTCCAGAACATTCCATGCGTGTGCGCGCCGTACTCGACCCGCACCATCCGCCAGCTCATCAGCAGGCTCAAAAAGTAGATGGGATAAAGCCGCGTGAAGCGCGCCTCCCAGAAGCGCTTGCGGTTCAGTTCTCCGGCCCGTGCGCGGCCTGCGTAGTTATAGGCCAGCACAAAGCCGGAGAGCAGAATGAAGTAGCTCACCGAGGCGTAACCGGCGTTGACCACCGGCGCCAGCCAGCCAAACCACTGGGGATTGGAAAAATGAAAGAAAACGATGTTGACAGCCGCAAAACAGCGCAGCCCCGTCAGTGCGTACAGCCGTTGCGGCTTTTGCATCTCCATTGGCAGTACGGTGCTCCGACAGGCGACTGAACCCTGGTATCTGACTCCTGCTCTTACGCCGTCACCAGCGAGCCGACTTTTTCGCCGAGAACAACGCGGCGGATATTCCCCGGCTTGTTCATGTTGAAGATAATCATCGGCAGGTTGTTGTCCTTGCAGAGGCTCACCGCGGTCAGATCCATCACCTTCAGCCCCTGGCGCAATATCTCCATATAGGTAATCTCGTCGTACTTGACCGCATCCTTGACCAGCACCGGATCGGCACTGAAGACGCCCTCGACTTTGGTCGCCTTCAACAGCACCTCGGCCTTGATCTCCATCGCCCGCAGGCTAGCTGCCGTGTCGGTGGAGAAGAAGGGATTGCCGATGCCCGCCGCAAAGATCACTACGCGGCCTTTTTCGAGATGCCGCACGGCGCGGCGGCGAATATAAGGCTCGGCCACCTGATTCATGAAGACGGCGCTCATCACCCGGCAAGGAACGCCGCGCTGCTCCAGCGCATCCTGCATGGCAATGGCGTTGATGATGGTGGAGAGCATCCCCATGTTGTCGGCGGCCACGCGATCCATCTCTTTGGCCTGCTCGGCCACGCCGCGGAAGAAGTTGCCGCCGCCCACGACCACGCCGATCTCCACGCCGAGGGCGTGAACTTCGACGATCTCGCTGGTGATCTCGGCGACTTTGCCGGCATCCAGGCCGAAGCCCCGCGCCCCTGCCAGCACCTCGCCCGACAGCTTGAGTACGATGCGTTTATACATACTGTTCAAGTATCGCATAGCGACAGCGTTGCATCCTCGCAATTTGAAAAGCGGGGAGTGCAGGGTGCCGCTAATTTGCCTTCATTTTATTGGCAAGTTCTCTCACCTTCTCCAGTCGAGGCCCCATTTGAGCAAGCACCGCTTGAGTGATCTGAGGACCCGCTTTGTCAGGAGTTCCGGCGTCGAAGGGAGGATGTGGATCGTATTCGTTTGCAAGCTGTACAGCCTTTGCGAGATTCTCCCCGAAGAGGATGGAGAGCAGGGTGAATCCAAAGTCGATGCCGGATGTCACTCCACCTCCTGTGATGCGGTTGCGGTCCGTCACAACTCTCTGATTCACAGGTGTCGCGCCGAAGAGAGGCAGCATATCGCGGTAAGCCCAATGGGAGGTTGCATTGAATCCGCGCAGCAGCCCCGCAGCTCCCAGCAATACGGATCCGGTGCATACAGAGGTCACGTACTTGGCGCGGAGTCCACGATCGGTCAGAAAATTCAGCGACGACTGGTCCTGCATGACATCCACAACGCCGGGACCACCGGGAACAAAAAGTACATCGAGATCTTTGGGGCAGTCTTCGAATTTGGTTGTCGGCTTGACGGCGATTCCCGATTCCACTGTGAGCAGATCGAGGTTCTTCCAGACCAAATGCACATTTGCCGAGTGGGCGAGGAGGGTATGAGGTCCGATCAGATCGAGAAAGTTCAAACCGGGGAATAACAGCATGCCAATCTCTGGCCGGCTCTTGCTGGCTTCGCTCATACTGCTCCTTTCATGGGTTGTTGGTTGCGCAGCCTCTGCCTGACCGAGTGCGACGAAAGCGCGTGGAATGGCGGAGAAAACTGCGGCTCCGAGGGCTGGCTTCAAAAACTCTCTTCGTTTCAATTCGAGGCCGCCTTCTTGCGGAAGTTTCCTACATCGTACAATACCTCCGGATAAGGCACTGTCATCAGAACACAAAAAAATGGCTCAGGCTATGCGCCCTGGGCATATTGGTTCTGAATGATCTGGAAGTTACTCGCCTGCCGATTCCACGGCTTTGGTGGTGGCGACGGTCCAATCGGGCGCGCCGGAAGAAATGACAATCTCATGACAACTTCCAGACATTGCTTTGACATTCATTGCGAAGTTCCTCTGCTATGCTCGCGGGTGTAATGACCGGTCAGGAGGAATGGTGAAGATAATACAACCAATTTCGGCAATGCTTCCGGGCCTTGCGATGCTTGGCTTGGCCGTTGCGGCGAACTCCGCATCCGCTGCCGGCAATACTGCCGGCACTCTCGATCCCGCTTTTGGCCATGGTGGCGTGACCATAACCAGCTTTACCACCGCCACAAGCTCCAGCACCGGGGTTAATCCCTACTCGATCGCATTACAAAGCAACGGCGATATTCTCGTTCTGGCCAATGTCACCATCACCGATGTCAACATTGGTGTAATCACAACGACGGATATGCTTCGATACACCTCCAAAGGCGAGTTGGACAAGAGCTTCGGCAGCCGGGGAATCGCTGCACTGCCCACCAGCATCGGTGAATCGGACGTCCTGGCGCTCCAGCCGAATGGACAGATACTGGTAGCGGGTCAGCTCACCTCCGGCGCCGATGCTGGTGACTTCGCGGTCGAGCGCCTGAACTCCAATGGCTCCGCGGATACATCGTTTGGCAGCGATGGCCTGGCCATCGGTCCGGCCCTCGATTCGGCTCCCTTCGGATTGGTTCTTTTGGCTGAGACCAATGGAGACATTCTTCTGGGCGCGGGGCTTTTTCCCACGGGGCGACGGCAGCCCTCTACCACTGAACTTGTCCGCTTCACCTCGGCAGGAGAACTGGACGCCACCTTTGGTACAGCTGGAGCGGCCAACGTAATCGGACCTGGCGGCTGCACCGCACTGGCTGAGCTTTCCACCGGCGAAATCCGCGTCGTCAATGTGAATTCGATTGCGCAGTTTACTTCCACTGGCGCGCTGGAGTCTGGCGTTACCAGTGGGACCATCGTTGCCAGTGCCGGGAGCCAGTCTCCTTCCACGCCGAGCATCTTCCAGCCAAACGGCGACTTTCTTTTTGCCGGTCCCTCATTCGTAGGCGAGGAGTCTCGCGGTCATAATGCTTCAACCGAGGTGCTTCGCTTTACCAGCACAGGCGCAGCCGACCCAACCTTCGCCGACCCCAGCTTCCACTTTGAGGGAAGCGGCGGCCCGGGGATCGAAGCTCTGCCCAGTGGAATTGCCGTCGGGCCGAACGGAGACATCGTGGTCGCAGGGGTGCAAATCACCTACGCCCAAAGCGGCCAGACGAATGTCAATGGATTGGCGCGGCTTACGCCGAATGGGGATCTCGATCCCACCTTCGGCAGCGGCGGAACCGTATCCAACAGCATTCCTGCCAGTACGGGGGGATACTACCAGGTCGTCATTCAGCCAGCCGACAGCAAGATCGTCGTAATCGGCCTGGCGAATAACTACACCGAACTGACTTTGAGCCGTTATTTGGGAGAGTAATCCCGGATCGGCAGAACAGATAACAGGCATGGACCCGGCATCGGAGCGCCATGCCCGATCCCACTGATTGCGAAAAGGCCCGGAGCGGTTGCCCCGGGCCTTTTCCACTTTCTGGATCTTGCCGGATGTTACTCGCCTGCCGCTTCCACGGCCTTCGTCGTGGCGACGGTCCAATCGGATGCGCCCACCTTGAAGCGGGCAAAACGCCGCACGGTGATGTTCTCGCCCAGCTTGCCGACTTTGGTGGCGATCAGCTCCTTGATCGTCACCGCCTGGTCCTTGATGAAGGGCTGTTCGATGAGGCAGACCTCCTCGTAGAACTTGCCCATCTTGCCCTCGACGATCTTCTCGATCACTGGGGCGGGCTTGCCGGTGGCGGCGGCCTGGGCGCGGAAGATGTCCTTTTCGCGTTCCAGATCGGCGGCGGTCACGTCCTCCGAGCGCACATAGCGCGGGTCTGAGGCTGCGATGTGCATGGCAATATCCTTCATCAGTTCCTGAAAATCATCGGTGCGGGCGACGAAATCGCTCTCGCAATTCAGTTCGAGCAGCACGCCAATCTTGCCGCCGGCGTGAATGTAGGTGCCCACCGCGCCCTCATTGGTGGTGCGAGCGGCTTTCTTCTGCGCCGAGGCCATGCCGCGCTTGCGCAGCACCACAAAGGCATCCTCGATGTTTCCCTTGGTCTCTTGCAAGGCCTTCAGGCAGTCGCCCATCGGCGCGCCGGACTTTTCCCGAAGCTCTTTTACCTGCTTGGCATCAATTTTTTCGCTCACTGTCATCATCTCTCTTTTCTAAATTCGCTGTCTTCCCGGCACCCGTCTTTAGTCCATGGAAAGAAGCTATTGAGGTTCGTGATCCATCCGAGCCGCAGAAACAAGTGCGCGGGTGGGGCACCCAAAGTTTTTCTGCCCGAAGGTGATCGGCAGAAGAAAAGCGTGGCGCTCAACCGAGGCGGCCACGCTTCTCTCAGTATGCACACATGAGTGTGCAGGAATGATTAAAGAGCGCCCTCGGCCACTTCGGCCTCATCCATGATCGCTGCAACCGCGGCCGGAGCCTTGCGAATTCCACCGCCCAGAGCCGCTTCCAGATCGAGTTCCTCGACCGGCGCCGCCTCGGCGACAGCGTCTTCGGCAACCGCCTCAGGAAGCTCCTCGGTGAAGGACTTGTCGCCCACCAGATTCACGCCCTCAGCCGCCGAATCGGCAATCTTCGAGGTGAAGAGGCGGATGGCGCGCAGAGCGTCGTCGTTGCCGGGAATCACGTAATCGACAACCGTCGGATCGCAGTTGGTGTCCACCACGGCGACCACGGGAATGCCCAGCTTGCGGGCCTCCTTCACGGCAATCGCTTCGTTATTCGAGTCCACGATGAAGAGCGCGTCGGGCAGCCGCTTCATCGTCTTGATGCCGGCCAGATTCGCCTGCAGGTGCTTGCGCTCCCGCTCCAGACGGATCACTTCTTTCTTGGTCAGCAGGTCGTAACGGCCATCGGTGGCCATCTCGTCGATCTCTTGAAGGCGCTTCACCGACTTCTGCACCGTCACCCAATTGGTCAGCAGGCCGCCCAGCCAGCGCTGGTTGATGTACGGCATTCCTGCCCGCGTGGCCTCCTCGGCCACTGCTTCCTGCGCCTGACGCTTGGTGCCGACGAAGAGAATCGTCTTGCCGCTGGCGCACAGCTCGGTGACAAACTTGGACGCATCCTTGAAGAGCTTGAGCGTCTTTTGCAGGTCGATGATATAGATTCCATTGCGCTCGCCGAAGATGTACTCCTTCATCTTGGGATTCCAGCGCGTGGGCTGATGCCCGAAGTGAACACCAGCTTCGAGCAGCTCCTTCATTGTGATCGTGGCCATTGGCCTCCTTCGTGAGTTGCATCCGGGTGGTCGATGCCAGCGCCCAGATTGAACCCGCTATAGCGGGAAATTGGTAAAGCCAGGGACTAAGGGACCAGGGACCAAGGGATCTGAAAACAGTGCCAAACTTCGGCTAATCCCTCAGTCCACAATCCTTCAATCGTTAGCGCTTGCTGAACTGGAAGCGCGCACGAGCGCCCTTCTGTCCATACTTCTTGCGTTCCTTCATGCGCGAGTCGCGGGTCAGCAGGCCTTCGGCCTTGAGCGCCTTGCGCAGTTCGGGGTTGAATTGAACCAATGCGCGGGCGACGCCCATCTTGACGGCATCGGCCTGCGCGGTCACGCCGCCGCTGCGGACGGTGGTCACGACATCGAAGTTCGAAGCCAGCTCGACCAGCGCCAGTGTCCGCTTGGCGGCCACGCGCTGCTGCTCGGTGACAAAGTACACGTCGAATGCCTTGCCGTTGACCTTCCACTCGCCCGTGCCGGGACGCAGAAAGACGCGGGCGATCGCCGACTTGCGCCGTCCCGTCCCGTAATACTGAACCAAATCTGCCATTCTCTGCTCTCTCCGCCGGAGATCTCCGGCCAATCCTAGTCCCTAGGTCCCTGCTCTTACACAATCTCCAGCGCCACCGGCTGCTGCGCCTCGTGGGGGTGCTTGTCGCCGCGATAGACCTTGAGTTTGGTGGCCATCTGGCGGCCCATCTTGCTCTTGGGCAGCATTCCCTTGATGGCCTGCTCCAGAATCATCTCCGGCTTGCGGTTCAAGAGGCGCGTGTACGACTCCTCGCGCAACCCGCCGGGAAAGCCGGTGTAACGGCGATAGAGCTTGCTCTGCGCCTTCAGGCCGGTGAGGCGAATCTTCTCCGCGTTGATGACGATCACGTGGTCGCCCACGTCGATATAAGGAACGTACTGTGGATTCAGCTTGCCGCTCAGCACATCGGCGGCCTTGGTCGCCAGACGGCCCAGCGTCTTGCCACTGGCATCCACTACAAACCACTTGCGGTCAATATCCTTGCCGCTCGGAACAAAGGTGCTCATCGCTCTCCTGCCTTCAAAAAACGCCATACTGAAAATCGAATCCCACAAAAAACCAGCGCAAAGCGCTCTTGCCCGTGCCAAACCGGCGCACGGGCCTCATTCCACCCACTGCCAAACAAATCTGTTCGGGTGAGGATTGCGGGAGCTGGCCCCCGGAAGGGCTTTGGCCGTGCCGGATTCGCGCATTACAGCGCTTCCAACTTGAATCCTGCCGCCGGCAGCCTGTTCCAGCCGATCCCTCCAGAAGATCCATTGAGGGCATCAACCAGCCGAGTCCAGGTGAATCAACATCACCCCATCGACCAAGACCTGTCGCTGGGGGCCCCGATACACACAGACCCCAGGCGCAACACCGCGCAAGGATTTCAGAATACTCGAATCAGGCCGCTGAGTCAACGAAAACAAGAAGATTCCGGGTGGAACTAAAGATAGGGATCTCCGCAATCTATCGGTGGGCAAACTTGGAAATTCTTGCCGTTCAGGTGTAAAGTGTGGGCAACCCCCAGGAGCAGCAGTCTGTCGGGAGCAGCGAGTTTGACCAGTTTTACGCGGATGCCCTCGTGCGACCGCACCTCCGATTCAGGGAGCCATTCGATGAAGAGCAGTCTTTGGCGTAAGGTGGCTGCGGCTGCGATTGTGGCTGCGGGGCTTGGCTATGTCGTTGGTATGTATCTCATCGGGCTGAGTGACAAGAACGCCGCGGATCGGGATTTTATCTCCTATTGGGCTGCCGGGCGGCAACTTGCGCATGGCGCAAACCCCTACGACATTCTGGCGGTGCGCACTCTGGAAGTGGCAGCCGGACGCGATCCCAATGAAGCTCTTCTGATGATGCGGAATCCGCCCGAAGCACTTTTTCTGGCGTTGCCGCTGGGGCTGGTCAGCCCAAAGACCGGACTGATTCTCTGGCTGCTTGTTCTGCTGGGCAGTCTTTCGGTGTCGATCTGGATTCTCTGGCTCCTGCATGGGCGATCCGATAGCCGGTTGCATCTGATCGGATACATTTTTGCGCCTGCGTTGACCTGTCTGATGGCCGGCCAGGTTGGCATCTTTCTTTTGCTGGGCTTGGTGCTTTTTCTTTACTTCAACCACTCCCGCCCTTTCTTTGGTGGAGCGGCGCTGCTGCTATGCGCCCTGAAGCCGCATCTGTTTCTGCCCTTCGCCGCCGTACTGCTGGCCTGGGCCATCTACCGGGGGAGATACCGTATCCTTGCCGGATTCCTGATCGCGCTGACCGCCAGTTGCGCGCTTTCATTCTTCTTCGACCACCATGCCTGGGCCGATTACTTTTTGATGATGCGAGTGGGTGGAGCGGTCAATGAGGACGTTCCCGTCCTGAGTGTCGGCTTGCGCAATCTATTGGATCGTCACGCCACCTGGTTGCAGTTTCTGCCCCAGAGTTGCGCCTGCGCCTGGGCGCTCTGGTATTTCCGGACGAGGCGCGAGCAGTGGAAGTGGATGGATCACGGCCTGCTGGTTCTGGCTGTCTCGGCAATGTGTACGCCCTTCGGCTGGTTCACGGATGAATCCATGCTTCTGCCCGTCGTGCTGGCCGGCCTGTATCAAGCGGTCGAGAAGCGGCGCTCGGTTTTGCCGCTGGGATTGATTTTGGGAGTTGCACTGATCGAAGTCTTCGCAAACGTCCAAATCATTTCGTGGTTCTATCTGTGGACGACGCCCGCATGGCTTGCCTGGTATCTCTACGCGACGGGGAGAATTGCTGCGCGCTCGCCGATGAACGAGAGGGTCGATACAGTCTAGGGACTTCCCCCCAGGGGGGCGTTTGTGGCACACTTGCAGACATGGGAAGCAAAGACAAAGGCAGAAAAGAAGTTAAGAAGGCTCCCAAGCCGAAGCCTAAACCCGAACCCGCGCAGCGCCGCGAAGTGTTTACGCCAGCCCCGCCAAAGTAGGGAGAACCGGCCCTGGCTCCATCTGTAGGACCGCTCCGGCGAGCCGCGTTCTCCGTGCGGAAAGGTGCTCTTTGTCTCGTAGAGAGACTTTCTGTCTCGCCCGGCAGCCTTCCCAACGCGCTTCATCACAGCGGCAACTCCACCGGAGGAATTACCTTGTAGGATGGTTCTCCCCGGAGGGTGTATCCGTGCGTTCGATTTCCCTTGCCATCCTGCTTACCGCGACTCTTTTCGCCGTCGATCTCGCTAAGGCGCAGAAACCCGAGGCTGTTGCCCAGGAGCCAGCCACTTCCAGTCTGCCCGCCGTCCAGCCGTCAGGCCGGCCTGCCATCGGCGTGGCCCTGGAGGGTGGGGGCGCGCTGGGTCTGGCCCACATCGGCGTGCTCAAATGGTTTGAGGAGCACCACATCCCCGTCGACCGGCTCACCGGCACCAGTATGGGCTCGCTGATCGGAGCTCTTTATGCCACGGGCAGCACCCCTGCTGAGATGCGCGACCTGGCCCTCGGCGACGCCTTTGCCCGCGTATTCACGCTGCAAACGCCTTATGCCGACTTGAGCTATCGCCGCCGCCAGGATCGCCGCGAGGTGCCCCAGGCACTGACCGTCGGCCTCAAGAGCCGCCTGGGGTTGCGCAATGCTCTGCTGGCTGAGCGCGGCGTCAATGAGTTTCTGGCCCGCGCGCTATCGGAGTACAACAGCCAGGAACTCGACTACGACCGGCTTCCCATCCCCTTCCGCTGCGAGGCCACCGATCTGAATACCCTCAAGACCGTCACCTTTGCCGCCGGACCGCTGCCGCAGGCCGTCCGCGCCTCCATCTCGATCCCCGGAGTCTTTCCGCCCGTTCAGGATCGCAGCGGCCATTATCTGGTTGATGGCGGCATCCTTGATAATCTGCCGACCGGGATTCTCCGCAGCAGTCTGCACGCCGGCGTGGTCATAGCCGTTCATCTGGAGGACGAGCCGCTCTCGCAAGCCGATACCGGCTCGATCGTCGGCGTTCTCAATCGCGCCTTCGACGCTGGCATCGAACATAATGTCGCCGACTCCGAGCGTCTTGCCGATCTGGTCATCGATGTGCCCACCGGCAGCTTTTCCTCGACGGATTACGCCCATCCCGCTCCGCTGATCGAGGCCGGATACAAGGCCGCCGAGCAGAACCGCGCAGCCCTGCTCCGCTATGCCCTCGACGACGAGGCCTGGAAGAGCTACCTTGCCGGACGCGCAAGCCGCCGCCAATCCCATCCCGGTCTTCTGCTCCAGATTCGCGCGGAAGGCGGATCGCCAGCCGCCGTCCATCAACTGCTCCGCGATCTGAAGCCCATCGAGGGAAGGCCCATCCGCCCCGACACGACGCAGAATGCCCTCAAGAATATCCAGTCGAATGGCGGCATCACGGCCACCTGGGAGAGCTACGCCCCCAAGCCGGATTCCGCGGCGCCGCCCGCTGCCTCGTCTGCCAGCGCCGTCTTGCCAGCGCCTGACACCGGCCTGCTAATCCACCTGCACAACGACCCCACCGGCCCGCCCTATCTTCTGATCAGTCCGGAGGTAGCCGCGGCAACCTCCAACATCAGCCGCGGGGAGATAGCTTTCCGGCTCGTCGATCAGAATCTCGGCGGCTTCGGCTCTGAAGCGCGCGCCACCGCCCGTATCGGCTACATGACCGATCTCTCCGCCGAGTACTACCGCCTGCTCACCCCCAGCGGTTATTTCATCCAGCCGCACGCCGGAATTTTCCGCGCACCGGTTTACATATGGGCCAATCAAAAACGCATTGCCGAGCGCTTCCAGCAGAATCTCGACGCCGGTCTCGAAGCCGGGCGCACCTTCTCGAATCAACTGCAAATCTCCGCCGACTGGCAGACCGTGGATACGCGCTGGAGCCTGAGAACCGGCACAGGGGGCGGGCCATACCTGAGCGGAAGCGCGCAGTCCGGCCTGCTGCACATCAACATCGACCGGACCGCTTCCGGCGCCATCTCACCCAATGGATTCCGGATTGCGGCTGCCACCGGCGCGCTCTACCATGCCGTCTCCAGCGATAACGCTCCGCTCGTCAAGCTCTCCTTCAGCGCAACCCGCTCCAAAGAGAGCGCCAATATCTTTGGTATCAGCGGCGAGGTCAACTCCTACCTGCGCGCCAATGTTGCCGAAGCCTTCCGCTTCACGCTGGGCGGCCCGATGCGCCTCTCGGCATCCTCGTTCGATGAGTTCCGCGGCACCGACACCTATCTTGCCCGCTCCGCCTATCTGCATCGCCTGGCGGCATTGCCCACCGGCCTGGGGCAGGGGCTTTACGGCGTCATCGCTTACGAGGGCGGCGAGATCTGGTCGCCGGAGAGCCATGCAGTTCTTCGCCAGGACGGTCTTGCCGGCCTGGTGGCCAATACGCCGCTCGGCCTGGTCACCTTCGGCATCTCGGTGGGCGACGCCGGCCATCGCAAGGTCTTCGTCACCTTGGGGCGATGGTTCTGAGGGGCGGTCTGACTGCATGGCCACTTCCGTGTAGGCAACAGTCTGGGCACGACTGCGATTCTGAACCGTAGGGCGTTTATGGGAGTAATTTTGAGAATTGCGTATAAACTATGCTCAGGAAATGCGTTGGCCGGCATTTCGACCGTCAAACAAGTTTGTCGCCGCAAGCCCCGGCTCACTTCGCCTCTGGCAGATCATACCTAAGGGTTTACCATCAAAATCGAGAATGGACAACTTAACCTTGTTTGCTTGCAAGTTCCGTCACTCCAACACAATGCTGTTGGGCAACGTGGTAAATTTCGGGGGCGAGGCAGCCTCTGCACTTGACTTCCACTCTGTGCTTGGGTTCCAAGAAGACGTTTCTTACCGGCAGTTCGGAGCGCCTATTATGTTTGTCTTGAAGAGCCATGTTGCAGTGTTTACAATCTTGTTCTCCCTGATTGTGGGATGCGCGCAACTCTGTTTAGCTGAATCGTCCAAGATACCCACTACTTGGTGGCCCGACCCATCCACCGGCCTCATGTGGACCGGCCAATCCTCTTTCAGCTTACGAGGCGCCATGAACTGGGACGATGCCGGCACTTATTGTTCGTCTCTCACGCTTGGGGGCTTCTCCGGCTGGCGGCTGCCTACCATTGCCGAGATGAGGAGCGAGGAATATCTTTATCCAGTAACCGAAACGGATAAGGATGGTTTCGATCAGACCGTAGACTATCTCGGCTTCAAAGGAAAAGTACAAACTACCCAGGCAACCCGCATCTGGACATCTTCCATTGCGGGCGATCAACAGTACTTCTCAGTCTTCATGGGCCCTCCGGATGTGTTCGGAATATTGTTCAAAGGCCAGTTGAAAGCAGCGTTGAATCCGGATAGATCCGAGGCCCATGAACGCGTCTCCAAGGTATCGGATCGCAACGCCGTCCTCTGTGTGCGGCCAATCGATGCGGATATCCTTCAGCTCGCGCAGGATGCCGGGGTCAGCCATCCGGTCCCGGATCTCTTGACGCTCAAGGCCAATGTCCCGTTGAATAGGGCGCGCATGGCCTTTCAGGCCCAACGCTACCAGGACGCAATAGCTCAGTCGCAAGGTGCTCTTGCGATCAAGCCGGACTTGGCCGATGCCTATTGGGGCATCGGCATCTCCTACGGCATGTTAGGCCAATGGGACCAAGCCATCACAAACCTTGAGTCCGCGCTCAAGATCGACAAAGGCTACGGCGACGCCAAAGACAGCTTGGAATGGGCCAAGGACAACCAGAAAGCCGTGAAACACGGCAAAACCGCCAAAGACAAACCGCCGCTTTGGAAGTGACGATGAGCCGCCGAGGCCCACACTCAGGAGAAAGCATGCCCGCTTCGAAACGATCTTTCAATGCCGCACTTGCGCTCTTGTGCCTTACTGTGTCCGTCACTCAATGCTGCCGGGCCCAGGAGTGGACGAAGGATCCAACGACCTGGTGGCCTGATCCATCGACGGGCCTTATGTGGACTGGGCAAATGCACGCAAGCCCACACTGGGACCCCGATCTGATGATGGCACGCGGCTTCTTGGGACGAAATGGACTGAGCTGGTACCAGGCAAGAGACTATTGCAGCTCACTCCAACTTGCCGGGTTTGCTGGGTGGCGGGTTCCCACTCTGGAAGAGGCGAAAGCGGTTACGGAAGTACGAAGAATCGGCGATTGTTGTTCGAAGGACTTCACCGATTTTCTTTTCCTCAAAGGCAGTATTAGCACCTTTAGCAAAGATTTGACCGATGTCTTTATTTGGACATCGACGCCATCGCAATCCGATCCCAATTCTGCATGGGCCTTTGCCATACCATGGAACCAGTTCTTCACTAAACCTGTCACGAATCAAGAACCGGGGGTGATCTGTGTCCGCCCCATGGAACCAGACCTGCTCCAGACCGCCAAGGCAGCTGAGGTGAACCACCCCGTCCCTGACATCCAAACGCTTCAGACCTTCATCCCTCTCAATAAGGCGCGTCTGGCCTACCAGG
>JBAVDS010000087.1:0-25402 GCA_049587335.1 Occallatibacter sp. | reverse complement strand
TTGCGGCGAAAAATCACTCATACTTCGTTGTCGTCCTTGTGCTTGGAACAACCAAACCCTGCGGACTCCGCCTCGTCTGAGCGGTTTTTCGCTCGCAACGCTGCGCGTCAGTATATGTCGATACAGCATAGCGAAGGCTTTGCAGGAAGGCCGCAGGTTTTGTCCGGCTTTTTCTTTCCGCTTTAACATTCGCGCAGCCATCGATGCTGTATTTCTGATCTGACAAGCGTTTTCGTGCTTTCTGAAACGTTTGACTTCAGTTTTTTGTTAAAACACTGTAGACTGCGAACACGGCGCACGGAACGGATTGAATGGCCCGAAGCATTCAAAAGCAAAAACTTTTTAACGGCCGGGACTACTCCTGGATGCAATTTAACAGGCGTGTGCTTGAAGAGGCCGAGGACGCGGCGAACCCGCTGCTGGAGCGGGTGAAGTTTTTGTCCATCACCGCAAGCAACCTGGATGAATACGTCGAAATCCGCCAGGCCGGACTCTTGCAGCGCATTGAAGACGGCCGCCGCGAGCTGGGTTACGACGGCCTTCGCCCCGACGAATCCCTCTCCGTGCTGACCGCTGACATTCACAGCTTTGTCAATGCGCAGTACAAGTGCTGGAACCAGCATCTGCTGCCTGAACTGGGCAAACAAGGCATTCGATTGCTGGAGTGGGAGGAGTTGAACGAAAAAGCTCGCAGCTATGCGCAAGATTACTTTTTGCGCGAAGTGGACCCGCTGCTGACTCCCATCGCCATCGATCCCGCGCATCCCTTTCCGCGCGTGCTCAACAAGGCGCTTTGTCTGGCTCTTCTGCTGCGGCTCAAGCGGCGCAGTTCTGGTCCGCAGGTTTTGGGCGTGGTTACGGTGCCGCGCGCTCTGCCGCGCTTTGTCCGTCTGCCCGCCGCCGATGGCGCATACGATTATCTGCTCTTGCAGGATTTGATTGCGCAGAATCTTGGCCGGATGTATCGCGGTTACGAGGTGCTGGCCCGCGCCGCCTTCCGCGTTACGCGCAATTCCAATCTCTACTTCGAGGAGGAAGAAGCGCGCTCGCTGCTGGAGACCATTCGCGTCGAGCTGCACAACCGGCGCAAGGGCGATGCGGTGCGCCTTGAAATTGAGACCGGCGCCGATCCGGAGATCGTCGAGCGGCTGCGCGTCAACTTCGAGCTGGATGAGGATCAGGTCTTTCGTGGCGACGGCCCGGTCAATCTTTCACGGCTTTTTTTCTTTTATGGAGACGTGCAGCGGCCAGATCTGAAGTTCCCGCCATTCACGCCCAGGCCTCTCAAACTGAGCCGCAAATCCGCCAACATCTTCGATGAACTGCGTATGCATGATGTCCTGCTCCATCATCCCTACGACTCCTACGATCCGGTCGTCGATTTCATTCAGCAGGGCGCGGAGGATTCGGCAGTCGTCAGCATGAAGCAGACGCTTTATCGCACCAGTCAGGATTCGCCGGTCTTTCAGGCGCTGATTGAGGCCGCAACGACCAAAGAAACTACGCTGGTTGTCGAACTGATGGCGCGCTTTGACGAGGCCTCGAATATCCGCTGGGCGCGCAGCATGGAGGATGCCGGCGTGCAGGTCTTCCACGGCGTGGTCGGACTGAAGACACATTGCAAGCTGGCCATGCTGGTGCGCCGCGACGAAGACGGCGTCACCCGCCGCTACTGCCATCTGGGCACCGGCAATTACAACCCTGTCACCGCCCGCTTTTATACGGACCTCAGCCTGCTCACCTGCGATCCGCAAATAACCGAGCGGGTTCACATGGTCTTCAACTACCTGACGGCACATGCCGAGATCGACGATTATCGCCCGCTGCTGGTCGCTCCACTCACCATGGCCGAGAGCTTCCTGGGGTTGATTCGCCGCGAGCAGGAGCACGCCCAGGCTGGTCGGCCCGCGCATATTGTGGCCAAGATGAACGCGCTGCTGGAGCCGACGGTCATCGAGGCGCTCTATGCTGCCTCGCAGGCCGGCGTCGAAGTGGACCTGATTATCCGCGGCCTCTCGATTCTCCGCCCCGGGGTGAAAGGCCTCTCCGAGCGCATTCGCGTGCGCTCCATCGTCGGACGCTTCCTGGAGCACTCGCGCATCTTTCACTTCGCCAACGGCGGCAATGATGAAATCTATCTTGGATCGGCGGATTGGATGCCGCGCAATCTCTTTGAACGCTGCGAAGTGGTTTTCCCGGTTCGCGATCCCGCGGCGCTGGCGCGCATTCACGACGAGATCCTGCCGGCGTATCTGGCTGACACGCTGAAGGCCCGTCTGCAACAGGGCGACGGCAGCTATCAGCGCGCCAGTAAGCCGCTCAAAGATTCCAAGCCATTCTCCGCCCAGGAGTTTCTTATTCAGTTAGCCGAGGGCAAGACGGAACTGGGCGCCATTCCCAACTCCGACGCCAAGTCTTCCGGCAAACCGGTTTCATAGTCCGGCGCGACGTGCAGAGATTGAAGCCTCAATCGACTTTCACTGTCGTGATGAGCTGAATATCGGCTGACGAATTCCCTACCATCACGCTGACTGGCTCAGTTTCTACAGAAAATGCGGAGAGCTTCTCGTCCCACCAGGCAAGGGTGGATGCCTGCAAGGGAATCTGCACGGTCTTGGTTTCTCCGGGTTGGATGCCTACGCGCTGGAAGCCTTTCAGTTCCTCGCGGGGACGCTCGACCTTGGAGTTCTGATGCTTGACGTAAAGTTGAACGACCGCGTCGCCGGCGCGGCTGCCGGTGTTGGTGACATCGACGCTGACAATGACCGTGCCGTCCTTGGCCAGTTCAGATGAACTGGTGCGGAGATTGGAGTATTTGAATGTGGTGTAGCTCAGGCCGTAACCGAAGGGATAGAGCGGTTCGCCCTTGAAGTACATATAGGTGCGGCCATCGCGGATGTTGTAATCCATCATCGGCGGCAATTGATCGAGAGACTTGGGCCAGGTGACAACCAGATGGCCGCCAGGGTTGTACTCGCCGAAGAGAACTTTGGCCAGTGCGGTGCCCTCATCCTGCGAGGAGTGGGCGATGTGCAGGATGGCGGGAACGTGAGCCTGCGACCAGTTGATGGCGAAGGGAAAGCTGGAGATAAGGATCACGACGGTCTTGTGATTGACGGTATAGACCTGTTTGACCAACTGCTCTTGCTCCAGCGTGATGCTCTCGCGGTCGCGGCCTTCGCGTCCGTCGCTAGCCACCGAACAAGGCAAGGTTCCGCCGCCGTCATAGGCGCTGCCGAACCAGTCCTTCGCCATGTCGCCGCAGGTGGGATCATTGCCGACGATGACGACAGCGAGATCGGAGGATTTTGCCGCATCGACAGCGGCGTGGTTGTCTTCGCTCGCGGCGTAGTTGACCTTGACATCTGGGCCGAGTTCAGCCTTGATTGCCTGCAGCGGCGTGACGGCATAAGGGGGCGTGCCGCCATACCAGTCCCAGTGGACTGTATCGGCGAGCGGCCCGATGACGGCGATGGACTTGATGGAATCCTTCTTGAGGGGCAGAAAACCATCCTCGTTTTTCAGAAGTACAACGGATTCGAGCGCGATCTTTTTGGAAACGGAGCGATCCTTGTCCGTATTCCAGGGTTCAGGCGCGTCTTTGATCTTGGAGTAGGAGACCATCTCTGGCGGGTCGAGCAGGCCGAGACGAATCGTGACCAGGAATTTGCGGCGAAGAAGATCGTCGATCTCCGCTTCTGTGATGGAGCCGTCCTTCAAGGCGGCCTTGGTCTCGTCCTGATACCTGTCAAGAAACTGGTTGATGCCGGCCTTGAGACAGGCAACGACCGCAGCCTTCTGATCGGGATAGAGATGGCGGGGATCGACAAGAAGATGGACCGCGCCGCCGTCACTGGAAAGGATGTTGACTCCCCATTTTTCGCGGACAATGCTCTTGAGAATGGGATTGACAGCCATGGTGGTGCCATTCCAGGCGTTGTAAGAGGCCATCACGGCTGTCGCGCCACCCTCCTGAAAGCCCATGCGAAAGGGCACGGAATAATACTCCCAGAAAAGGCGCTGATCGAAGTTGGAGGAGGAACTGTCGCGGTAGTTCTCGTTGCTGTTGGCAAGGAAGTGCTTGAGCAGAGCGGCCGCCTGCCAATACTTGGGGTCATCGCCTTGCAAGCCTTTGATGAAGGCGACGGCCATCGTTCCGTTGAAGAAGGGATCTTCTCCGTAGACTTCTTCACTGCGTCCCCAGCGCGGGTCACGGGCGAGGTCGGATTGCGGTCCCCAGAGCATGAGAATTTGCCGGTCGTATTTTGCCGTCTGAGTGATGAAGCGGGCTTCATAACCCTCGACCCCGCCGGCCTGACGAACCAACTCCGGGTCCCATGACTCGCCCATGCCCGGAGGCTGCGGGAATTGTGTCGTTGTAATTGGCTGCCGCTTGCCCCTGCTATTTCTCTGTACAACTCCATGTATACCTTCCGAATTGCCGAAGTTCGGTACGCCGAGCCGGGGCACACCGGTACTGGTGCCGAGGCAATCGATCTTCTCGTCGATGGTCATCAACGAGAGCAGATTGTCGATCCGCTTCCCGGTGGAAAGATTGGGATCGTTGAAGGGATAGCGGGATTGCTGAGCGAGTACCGGGGCCAGTCCGGATACCAACAGGCAGAGGAGGGTTGCAAAATGCTTTTTCATCATAAGGATACGGAGCCAGCTTTCTCAGCAGATTGCCCGGCATTGCGGCAAGGCGCACGGCGGGCATATGGCGTACTACGGAGAAAGGCTATCACATTGGCCGATTTCGTAGTGTATGAACAATACTTGGGCGTCTGTGCTAAAGTTACCCTCGGTATTTTCTTTTTGAATTTATTTCCAGCAGGAAATTCGGATGAGCGAAGAGCAGGTGCAAGCCAGCCTCACAAGGCGAGAGATGTTGGGCCGTGTGGCAGCATATGCCGGCATCGTCATGGCGCAGCCAATCAGAGCCAGCGGGCGACGGGTGCAGATCTTTGATGTGGCGAAGTATGGAGCCGTTGGGGATGGCAAGGCGCTGGATACTGCGGCGATTCAGCGCGCGATTGACGAGGCGGCGGCTTACGCGGGCAAGGCGCAGGTTTTGCTGCGCGGCGGCAAGAGCTATTTATCGGGAACGCTGGTGCTGAAAGGCGCAATCGATTTTCATCTGGCCGACGACGCGCAGTTGCTGGCCAGTCTGCGTCGAGAAGATTATCTGGGCGGAAGGGCAAGCGCGGCGAATGCAGACAAGATGGGAGCGATGACCGATGCACTGATCGTTGCCCATGGCGCAGAGGGGCTAAAGATCTCCGGGACTGGCACGCTGCAAGGACGAGCGCGGGAGTTCATGACGGGATACGACAAAGAAAACGAGTTTTGGATGCCGAAGGATTGGCGGCCCAAGATGTTTGTGCTGACCTCATGCCGGGAGCTGGAGGTGCGCGAGATCACCTTTGCGGAGGCTCCGAACTGGGGTCTGCATCTGCTGGGCTGCGATGGCGTGCTGGTGGACAACGTAAAGGTGAGAAACCTGCTGGATGTGCCCAACTGCGATGGAATCGATCCGGACCACTCGCGGAATGTGGAGATCAGCAATTGCAACATCGTCTCCGGTGATGACGGAATTGTAGTGAAGGCCAGCCGGCAGGCGGTCGATTATGGTCCGTCGGCGAATATCCGGGTGCGCGATTGCGTGATCGAGACGCAGGATGCGGGTTTGAAGATCGGCACGGAGATGACCTCCGATATCCATGATGTGAGCTTTGAACGCTGCAAAATCAATACCAGCTCGCGTGGGCTTTGCATTCAACTGCGCGATGAGGGAAATGTCTACAATATCAACTTCAAAGATATTACCTTTAAATCGAGATACTTTTCCGACATCTGGTGGGGGCGTGGCGAGGCTATCTCATTGACGGCGATTCCGCGACTGCCGGAGACAAAGCTGGGAGCAATGCACGACATTACGGTGCAGAATGTGACGGGGCGCGCGGAGAACAGCGTGAGAGTGCGGGGATGCGAAGCCAGCCGTCCGCGAAACATAATGCTCGATCGAGTGGATCTGACATTGGATCGGTGGACAAAGTACAAGGGCGGCGTCTATGACAACCGGCCCACAACAGCGATGCCGGGAATCGAGCCGCATGAGACGGTGGGCTACAGCATAGAGGAGGCGGATAATGTAACTCTGCGCGATTGCAAACTGAGGTGTGGGACAAATAGGCCTGCGTGTTTTGGCTTTGAGGTGCAATCAAGAAATGTAACAGGGTTGAAGGTCAAAGGATTTGTAGGGGAAGATACACGGCCAGACCGGCCGTAGGAGTATAAAGGTAATGCTCAAAAGAATTTGGTTGGCGTTGATCGTGATCTTTTCAGCGAGTCTTGCTTTGCGCGCGCAGCAGATGCGCCCGGTACAGCCTCCTCCGGTCTTGCGCACCGAACGCGTAGGAACGGCGCCTCCGCCCGCGCAGATCTTCAAGGTCTTTCAGTTCCCTGCCGACAAGATTCCCCGCATCGACGGAGATGACAGCGACTGGGCGATGGTTCCGGAGAGCTATTCGATCGGCCTCGATCAGATGAGCGACGATGAGCACATTCACAACAAGCCAGACCCGAAGGAGCTGGATGTTCATGTGAAAGTCGGCTGGGTGAAGGGATTGAACCGGCTGTATTTTCTGTATGAGGCATATAAGAACTTCTGGGATTTTGCCGATCCCGGTTTGCATAACGACACCTTTGAGATCGTGGTGGATGGAGACCGATCCGGCGGGCCGCTGATTCCACAGTTCAGGAACAATGCCGACCAGGACGAGTGGGATGCGCACTTTTCCATGCACGGAGTTCAGGCACAGAACTACCACATCATGACGCCTTCAGAGGGCAAGGATTGGGCGCTGGCCTGGGGCTGCCAGCCATGGATCAAGGAACTTCCCTGGGCCAATCACGCGCAGAAGTACAGCTTCAAGCATGGCGAAAGTGGCAAGTACATTTTGGAGTTTTATATCACTCCCTTCGATTACGCAGGCTGCGAAGGGCCTCAGCGGGCGGTCGAGTCCGAGCTATACGAGAACAAGATCATCGGACTCTCCTGGGCAGTGATCGATTACGACGGCGAGAAGCATAACAACGGCTTCTGGAACCTGGGCACCGAGCACACCATGTACGGCAATGCCACGCTGCTGCGGGAGTTCCGGCTGATGCCGCTGGAAGCCGAGTTTCAAAAACCGATCGAAGCTCGCTGGAGCTTCAAGGTGCTGGATATGAACCGGCGGCTGGTTGCCTTTGAGGATGAATCCGTGGGCAACGTGACGAGCTGGCGATGGGAGTTTGGCGACGGCACCAGCTCCAGCGAGCAGCATCCGATTCATGCCTATGCAAAGGCTGGACAATACGTGGTTGTCCTCTATGTAGAGGGACCGGCAGGCAAATCGCGTCTGTCAAAGATCTGGGATGTCACACTGCGTTGAATGAGATCCGAAATCGCTTGGAAGCAAATCACCATGTTCGAGCGGGAAAGGCATGGAGAGCAGCTTACTTCGCCCGCGCGTTGAGCTTCGCAATCACTTGCTTCAACTCGTCCAACTTCTCTCCGGCTTCGCCCATCTTGCCCGCCGCCGTCAAACGCTGGTAGTCGTCAAAGTCCTTGCTTGCCTGTCTCAACAACGCATTCAGGTCCTCTGACGGCGGGGGCGTTCCTGCCGGCGACGCCGTCATGGACGGCTCGGTTGAACTCTCTGCCGCGCTCAGCGAGGAGATATTTCCGCCAAAGAGCGATGCCAGCGCAGCCTCGAAGGTTGGTCCATAAGCCAGCTTGTCTTGCAGCGCAAGCACGACAAGACGCAACTCCGGCATGGGACTGCGGCTTGCCTGAAGATAAATCGGCTCCGCATAGAGAAGCGCCTTGCCGGACGGAATCACCAGCAGCGTTCCGCGTTTTACCTGCGAGCCTTGCTGATTCCAGAGTGTCAATTGTCCGGAGAGCTGGGCATTCTGGTCGATGCGCGCTTCGATCTGCAATGGCCCATCCACCAGCCTGGTTTTGGGAAAGTCGTAAACGATGGATTTTCCATAGTGCTCCCCATCGCATCGTGCTGCAATCCAGCCAATCAGATTATTACGATTGGCCGGCGTGAAGGGCAGTATCTCCACAAACTCTTCGCCGCTCTCGCCCGGCAGCTTCATCAAGACAAAATTCGGCGCCATCGACTGAGTCAGCGGTGTGCCGTCCTCGCCCTTGCTGGCCTCTGAAGCGACTGTCCATAAATCTTCGCGGTTATAGAAGACCTCTGGATCCTTCATGTGATAAAGTCCGTAAACTTCGGCCTGTAGCTTGAGCAGCAGTTCGGGGTAGCGCACGTGTTCCCGCAGCCCCGCCGGCATCTCGGAAGCATCCTTGAAGAGTCCGGGAAAGACCTGTCGATACGCCGCAAGAATCGGATCCTGATCGTCGAAGACATAGAAAGTTGTGGTTCCGTCATAGGCATCGACAACCGCCTTGACGCTGTTGCGCATATAGTTGATCTCTTGATCGCCAACCGAGTAATGAGTCGAATAGGGATAGCTATCCGATTGCGTGAATCCATCAAGAATCCACGAAAGCCGTCCGTCGTTGCCGACGACGATGTAGGGATCCTGATCGAAGCTGAGAAAAGGCGCCAGGGCGGCGACGCGCTGACGCACATTGCGCTGCATCAGCAAACGGCTGCTGGAGTTCACATCGTCACTGAAGGGCAGCTTGGCCAGATCTCCGCGCGCAAAGGCGATCAATGCGCGCCGCAGAAACCCGCCCAACTCGATGCCGCCACTGCCCTGATAGGAGCTGAGATTATTGGTGTCTCCTTGCGGGTAGTTGAACTCCTGCTGCTTTGTCTTCACATAGACATCCGAGTTCGTCATCTCACCGAAGTAGATCTCCGGGCGGGTTACATTCAGGCCGGGAACCGTGCTCTGCACCGGCATATTGCTCAACAGCAGAGTGGGCAGACCTTCGGAGGTAAAGCCGTTGACGGGATTCATCGTGATCCCGTAGCCGTGCGTGTAGATCAGTTTGTCGTTGATCCAGTTGCGGCTGCTCTCCGGCAGTTTGTTGACGTTCAACTCGCGCGCCGCCAGCATAACTTCGCGGGTTGCGCCGTCGATCCGGTAACGGTCGATGTCAATATCGGGAAAGTCATAGTAGGTGCGAATCTCCTGAATCTGGCGCAAGGTATCCTGCAGCGCCTGCCAATCCCAAAGACGGATATTGCGCAGCGTCGCCTGGTTATTTGCTGGATCGGCAGCTTCGACGGTGGTCTCGGCGGGAAACTCGCGCTGCTGAAATTGATCCAGGCCAAATGCCTTCCGCGTCATCTCGATGTTATGAGCGATGTATGGCTGCTCCTTGACCAGTTCATTGGGCTTGACCAGAAAGCTGGTGACGTACCAGCCGACCAAACCTACTCCGGCATAACAGATGGCGGCAGGAAGCACGGCTGCAAACAGCAGACGCCCACGAGGCGCAAAGATGCCGCTCACCAGCGCCGTCAGCGCTCCCAGCAGCAGTGCCAGACAAACAATCAGCCAGCCGGTCAGGGTGACGTGCGCATCAGTATAAGTAACGCCATCGAAGATTGTATGGTGCTCGAAGAGCAGCTCGAAGCGTCCGAGATAGACCCGCGCTGCAATCACCAGCAGCAGAAATGAAAGCGCGATCGAAAACCCTCGCCAGGATAGGCCGCCGAGACCCAGATGACTTCCACCGATTGCGCGCCTGCCTCCTGATATAACGAGAAAAACGACCGCAATGATGCAGGCGATCACGCTGAGCGAGAGCAGCCATCCGGCAATGAGTTGCCAGACGGGTAGAGTGAAGAGATAAAAATCGAGCGGACGGCCAAAGACCGGATCGGCCGCGCCTCCGGAGCGCGGTGCAAACCACCAAAGCGCCAGCGTCTGCCACTGAGAGGCAATTGTGCCGCCGCTGAGAGCCGCAATGAGCAAAGAGCCGCCAATGGTCACAATGCGCAGAACCGGCTTCAGCGAGAAAGTCACCTCTTTGCCGTTGAAGATCAGGGTATGATCGCCGGGAAGATCATCCCGATGCAGGTGCTTCAGCGCATAAACCATTCCCAGCAGGATCAGCAGCGTGAGGAGGAAAAAGACCGCAAAGATACCCCACTCCAGAGAGCGCGACCTCCTAAAGACATCACTGTAACCGAGCGAGTTGAACCACAGCAGGTCAACCCAATAGGAGAGCGCGGTGCGGCCGCCGAGCAAGAGGACAACAATTACGGTGAAGAACGCAATCAATCCGCCGCGGCCGCGGCGCCGTGAGGATGTCGGCTTGGGCCAATCAATCGTATCGGGCATTTGATCCCTCTTTTCTTGCTGTGCGTCGGGAGGCCAAGGGGCTTTCCGGCCACTCACTCCACTCTAATCCCCCGCACTGCATTTTGCCGCCGAAACTGGCAACCTGTCCTGATGAAGTTATTCTCTTCGTGCCGCCGCTTCTATGTACGCCGCCACGTACTCCCGCGCAGGCTGCTCCCAACTATAATTCTTTGCCATTCCATTCAGCATCAATCGCTTCCAACCTTCCTTCTCCGTGAAGGCAGCCAGCGCACGCTCAACCGCTCCGAGCAGCGCCCCAGCGCTCTTGTTGGAGAATTTGAAGCCTGTTCCGCTTCCCTGCTCCGCATTCCATTCTTCGATGGTGTCGTCGAGGCCGCCCGTCGCCCGCACCACCGGAGCGGTACCGTACTTGAGCGAATAAATTTGATTCAATCCGCAGGGTTCATAGAGAGAGGGCATTAGAAAGAGGTCTGCTCCGGCCTCGATCTTGTGCGCCAGCGCGTTGTCGTAGCCGATCCGCACGGCCACATTCGTCTTGTTCCAGAAGGCCCAGTCCCGGAAGAACTTCTCATAGCCCGGTTCCCCCGAACCCAGAGCTACGACGGCGACATTCATCTCCGCAAGCCGCCCGGCGATCTGCTCCAGCAGATCAAAGCCTTTTTGAATGGCGAAGCGGGAGACGATGCCGATGACGGGAGTCGAGTCACCAACATTCGTAAGGCCGACGGTTGTGAGCAAGTCAGCGCGGCAACTGGCTTTCCCGGAGAGATCATCAGCCGAGTAATTCGCGACGAGATTGCGGTCTGTTGCCGGATTCCATTCCGCATAATCCACGCCATTCAGAATCCCGCGCAGATCGGCCGCACGCCTCCGCAACACGCCATCCAGCCCTTCGCCAAACTCCGGCGTCTGTATCTCCTCGGCGTACTTGCGGCTTACTGTGGTGAGAATGTTGGCGTAGACCAGCCCGCCCTTGAGGAAGTTGAAGCGGTCGTAGTGCTCCACCTTGTCCATCGTGAAGAGATCCCATGGAAAGAGCAACTGTTCGGTGGTGACAGGAGGAAAGGCGCCCTGGTAGGCGGCATTGTGGATAGTCAGCACGACTCCGACGCGGTTGAGCAATGGATCGGAGGCGTAGACGGTGCGCAGGTAAACCGGAATCAGCGCCGCCTGCCAGTCGTGAACATGAAAGATCTCCGGCACTCCCAACTGCTTTGTTGCCTCCAGCACAGCGCGGCAAAAGAGCGCAAAACGTTCGGCGTTGTCGGGATATTCGCCGGTGGCTGTTCCATAAAAGCCGGGGCGGTCAAAAAGCTCCGGGCAATCGACAAAGTAAAACTGCACGCCATCCCGCATACCGCCATCGACAATCCCGGCGAAGCGATTGTAGTGCTGGAATGGGATGGTGATGGAAGGGAGGGCGTAGTTGAGCTGACCGGAAAGCTGATGGCGCACCGCGGCATAGAGCGGGAGGTAGACCGTGACCTCATGGCCGAGCTTGACTAGCTCAGGAGGCAGCGCCCCGACGACGTCGGCAAGACCGCCGGTCTTGGCAAAGGGAACGCACTCCGAGGCGGCAAAGACGATCTGCATGAAAGATTTCTCCGTAGCTGGCGCAGAGCCGAGCCTGCCCAATCAATTGACAACGATTGCATAGCGCGCCGGCTGCAAATAATCATTCTATGACATGAATGGAATGATACAGTCGTGCCATGCGAGTTGGACTCGCAAATTTGAAGCAAGAGGAAATCATTCAAATGGTGAACATCAGCATGCAGACACTCACATGCACAAGTGGTCCTGCAGAACACCCCTCGTTAGTGATGTCCGTTCCTCCTCCCTACAAAATTCTGGGAGGCGGAGCGTTTGACGACTGGATGGAACCAGGCAATCTATTAACCGATTGCTGCCCTGATGGCTCAGATAAGTGGTATGTAGCCGGGAAAGACCATCAAGGTGTTTCACTAGCCTCCATTACAGGCTACGCCATCGCCATTTACGATCAGTACGACGAATGGGATGTGGTTACGGTGGATGCAACAAGCGACGTGGAGCATTATCCTAGCGCCGAGGCCTTTCTCCCACCCGGATACGTACTGACTGGTGGAGGCGCACGTGTGTATGACAATGACGGTTATGGAAGTCTGCTCGTAGCATCCTATCCCTATCCCAATAATTCGAGTTGGGTGGTGAAGAGCAGGGATCATGTGGTTTCCTCTCCCGCGAGCATTCGCGCCTATGCGATCGGCATCCGGCATAGAATGAACAACATCAAACTCGAAGGTACAAGACAATTTTTCACCGGGAGCACGGCAGCCTATCCAAAAGCGCAAGTCAGCCTGCCGCCGGGCTGGTTTCTGACAGGCGGTGGCGCTTGTGATGACTGGCAGGTAGGCGATGGCAACTTCCTGACCGCCTCCTATCCTCAGGACGATGCGACCTGGTTTGCCGCAGGTAAACAGCACGTGGTCGCCTGTCCGGGTGCAATCACTGCCTGGGCTCTCGGCATTCACATCGCCTAAAGAGCAGCCGGAAAACATAATAGGCAGCATTTCTTCCTGTTGATACTCCACTCTCGCGAGGCGGATCCACTCTATGCGGTTCTGCCTCGGCTATTTGCCGCAGTAGAACTACTTAGCAAACCTGTTGGCGCCTGCATGGGCGAATCCCAAAGAAGCGATGCCCGCCAAACCCAAGCTCGGCCAGAACTTACACGATTCGGGAGTAGTACAACAAATCTCCGGGCCGATCTATGAAAAAAGCCTGCGTTACGGTCATCAATGGACATATTGAACTTAGATTTTGCTGCGGCCTATGCGGAGTCGCGTGAACGGTTATTGGTGGTTAGCAATCTGCCCTACTACATTACCTCGCCGAACTCGTTTCGAGCTATCCGCAAGACCATGCGACGGTTAGGCTTTGCCCTCTATCGACACTGATCGCTGCGGAAGCAAGATTTTGAGGCTACATTGCAGGTTACCATTGCTGGTGACTCTAGCGCCCTATACAATTACCGCGGCGTGCGCGTATGCGCAATAATTTGTGTACTTTGCAGAGAAATCCTCCTACTCTTAATGAAGATTTACAAAGATTTTGCACTCCTCAACGATTGATCCGATTGCGTATTGAATGCAACGGATCGGGAAGGTACTAAGTACTATGAAGAAATGTTTGTTTGTTTTACTTGCTTTGGTAACCGTCTTCGCAGTAACTCCAACAGCTTCGGCGGATCAATTCACATACGGCTACGATGGTTCTGGATTTAACGCAGTGCTGACATTTGCGGCAAATCCGGTTTCCGGCGATCCGGGTGTCTATCAGGTCACGAATGTATCCGGAACAATCTACTCGGCAGGAACCGATATTACCTCTCCTGTCACCTTCAGCGTGCCCGTTTATCACGATCCAAATGGAACAAGCCCGAACACAATCTACTTCTCCAATGTTGGATTTGTTTACGACAATCTGATTACTCCAAGCTCGCCGCTGGTCTTTGATTTTCAAGGCGTGCTCTTTGACTTGGACAATCTGTATATCAACATCTTCTCGAACAACGGTACCTACCAGTGGGCAGATAACGGCAGCTATACGGATATCAGCAATCTGTCCGATCCGATGGAAGATCCTGCAATAGCACCGGAACCGGGTTCCCTTCTGCTCTTTGGCACGGGACTTCTTCTACTGGCGTTCCTTCTCTTCCGCAAGGCCACGCGCTCACGAGAGGTTGTACCGTTGGTTCGCTCGAAGGGATGAATGGCAATACCGCCAGCCGATTCATGAGTATTCACTGCTCAACTGGCTGCCAGTGCGGGTGAGCTGAGAGCGAAGATGGCGGAAGTGCTAGAGTGCGCATTCTTGTGCGCGGATTCCGCCAGCAAGCCCGTTTGCTGTTCTTCCCAACGCACTCCTCCGGATTCATCTACCATCGAATGAGTCCATGCCTGCCAAATCCAAGCTCGGCCAAAACTTTCTCGTCGATTCCGAGGCAATCGAGAGGATTGCCACCTCGATCGGCGATCTGAATGGGCGCACTGTGGTCGAGATCGGTCCGGGACGCGGCGCAATTACCGGAGCGCTGGCTGCCCGCGCTGCTCACGTGCTAGCTGTGGAGTTGGATCAGCAGTTGGCTGCCGGACTCAGAGTGGAATTCATGCTGGATGAGCGAGCCGGGGTGAAGGTCATCGAGCAGGATGTGCTGAATTTTGATTTTGCCGCAGCCTCTGCGGACGCGGGAGAGCGTCTGCTGGTGGTTGGCAATCTGCCTTACTACATCACTTCTCCGATTCTGCTGAAGCTGGCCGCAAGCCACGCGGCACTCGACCGCGCAGTACTGATGGTGCAGCGGGAGGTGGCAGATCGCGTGACGGCCGAGCCAGGCTCGCGCGATTATGGGCTGCTCTCGGTTACGGTGCAGGTCTACGGACCGGCGCAGAAACTCTTTACCCTACCGCCTGGTGCCTTCTCGCCTCCGCCGGAGGTACATTCGACGGTCATTCGCTGGCGATTTGCGCCGCGCTTTGCCGAGCTTGGCGTTGAAGCGGCGAGCTTTCTGGCTTTTGTGCGGCAGTGCTTTGCGCAGAAGCGCAAGACGCTGGCGAACAATCTAAAAGCCGCGGGAGTTCCTTCTGCGGCTGTTGCCGATGCGCTGGACGCGGCGGCAATCGACCATCAGGCGCGCGGCGAAGCGCTTTCTATCGAGAACTTCGCCGCGCTCTGGCGCTGTCTTGAGAAGGCGCGCTAACGCACTGCCAGTGTGAATCCGGTGTTGGCTTTGGGTGTGTCATAAATTCCATAGTCGCAACTGAAGAAGGCCCAGGCTTCGGTGGTATCTGCGGCATCGGTGGTCGAAGTCCAATAATTCTGACTCACCACGAAATCCGTGAAGATCGGAGGCCGGAATGTGGTGCCATCCAGATTCAGATAGGTGGCGTCAAAGAAGTCGGCATGGTTGTTTTCATTTCTGTCGGACAAGCTCTCCATCTCTTTGCGGTTGGGCATTCTCCAACTACCCGCCGTGGAGTTATCGGTAAGTCCGCATTGGCCACTGGCGAGTAAGTCGACCATTCCGACAGCGGCAGGCCAGCTTGCATTGATGCAATCGGCTTTCTTGAGCCAGATGAGACCGGTGACTGTATCGGTGATGGTTCCGTTGCCGTTATCGATCCAGCGCTCAAAGGTGGGAGGAACGCCAATCTGAAAGCTGCCGTCATCGCCTTTGGTGTACGTAACGAATTGTCCTGTGGCTTGCAGCTTGATGGTGCCGCCACCCGTACCTTTGACCGCCCAGACCGCATTATTCGAGGTTAGCTTGACGTTTTGCGCGGAGTCGTTAATATACCGCCCGTCTCCCATTCGGATGGCCCATGCATCAGGAGAACCGGTCTGGCCGCCAAAATAGCTGGTGGAGGACCAATAGATTCCAGTGGAAACATTCGTGAATGGATTGCCGGGAGTCAGCGCGGGATTGCTGGCGGAGGGATCGACCAGGCTTTCCAACTCGTTCAGGTTGGGCATTCGCCAATCGCCTGGCTTCGAGTTATCGGTCAGACCACAGGCTCCGCTGGCTAACTGATTTACCTCAGTCAATGCTGTGGCCCAGAGCGTCGGCGCGAAGCATCCGGCATTCTTCAGCCAGATCAGTCCGGTGAGGTTGTCGGTCACCGTGCCGTCGGAGTTAGGGGTAAAGCGTGTTGCGGGCCAGGCAACTCCTTTTGCCAGAGAGCCGTCATCGCCTGCAGCATAGCTTGTTGTTTGCCCGGAGGCGGGAAGTGTGACAAGGGGATTGCTGCCGTCGTAGGCGGTGAAGTTGGCACCGGTAAGCGAATCGTTGGGCGTGGAGTTATATTGAATGACCGTCAGGTAGATTGCAATATCAGTCAACCCATTGCCCTGAAAATTGCCGGTATGGTCGAAGCGAATGACCTCAGCGCCACTGCCCACCGAGGGATAGAAACCATAACCTGTTTTACTGGCCCATAGCTGATAGACCGCCGTCGCATCGCCCGACGCGGAGAGACCGGAGAAGCTGTAATTGCCGTTTGCGCCGGTCACGGCAGTTTGCTCGACGGTGTTCGTATTTGTGAGCCAGAGGGTGATGGTAACGCCGGCGAGCGGGGCACCCTTGAAGAGAACTGTGCCGGAGACGGTGTTTGTCGGAGGCGGCTGGCTGGGATTGGTATTGCCGTTGGGGGTAACGCCGCTCCCGCCGCAAGCGCTGAGAACACAGAGGCCAGCCATCGCCAGAATCATCTTGATCTTGTTCATCCCATCCTCCTCCCATTGGCACATTGGCCGACACAACCCAGCAGTGAATTCCGGAACCGGAAGATCACGGGATGCGCTGAGAGGAGTATCGGAAATCTTTGATTCAATCGTGAGAGTTTGCGTGCGAAAGAGTACGCGGTAGTAATGAATTGCGGGAAAATTATTGAGGTTATCTCCCGACGCCTTGAGCGACGAGGGTTTGAGCAGTGTGAATATGGCAGATGGCGATGGCCAGGGCGTCGGCAGCGTCGGCGGGCTGGGGCACCTCCGCAAGTTCGAGCAGACGCGCCACCATGAACTGAACCTGTTCCTTTTTGGCGAGGCCGTAACCGACGACAGAGGATTTGATCTTCAGCGGCGCATATTCGGCCACAGGAATTCCCTGCACTGCCGCCGCCAGCAGAGCCACTCCCCGCACCTGACCGAGTTTCAAAGCCGACTTGGCGTTCACCGAATAGAAGACCTCTTCAATGGCGACTGCATCGGGCTTCCAGCGCACCATTTCGGTGCTGAGTTCGCGATATACCTGCTCCAGGCGTTCCGCGGTGGTTTTGGACTTGGCCAGCCGGATCGCTCCCATTGCCTTCATCACGAGACGCGGCCTGCGGGCTGAGTCATCCGGCTCGACCACGCCAAACCCCGTCACTTCTGTCCCGCAATCGATGCCAAAGACTCGCATGGCCCTGAGTGTATCGCAGCGCGGCCCGTTCCGTGTGTTCACAATTTTGGCCCCAAAAATAACGGCGGCCTGAGCGCATTGCCCAGGCCGTCGCGGTGAACTGTGGGTATTGGACTAAGGCCATCGCGCTGAAGCGAGTGCCCGAGCATCCTCACTTCCCTTCCCCAGGCCATGATCGTTCGGTGGCTACATCCGGCAAGCCGGACTCCTTCGGCGACTGGCTTCGTCGCTGTCTTGAAGAATTGCCACCAGCACGCATCGTGTCAAGGGATGCGGAACACAGTGAAGATGCAGTAGCTTCCCATGCGGCAAAAACATTCTCCGCTGGGGCAACCTTGGGGTCTGGGCGCGATGCCCTAGGCCTCAGTCACCTCACGTACCGTACAACTGGAAGATTCTTTCTGCATCTGCTGGATCTACCTCCTTTCCCGTGTTCGCTCAATGTACCTCTGAATTCACATGGCGTCAACAATTGATTTTGGCAGAGTTGGGTTTGGGCTGTTCTCATTCCCGCTATGGGCGATTCTTTGCTGGATAGGCAGACCAAATCGAGTCATCCGGCACTAGCTTTAGGGCAATTTCTTGCCTCGTTTGTGCAATATCTTGCACAAACTGCCTCATCAACGAACCTCAGAATCCGCAAAAAAGCCCATTGAATATTTCTCGCATATTGCTTATTATAAATACGTTATACGCTTCAATCGGTGCTCAAACCTGATTAAATTCATTTGGCCCATTACGTGCATTCTTCTGACTTGAGTGAATCTGTCACTGACCGGCAGATTCTACGAAGAATTCTGCTCCAGGTCGACGGACTCTTAACCCGGTTACCGCTGAGATCGATTCAGCCGGAACTCAAGAGCAACGGTGCTACTTCCCTCACCGCTGCAGAGGATATTACAGTGAAAACCTTTTCCCATCCGACTCTCATTCTGCGCTCTCTTCTAGCCTTGACTCTGGTTACCGCTGCCACTGTTGCCAAAGCAGACACGGCCTTTACATTCACGTTCGATGGTGGTGGATCGTCACAGTTTGGCGACATCACCGGTACCGGCACCTTCTATGGCCAAGAGATTGGCAACACAGGTACATACCAGATCGTCAATAATCCTCTCGAGACGGGCAGCTTTACATTTACCAACGGTGGAAGCCCGGCAACCGAGAACTACACAGTTGGAGACCTGGGTTTTCTCTTCATAGGCACAGGAGACAACCTTGTCACCTCTATCGGCGGAGGCTTCTATCAGGTCGACATAAGCGGCCTCGACTTTGAGCTCTCCAACGGCGATGAGCTGGGTTTCTACTTCAATAACACCTCAAACCCGTTGCAGCATGGACCGTCGTGGGACTTCTCGAACGGCATCGATCAGGACTTGGGTTTGGCGACGACCGAAATCATCAATGGACCAGTTCCTCCGGTCGTGACTCCCGAGCCTGGAACGCTGGGCCTGCTCGGCACCGGCATTCTTGGGATGGCTGGGCTGCTGCGCCGCAGGTTCTTGCAATCCAGATAAGGGTTATTTTTTTCAGATTTCAGTGTTGATTTGAAAAGAAGGGATGCGAGGTTTGCATCCCTTCTTTATTTTTGACATCAGAAATGCAGAGGAATAGAGGCCATGACGAAGCCAGTGGTGTTTCTTCGCATTGTGGCAGTCTTGACATTCATTCACGCGGTGTTGCATACGATCGGCGGAGTCTTTGGAAAAGTTGGACAGGGGCCAGCCGCTATAGCAGTTGCGGCAATGAAGACAAATCAGTTTCCGCTGATGGGAAATATGCGGAGCTTCTGGGATTTCTATCACGGGATGGGATTGGCGGCTACGATCTCGCTCACGGCCGAGGCAGTTCTCTTCTGGCAACTGAGCTTGCTGGCAAAGACGGAGACGCGGCGGCTGCGGCCGATTATGGCAACGTTTTTAGTTGCGTATGCGGCGCTGGCAATCAACTCGGAGAGTTATTTTTTTGTGGGACCGGTGATCGTAGAGATTTTGATTGCGGCCTGCCTGGGATTGGCGATTATCACCGCGAAGCCGGCTACTGCCGCTTAGCAGAGGAAGTTGCAAAATTCGCGCCTCTGCTTCACCAGCTATGCAGCCACTCTTCATCGCGCCCGATGCGGACCGGTGCATGAAAGAGATCGCTTAACCGCGCCTCAGTCAACAATTCCTCGCGCGGCCCGTCGGCAATGATGCTTCCTGCGCGCATCAGAATCACGCGCTCGATCTCCGGAAGAATGTCGCCTAGATGATGTGTGACCAGAACCAGGCCGGTTCCCTCCTGAGCCAGCCTCCGCAGGCTCTCGCGCAACTCGCGTTGCGCGGCCAGATCGAGGGCATTGGACGGCTCGTCGAGAAGCAGTTGCCGCGGCCGGTGCACCAAGGCACGGGCGATGAGGATGCGCCTCTTTTCGCCTGCCGACATCTCGCCCACCACGCGCTCGCTGAGGTGCAGCGCCTTCATCCTGCCTAAAGATTCGACAGCCCGCGCGCGCATCTCTTCCGTCACGTGCAGATTTGGCCAGAGCGTCGAAGCGGAGAAGAAACCCGCGATGACCGCGTTGAGGCCGGTCGTGACGGCCGTGCGTTCGCCCAGTAGTTCGCCTACTAGGCCTGCTGCAACCACGCCAAAGTGCTGGCGCAATTCGGTCAGATCCCAGCGCTCGCGGCCAAAGATGCGCACCTGCATTCTCGGCTGGACGATGGGATATATCTGGCAGCTCATGGCCAGGATCAGTGTGGATTTGCCGCAGCCATTGGGTCCCAGGATCGCCACGTGCTCTCCGGCGCGAATAGTCAGATTCACATCGTGCAGCACAACACGGTCGCCGCGCGCGACATTGACATGACGCAGCTCCAGAAACTTAGCCTCTTCCTCTTCGACTGCATTGGTTTGAGGAGTTAAATTGTTCCGCATCTTGTATCTCGCAATTCTCAGCATATCGCATCGACAAGGGTGTATTCTTCCTCTGGGCAGGCATTGAAGTATCATCATCCGGAAGCTGTGCAGGTTCTCAAACAAGCGAGCGCAACACGCTGAGACATATCCCGAAGAGTGATTCGATATTGCATATATGCGCACTGGGATGAATCCCTGTGCGCTCTCGTGAGCGATAATCAAAAAAGCTGAAAGAGCAGGAGAAAGACAGCTTCATTCCATGAGCAACGCATCCAATTTCGTCATTCCTCGCGGCTTCCGCTTTGGCGCCGCCAAGGCCGGTCTCAAGAAGAGTGGCCGCGCCGACTTCGCCCTCATCGTGGCCGACGCACCGGCCAGCGCCTCCGCCGTCTTCACCGCTAACCGAGTGACCGCCGCGCCTCTGATTGTTGATAAGGAGCATCTGCGCGCCACCGGAGGCAAGGTGCGCGTGGCTGCCATCAACGCCGGCAACGCCAACTGCGCCGCCGGACAGGCCGGCCTGGAGGCGGCCCGCGCCACCTGCACTGCCATTGGAGAAATCTTCGGCTGCCCGCCGCAGCAGGTCTTTCCCTCCTCGACCGGCGTCATCGGAGTTCCGCTGCCGGCGGAAAAGCTGATTGCCGCGCTTCCGCTGCTTGCTTCCCGTCTGGATAGCGATTTTGACCACTTTCAGCAGGCGACGCAAGCCATTCTCACCACGGATACGGTGGAAAAGACCGCCTTCATACGCCTGGAAATTGGCGGTAAGGAAGTGCGGATCGCCGCTTTCTGCAAGGGCGCGGGGATGATTCACCCACAATTGGTTCCGCACGCCACCATGCTGGTCTATATTCTGACCGATGCAGCCATCGAGCCAGCGGTTTTGGACAGCTACCTTCAGCCGGCTGTCGAGGTCAGCTTCAACCGCATCTCGGTGGATGGCGACACCTCGACCAACGACACCGTTCTGCTACTGGCTTCAGGGGCGAGCGGCGTTACGGTTGGTCGCGGAGAGACCAGCTTCGCTGCGGCCTTGACACAGCTTTGTACCTCGCTGGCACGCCAGGTTGTCTCCGATGGCGAAGGGATCACCCATGTTGTGGAGTTAAAGATCGAGGGAGCGGCGACGGACGCGGAAGCTCTCAAGATTGCCAAGGCAATCGCGCATTCGCCGCTGGTGAAGACGGCCTGGTCGGGGTGCGATCCGAATTGGGGACGGTTGGCGGCAGCGATAGGTTATTCAGGAGCGCAGATCGACCCCGATCGCATCGACATTCACTTTGGCGATCTTGCCATCTGCTACAACGGCGGACGGGCGCCAGACTTTGACGAGGCTGCCGCCCACGCCTACATCTCGCAGCGGGAGTTTTCGATCCGCATCGAGTTGCACCAGGGCCCAGGCTCATGCCGCTTCTGGACGACCGATCTGACGCATGAGTACGTCAGTATCAATGCCGACTATTCAACTTAACGAGCGCTTGCGGCGGCCGGAAGCGGGCTGCTCCAATCATCACATTTCACTGGTCTCCGGGAGGCCTTCGAGCGTCTAAGTCCTTCAAGCGCCACCATCACCAGAAATAGCGCCACCCCCAGCACAACCGCGCCGCAGGTATCTAGCAAGACATCGCTGAACTGCCCGGTCCGGTTGGGCAGGAAGCTCTGGTGCCATTCGTCCGTGCCGGCGGCAAGAAAGCAAACCGCAATCGCCAGCCCATGCGCGCACAGTTGCCTGACTCGCCGGGAGAGTGAACTCCGGAGCGCGAACCAGACGCCGCGAAAGACGATCAAAGAAAATATCCCGTAACCGAGGAAGTGGCCAGTCTTGCGGATGTAATGATGAATCAGATTCCAATGCGAGTCCACCGCACTGCCGCAGAGCAACTCGGCGATCCGGCGCAAAGGCGCGTTAGTGTGGTCCCATCCCAGATACGGAGTAGATTCGATGGCGAGAAGCATTGAGAAAGCCAGAACGGGTAGCCAGATGCGCCAATGGGCCTGATTCCGCACAGCAGCGCAGGCTGAACTCTGACGCGGATAGACACCATAGAGAATGGAAGAAGAAGCCATGAGAATCGCTCCAGAAGGCTGCTCAGGGATCAGGCGCAGAAACGAGTGCACGATTCCCTGCTACAAAGTCTTTCGGCTTGAGGCGGAAGATCATGAGTTGAGTTTCAAGTATTTGAATCATTTAACATTAGGTTGTACAGAATTGAGACAGCCGGTGAGGTTACGACAACCATGACACCCAGAACGAAAGAGAAGCAAAACGCCGCATTGGCCGGCCACGACGGCTTCTCACTGATTACCGACGAAAAACTGATCCAGCTTTATACCACAATGCTGAAGTGCCGCAGAATTCAGGAGCGTGCTCGCACTCTGGGGGCCTGCGACACAATCACTACAGGACAGGAGGCAATCGCGGCCGGGGTGGCGATCGACTTGCAACCGGAGGACAGCATCGCCTGTTCATCGCGGGAGGTCATCTTCGAGTTGGTCCACGGCGAACCGCTGGAGAAAATTCTTGCGTCGCGCTTGGGTTCGAACGCTCACATGGAGTATTCCGCGCAATTCAATTTCGCTATCGAAGCGGCTCAGGCCAATAAAGGGGCAAAGAATGGCAAGATTGCTGTTGTGGTGGTGGACGAGCGATCTCTTCCGCCCGGCATCTGGCAGCAAATGTTGACCCAGGCAGGGAGCCTCCAGTTGCCGATTCTCTTTGTTTGTCCTGTCACCGGAGGAGGAGATGAGGAGAATACCCGCAGAGCCGAGGCCAGCGGCTTTCCCGGCATTACTGTGGACGGCAGCGATGTAGTGGCTGTCTATCGAGTCGCCACCGAAGCCATCACCCATGCGCGCAAGGGGAACGGAGCTACGCTCATCGAATGCAGGCTCGAAGGTTCGAAGGTCAGCGATCCGCTTCTCAAGATGGAGGCCTACCTATCCCGCAAGGGACTCTATCGGACGGCAATCAAACAAGAAGCTGAATCGCGCTTCGACAGAGAGCTGAATGCCGCACTTGCGACAGCATCAGCCGGCAGGCTTCCCAGGAGTTCCAAAGCGGTTGCTGGAAAGCGGAATTCCTGATTCAAGACGGGCAAAGGCGATCCCGTTCGACGGCTGTGATTCTCGCATTCAATCCTCGGAATCGGATGATAGAGTGGAGGATATGAATTTGAGCGAATGCAGATTGAAGGCTGTCGCAGTTCAAGGCACACTGCTTTGGACGATCCTTCTTTTTTTCTCAGCTGGCGCTCTTCATGCTCAGCAGACTACCGCGCCCAAAGCCACAGAATCCTCCCGCGACGGGCAGTTGAACCGCAACAGCGGGGCCGCGCCAGACTGTATGCCTTCCACGCTTGCTTCGCCTTATATTCCGGTCGATAGCTGGGTCTATCCTGCCGTACTGCGGCTTTACTCGCTGGGCTTTGTTGACAATGTCTTTCTTGGGCTGAGGCCCTGGACACGCGCCAGCGTAGAGCACATGGTGGAGGAGGCCGGCGCCCGCATCGAGGATGGGGATGAGGGAGCGGCAAGCGACGAGGCACAAGGAATTGTGGATGCGCTGATGCGCGAACTCAATCAGGACACTGAAGGCCCCTGCGGAGCGCACAAGGGCAACTCGCGTGTGGAGTCAGTGTACTCGGTGGCCCGCAGCATTAGCGGCACGCCTCTGCGCGACAGCTATCATCTGGGTTCGACGATCATCAACGACTACGGCCGCCCCTATGAAAGTGGCTTCAACAACTACTCCGGCGCCAGCGGTTATGCTGCCGCGGGCCGGTTTGTACTGTATGTGCGCGGCGAGTCGCAGGCAGCTCCCTCGGCCACCGGATACTCGCAGACCTTGGCTCAAGCTCTGAGCACGGTGGATGCAACAACCTATACGGATCCCACTACCCATGTGACGGCATATTACCTGCCACAGGCCACGATCCCGATGGGGCCGATCGGCAGCAGATTCGATGGCCGGTTCATCGAGGCGTTTGTATCGGCGCACGTTCTCAACCACGAGATTTCCTTTGGCAAGCAGGACGAATGGCTGGGGCCGGGGCTAGGCGGAGGCATGGCCTACTCCAACAATGCAGAAAACATCTATTCCTTCCGCATCAACCGTATCGAGCCGCTCCACATTCCGCTGCTCTCCCGGCTGCTCGGTCCCTTCCGCTACGATTTTCTGATCGGCCAATTGCGGGGTCATGACTATATTCCCAATCCGGCGAATCCCGGCGGCGCCAATCCGAATACTCCCAACGTGATCAATCCCGGCAATCCCTGGGTTCACCTGGAAATGCTCAGTTTCCGGCCCACGGAAAATCTTGAATTCGGATTTGAACGCACCGCGATCTGGGGAGGCAAGGGACACGGCCCCATCACCATTCACACATTCCTGAAGAGTTTTCTCAGCTTCAGTTCCCCCGTTGGCAACGAGAAGGATGGCCGCGACGATCCCGGCGCGCGCTTTGGCGCCTTCGACTTCTCCTACCGTCTGCCCTTCGTCCGCAACTGGCTGACCCTCTATACCGATTCCGAGGTCCACGACGATGTCTCGCCGGCTGATGCTCCACGCCGTGCCGCCTACCGTCCAGGCATCTATCTTTCCCATGTGCCAGGAGTACCCAAGCTCGATTTGCGCGTCGAAGCCGCCTCCACGGATCCATCCGCCTCCGACCATCCCGCCCAAAACGCATACCCTAGTCTCTATGGCCACTTTCTTTACTGGGAGGGAATCCAGAGGCAGGGCTACACCAATCAGGGCCAGATCTTCGGAGACTGGATTGGACGCGAAGCCAAAGGCGGTCAGGCCTGGCTGACCTATCACCTAAGTGGCAACGAATGGCTTCAAGCCGGTCTGCGGAATCAAAAGGCGACAGGTTATTTCATTCCAGGTTCGACGACCGCAACCATCCCTGCTCATAGTCACGGATGCCCCGTCTCTATACCCTGTCTGGCTCCCGGCGGCACCACACTCAACGACATCAATTTCCAGATAGTCAAACGCATTGGCAAGGACTTCGAGGTGAACGGAAACTTCGCGTTTGAGCATTGGAAGGCTCCGATCTATCTCTCCGGCCAGCAAACAGTGACGACTGCCACGATCCAATTTACCTGGTTCCCGGAGCGCAAAGTCAGTTACTAAATCAGTCGCTCCTGATAAACGCATAACACAGTAAAGAATCAATGATATAGGGCGCATTTCGTGGTAAAATATTCCCAGAAGTTGTTCAAAACACAACGCTAGCCGGGGAAAAACGATGCGCCCTAAGA
>JBAVDS010000086.1:0-2336 GCA_049587335.1 Occallatibacter sp. | reverse complement strand
GCCGACAGGTGGTTCGTGCTTACAAGCGCGGAGTCAACCGCCGCCAGATTGCTCGCGATCTTGGCTTGAGTTATTCATCGGTGCGCATGATCGTCAACCGCTTCAAGAAAGACGGTATGCGCGGCATCGATTCCGGTCAGCGCGGCCGTCAAGCAGGCAGTTGCCGCACCCTCAGCGCCGAGCAGGAAGAGTTGATTCAGCTCATGATTTCGGACAAGCGCCCGGAGCAGCTCAAGCTTGACTTTGCTCTGTGGACGCGCGCCGCCGTCATGCTTTTGATCGAGCGCGAATGTGGCATTCGCTTGCCGGTGCGCAGCGTGGGCGAGTATCTCAAACGCTGGGGATTTACGCCGCAAAAGCCCATTTGCCGCGCCTATGAAAAGTCACCCGTGGCCGTGCAAAAGTGGCTCGATGAGAGTTATCCAGAGATAGCGAAACGCGCGAAAACAGAGGGCGCGGAGATACATTGGGGCGATGAAACCGCAGTGGTCAACACGGATGTTCGTGGCCGCGGCTATGCGCCCAAAGGAGATACTCCGGTGGCTTTTATTGTCGGCGGCACGCGGCAGAAGTTATCGATGATTTCAACCGTGACCAATCAGGGAAAAACCAGTTGGATGATTATCGATGGTAACTTCAATCACCTGCGACTTATCGAGTTTTTCGAGGCACTTATCAAGCAGGCGGGGCGCAAGGTCTTCCTGGTTCTTGATAACTTGGGCGTGCATCATTGCAAACCGGTCAAGGAGTGGTTGGCAGCGAACGTCAAGCAGATCGAAGCCTTTTATCTGCCCAGTTACTCGCCAGAGTTGAATCCAGATGAACGACTCAATGGAGACTTGAAACAGGCCATAGAGACGCGCGTTCCATGCAGGACAAAAGACAAGTTGCGCAAGGCGGCGACGGAACACATGACGGCCATCGAAAAGAATCCGGAAAGAATCAAATCGTTTTTTGAAGACCCGAAAATCGCCTATGCCGCGTGACAGTATTTTGTTGCTGGATCAATAAGGAGGATGTATGGGCAAGCCGGTTTACATGATTAGCGGTTCAAAGGGCGGTGTTGGAAAAAGCATCGTATCAATGTCACTGATTCACTACCTTACGAAACGCAGCGAGAAACTTTTGCTCGTCGATGCCGACACTGCGAATCCCGATGTCGGCAAGGCATACGGAAAGTCAATCGAAACCGTCTACATCAACCTGGACGAAAAGGACGGCTGGATGGACCTCGCGAATCGTCTGGCAGAGCAGCCCGATGAAACTGTGGTCATCAACACGCCCGCCCGCAGCGGCGAAGGCGTAAGGCTTTACGGAATGCTGCTCACAGAGTCGATGCAAGAGTTGAGCCGGAAGCTGGTAACGCTCTGGGTAATCAATTCGCAGCGGGACAGCCTGCAATTGCTGAAAGAATATCTCGATACAGTGGGCAGCGGCACAACGCACGTCATGCGCAATCTGTATCACGGGCCGGAACGCAAATTCGAGCTGTACAACGGCTCGAAGATCAGGGCAGCGGTAGAAGCTCAGGGAAAGACGTTCAACTTCCCGGAAGTGGCGGACCGCATCTCCGATCAGTTGCACAGTGAACGGCTGACGATACAAAAGGTCATCGAAGTCGCGCCTATCGGAAATCGTGCCGAGGTAAACCGCTGGGTAAAGGAGTGTGCAACGGTCTTCGATGGAGTCGTGGCATGAACGTCGATACTGCCTTCCGTTCCATCTATGGCCGCGAACCAAGTCCAGAGGAAACGAACCGATTCAATCGCATCGGCAAGGAACTCGACATTCGGGACAACGATGCGATATGGGCTGTGGCTTTTTTGCTCGGCCATCATCTTGATCTGGCGAAACAGATGCCGGAACAAATTGACAAGCTGATCTCGCAATCGCTCACCGACTACGCAGTGGCAATTTCCAATACTCTCAATCTGGCCGAATCCGATTTGGCTGCAACCAAAGCAAGAATCGAGGAAACGGTAAGCCAGTCTGTCGTGGCGTCCGCGCAAAAAGAAATTGCGCGGGCGGCGCAGACCGTTGCATACAGCACAGCGCGTAAATCCTGGCTCCAGTGGCTCGGCGGTGCGGCTGTTGCGGGAATGCTGTTGATGGGCGGAACGTTCTATTGGGGATACATCGTCGGGAACGATAATGGATATGCCCGCGCCCTCGATGTCAAAACTGCATCGGGTTGGGCCGCGTCGAGCCCGGGACAAGCCGCGTACAAAATGGATCAGGATGGTGATCTGCGCGCCCTGGTCCGCTGTGACCGCGACGGCTGGAGTGTGCAGCGTAGTGAGGATGGAAAGCACCGGCTGTGCGTTGTGCATCCTGAC
>JBAVDS010000085.1:0-5964 GCA_049587335.1 Occallatibacter sp. | reverse complement strand
GGCCAATTTTCCCCATTTCATCGTTGCTCGTCGCTCCAGTAACCGGCTACAGTTCACTCCTCGCGCCTCGAACTGAGAAAAATTGGCTCCCGTCGCCGCCACCTGAGGTAGTGTTAACAGGCCCTAGATGCGATGTTAGCGCAGCGGAAGCGTCAGGCCGGCCTGTTTGCGACCGCTAGCAGCGTTTGAAAGTGCGGCGGCTCCGGCTCTTTGTGGACTACCGAGGATTGCAAGTTCATGAATCCGGCTTTCTCCAGCATCGCTTCCAGTTCCGCTTCGCTGAAGCCGAGCCACTCATCGGCGTAGATCTCGCGGGCCTCTTCAAAGCGGTGCTTGAGCAGGTCGAGGATCACGATGCGGCCGCCGGGAACAAGGATGCGGTGAGCCTCCTCGATGGCGCGTTGGGGATGCAGCGCGTGGTGGAGCGACTGCGAGAAAAAGACCAGATCGACGGCGCGGTCCTCGATGGGCAGCGACTCCATGTCGCCGAGGCGGTAATCGACGTTCTGGACGCCGTGGCGAAGGGCCTGCTCGCGTCCTACTTCGATCATTTTGACAGAGGAGTCAACGGCGATGACTTTGGTTGCGCGTTCGGAGAGAAGGAGCGAAAAAGTGCCCTCGCCAGCACCGAGATCGGCAATGACCATGGGCGGCAGCAGGCGCAGCAGCGCCTCGGCCATGGCCTTCCAACTGCGACCGGGAACATAATCCTTGCCCAGACGGCCGGCGACCGAGTCAAAGAAGGCGCGCATTCTGTCCTGGCGCTTTTGGACGGCGCGACGCATGACTTGGTTGTCAGGTTCCGCTTCGGAAATTTCATTTTTTGCTTGAGCGAGGAGACCGGCGAGCAGGCCATCCATGGCGATTAGCCTATAGAGGCTGTTCTTGCCCGCGCGGCGATCCTCGACCAGGCCGGCCTGCTTGAGCTGAGAGAGATGTGTCGAGATGGTGCTCTGGCCCATCGCCAGAATCTCCTGCAACTCGGCGACGGAGAGTTCCTCGCTTCCCAAAAGAAGGAGAATGCGCAAACGGTTGGGATCGGCGAGGACGCGCAGAATTTTTATGATTGACGGCATAAGCGGACTCTGATACATATCAATATATCACGATGCGACGATGTATATTTGATGAGGAGAGTTTGCATGGCAGCTACAACAGTGGAGTTCAAGGATTTGGCTTGTAAGGTGGCGGATATGTCGCTGGCCGGCTGGGGCCGGAAAGAGATCACGATCGCCGAGCACGAGATGCCGGGACTGGTTTCAATCCGTAACAAATACGCGGCAGGCAAGCCTCTGGCGGGGGTGCGCATCACCGGCTCTCTGCATATGACCATCCAGACGGCGGTGCTCATCGAGACTCTGACCAGCCTGGGCGCGGAGGTCCGCTGGGCGAGCTGCAATATCTTCTCGACGCAGGATCACGCAGCGGCTGCGATTGCCGCGACCGGCGTGCCAGTCTTTGCCTGGAAGGGCGAATCGCTGGAGGATTACTGGGAGTGCACGCTGGCCGCGCTGAGCCACAAGGGAGGCTTGGGGCCGCAACTGGTGGTCGATGACGGCGGCGATGTGACGCTGCTGATTCACAAGGGCTATGAACTGGAGAATGGCGACAAGTGGGTCGAGGGGCCGTCGGAGAGCCACGAAGAGCAGGTCATCAAGAATCTGCTGAAGCGGGTTTACGCGGAAGATCCGAAGCACTGGCACAAGGTTGTTGCCGCGTGGCGCGGCGTGAGCGAAGAGACGACGACTGGTGTGCATCGTCTGTACAAGATGATGGAGCAGGGCAAGCTGCTGGTGCCGGCGATCAATGTGAACGACTCGGTGACCAAGAGCAAGTTCGACAACCTTTACGGCTGCCGCGAGTCGTTGGCCGATGGCATCAAGCGGGCGACGGATGTGATGGTTGCGGGCAAAGTCGCTGTCATCTGCGGCTATGGCGATGTGGGCAAGGGCTGCGCGCACTCGCTGCGCGGCATGGGCGCGCGCTGCATTGTGACGGAAGTTGATCCTATCAACGCGCTGCAGGCGGCGATGGAGGGCTTCGAAGTCACCACCGTCGAAGATACGTTGGGCCGCGGCGACATCTACGTCACCTGCACCGGCAACGTGGACATCATCACCCTTGAACAGATGAAGCGGATGAAGGACCAGGCGATTGTCTGCAACATCGGCCACTTCGACAATGAGATTCAGATGGACCGGTTGAACGCGGAGAAGGGCGTAACCAAGCTGAACATCAAGCCGCAGGTGGATTTCTACACCTTCCCAGATGGGCATGGAATTTTTGTGCTGGCTGAGGGGCGTCTGGTGAATCTGGGTTGCGCAACTGGGCATCCGAGCTTTGTGATGAGCAACAGCTTTGCCAATCAGACGCTGGCGCAGCTTGATCTGTGGGCGAACAAGGATACTTATAAAGTGGGTGTTTACGTGCTGCCGAAAAAGCTGGACGAAGAGGTGGCGCGGCTGCATCTGGAGAAGATCGGCGTGAAGCTGACGACGCTCTCCGCGCGGCAGGCGGATTATCTGGGCGTGCCGGTGGAAGGGCCGTACAAGGCGGAGAACTACCGGTATTAGTCACCTGCGGTGCGGCAGATGGCGCTTACGCGCGTCGGGCTTGTCGTATCCCATCTCCCCAAACGCGAGGGAGATGGGACACCAGATTCGTTACAACAAACCAAAATAACATGACGAAAGGTCGATCTTTCGTTCGCATTCCCATCGAGTAGCGCATAGCTTTCGCCGATAGCACAAGGGTTGGCACAGATAGATGTGTGTCGCGGGAGGCTCCTATGCGTCTACGTTTCCTTTGTGTATTGCTGATTCTGGCTGGAATTTCCGCGTGCGGAAACCAGACGACAACCATTATTTCCAAACCTGCCACCACTCATAGCTATAACGGAACGGCGTCGGTGGGCGATTTTCTGACCATTACCCTCAATACGACCGCGCTGACGATTACGTACAACAATCTCTCCAATGGCGACAGCGGCACGATTCCGTACACGGTCAACGCCAATGGCAGCTATACGTTGAGCGATCCGAATGGAAATCTGCTTTCGGCTTACGAAATTCCTGGGTATGCGCTGGTGATTCAGGCAGCCAAGGCTGGGCCGGCGCACGACACACCAGCGGTAATTACGGCGGTGGAAACCGGCCCGATCTCGTTGAGCACCTTTGCCAGCCACAGCTACAACTACATGCAGTTCCGCACCGCGGCTGGCGGATTGGAAGTGGGTTCGGTAACCATTGGATCGACCTCCGGAACGAACTCCTCGTACTGGCCGTATGGCTCCTTCAACCAGAACTCCGGCGGCGCTTTCAACAGCGGCACACTGGACTTCAGCGGGATGACGGAGGCTTCATCCGGAACGTATTTTTATGGGCCGGATAGCGGCGGCGGCAGTGGCAACGACTACATCTTCGGCACAGCGAACGGGTTCTTCATTGTGGATTCGCCCAACGGATCAATCATCGGATTGCCGAAAGCGGCAAGCGCGGCCTTCGATCCAACCGTGGCGGGAACCTACAATGGCGTCTTTTACGAGAAGGCCAATGCACAGACGGGCGTGGGCAATGTAGAAACGGGCACAGCTTCAACGAGTCAGGCAACGATTGTGGTGACGGCTGCGGCCAACATTACGGTCACCGATTCGAATGGCAACACGATCATCAATGCAACATTGACTCCGGTGGCCAATTCCAGCTTCTTATATGGCACCGGCAGCGACGGTAAGCTGACGGATCCCTGCAATGGATTATTCACCTTCCGCGCAGTAACCGGGACCTACGAGCATGATGTTTTTGTCACCTTCGTAGGCAACTCGGTGGTTTTTTCAAAGTTCAGCGCCAACCTGCCCTGGTCACAGTCCAGTGGTTACAGCTATTGGTACGGCGTAGGGCTGAAGTAGCACTGGCCGTTCATGAACCAAATATCCTCCGGCAAAGCCGGAGGATATTTATTTTCTGCTTGACGCAGCTCCAGCCCAGATCAACTTGGGATCGCAACTGGAATTGCCTTTTTCTGGCGGCCGGTGCAGGTATTCCTGTAAATCAGGATCGTTCACGCGCACCGGGAGTTTGTCGCTCATGATTGTTTCAAGCAACTGCTTTGTCTCTTCGGTATAGCCCAACATCGAAATCTGCCGCCCTGCTTCGCCATCGACGACCAACGCGGCCGGCATCGTGCAGCTTCGGCCATCGCTCAATTCGATTGTCGGATAGGTGCGTTGATCATCTTTATCCTTCACCCATTGGAGTTTCTCGATTCGCACGGGCGGCTGTTTGAGAATTGCACTGTTGGAAAGATCTTCATACTGTGGGTTCCTGCCGGGCTTGGGAATTGTAGCTGAGTGGTTCACGCGGTAGGTGTATCGGGTGTAGAGCGGATAAGTGCGTGATCCAAATCTGCCGCGCACCAGGAACCAATGCGCATTTCTGGCCTCATACAGGGAGGTGATGTAGTATCCGTCATTGATGCTCTGCCGGACCAGTTCGGCGCGGCCATTCCGATTGAGATCGAGGAATTCTTTGACACCGTGTACGTCCGCTTCAAAGTAGCCATCGAACTCGGAAGGTACTGGTCGTCCGTCGCGATCAAACAAAAGGATCAGGAGGTTCGAGGGCGGCTGATCGCCTAGCGCTCCCGAATAGCTGACCCAAATCAGATCTTGTCTTCCGTTACCGTCGAGGTCGGACGAGAAAAGCTCGCAACCCAGACGACTCCATCCGGTTGTAACTTTCCAGGGATGCCCGTTGTTGTCTTTCCCACTGATGACCAATCGTGTATCCGCATAGAGCGCATCCGGCGCGGTTTCGTGGTCTTCGACTTCGAGATGGATTGCCTGCGTACCAACCTGGACCTGGGAAGCGGTGTCAAGATCGGGGCAGGGAAGCTGTTTCTGTGGGAACCTTCTGGCAACTTCGGCCTGCGAGAGAGGAAGGTGGGAATCGTCATAACATATTGCGGCGGGCGCAAGATAAAGGATGAGGAGTACTATAGCGAAGTTTGCAGCCGCCACCCTTGTTCTGGAATTGCTCGATAGCATATTCATTACAGGTTCTTTCGCGGTCAATACTTGGAGTCAATCTTCAACAGATTGCGTGGTAAGCCAACTCAACCGCGTTTGCGATGGAATATCCGCTGATAGATACGCCAGATGGAACTGTGCAGCAGGCGGGTCTGTTCGGCTTTGAGAGCGGCGTAGGAGCGTTCGACGTAGGAGTCGAACTCAGGCGGCCAGCCGATGGTGGATCGGCGCTCGGAGTAATCTCCCTCGGCCCATTTGGCGAGCACTGCCTTGTAGCCCACGACATGGGTGACAAAGTCGAGCAGACAGCGGGGCATCTGCTCCTCGACGATGAGGTAGGCCTTCTTGATGATGATCTTCTCGCGCTCGTCGTTGAGGGGCATGAAGATGGTGGTCATCCACAGCATCCACTCTTCCATCTCGCTGTCGAGAATGGGAAAGCTCTGTGTCTTTCCCTGCTTTTTAAGCAGAGAGCGGTAGGCGATATTGCCCGCCTGCGAGGCCACGTAGAGCGGACCGTAGAACTCATTGAGGCGGCGGTTGACCTGTTCCAGCTTGTCTTTGCGGCGTTCTACCATTCTGGCGCTCCAGAAGGTGGTCAGATAGCCGACCAGCGCCAGAAGGATGGTGAGAGCGGTTGCGTTCTCCAGCAGTTTTTCCAAAGTAAACATGAATCGATCCGTTGTGAGTACTGGCAATGAGTATAGCGCGCCGGCAATGCTGCAAGGAAAACAGCCTGCGTCGAGGGGATTTACCAGTCATATACTCTCAGGAGACCGAAAGGTCTCCTGAGAGAGCAACTCAACAACGCTTAATTCATTAAAACGACCACAGTTGATTGGCGCCGCCGCTGACGGTCCATTGATCCAGGTCCGTACCCTCGGCAGTTGAGTAGTTTGGAACCTCCAAAGCGAGGCCGCTGTTTTCGTTAATCAGTT
>JBAVDS010000084.1:0-91056 GCA_049587335.1 Occallatibacter sp. | reverse complement strand
GCTCCGTTGAGCCTAGCTGCTTTCCGCTTGGCCTCTGTTTTGGCCGTGCCGCCTTTCTTTCCGAGTTGGGCCATCCAGCGGCGGTTTCCGTAAACACCTTCGATTAGCGCAGGAACATAAAGGTCCACGTCTAGTTCCGGGAATGAGATTCCTGTTCCACGGCCCATCAATTCATTCTTCCGCAACTGTTCGTGCGTAGCGCTGCCCAGCCCTTGCACGTCTTCCACGGGCAGAACCAGACGGCGTTGATTGCTCAGCGCAACGATGAGCAGATTCAGATCCGGAATATGCTCGACCGAGAGCGCCAGCGGACCGCCATCAAGGAGCTTCGCTTGTTGGAGCGCGGATTCGATCTCGGTATCGGTCGTGATGACGATGTGCTCAGCCATGATGCTTCTCCCAAAGCGCTGCCAGTTTTTCAAAATGCTGTGCGGCCACATTCAGTACATGGCGAACATTCGCAACGCTCCCATTACCCGGCCGGACCGCATCCTTTCGGCGAGCGAGCAAAACCGATCCGTCCAGGCGAAGATCGACGATCACTTCAATGTCGGCGTAGAAGCCATGCACGTGCCGAGGCGCGTGGTCCATGGTGTAAGCCGTGAAGCGGATGCCGTCAAAACGGAGCGATCCCATGTGTCTCCAGAATAACCCAAGCTCTTTAGGTTTTCAAGAAGGATTGCGCTTGCCCGCCCGAATCCGCCGAATCTCTTCCATCCGCTGGGCTAGGAGTTTTTCGCGGCCCTCCTGCGTGGGGGTGTAGTAGCTGCGGCCTTTGAGCGAGTCGGGCAGGCAATCCATCTCGGCCACCTTGCCTTCTTCGTTGTGCGCGTAGCGGTAGCCCTTGCCGTAGTCGAGTTCCTTCATCAGGCGGGTGGGCGCGTTGCGCAGGTGCAGCGGGACCGGCTCCTGGCGGTTGTGCTCGATCTCGGCTTGCACTGCACCGTAGGCGGTGTAGACCGAGTTCGACTTGGGCGCAAGGCAGAGATAAACCACCGCCTCGGCCAGCGCCAGATCGCCCTCCGGTGAACCGAGAAAGTCGATGGCCTCCTTGGCGGAGAGCGTCAGGTTGAGCGCTTCGGGCGCGGCCAGACCGATGTCCTCGACGGCCATGCGCACCACGCGGCGGGCGAGATACAGCGGGTCTTCTCCGGCGGCAAACATACGCGCCAGCCAGTAGAGCGCGGCGTCGGGGTCGGAGTTGCGCACGCTTTTGTGCAGCGCGGAGATCAGGTTGTAGTGCTCCTCGCCGGTTTTGTCGTAGACCAGGACGCGCTGCTGGACTGCTTCGCCAGCCAGGGCTTTGTCGATGTGCTTGCTTTCACCAGCCAGTTGGGCGGCGACTTCGAGGGTGTTGTAGGCCGAGCGGCAGTCACCGCTGGAGTAGCCAGCGATCAGCTCCAGGGCATCGTCATCGGCGGTCAGAGCCAGAGCGCCGAGGCCGCGCTCCTTGTCTTCCAGGGCGCGGCGGAGAAGAGCGGCGATCTGCTCTTCGGTGAGCGGTTGCAGGACATAGACGCGGCAGCGGGAGAGCAGTGCCGAAATGATCTCGAAGGAGGGGTTCTCAGTGGTTGCGCCGATCAGGCGAATCGCCCCACGCTCGACGTAAGGCAGAAAGGCGTCCTGCTGCGCTTTATTGAAGCGGTGAATCTCATCGATGAAGAGGATGGTCCGCGAGTGCATCTGGGAGGCCTGAGCCGCCGTGGCCATCACCTGCTTGATCTCCTTGATGCCGCTCATGACGGCGGAGAATTCAATGAAACTGGCCTGGGTAGTCTCGGCGATGATCTTGGCGAGCGTGGTCTTGCCGACTCCGGGCGGACCCCAGAGGATCATGGAGCCGGAGTCGTCGCGCTCAATCTGGATGCGCAGCGGCTTGCCGGGACCGACGAGATGCTCCTGACCGCTCAACTCATCGAGCGTGCGGGGGCGCATCCGCTCGGCGAGAGGCGCCATTGCATGGAGCGGGCCTTTCGACGAAATCATCGGGGAATCGTCCTGTCCGTCGAAGAGGCTCATCGCGCGCTCCTTTTTAGCGACCGCTGCCGCGAGGCCTCGTAGAGCAGCACGCCGGCGGCGACGGCAGCGTTGAGGCTTTCAACCGGTCCGGGGCAGGGAATGGTGACGGCGGCATCGGCCAGCGCGGCCAATTCTTCCGGCACGCCGCTGCCCTCATTGCCGATGACGAGTGCGACGGGAGCGGCCAGGTCGGCGCGATCGGCGCTCGACGCTCCGTGAACGGCGGTGGAGAGGATCTTCACCCCTTCCTTGCGCAGGCGGGAGAAGCACTCCTCGGCAGAGACTGAGAGCAAAGGAAGGCGGAAGAGGCTGCCGGCGGATGCGCGGACGGCCTTGGGATTCCAGGCGCTGACGGTTCCGGGTAGACAGAGGATGGCGCGTGCGGCAAAGGCCTCGGCGGAGCGCACGATGGCGCCGAGGTTACCAGGATCTTGCAACCCGGCCAGGACAAGAATGAGCGGCGCAGCGGTTGAGCGTTCAGGAAAAATCTGATCCCAACTCCAAAGCGGCGGCTTGACCAGTGCGGCGATCGATTGTGGCGTTTCGGTGGAGAGGGCCGCGTCGAGCAGTTCTTTGGGCAGCATCAGCACTTCGATCTCATCGGGGAGATGGAGGGGTTCGAGCAGGTGTTCGGCGCCTTGCGCGACAAAGATCGATTCGATGGTCAAGTGTGCGCGGAGAGCTTCTTCGAGGAGATTGGGGCCTTCGATAGCGGCCAACGCGGCTGTGTCGCGGTCGCGCCGGTTGAAGGCACGGCGCAAGAGCTTGAGGCGGGAATTCTGCATACTCTGTACAATGCGAAGAGGCATAGGCGCAAATGAATCCGGTGCTTAGCCGATTCTAAGCCGTTTTGCGGAAGAGTGTGCAAGACGGCGAATCAGTCGAGTGTGCGTTTTTGTCCGTGAGAGGCGGTTGCAGCGGCGTATGCCTCTCTGCCATTCCATGAACCGAGGTAGACCTTATCTTGCTGGCGACGGTATTGCACGTCCATCCCGATGAACCTGAGCCGGAGCGGATCGAAATGATCGTGGATTCTCTGCGCAAGGGCGATGTAGTTGCCTTGCCGACGGATACATTTTACGGTTTGGCCGTTGATCCGGTGAATTTGAGCGCGGTGGAGCAGATTTACAAGATCAAGACCCGCCAGAAGCACAAGCCCTTGTCGCTGCTGATCTCCTCCGTGGCACAGGCCTACGAGCTGGTTCGGGAGACCGAACCGATGATCGACAAGCTGGCGGAGCGTTTTTGGCCGGGGCCATTGACGATCATCGTGCGCGCAGGCAGCAAGCTGCCATTGCGCTCGACGGCCAACACCGGCAATGTGGCATTGCGTGTGCCGGATGCGGCGATTCCGCGGGCGGTGGTGGAGCGTTTCGGCCTGCCGATCACTGCGACCTCGGCCAATCTGCAAGGAGCCAGCGAGTGTACCTATGCGGCTTGCGTGCGGGAGCAGCTTGGCGGGCGCATTCCGCTGATTGTGGATGGCGGTCCCACCGGGCGCTCGCGGCCCACCACGATTGTCGATCTCACGCTGGGAGACGGTCGCTGGGAGATTCTGCGCGAGGGCGCGATTCCGACGCATGAGGTTGTTCTGGCCTTGCAGAGATGAAAATACAGGGAAGAGGGATCAGGCAACAGGGAACAGCCCGCGCTTAGAGCTTTCAATAAGAAGATATCGGCTGTTGATCCATTTCCTGACAAATAGTTCATCGGGAAATAACTGATCCCTGATTCCTGATCTCTATAGGAAAGGCTTTCATGAAGCGCCCAACCAAGCCAAAACGCAATTGGATTCAGCGCGCCGCGCTCTGGCTGCCGCTGGCGCTGGCGGCGGCATTTCTGGGCTGGAGTTATTGGGTCTACGCGCAGATTGAGATTTATGCCGGACAGGATCAGGCAGCGCCGTCGGATGCGATCGGGGTCTTCGGGGCGGCGGAGTACGACGGACGGCCTTCTCCGGTCTATCGCGCCCGCCTGGATCACGCGCTGGTGCTTTATCGACGCGGTATCGCGCCTTTGATTATCACGCTGGGAGGCAACGGCGGCGATCAATACAACGAAGGCGCGGTCGGCCGCGAGTACCTGATGGCCATGGGCGTTCCGGAAAGCGTCATCATTGCCGAGACGGAGAGCCGCAATACGGAAGAGTCGGCGCGCCGCATCGCGGTGATCGCCCGCGCGAATGGATTGCGGCGGCTGGTCATTGTGAGTGATGGAACGCATCTATTCAGGATTCATGCCATCTGCGCAGCCGACGGGTTGGATGTGCTGACTTCGCCGCGTCCACGCTTGCCTGTGGCCGGAGGTGTGCAGGAGTTCGAGCGGATTGCGCACGAGATTCTCAGCTACACTGCATGGCGGATACATCTGCATTGAGCAGATAAACTCCTCGAACTTGCTCTCAAGGATGTGGCAACAACGCCAGCAAACCCAGGGCAAAGACGGCTGCGCAGGCAGAGGAAAGAAAGTTCACTGCATCATTGTTCAGCCATCCGCGCCGTTCCAGAGTTGCGCCCAGCAGGCTGTCGGCAAAGAGGCCGAAGACTCCGCCCGCAGAACTGATGATGAGCATCCATCTGCCGCCTCCGAGGGCGAGTGTTCCGATGAAGGCGACGGCTACGGCGGCCGCCGCGCCAGCCAGCGAGCCAATCAGACTCACCGCCCCATCGCTTCCCGGCTCGACCGTGCGCAGCGTGGTAATCATTCTCGGCTGCCGGTCCAGCACCTGGCCGATCTCGGAAGAGAACGTGTCGGCGGCGGCCTCCGCCAGGGCAGCCAGACCAATGGCGAGCAAGAGCGTGGGCGTGAGGCGGGAGAAGCATTGGAAGCCGGTGAGCCATGATTGCACCGGCTCGCTGAAGGCCATGGCGGCTATGCCCAGGTTGGCCGCTACCTGGGCGGCGTTGCGGCCCTCATGCCGTTCAGCCGTGCCCAGAGCCTCTTTGCGCCTGCCTCCGAAGCGCGTGGCGATGTGCGTGAGTACGAAGAGTGTCAGTAGCGGCACGAGAGCGGTGTGCCAGGGGGCGTAAGGAAAGCTCCCAGCAGGAGTGAAGGTCTCCGTCGAGAAGATCATGCAGGCTGTGATTACCGCGCCTGCCCAGGCTCCGCCCGCAGTGGCAGCGCCGAGCTTGAGCGCCAGCAGGCCGAGCAACAGGCTCAGAGTCAGCGACAAAACGGCAGCCGGCCAGAAATTCACCGTCCATTCGCGGATCTGGAGGACCAGGCTGGCCCCCGCAAAGGGAAGGACCAGCAGGAGCACCAGCTTCGATTGCGCAATCAGCTTGATTTGCCTCACGCTTCATCGTAACTCGCGCATACCTCCGGCAGGGAAGCCAGCGCCATGATCCATTGCGCAACTTCAACACCCTTTCATGCGATGCGCGTCTAACCCCCAGCCGCCTGATTTACAATCGCAAGGTAAGCAGGTGAAGATCGGAATGAGGTTATATTGCATGAGTTTTTGTCAGGCGCGTGAGCGGTTGATTCTGGCGGGGGCGGTGCTCACGGCAGCAGCCCTGGTTGCCGGCTGCGGCAACAACTACCGTCCTACGATTACGCCCGTCAACTCGACGGGGCCGGCTTCGACGATCAATACGCTGGTCTCGGTGGTTTCAGCTCCTTCGCGTACGGTGCCCGGCATCGTCACGATCCTCGATTATGCGGGAGATTCGGTGATGGACTACCAGCCGATCGGCATTGGCCCGACGGCCTATACCGTTGACACCGACAGCACCTACGGATACACCATCAACAGCGATCACACCCTGAGCGAGTTTCAAGTCACCTCGACTCTGCAGAAGAATCAGATTCTTGTTTCCACGCTGCCCAGCACGGCGCAGCCTTTGAACCTGTTTTCACCCTCCGCAGGCCTGTGGGTGCCCGATCTGAGCGACAATACGGTGGATATTTTCACCGGCGGTCCTGAGACCTATCTGAGTTCAGTTCCGGTGGCGCCGACGCCGGTGATGGTGATCGGACCGACCAGCGCCGGTCTGCGCTTCTTCTCCATCAGCCAGGGCTTTGCCGCGCCCACGGGCGTGGAATGCAACGCTGCGCCTGCATCGGTGGCCGTGAACGGCGAAGCGGACGGAATCGAACCGTCGAGCTACACGATTTCCAGCCATATTCCTTTGGGCAAATGCCCTGTCTTTGCCGTTGAAAGCAGCGATGGCAGGCGGCTCTTTGTGATGAACCGGGGCAGCGATACCATAACAGTGATCAACGCGCAGAACGATACGCTGAATAGCTGCGTTTGCCCTCCGACGGGCTGCCTGAATTATAGTAACCAGGCTTATTACTGTCATCCGACGCTGCCGCTATCCACAACTGCCGCTGGCATCCTGAATGCTGGTAATCCGGCTGGATATCCTCCCATTCCGATCAACGGAACCGCCGGCATGAGCGCAGTCGCCGGTCCTGTTTATGCCGAATACAATGGGCTGCTCGATCTTCTCGTCGTGTCCAACTACGACGGCAGCACGATCAGCGTGATCGATGTCAGCCTGGACGAGTATGGCAACGACAGTCCGACCTTTGGCACCACGTACACAATTCCAGTGGGCAAGAATCCGGCCAGCGTGACGGTGTTGGCGGATGGCAGCCGCGCTTACACAGCCAATCAGAGCGACCAGACCGTCTCCATTGTGAACCTGAGCAGCCACACAGTCGAAGGTACACTGACTGTGACCGGGCATCCCCGCACCGTGGCCTCGGTTCAGAATTCCACGCAGGGCAAGGTCTATGTGGCTTCTCCGGACAGCCCCTACCTGACGATCATTCGCACCGATCAGGATATTGTTGAAGCCACGCAGCAGGTGCAGGGAAATATCGTGGATGTGCGCGTAAGCGCGCAGACCGGCAGCGGCGGAAACAGCAATGGCAATACGCGGATACCGGGATACGGGCAGCCCTGCAACCTGCCAGGCGCCGGGCCGGTTGCATCGATTACCGCCTGTCAGGCATTGCCGTAAAGCGGCGGTCGAAGGATCGGGATTGAAGGCAGCCAAAGAGGCATCTTCCGCAAGGGAGGGCTTCTTTGGCTTTACTTTTGAGTGAAACTGATGTCAGCGCTTGCATTTTGACGGTTGTAGAAAGCGAAGAAACGATGGCGGCTGGCAGAAAAATGCGCATCGACGTGCTGCTGGTGGAGCGAGGGTTGACGCCCAGCCGCGAGCGGGCGCGCGCGATGATTCTGGCTGGACGGGTGCTGGCGAGCGAGCAGAAGGTGGAAAAGCCCGGCGCGACGGTTCCCGAAGATGCACCGATCCGCCTGCTGGGCGAGGATCCTCCATATGTCAGCCGCGGCGGCATCAAGCTGGCGGCGGCTTTGGAGGAGTGGAAGATCGACGTTACCGGCCGCGCCTGTCTGGATGTGGGCGCTTCGACCGGCGGATTTACCGACTGCCTTTTGCAGCACGGCGCCGCGCACGTGACCGCCGTCGATACCGGCTTCGGGCAGATTGCCATGAAGCTGCGCAATGATGCTCGCGTGCGCCTGTTGGAGCGGACCAACGCCCGGCTGCTGGAAGCGGGTGCATTGGAGGCCGGACCTGGAGTTCAGGAGCTGACGCTGCTGGTGATGGATGTTTCGTTCATCTCGGCGACATTGCTGCTGGAGCCTGTGATGGCGGCTGCGCCCAGGCTCACGGAAGCGGTCATCCTGGTCAAGCCCCAGTTTGAGGCGGGACGCGAGTACGTGGGCAAGGGCGGGATCGTTCGCGATCCGGAGGCGCATCGGCTGGCTACCGGCAAAGTGGCGGAATGTGCGCAGTCGCTCGGCTGGCAGGTGGCGGGAACGATCGCTTCGCCGATTACCGGCATGGAGGGAAACCGGGAGTTTCTCCTCTATGCACGGCGGTGAACTTCCGTCTCCGCAGCTTCGCCTTCAGCCGGAGATGCGGAGACGGATCGGTCTGCGTCAGGCAACGGCCGGAGGCAGCACGGCTTCTTTCGGATTGGGACCGTACATATTGGGGCCGGGATTGCTGTCCAGCATCATGAAGATCAGAACCACCAAGCCGCCGAGGGGAATCAGGCCAATCAGAAGCAGCCATCCGCTCTTGCCGGTGTCGTGGAGCCTGCGGACCGCACAAGCCAGAGATGGAATCATGATGGCCAGGCAATAGAGTACGCAAATTCCCATCATGATAACACTGATCACAACCGAGATGACCGCACGATGGCTGGGATCACCAGACCCTGCTGCGATTCCAAGTACGGTGCTGAGCACGGCACTGATCATCATTACGCCAAAAATGATTACAGAATTGAAGAGTGTAAACATCCAATATTCTTTACGGCGCGAACGCCCTTCGAACTCAGCATATTTCTTCCAAACCAGCTTGTACCAATCCATTTTCATCCTCCGATTCAGGTTGCCTATCTCACCCGATGGGTACAAGGGCGCAATGATTCGTGCCACCTTGCCCGCGTAGCCGACGATCTGCAGATGCTTTCCGGCGTCGAGCCAAATATACAAGGAGACGCTTGAATAAGTCACCTGGATTTTTATCCAGTTCATTTCACAGGGTCTGGCACGGTCCGGCAGCGCATGCGTTTGGCCGTAGCGCAGCCGCTCCGTTACACTAATACCGCATGGTACGCGTAGCAATCGTCTGTAAAGCGGAGAAGCAGGAACTGGAGCGGCTGTTGCCGGAGCTGGTGGCCTGGCTGCGCGCGCGAGACTATGAGCCGCTTTTGGACCAGGAGGGCGGGCGCTACACGGCGGCAGCGCCGGTGGTTGACCGCGCGGCCATGCCCGCGCAGTCGCCTGGGCTGGTGATTGTGCTGGGCGGCGACGGAACACTGCTTTCGGTGGCGGGCATCTTTGCTGCGACGGGCACGCCCATTCTTGGCGTGAATCTGGGGTTTCTCGGCTTTTTGACTGAAGTTCGCCTGGGCGATCTCTATCCCGCACTGGAGTGCTGGCACGGCGGCTGTCATGACATCGATGTGCGCGCGATGCTGCACGCGGAGCTGTGGCGGGGCGGGGAAGTGGTGTCAGTTCATCAAGCACTGAACGAGGCGGTCATCTCCAAAGGCGAGATCGCCCGCATGGGCGATTTTGCGGTGGAGTTGGAGGGCAAGAGCGTGGCGCGCTTCCGGGCTGACGGCGTAATCGTCTCGACGCCAACCGGTTCGACGGCCTATACGCTGGCCGCCCAGGGGCCGATTCTGACACCCAGTGTCGATGCAATGGTGGTGACTCCGATCTGCCCGCATCTGCTGACCCTCAGGCCGATTGTGGTGCGCGGCGACGCTGAATTGACGGTGCGGGTGGAGGGAACGCAGAATCCGGCGCTCTTGACCGTGGACGGCCAGAAGGCTGTCGAACTTCTGATCGGCGATGAGGTCCGCTGCCAGAAGTCCTCGCACACCGTCAACCTGATTCGCATGAACGAGGGCGGCTTCTTCGAGGCGCTGCGTAGCAAACTCAGCTGGGGTGAGCGGTAAACCCCGTAGTCGAGCAGAGGCCCTCGAAAGCACATCAGCATCTGCACAGCATCCGGGGTTCATCCTCGAAGCCGTATCTCACTGGGTGAGTTCGGCGAGCAGCACCCTTGCTTTGATGGCCAGCGTATGCGCGCCGTCCACGTCGCCGGAGGCGAGCGCGGCGCGAGCCTGTTTGATAAACTCCCTGATCTGTTCGGCGGTCTTTTCTTCCTGTGTGCTGAGCGTGCGCGTGATGGCATTCAGCCCGTGTTCTGTGCCTGCGATGGAGTCGATCGTTTGTTGCACAGTGTCGCCGGCATCGCCGGAGGATAGCTGACCGATCGCGCTTACGCCCTGGTTCGATTGCGGGGCGGGCTTGGGCGTGGACTTCCTGTGCTTGACCGGCGGCTTGGGCGGCGTCTGCGGCTCTGTGCCAGTGCTGGGCGGAGGCGCCTGATTCGGAACCGTGATCACCGGCGGAGGCAGATTGGTGGGCGAAGGCTCCGGAGTGGGCGGCGGAGCGTCCACAATCGGCGGTGCCAATGGTTCAGTCTGCGTGTGATTGGTTTTGTGAAAGCAAGCTGTGAGAAAAAACGGTAAAACCCACGCGACGCTCTTGACTGGCAACTTCATCGAGCAATACCTCAGCAATCGTCAGGCGGCGGCATCCGGAATGCGGTTGCCGTCTTGCCTGAGAAGGACTGTTTTCAAGATCGAGTTCTGATTGAGGGGATACTTCCAAACTTCGACAACAGGAAGCGAAAAGGGCTGCTGCTCCAGGTAGACGCCCGAGCCGTAGCGCTCACGAATATCGGGTCCATGCGGTTTATCGCGATTGATCGACACTGGATGCAGGGGAAGATGTTCGGTGAATAGCACGTGGGAAAAGCCGCCGAGATTGGCTAAGACTCTGGAGATTTCATCATTGCTGAGATGCTGGAGCACCTGGCGGATCAGGCACAGATCGGCCGCCGGCAAGCGATCCATGGTAATATCGGCGCACTGAAAGCTGATGAGAGGATCATGCACTGTGCTCCGGAGATGTTCAATCAGCTCCGGAACCACATCAATCCCTGTATAGCGCACTCTGGTAGCCTCGGTGATCCGCCGTCCCACGGAAAAATCGCCGCACCCCAGATCGACAACGCTCTCCACCTGATGCTCGCGGATGAACTGAATCACCGAGGCGCAGTAATCTTTCGAACAGGTGCCGCGGGAGCCTGGACCGGAGTAAAAACGCTCTCCGTCGCTGCCCCAGGCACCAGTGCGGTAGATCCTGCGAAAAGTCTCAGCGAGCGTCAGAGCGCCGTAGTTGCGCGCACTCTGGAAGCGGCGGCAGAACCAGCTTGTCATCTTGCGCAACATCTAGGACGGAACCCTTTCTGAGTCAGTGTTTGCGGGCTGAAAGCGCCGCCGGCCCCATTCCGCGGGAACCAGCGGAATACGCAGCAGGAACTCCGCGCCTTGCCCTGACTTCGATTGTACTTCCACGCTCCCGTGATGGAGTTGAAGAATCCGGTACGTCATGGCCAGACCGATTCCGCTGCCGCCGCTCTTGGTGGTGAAGTAGAGGTCGAAGATCTTCTCCCGGACATCATCGGAGATTCCCGGCCCCTGGTCGGCAACGCGCAGGACGGCGGCCATGCCGTCCTCATCGAGAAAGACTTCGAGACGTCCGCCCTGAGGCATCGCCTGCGCCCCGTTTTGAATCACGTTGAGGACGGCTTGCTTGAGCAGGTCGGCGTCGATGTTGGCGATCAGCGGCGTGGAGGGCAGGCGGCTTTCCAGAGTCACTTTGTGGGTAACAAGTTCGTCGGCGGCCAGCGCCAGCACATCGCCGATGACAGAGCGCAGGTCCTGTTCGCGCAGTTGCAGCTCTACCGGGCGCGAGAAGTCCACCAGAGTCTGGACGACACGGTCGAGGCGATGAATCTCCGCATCGATCACTTCAAGGTGGCGAACCGCCGGAGCGCTGGCGTCGCCCAGCTTGCTTTTGAGCAACTCCAGGTGGACGACGATGGCGTTGATGGGATTCTTGACCTCATGTCCGACCCCGGAGGTCAGCCGGCCGATCGAGGCCATGCGCCGCGAAAGCTCCAGTTCGGAGCCGATCTCCTCGACCGACTCCAGGTCGTGAAGAGTGACCAGCGCGCCCAAGCCCTGGCCGGAGCCTGCGCTCGACCAGTCTTCAATAAAATCGAGAGAAGCCTGAATGCGGCGCCCGGTCTCGGTGCGAATCTCAATTTGACCCAGGGATCTTCTGGCATCGAAGGCCTGGCGCAGCGTCTTTCCCAGCACGGTTGAAGGGTTGAAGATGTCGTGGGCGTGCAGGCCGAGAATGGCGTCGCGCTCAATGGCCAGAAAACGGCGCGCCGCTTTGGAGACCAGCACGGCGCGCCCGTCCGCAGTGAAGAGCAGAATGCCATCCTGCAGCTTGAGAAGAATCTGGTCCAGGTTTTCCTTCAACGCCGAGAAGACCTCTTCGACATTGCGCATACGCTGGCCGATGATTTCGATCTTGCTGGAGACCCGGGCCGCCGTATCCTGTCTGGGCGCTTCTTCCTCGCGGTCTTCCGTTTCGCTGTCCTCCGCGCCGGAGCCGGTCCAGTAGTCCAGTTGGAGATTGATCTCCTCCAGGGGACGCAGCGCCAGATTGCTCAGCAGGAAGGCAGCGATCAAAGCCGTGGCCAGCACAAACTCCAGCAGCGTGAAGGTTGCCGAGAGCCAGGGATTGTAGACGGCGCGCAAAAGCGTGGTGCGGACGCCGACATGGACGGTGGCAAAGGGCGCGCCATTGCGCTCCAGAGGCACAACGACATCGAAGACTCTGGGGGGTCCGAAGACTTCATGGATGAGTTGTATGGGATTGGCGTCCAGGAGCTGCTTGTAGTCGGGGCGCACCGGCATGGGCTTGTCTTCATTTGCAGGGTTGGTGCTGAGCAGCGTGCTGGACTGGGTGTCGCCGATGTTGATGTCGTAGACGGTGAGGGAGTAGCGGTTGACCGAATCGACAACCGCCTTCAGAGCGGCGTTATCGCGCACCGCTTCCGCTGCCAGAGCGCGCAACTGGGCGGGGTTGTTGGGATCGACCTGGCGGTCTTTCAGCCCTGTCTCCAGCGCATTCTGCAAGGCAAACTTCACCTGGTCGGCCACCATGTGGTTGGAGGAATAGGACTGCTGCACGGCCGCCTGCAGCAACTCACTGACATAGACCAGCGAGATCAATCCGGCGATGAGAAAGACCAGGGCGGTGATGGCCAGGACGAGTTTGGTCTTCAGATGCATGGGTTGGAGTTAGACTTCCTCGCGCGTCTGACTATACTCCTTGATTTTGTTGTGCATGGTCTTCAAGCTCAAACCCAGAATCTCCGCGGCACGGGTCCTGTTCTGCCCGGTGGCTTCCAGAGTGCGCTCGATCAGCAGGCGTTCGGCTTGATCCACGGTCGTGCCGACGCGCAGTTGCAGCATACTCGCATCGAAGGGCAGCGCGGTCTGCGATTGCGCTTTGCCGAAGCCGGCGGGCAGGTGAATGGCATCGAGCGGCGATCCATCCGAGGCCAGAATCACCGCGCGCTCCACGGTATTGCGCAGTTCGCGTCCGTTGCCTGGCCAGTCGTGGGCCATCATGCGCTCCATCATCGTCGGAGTTACGCCGGAGATCTTGCAGCCGTGCTTGCGGTTCATCTCTTCCAGCATCGTCTCGACCATTGCGGGCAAATCCTCCATGTGCTCGCGCAGCGGAGGCATATGAATGTTGAAGACATTCAATCGGTAGTAGAGATCGGGACGCAAATGCCCGAGGGCGATGGATTTCTCCGGGTCGCGATTGGTGGCGGCCAGCACCCTCACGTCCACATCCTGTTCGGTGCGCGCGCCCAGCCGGCGGAATTTGCGCTCTTCCAGAACGCGCAGCAGGGTCACCTGGGTCGCCGTCGGCATCTCGCCGATCTCGTCCAACAGCAGCGTGCCGCCGCTGGCCAGCTCGAAGCAGCCCACCCGCCGCTCGACGGCTCCGGTGAATGCGCCTTTTTCGTGGCCGAAGATCTCGCTTTCAATCAGCGTTTCGGGAATGGCGGCGCAGTTGACTGCGACAAAGGGGCGGAGTTTGCGCGGACTAAGCTCGTGCAGCGTGCGCGCCACCAGTTCCTTGCCGGTGCCGCTCTCGCCAGTGATGAGCACCGAGACGTTGGAGGGAGCAATCTGCTCGATCAGGCCGAAGATCTCCCGCATCGGCCGGGAGCTGCCCACCATCGCACCCAGCACGCCGCTCTCGCGCAGCCGTCGGCGCGCAACCTCCAGCTCGATGATGGTTTCGCGCTGCCGCGTGGCGTTGGCCAGGATGGTCTTGAGGCGCGTGGCATCGACCGGCTTTTGCAGGAAATCGTACGCGCCGAGTTTCATTGCATCCACGGCGAGTTGAATGGATCCCATCGCGGTGAGCACCACCACGGCCAGATTGGAGCCGGCCCCGGAGCCTTCTTCATTCAGCCGCTGCAGCAGTCCTATGCCGTCCAGACGCGGCATCTTCAGGTCGGTGACGACGATGGCAGGCTCCCAGACGCGCGCCTTTTCCAAGCCTTCCATGCCGTCGCAGGCGGTTTCCGTGCTGTATCCCCAGCCGGAGATCAGCTCCGCCAGCCCCATCAGCGCGTGAGGCTCGTCTTCGACAATCAGAACTTTTACAGAGTTTTCCATGGGGTCGCCGATGCGGCTCTATCTCAATGTACCTTTCTACCATGCAAAAAGCCAAAAAATTCCCCATTCGAAGCCGCTCTGATCCTCAAATCTCATGGCGCGGGGACGGGATCTTCGAGCGGCCTGGCGGCAGGCGTTGCGCTGACACGCTCGGCTGTGGCTTTACGTATCGCCGCCAACGGCACGGACAGCCGCGGATCCTCGCGCGTCAATACCTGGGGCGCATGGTAGACGGCATTCGCCAGATCGAGCGGGTTGCCCCTCTGGATAAACTCGCTCCAGACCATGAAGTACGTCCAGCGCGGCTGCTTCAGAAGAGTTTCCGGGCTGGGCAATCTGCCCACCTCGGCCAGCGCGATGGGCTTGCCGCTGGCCAGCGTCAGAATGTTCGTGTAGTACTCCGGCTTGAACTCGCCATAGATGTCCATCGTGACCAGGTCGGCATACTGCTCGCCAGGATAATAATCGGCGATCGCTCCGGCATTGCTTCCATTCGGCGCATTCGCATTCCATACCCAGAGCAGATTGTCCAGATGATGCACGTTGACGAAGCGGTCATAGATCATCCGATATAACGCCGCCGAACCGTCCTTGCCCGGACGCCCGCCCCACCAGAACCAGTTGCCGTTCACCTCGTGATAAGGCCGGAAGAGCACCGGCACATGAGCGTCTCGCAGTTGCTTGAGATAGCTGGCGACGACGTCCACCTGCGCCTGCCAGCGCAGATTGAGCGGGCTGCCGGGAGTGAGCAGTTCATGCCACTCGGCGTCGGTCAGATGGCCTTGTATGCTGTCGTGGAAGGTGACCGGTTCGTTGTCCGTCGGCCTCACCTCATGCCAGGTCAGAGTGACGACCGCGCCGTTGTTGTACTGCCGCTCGGCCTCGGCTATCATTGCGGGCCGCGCCAGTGCGGAGTCCTTGTCCTCGCCGCCGGAGAAGCCGAAGTCTCCTCCAAAGAGTCCCGGATACTTGGCCGTAAGATCGTAGGCCATGTCGGTCCAGCGCGCGCCGGCATTGGGATAGTTGTGCTGCCCGGCGATCGTCGCCTTGCCGGAGATCGAATTGAGATAAGCGAGCAGCGCCCGCGCCTCCGGAGTGGCGTTGGGATTGACCGGATCGGGAGCCGTCTGCGCCCCCAGCGCACAACTTTGAATGATTGCAAAAGCAAATATCAAGTATTGCTTCAATCGCATCGTGAATGTCCCTTCGCGTGGGAATTATAGATGATAGCGATATTGTCGGGGAAAGGGCGCGGCATGGGTCAGCCGGCGATGGCGCGGCCGATGCGGACCCACCAGTCGGGCCCGGTGGCAGCCAAGTAGATCACGCCGAACTGGGCGACGTAGTAGAGGGGCACGCCGACGCGGTAGACGGTGTGGATGCGCCGGTTGACGAGCAGATCGCGGCACACGCCGAGCGCGAGCATCATGTCGACGCCGACATACGACAGGTTGTGCTGGCGCGCGTAGGCGTGATCCATGCGGGCGAATGCGGCGACCAGCAATCCGCAGGTGGCGAAAAAAACCAGGCGGCGATGGAACTCGGGCGATTTGCGCCAACAGATGGCGAGCGCCATGCAGAGGCCGAAGACACCGATGTCAAAAAATGGGATGGCAAGGAAGGCATAGCGGTGCGGCATGCGGAGGCTGTAGGTTTCAAAGTGGACCATGCGGATGGCGGTCATCACTCCAAGGGGCACCATGATGGCGGCGACTGAGGCGGCCACCCAGCCGAGGGTGCGATGCCATTTCACGTTGCGGGTGCGCACCAGGGCCGATTGCAGGATGAAGATGAGGATCCAAGCCGAGAAGGTGAAGCCATGGACCCAGAGAATGCGGGGCGGGGCAATGTCGGGATGGAGCAGCCGTTCGTCGACGGTCTGGCTGAAGCCGGCCACTACGGCTGCGGCAGAGACGAGTGACATGGCGAAGTAGAAGTAGCGGTCGAGGAGGCTGTTGCGGCCGGTGAACAGGCTCAGACGCGGCGCGGCGACGGTCGGAGAAACGGAAGGAATCATGGGCTCTCGCTTTCTTGGGGGAAGGGGAATCTTCGGGGGAAAAGGAGAACAGGGGGAGAGTACCACGCGGAAGCGGGGACGCACAACGGGGTTGTGAGGTCGGCGCAGCAAGGGTTGTGAGTGAGTTGGCGATCTCTCACTCATTGAGAGGGGCCGGCGTTTGAAAGGTGAGAAACGTATCGAATAGCGATGATTCTTCGGCTGTCGGTTCTTGGAATGCGCTCGCCCACTGTAACAACTGTTCCCGTTGAATGACCGGATTTTCCATAGCCCGTCTTTGAACCCTGTCAAGAAGGATTTCGACTGGGGCAGAAAGATAGTGCAACTCAACTGCGGCTCCAAGCTCACGCGCCGTGAGTCGCAACGCATCACGCTCACACCTTGCCCAGGTGCCCCATTCGATGATCACCGTGAGACCCACTTCGAGGAGTTGCTGGCCAAGCTGCCACTGTAGACTTTCAATCTTCTCACGGGTATCCTCGTCCCAATAATCCAGCGAAAGAGCATGTATCCATTCATCGGGACAGAAGCGGGTCGCACGAGAACTGGACTGAAGCTGCCTGGCATGTGTTGTTTTCCCTGAGCCCGGCAATCCGCACACGATAATCAACCTCGCACCAGAGCTGCATGATTTCATCGGCCGATGACCTCTAGCTAATTCTTCGGTGCTTGCGGCGATGAGGTTGCCCCGCTCAGGTTGCCATGCATATCAGCGTGTGGACCCTGCATGTACTGTTCGAGTTTCTTCTTCTGCTCGTCATTCAGCACTGCCTGGATTTGGTCGTGCGCCTTGTAGCGAAGTGGCCTTACCCCGGCGAGACGATCCTCGCGTGACAGACTTCCGTTCTGCGAGATCTTCACCGTCGCGTCATGCAGGTCCTGAAGGATTGGTTTGATCTTGGCCTGTTGATCGTCGGTGAGATCAAGCTTGATCGTCAGGATTTTTAGCTGATCGTCCGCGCTAGGCAGATCGTCTTGCGTGGAGGGCTGGCCTTGTCCGCCCATGTTGGCCGAACCAGGTGCGGTAGTCGTTTGTTGCGCCGACACATTCAATGCGAAGATCAAAATCGTGCCGAGCGCTAGTGAATGGAACCGATTCATTGTGGGTCTCCTTTTGTTTTTTTCTGCTGCATGATAAATTTGCAACCATTTGTCCTACGACTTAGACTGTAACGGTCAGTGGCACTACAGTCGAGGCGAATCTGGAGTTGTTGAACAAAGAGGCTACAGGTGTCCAGAAATAAGCCTTCCAATCCGCCGCAACAGGCCCGGCCAGCGGCACGCCGCAACAGGCAGCCGCGCAAGCCCGATGAACGCGCACGGCGCACGCGCGACCGACTCGGTGGCGCATTCGTGGCTCTTATCCATGAAAAGCCGATCGAAGACGTCACGGTGCAGGATGTGCTGGACCGCGCCTCGGTCGGGCGTTCCACGTTTTATCTACACTTCCGCGACAAGAACGACTTACTCCTCAGCCAACTAGAAATATTTCTGGAAATGACGAGCACGACGCTCAGCGTCCGCAAAGAAGCTTCTGATCGAATTGTTGCCGTGGCGGAGATGTTTTCACACATCGAAAACCAAAGCGATCTCTATCGTATCCTCGCCGGCGCAGGCCGTCTCAACGATTTCTTCGATCTCGCGCAAACTTATTTTGCGCGCGGTATCGAGCATCGCCTCAGAGCGTCTAAACGTCTACCAAAAATGTCGCAGGGTGAGTTGGCTGCTCGCGCCTCTGCGATGGCCGGAAGTCTATTGTCGCTGCTGCGATGGTGGCTCGACCGCGGGGCGAAGGAATCACCAGCCGAGATGGATGATCTTTTCCACCGGATGGTGTGGAACGGGCTTCGATAGCCATGATCACGCGAGGTGCACGAGCCGCCGAGGGGCCATTCAGTTCTCGATTGTCGACAACAGGCCGTACCGCTCAGCAAGTCTCTTACCACTCCAGCGACTCGCTCTATCCCGTCTTCTCCGTCAGCTCGGCCCAGCGTGCATAGAGCGTGTCGTTCTCGTGCTGCGCGGCATCCAGTTCATGGAGCGCCTCTTGCAGAGCTGCGGCGTTGGTGGCGATCTCCGGGTTTTCTACACGGCTGCGGGCAGCTTCCAGCCGCGCATCGGAGACGGCGACCCTCTCTTCGATTGCGGCGAACTCGCGGGCTTCCAAGTAAGAGAGCTTCTTCTTGCCGCTTATATTCGAGGCTGTATCCGCGCCAGTTTGCTGTGCGGTGCTTGAACCGTCGGCTTTACGGTCGATTTTCCTGCCGGCGGATGAATCGAGTTCTTGAATCCAGTCTTCCCATTGCGCGTAATCGGCGAAAAGGCCGGTGTGGCCGCGTCCGTCTAATCCCAATACCGTCGATGAAACGCGATTCAGCAGATAGCGGTCGTGCGTCACCAGAACCAGCGCGCCGGGAAAGTCGAGAAGATTTTCTTCGAGGATTTCCAGCGTCGGAATGTCCAGATCGTTGGTCGGCTCGTCGAGCAGCAGAACGTCGGCAGGCTCCAGCATCAATTTCGCAATCAGCACGCGCGCCCGCTCGCCGCCGCTCAGATTGCGTACCGGCTGGTTGAGCTGCTCGCCCGTGAAAAGAAAGCGCGCCGCCCAACTGGCGACATGAACGGTGCGTCCCTGATGGATGACGCCGTCGCCTTCGGGAGCCAGCGCGCGGCGCAGCGTGAGGCTTTCATCCAGCTCGCGCATCTGGCTGAAGTAGACGAGACGGAGCGCGTCGGCGCGGCGAATACTGCCCGCAGCCGGCTCGATCTCGCCACGCAGCAGGCGCAGCAGCGTCGTTTTACCGCTGCCGTTGGGGCCGACGAGGCCGACCTTCATGCCCGCTGTGAGAATAAAATTCAGCCCTGAAAACAAAAGCCGCTTGTTCGTTCCACTTTTTGGGTCATCCGGTGAAGAAGGCACTTGGCAGGCGACATCTTTGAATTCGACGAGGCGCTTGGTCTTGCGCATACTCGCCTCGAAGTCGATGCTGGCGGTTGCGGTGACGGTGCGCGCATTCATCTCAGCGAGCTGGCCGATCATCGCATTGGCGGTATCGATGCGCGCCTTGGATTTTGTCGCCCGCGCCTTGGGGCCGCGCCTGAGCCATTCGATCTCGGTGCGAACGCGGTTACGCAGGCTCTCCTGCTGGCGATTCTGCGATTCAAGATAGGCCTGCTTCTCTTCGAGAAAGCGGCTGAAGCTGCCTTTGACGCGCAGAAGTCCATCGGCAAAGACGCGATTCAATTCGATGATTTCGCTCGATGTGGATTCAAGAAAATAGCGGTCGTGGCTGACGGTGACGGCGGCGAAGCTGGAGGTGGTGAGCAGCTCCTCCAGCCATTCGATGCCGGCCAGATCGAGGTGATTGGTCGGCTCGTCGAGCAGCAGCACGTCGGGTTCGGAGACCAGCGCTTCGGTGATCGCCAGCCGCTTGCGCCAGCCGCCGCTGAGAGAAGCCGCCTCGGCTGTGAGGTCCATGAAACCTGCGCGGCCAGATAGCTCGCGCAATCGGCCTTCGCGCTCGGCTTCAAGAACGTGTGCGGCGGCCAGCGCCTGCTCCAGAATCTGGCGAATCGTGAAGCCTGCGTCAAAGCGCGAATCCTGTGGGACGTAGGCGGCGCGCGCGCGCTTGCGCACTGCCACTTCGCCGGAGTCCGGTTCAAGCTGCCCGGCCAGAATCGCCAGCAGCGTTGACTTGCCCGCGCCATTGGGGCCGATCAGTCCGATGCGGCTACCCTCCTCGACGGTGAGCGAGATCTTCTGAAAGAGCGGCCTGGCGCCGAATTGCTTGGTCACGGATTGCGCGTTGAGAATCGGAGGCATCTACATTCAGGATACTGTGCGGGCCTCCCATTTTGGTTGCGCCGCGCCGCGCCATGCCGGTATGGAACAACCTTGCGTATCCGCGCAACGATGAGTGCAATGAATCAGGCGGGCCGACATTATTCTGTCTCTGCAAAACGTGGAGGAGAGCGATGCGGTTCAGATTTTCCGGATGCCTGTTTATCTTGTTTTTGATGGGAGCGATTGGGCTTGAGGCCGCCTATGGACAATCGTACTGGGTGGATCAAAACGGAAATGTCATTCCGGCTAGAGCGGCGCAGGCGCAACCTTCAGGCCCAGGCAGCCAGAACAACCCAATATCTTCAGCGTATGCGCAGCGGCAGAGTGCTCCGGCGCAGGCTTCCATCGCCTATATGCAGTGGAACGATCCGGTGGAAGGCGCGTTTTCCGTATCGCTGCCGCGTGGCTGGCAGGTTACCGGCGGCACGCAGCGCACCACGCGCGTTGAGCCTCACTACGTGGTGCGCGCGCAATCGCCCGGCGGCGGTGTGCAACTGTTCATGGATGATCCGCGCATTGCGATCCGCCAGGTTCCCAATGGCTTTTATGCGCGCGAAGGCACGGCGATTCCCTCGGCCTGGGGCGGAAAACTGCTGGTGGAGCGCTATCGTCCCGCACCGCAGGCGGCTCAGGAATATGTGCAGAAGGCGGTGTGTCCATCGGCTACGCAGTTTCAAGGCGGCATCATCCCCGGCCAGACCGAGGATTTGAATCGCCAATTCGGTGCAATCGCGCGCTCCGAGGGCAAGCAGATTCACGTGGATGTAGGCGAGCTGTCCTTCCGCTGCGGTGAGCAGAACGGCTATGTGTACGCGATTACGCTTCAAGCCTGGCAGCCGGGAGGGCCGGTTTCGCTGTGGCTGATCTATCGCGTGGCGGGCTATCTGGCGCGTCCCGCCGAAGGCGCCACGGCCGCTGCGGCCATCCACCGGATGCTGGGTTCATTTCAGATGAATCAGCAATGGCTGGAAAACTTTGCCCGCGAGTGTAACGATACGGCCGGCAATGTGATTCGCGAGTCGAATGCGATCACCCAGTCGACCATCGCGCGCGCCAAAGCGCAGGATGCCGCCGAGCAGGCGCAGTTCGCATCCTGGAAGAAGAACTCGGACGCCAGCTTCAATGCCATCGAAAAGGGAGAGCGGGCATCGACGGGGATCAATGACGGCAACGGGCACGATTACAACGCGCAGTTGAATCAGAAGTCGGTTTGCAACAGTGTTGGCGATTGTCAAACTGTCGACGCCAACGTGACCAACTGGTGGTTTGATTGCAGCGGCAAGGCATATCCCGGTTCGGAGAGCGGTGGCGCGCCCTCCAGCAGCCTGAGCGCCTGTTGGAATAAAGGTCAGTGAGGTAGCGCGTACCGCATCGTTCCCTGAAACTTCTCGATGCATTCTTCAATCAATGGCCAAAGGAGTATGTGAGCTGAAAGAGGCCATTGTCGATGCCCGGATTGTCGTGAGCTGTCCAGTGGTTGGAGATGTGATGAATGCGGTATTCAGCGCGGACGGAGCGCGTCTTTGAACGGTAAAGTTCAAGCCCCGCGCCAAAGTCGAAGGTGAAGTTGAAGGAGCCAGCGGTGGAGATAGGGATAGGTTGTGTCGAGTACATATAGCCGCCGTGGCCGATGAAAAACGGTTGTAGCTTGTGGCGCGGCATGAAGTTCCATTGAAAGCCAACTGGAGAGATTGCTTCACCGATCGTCCACTGGCGTCCGTGGCAGGAATCGGTGTAAGTCCCGCTGTATGTTACCTTATCGATCGTTTGACTGTACGGCGTTGTCACTGTGGCACAGTAGATATCGGGCCAGGTGTCGTAAGTATAAATCGCCGATGTCGGTGAAGTTTGTACTTGCACGACGTGACTATTCGGATCGCTCTCCAGTGCTACCGGCAGAATCTCCCCGTTGTACTGCCAGTTCACGATGCGGTTGTGCAAGAGCCTGCGGCTGTATCCAGCGCCAAACTCCAGCAGCATACGATTTTCAGCGATGCCTAGAATCATATGACTGGAGTCGCCTGAGTACGCGCTGAAGAGGCTGAAGGTATTTTTCCTGGCGTAATACGGGTTTTCCGCCGTCGCCGAAGTTTGAGCGCGCGCAACTCCAATGTTCAGGAGCAGCATGGCGATGAGGCTGAAACGAGCCGTAAGGAGAGGCAGGCTTGCACGTTCATGTCTCGACAAAGAATGACCTTTCCAACACCAGACTGAGCGATGCCGCAGCGCCTATAATCCTTATTTGACTGCGAAATCCATTTTAGGTGAGCGCACCTATGTATTCAACCGCCGTAGCTTATGCACGAGAGAATCATCCCCGGTTTTTGCAGGAATTGAAGGCGATGCTGCGCATTCCTTCCATCTCCACGCTGCCGGAGCACAAGGCCGACTGCCGCCGCGCCGCCGAATTTCTTATGGCCGAGTTGACGCGCATCGGCATGGAGAACGCGCGCCTGATTGAAACCGGCGGGCATCCGCTGGTTTATGCCGACTGGTTGCACGCCGAGGGAAGGCCCACCGCGCTTTTTTACGGTCATTACGATGTGCAGCCTGCCGACCCGCTGGACGAGTGGCATTCGCCGCCCTTTGAGCCGGAAGAGCGCAACGGCAATCTCTATGCGCGCGGCGCCTGCGATGACAAGGGGCAGGTCTGGGCGCAGGTCAAGGCGCTGGAGTCGCTGCTGGCCGCAACCGGCAGGCCGCCGCTCAATGTGCGCGTGATCTTCGAGGGTGAGGAGGAGGTTGGAGGGGAGGGAATTGCCGCCTTTGTCGCCTCCAAGCCTCCAGAGTTGAAGGCCGATTTCGCGCTGGTCTCCGATACCGAGTTATTCGCTCCAGGCCTGCCCACACTCTGTGTCGGCCTGCGCGGCATGATCTATACCGAGCTTGAGGTGCGTGGCGCCAAGACCGATCTGCATTCGGGAATGTATGGCGGCGCGGCGCCCAATCCCTTCATTGCCCTCGCGCAGATGCTGGCGCGGCTTAAGGACGAGGAGGGCCGCATTCTGATCCCCGGCTTCTACGACGAGATCCTTCCTCCCAGCTCCGATGAACTGGCCGCGTGGCGCAGCCTGCCCTTCGACGAAGAGCAGTATCGCATCGCCGAGGTTGGTTCGCGCACACTGGTGGGCGAGGCCGGCTACAGCGTACTGGAGCGCACCTGGGCAAGGCCGACGCTGGACGTGCATGGCATCCCTGGCGGCTTCATCGGAGCGGGCGCAAAGACCGTCATCCCCGCCAAAGCCCTCGCCAAAGTCTCCATGCGCCTGGTTCCCGGCATGACTCCAGCCAAGACCTTCGCGCTCTACAAGAGCTATGTCGAGAAGATTGCCCCCGCTGGCGTCGAGGTTGAGGTGCGTCTGATTCACTCCGGCGATCCCTGCCTGATTCCGGTGGACAATCCTTACGTTCGCGCTGCGACACGAGCACTGGAGGAGGTCTGGGGGCAGAAGACCGTCTTCATCCGCTCCGGCGGTTCCATCCCCATCGTCGGCGACTTCGACCGCCATCTCGGCATTCCCAGCGTCATGATGGGCTTCGGCCTCCCCGACGACAACATCCACGCCCCCAACGAAAAATTCCACCTCAAAAACTTCGAGCTGGGCATCGAATCGGTGGTGCGATTCCTGGAAGAAGCCGGACGGTAGTACTATTGCCGGGTGCCCTATCCATTTCACGCACTTTGTGAAATGGGTGGGAGGCCACGAATCTCAAACGAGCTAGATAATCGTAAACCGTAGCGTTAAGGCAGTGAGCAGCATTGGTCGATCCGGGTGAACGGAAATTATCGTTTGACCTTTACCTTTGAAGGCGATGACGCCATCCCCCGGCAAACCTGTCCTGTCCTTCGCCAAGCTGGAGCCATTGCTTCAATTCTGATCCCCTTCTAATCCCCGCGGCCTCGCTCCGGTCCTTCGCCTGCAAGGAGCCATCGTGCGGCAGGAGGGCCAGCCGATGGACAGTGGATACTATGCGGCGATGACCGGGCTGGTGGCGCGCACCCAGGCGCTGGACATTGCGGCCACCAATCTGGCCAACGCGCAGACCCCCGGCTACCGGGCCGAGCAGGAGTTTTTCCGCTCGGTGCTGTTGGGGCCGGATGCCATGGATTCGCAGTTGGGCCAGACGGTGAACAACTACGGCCTGTTGGGGGGCGACCGGCTCAATCTGGCCCAGGGCGCGATCCAGCAGACCGGCAATCCGCTGGACGTGGCGATCGAAGGCGAAGGCTTTTTTGCGGTGCAAACGCCTCAGGGAGTGAGATATACCCGCGACGGCGGCTTTCATCGCACCCCGGATGGAAGGCTGGTGACGGCGGCCGGCGAGCCGGTGCTTTCAGTGACCGGCCAGCCGGTTCCCGTGCCGCCGGGCGAGGTGAGCATCGGCGCCGATGGCGTGCTATCGGTGGCTGGCGGCACCGTGGCCCAGCTTGGCGTCTTTACCTTTCCCGCCGGCGTGCAACTGACCGCCGAGGGCTCCAATCGCTATCTGGCTCCGGCGGGAGCACAGCCGGCTCTCTCCAAAGACGCCACAGTTCACCAGGGCGCCGTCGAGGCGGCCAATCAGGATGTCATCAAGGGAACGCTGAATCTGATCATGGTGCAGCGGGAGGCGGAGATGATGCAGCGGGCGCTCACCGTCTTCCATACCGAATTCAACAAGATCGCCTGCGAGGACATCCCCAGGGTGTGAAAAGGGCAGGGAATAGTTACTAGGGAAGAGGAACTGAGAACGAAGGATTCGTGAGCCGGGAACAGGGAAACCGTAGCTGAAGGAGCCATCATGATTCGAGCTTTGTATACCGCTGCCAGCGGCATGAGCGCGCAGCAGTTGAATCTGGATACGATCGCCAACAACCTGGCCAACTCCTCGACGACCGGCTTCCGCCAGTTGCGCCTGGAGTTTCAGGATATGGTCTACCAGAATCTGGTGACGCCGGGTGCGGCGCAGTCGCAGTCGACGGTCTCGGCGGGATTGCAGGTGGGTTTGGGGACGAAGTCGGCGGCCACCGAGGTCATCATGACCCAAGGCTCGCTGAACCAGACCTCTAATCCGCTGGATGTGGCCATCGAGGGCGGCGGATTCTTCCAGGTGCAGCGTCCCGACGGAACCATCGCCTACACCCGCGCCGGACAGTTTCAGCTCAACAACCAGGGAACCATCGTGACCACCGACGGCGATCCGATCATTCCCACCATCACCATTCCTCCCAATGCGACAGCGGTGACGATAACCCAATATGGCGTGGTGAACGCGACCCTGCCCGGACAGCAGAATCCCTCGCAACTGGGACAGTTACAATTGGCCACCTTTCCCAACCCAGGCGGCTTGGAGAGCATGGGCAACAACCTGCTGAATGCCACGCTCAGCTCTGGCGATGCAGTGCTGGGCAATCCCGGCGGAGCGGAGGGGCTGGGAACACTGCAACAGGGCTACCTGGAGAACTCGAATGTCGACGTGGTAACGATGTTTGTGCAGATGGTGCTGGCGCAGCGGGCCTACGAATCGAACTCCAAGGTGATCAAGGCCGCCGACGATATGTACTCCCAAGTCAATAATATGACGCACTAACTTCGTGTAAACGATGAGGGGATTCTCATGAGGAGAATGCAATGAAAACCGGGTTAAGCAGAGCGTGGGGTGTGGCGGGAGTGGCTTTGGGAATCGCCATGTTAGCTGCTGCCCAGTCGCCGGAGGCGGCCAACTTGCAGCCGGCGATTCCTTCCTCTGCCGCTCCGCCTCTGCTCCGGATCTCCACGCATGGCGGGTTGACGCAGCAGGAGGTGCTCCGTGTGATCGACGATCCGCACAGCGGGGCGCGCTGGCTGCTGGTACGCAATGAGTTAGCTCCGGGTGGCCCAGGGCGGCTGGTTTTGTCGGATGCGCCTGGCTGGCAGACGGCTGGTAAGCAGAAGCACCCGGCCTCGCGGGTGGCGAATGGCTCTGGAGGGCCTGTGATCCGCTCCGGCGACCGGCTCATTGTCGAGGAGCATACGGCGATCGTGGATGCGTCGTTGGAGGCGCAGGCGTTGGCGCCGGCCGAGGCGGGCGCGGTGCTCAATGTGCGCCTGACGATCGGCGGCAGAGTGCTGCGGGCTGTGGCGATTGGGCCGGGCCGCGCGCGTCTGCTGGCTGAGGAGGAGAAGCGGCCATGAGGATGGGATTGCGCAAGGCAGCGGGCTGGCTGGCGGTTTGGGCGCTGTGCGCGGCGCTTTCCGGCTATGCCCTGGGCAACAAGAAAACTGCTCCGGCGGCCGCGGCCAAATCGACTCCGCCGGAGACGGCATTGAAGTCGTATATCGAACGGGTGCGGGCGCAGCAGGCCGCAGAGATTCGCTCGACCGGTTCGATCTGGAGCGCGGAGGGCAGGCTGGTGCGGCTGGGCACGGATGCCAAGGCCTTCCGGCTGCATGATGTGGTTTCGATTGTGGTCAGTGAGAGTCTGGCGGCCTCGACCGATGGCCAGGTCAAGAACTCCCGCGCATCGAATGCCAGCTCCGGGCTGACCTCGCTGTTTGGAGCCTTGAAGGCCTCGAACAATTTGCAGAATCTGCTGGGGATGACGGCCTCGTCTGGGCTTACCGCGCAGGGGCAGAGCACGACCAACTCCAGTTTGTCGACGACCTTCGGCGCCGAGGTGGTGGATGTGCTGCCCAATGGAATGCTGGTGGTGCAGGCGACGCGCCAGTTGACCTTTTCGCAGCAGACGCAGTTGATTCAGTTGCGCGGTCTGGTGCGCCCGGAGGATGTGAGTGCGCAGAACGAGGTGATGTCGACGGCGATGACCGATCTGGAGCTTGAGGTCACGGGCAAGGGGATTGTGAACGACTCGACCTATCGGCAGAACCCGGTGGTGCGCTTCCTGGAGAAGCTGCTGGTCTTCTGAAAGCAATACGTTGTTTGAGTACGCCTGGGAGCGGCGGAGGTGGCACAGAACGGCAGGAGTGGCGCTTATCTGAAGAAGTGGCAGAAGCGTCAAAGTGGCACGAAACGGCTTTTGTAGATTGAATTCCCGGCGAGTGGGAGAGCGATGAGCTGGCAGCCAGAAGCTGCAAAGGGACGTGTGATGCGAGTTGTGAACCAGAGACGAGCGGAGCGGGCGGGCAGTGGGAGTATCTGGTGGTGGATCGCCCTCGGAGCGGCACTGCTCTTGGCCTCTTTGCTGGCCTCGGCGCGGGCGCACGCCGCCGAAGCAGTCGAGTTGGCGCGGGTCAAGGATGTGGCGACGATCGAAGGGATTCGGGACAACCAGTTGGTGGGCTACGGACTGGTGGTGGGGCTGAGAGGGACGGGAGACAGCTCGCAGACGGTCTTTCCGGCGCAGACACTGATTTCGGCGCTGGAGCGGATGGGGATCACCGTGCCGCAAACCGGCGCCAACAGCGCCATGAATATGCAAGTGAAGAATATGGCGGCGGTCTTTGTGGTGGCCACGATGCCGCCCTTCTGCCGTCCCGGCTTCAAGCTGGACATCACTGTCTCCTCGGCTGGAGATGCCCGCTCGCTGGAGGGGGGCGTGCTGCTGATGACGCCGCTCTACGGTCCGGATGGGCAGATCTATGCGCAGGCACAGGGAGGTCTGGTCCTAGGCGGCTACATGGCCACAGGCGGCGGCAATACCAAACTCTCCAACCATCCCACTACGGCGCGGATTCCCGGTGGGGCACTGGTGGAGCGCTCTGTTTCCTTTGAGTTGAAACAGTTGCACGAGGTTGACGTGTTGTTGAACGATGCCGACTTCCACACCGCCGAGCAGATGGCCGCGGCGATCAACCGGACACTCGGTACTGCGCGCGCGCACGCTATCGACAGCCGCAGGGTGGAGATCAGCGCCACGCCCGACGAGGATATGGCCGCGCTGCTGGACAAGGTGGAGGCCGTGCAGGTGGATGTCTATCCGCGGGCGCGGGTGGTGGTGAATGAACGGACAGGGACAGTCGTAATCGGGGGCACAGTCCGGCTACAGCCGGTCTCGATCCTGCATGGTGGACTGAGCGTCAACGTGATTGCTGTCAACGAGGTCTCGCAGCCGAATGCACTCTCCTCCGGGACGACCCAGGTCGTCCAGCAGACGACCGTGCAGGCGCAGGACAAGCCGGTCAACCGTATCGATCTGAAGGAGGGCGCGACGGTTGAGGATTTGGTGCAGGAATTGCAACGGACAGGGGCAGGAGCGCGGGATGTGATCTCGATCTTGCAGGCGATGAAGGCGGCCGGCGCATTGGAGGCCGACCTTGAAGTTCTCTAATGAGGGATAGGAATGCAGGCGATGGCAACGACACCGGTGCTTGCGGGCGGCACGGCCGCAGTAACGCCACAGCCGCGGCTGGTTCATGCGGCGCATGAGTTTGAGGCACAGATGATGCAGGAGTTATTGAAGCCGATGACGGGCAGTAACGGCCTCGATGGCGAGCCGGATGACGCAGCAAGCGGCTCGACGGGAGCGCTGGGCGAGTTTGCCTCCGAGGCGCTGGGCCGGGCCTTGAGCGAGCAGGGAGGCTTTGGGATCGCAAAGAGTATTGTGCGTGAGCTTACCCCCACGAGTCACCTTCTGGTAACTACGCCAGTAACCGGAAATCTGCACCGCAATACTGTCATGAAAACCTTCCAATGACTAGAGTGATTAACAGGGATGCCGATGAAGCCGGCAAGGAGTCATGAAATATGGATATTCGCAGCAGTCTTGATGGATTGAAGTCGCTGTTGGGAACACCAGCGGCCGCTCCGGCGGCCCAGCAACAGCCGAAGAGCGGCGGCGCGGCGAATGCAGGGGCGCTGAACAGCGATCGGGCGACATTCAGCAGTGCGGCCAGCGAGGTCTCGCAGACGGCGGGCGATGCCGGCGTGCGCATGGACAAGGTGGCCGGGATTCAGGCGGCTCTGGCCTCGGGCAGCTACGATGTCTCCGCGGCTGCGGTTGCCTCGAAGCTGGTGGATTCGATGCTGGCGAGCTAGACGCAGCGGGATGGAATGTAAGGCAGCGTGCGGATCGGCATCAACGAATCGAACCGTATGGTTCTGATCCTGGCGGGAGCGGAAGGAGCGAGTGCGTTGCAAGAGCTTGGAGAGCATGGCGGGCGTCCGTTATTAAAGGAGCTGGTGGTGGAGGCTTCACGCGCACTGGCGCGTCTGGATGCGGATCGTCTGGAGGAGCTGGCGCTCTCTTGCCGTGCCCTGAACCGCGAGCTGACGCAGGCGGATGCAACGGTGCGCGCGGAGTGTGCTCTTGAGGCCAGAGAGGCTGTGGGGGAGATGGCGGTCTTTGCCCGGGTGCTGGAGGCGACGCGGGCCAATCTGAATGTGTTGCATCGTCTGCAAGAGATACGCCGCGGGCGGCTGGAGTATCGTCCTGCCGGCGTTGATGCCCACGCGCCGGAGTGGCCGCGAGCGGAGAGCGGATATGGGGACAATTAACTCCGCATTCAGTATCATGACCGGGGCGCTCGATGCCGATCAGGGGGCCTTGAATATTGTGGCCAACAATGTGGCCAATGCCAACACCCCCGGTTATGCGCGGGAGACGCCCAACTGGCAGGAGAATACGCCGCTGCAGATTGGTGGAATCACCATCGGGCAGGGGGCGACGGAGACCGGCCCAACCTCGGAGCGGGATCGGGTGCTGGAGGCCAGGCTGGATCAGCAGCAGCAGTTGGCCGCTTCCTCCAGTACGCGCCTGACGGCGCTCAACACGCTGCAAGCGCTATTCACTCCGGATTCAGGCACATCCAGTTCGAGTGCCGGAGACATCGGCAACGATATAACCAATTTCTTCGCGTCGTTTGCCAATCTGGAGGCAAACTCGACCGACAATGCGCTGCGCCAGAGCGTACTCTCTTCGGCGGGGATGCTGGCCGGCGACATCTCCAACGCTGCAGCTAGCTTGAACTCGCAGAGAACGGCGTTAGATCAGGAGGCGGCGGGAACCACCAGCCAGATCAACTCCTTGACGGGAGCCATTGCCCAGCTCAATCAGCAGATTCAGACCACCTCTCCCAACGCCGATGCGGGAACGCTCGAAGACCAGCGTCAGTACGATATAAGCCAGCTTTCCCAATTGGTCGGAATCAATCAGATCACCACCGAGAACAATGGCCTCGCGATCACCACCACCTCAGGGCAGTTGCTGGTCTCTGAAGGAACCAGTTATCAGTTGACGACCGGCATGGCGAGCGGAGTCACGCATTTTTTTGTCGGCAATACGGATATTACCAACCAACTGGCCGCGGGCGGCGGTTCGCTGGGCGGCGATCTTACGGCGCGCGATCAGGACATTCCCGCCACGCTCAGCTCGCTCGACCAGATAGCTTACAGTATCTCTTCAACGGTCAATGCGCAGAATAACGCGGGAACGGACTTGGATGGCCTCACCGGCACCGTCGCCAATCCTTTGAATATCTTCAGCCAGCCAACTACAGTGGCAGGCAGCGCGGCACAGATGAGCGTGGTGATGACGGATCCCAACCAGATTGCCGCCGCCGGCGCGGGAGATGGAACCGGCGACAACTCGAATGCCATCGCCATGGCCAATCTGGCCAATGAGCCTCTGATGAAGCCGATCGCAACCACCATCATCAGCATGACCCAGAATTTGAATGCCGCGACGCCGGTCAATGGCACGGTCACTGGCCAGGTTGGGATCAACGACTCGCTGGGCAAGAGTTATATGGTAACCGTAACGTATACCAAGACGGCAGCCAACACCTGGAGTTACAGCGTTACGGTGCCGGATACAGTCACCGCCGATACCAGCGTTGCCGGCCAGGTCAGTTACAGCTTCGGCGCGGGAGAGACGGTGGACCCCGCAACGAATCTGACGATTACAGGGAGCACGGGCGCGGGTACGGCCACCACTGTTGCACCTCCAGTAAGCGCGGGCGAGGCGGTGGGCACCGCCGGTCCGCCGCCGACCGGCTATGTGGCGGCGCTGGACGCGCAGTTGACGGCGCAGGGAATTATCGGCGTTACGGTCAGCAATACGAATGGAGTACTGACGATCACCGGCGCCACCGCAACCAGCGGAAGCGTGATCGCGGACCCGGCGGCTACAGCGAATGCCACCGGGACGCTGATCTTCAATGGGGCCGGGAACCTGGTGACTCCGGCAGCGAATGTGAGCGGCCTGACCTTTACCGGGCTCTCCGACGGAGCGGCGCCGTTGAATCTGAACTGGGAACTCTATGGCACTGCCGGCGGGTCGAACGTCACCCAGAACGCAGCGGCTTCCTTGCAAACCGGAGAAAGCCAGAACGGCTATCTGGGCAGCACCAACACCGAGACTCCGACCGACTACTATTCAAATTTTGTAACGACGCTGGGTTCGACCGTTACCAGTGTGCAGACGGAGAATTCGGCGCAGAATGCCTCGGTGACGCAGTTGCAGACGCAGAATGATGCTCTCTCCGGCGTGAATTTGAATGACGAAGCCTCTTCCATGACAACCTTCGAGCGCAGCTATCAGGCTGCCTCCGAGGTCTTTGCGCTGTTGAATACGGTGATGGCTTCGGCATTGAATCTGGGCGAACAGACCACGGTCTCCTGAGGCCGTGCAGCAAGCCGGCAGAACCGGCGCGGAAGAAGCGCTGTTCAGGCGCTGGGAGAAACGCGATGCGGGTGGATCCTTTCTATATCACCAATCTGGCGGGCTCGCTCGATCAGGCCCAGGCGAGCGAGCAGCAGCTTTCCTCCGAGTTGTCGAGCGGCGTAAGCATCACATCTCTGAGCCAGAATCCAGTTGGCTCAGGACAGAATGTTCTGCTGTTGAACCAGATCCAGCAGGATGATTCCTTCACATCGAGCTCGAATTTGGTTACCGGCCAGTTGCAAGTGGCCGATTCGGCGCTGGGCAGCGTGGTTTCGCAGCTCACACAGGCCATCGCGCTGGCCACCAGCGCCAATAACGGCACCATGAATTCGAGCGACGTGAAGTCAATCTCGAATCAAATCTCCGGGATACTGAACGAGGTGCAATCGCTGGCCAACACCAGCTATCAAGGACAGTACATCTTTGCCGGCGGACAGACCTCCACCTCTCCATTTTCAACTACGGCTGCTACGTCGCCGGCCATTACCAACTACAACGGCGACAATGACATCAATTATCTCCAGACGCCCAACGGGCAAAAGATTCAGTTGAATGTGCCCGGCAGCCAGATCTTCCTGGGGGGCGGCGCAAACAGCGTCTTTGGAGCGCTCAACAGTCTGGTTGCCGATTATGCCAGCGGCACCGTCAACACCGAACAGGCCGCCAGCGACACGTCAGCGTTGAATACGGCGTTGAACTACGTCTCCCAGCAGCGAGTGACCATCGACAACTCGATCACACAGGTCACAGCCGCCTCCGAGGCTGTGACCAATGTGCAGACACAGCTCACCACCGCGCAGACCGACCTGATGCAGGCCGACATTCCCAAGATCTCCACCCAGCTCTCTCTCTCAGAGACCCAGCAGACGGCGCTTGAGGATGTGATCGCCACGTTGAACAACACCCAGAACGACCTCTTCAGCAAGCTGCCCGCCTGACCACCCGCGGCGGGGGCGACCCTCGTTTTTCGCTCGCATGGGGTTGATCGATCTATACTCAAGGCAATGAGAGTTGCCATCTTCGCACCGCTGCGTTTTCTCTGGAATGCCACGCGCGGCCACCGGCTCGCCCCCTGGCGCAGTGAATATATGCGCTGGCGGGTTGAAACCTACAGCGGCAAGCGCGCCGAGACGCTGAAGGCCACAGATGTGCTGGGCTTCCTGTGGACCTCGCGCTGGGAGTTCTTGAGCTATCTCGGCTGGATTGGCCGCATGGATGCTGAAGTGCACAAGAAGGCTTGAGAGCAGAGATGGGATGAAATGCAGATCAAGGCGCTGCATGAATTGGATCGATCGTTCTTGTTGAGTGGATCAATTTCTGGAACCGACAACCATCTCTGGCAATTATCAGGAGTTTTTCTCGGATGCTATCCGGCTCATTCCGCGTTCATTCATTTGCCATGGCTGTATTGCTGGCCGCAGCGGCCTCTGGCGCGCATATTGTGGCGCGGGCGAATTACTGGCGCGAAGCAACTGCGGTGGGGCCAGACGCTCGCTGATCGCTCACACCACCTGCAGTGGGGCCAGACGTTCGCTAATCGCTCGCACCACCTGCGGTGGGGCCAGACGTTCGCTAATCGCTCGCACCACCTGCGGTGGGGCCAGACGCTCGCTAATCGCTCGCACCACCTGCGGTGGGGCCAGACGCTCGCTAATCGCTCGCATGGGGTTCGCGGTCTCCCAGGTCCCCAAATGCGAGGGTGTACAGTTCCATGACATCCTTTACACATTATTTCTGGAGATCCTTTACACTTCCGTTCGCGCAACGGTAGGGAAGCGATGGTGTGGAAGCGGGTGGAAGATCGAATTTGCTGAGATCATGAAAGAACGATTTGACAACCGCTCTTCCGATTTGGGGCGCGTTGAGCGGGTTGGGTTTGCATTCGGGTTCCAGATAGGCGCTGGCATGACGTAAACCGCTGGTTCGTGGTAATCTCTCAATAGACACTGAAGAGTGGACCTGAGAAGACAAGAGGAGTAACACACGCCGTGCTGGCGACTGCTAAGAAAACAACCCTGATTGAAAGCTTCCGCACCCATGATACGGACACCGGTTCGCCGGAGGTCCAGATCGCGATTCTGAGTGCGCGCATCAGCGAACTGACCGAACACTTCAAGACACACAAGAAGGACCACGCATCCCGGCGCGGTCTTTTGCAACTGGTCAGCAAGCGCCGCCGCCTTCTGGATTACCTGAAGACGCACGATACCGATCGCTACCGCGACGTTATTGGCAAGCTCGGTATCCGCAAGTAGCCGGAAAGCCGACCAGAAAGCCACATTGACCCGGAAGCGCCCAGACCGAAGATTGGTCACGGCCCCCGTTCTACCGAGAACCTGGGACCATGGTGTACCTGGCGAACTCAACTCTCTGCCAGGGACGGCGCGTAGCTATGGGCTGCGCGCGTTCCTGGTGTTGCAGATTGCGGAGAGAATGCAAATCGCAGGCGAAATTGGCCAAAATAGCGCCGCAGAGGCTAAAGCCCATGCCCTATTTTGCCTCGCTTGCGGCACGACTGAAGTCGTGCCCGGTTACAAGGCAGGCTTGCCTTTGCATCCATCCTCATCCTGTTCAGTTGCGCCTGCCGCAAAGATTCCCGCGCAGATCGGCGCATTCCCCCCACAGATTTCCCAAGCGAACACAATGAAAAGAGGATTCTATGTCCAAGCATGAAGTAGCCGTCGAGCTTGCCGGTGGCAAGCGGTTGGTCTTTGAGACCGGGCGCATGGCCAAGCAGGCCTCCGGCGCCGCACTGGTGACCACGGGCGAGACCGTGGTTTTGGCCACGGCAGTCGCCTCCCCCGAAGCCAGGGAGGGGATCGACTTTTTCCCCCTCACCGTCGATTACCGCGAGTACACCTACGCAGGCGGCCGCATTCCCGGCGGCTTCATCAAGCGTGAAGGCCGGCCCAGCGAAAAGGAAATTCTGACCTGCCGCCAGATCGACCGCCCCATTCGTCCGCTATTTCCGGATGGTTTTCGCAACGAGACTCAGGTGATCGCGCTGGTCTTCTCCGCCGACAAGGAGAATGATCCCGACGTGGTGGGCATCAACGCCGCCGCCTGTGCGCTGGCTCTCTCCGACATTCCCTTCAGCGCTACGGTGGGTGCAGTGCGCGTGGGCCGCGTGGAAGGCGAGTTCGTCATCAACCCCACTTACTCCGAGCGCGCCGCCACCACCATCAACATCATGGTCGTCGGCCACAAGGACGGCATTGTGATGATCGAGTCAGGCGCCAAGGAAGAGTCTGAAGAGACGATTCTGGCCGCGATTGAGTTTGGTCATACCGAGATCAAGAAGATTGTTGCAGGGATCGACGAGCTGGTTAAACTGGCCGGCAAGCCCAAGCGGGCCTTTGTTGCGCCGGAGTTCGATCAGGCTTACTTTGATGAACTCAAGGCCAAGATCGAAGTCCGCCTCAAGGACGCGCTGGATACGAAGGTTCACGACAAGCTGGAGAGCCAGGATCTGGTCAAGGCGATCAAGGACGAACTGGCCGCTGCGCTGCCTGCCGACGATCCGAATGCCAAGAAAAAGCTCTCGCATTATTATGAGAAACTGCGCGAACAGATCTTCCGCCAGCAGGTGACAAAGGACCGCATCCGGCCCGACCGCCGCGAGTTCGATCAGATTCGCCAGATCACCATCGAGCACAGCGTTCTGCCCCGCACGCATGGATCGGCGCTCTTCACGCGCGGCGAGACGCAGGCATTGGTGACGGCCACGCTGGGCACTGCCGACGAAGGCCAGCGCCTGGAAAGCTATGAAGGCGAAAAGAAGAAGCCCTTCATGCTGCACTACAACTTCCCGCCCTTCTGCGTGGGCGAGACGGGCCGCATGGGCGGCACGGGACGGCGCGAGGTCGGCCACGGCGCACTGGCGGAGCGCGCGATCAGCGCGGTTCTGCCGAGTCCCGAAGAGTCGCCTTATACGATTCGCATCGTCAGTGACATTCTCGAATCCAACGGCTCTTCGTCGATGGCAACTGTATGCGGCTCGAGTCTGGCGCTCTTTGACGCGGGCATCGCTCTGAAGGGTGCAGTGGCTGGTGTGGCGATGGGCCTGGTCAAGGAGGGTGACGACTACGCCATTCTCACCGACATTGCCGGCGCGGAAGATCACTACGGCGATATGGACTTCAAGGTGGCCGGAACGCGCAAGGGCATTACCGCTTTGCAGATGGACATCAAGATCGGCGGCCTGACCCGCGAGATTCTTCAGCAGGCGATGGAGCAGGCGCGCAGGGGAAGAATCTTCCTGCTCGACAAGATGGATGCGGTGCTGGACGGACCGCGCACCGAGCGCTCGGCCTACGCGCCGCGCATCGAAACCGTGATGATTCCCACTGACAAGATCCGCGATCTGATCGGCAAGGGCGGAGCAACCATCCGCGGCATCGTTGAGTCGACCGGCGCCAAGATCGATGTGGACGACACCGGCAAGGTCAATGTCTCTTCTTGCGATGCGGAAGGATTGAAGAAGGCTCTGGAGATCATCGGCAACCTGACGGCTGTGCCGGAGATTGGCAAGGTCTATCTGGGCAAGGTGGTGCGGTTGGCCGAGTTCGGTGCTTTTGTCGAGCTCTTCCCAGGCACCGACGGCCTGCTGCACATCTCCGAGATTGCCGAACATCGCGTCAAGGAAGTGAAGGACGAATTGAGCGAAGGCGATCAGATCATGGTCAAGGTTTTGGCCATCGAAGGCAATCGCATCAAGCTCAGCCGTAAGGCTCTTATCCGTGAGCAGAAGGCCAAGCTGGGCCTGGTGTCTTCTGCGACGGCGGAAGGCGGAGAGGCGGAGAGTTCCGAGAGTTCTGCCGCTCCGGCATATACTCCCGCACCGTCGAAGCCGCGCCACGAGTTCGACGAGCGTCAGCCCAAGTCGAATCAGAGCACGATTCTTATCGAAGGCGGAGACGACTTCGACGAAGAGGATGGCGTTGAGATCGACGAGGAGAACGAGCCGAACTTCAATCGCGTCGAAGGTGCGCCGGTACTGGTGGGTCAGAGTGCCGGTGCTCCGGGCGGAGGACGTCCTCCGGCTGGCAACAACAAGAACCGCCGCCGCCGCCGCCGTCCAGGTGGACCGGGTGGTGGTCGCGGGCCGGGCGGCGGGCAGTAGATCGCCGCTTGCATCAAATATAGAGAAAGGCCCGGATGTTCTCCGGGCCTTTTTGCGTTTGCGAATTATAAGAACAGTCTTTGCTGGCCTGGAGAATCTCCTTGTACCCGTATTGGGAACATGATACTGTCTATCTGTGCACGTTATCGCCCGAAGCACGTTGATCCGTTACCTCGGCAAGTTGGAGGGAAGCAAGGATCATCGCACCCTGAAGGCCGCCCTGGATGCGTGGTTTCAGGAGGCTCGGCAGGCGGAGTGGAAGAATTCCGCCGATGTGAAGGCCAGTTATGCTCATGCCAGCATTGTTGGGGCGGACCGGATTGTCTTCAATATCAAGGGAAACGCCTATCGCCTAGTGGTTGCTGTGGATTACCGGCGAGCCACGGTCTTTATCAAATGGCTGGGAACGCACAAACAGTACGACACAATCGACGTGAGGACGGTTCAATATGCAAATGAAGCCCATCAAGACTGAAGCCGACTATGAGGCTGCTCTGCTGGAGATCGAGCGGCTGTGGGGTGCGGCGGAAGGCAGCAGTGACGGAGACCGTCTGGAGATTCTGATCACGCTGGCGGAGGCTTATGAAGAGGCCCATTTCCCGATGGATATGCCGGACCCGATTGAAGCCATCAAGTTCCGCCTGGAGCAGCAGGGCGCGGACAAAAAGGCTCTGATCGGCATCCTTGGCAATCGCAGCCGGGTCTATGAGGTTCTGCGCAGAGACCGCGCCTTGTCGCTGAAGATGATTCAGAAGCTCAATCAGAAACTCAAGATACCGGCGGAGGTTTTGATTCGCCCTATCCGCGTGAGGAAGAAGAAGCTGGCGGCTTGACCACCTGCGGTGGGGGAAATTACCGTCCAAATGGTTGCCTTTATCACGTCATCTGTCGTTCGCGCCGCACAGCCTCCTCTGCTATTCTTCCCCATTCGGATGTCCCAGCTCTCGATTTTCATACCTGGGAAACTCAATCGCCCGCATTCATCAGGCGCTTCACTGCGCCGCTGTCACCGTAACGACAAGTTCCTCCGAACCACCCAGCGAAAATTGAACCTCTGCGGCACGATCTGCCGAGTCTGCGCTAGCATCAATCTCCCGCTCAATCTTTCCGCCAGCCGCTCCCATAATCACAACGTGCATCTTCGTCGAAACCGGAGCGGCAGGCTGAGCCTTTTGCTCGCGCTCCGTTGCATGGCCGGATGATTTCGGAGCAGCAGCCGGAAAAAAGTTCAGCGTGTAGTTTCCCTTGGGCCAGACGCCAAAGCTGGCCTTCCCCGCGCCATCCGTCGTCCGCGCCGCGCAGCCTCCTCCGGGATTCTTCCCCAGCTTCACATCGATTCCCTTCAACGGCGCGCCAGCCAGGGCAATTTGCGCACTCAGGACACAGAGTGCAGATGCCAACAACAACCGAAGACCACTCTTCATGCGACTCTCCTTGCCTTGTTCTGAACGTGCCTCAAGGGTAACGGGATGATACTACATGCGCATCAGAACAGTGAACAGGCTCTGGCAGCGTGGGGCGCGAGCCGTGTATGCTCAGCTCATGGACAAGGACGTCTTCCCCACGCCCGCCAATCTGCTGGCAGACTCTGCCAGCGCCTATCTTCGCTCCGCCCGCCATCAGCCGGTTCATTGGCATCCCTGGGGCGAGGCGGCCTTTGCGCGCGCCCAGGCACAGGACAAGCCGATACTGCTCGATATTGGCGCCGTCTGGTGCCACTGGTGCCATGTAATGGACCGCGAGTCCTATGAGGATGCGGAGATTGCCGCGCTCATCAATGAGCATTTTGTAGCCGTGAAGGTGGACCGCGACGAACGGCCCGATATTGACGCGCGCTATCAGTCGGCGGTCTCGGCGATTACCGGACAAGGGGGTTGGCCGCTGACGGCCTTTCTCACGCCGGAGGGGCAGCCCTACTTTGGCGGCACGTATATTCCCCGTGACGACCGTTATGGGCGGCCCGGCTTTGGAAGGGTGCTGATGGCCCTTGCCGAGGTCTGGCAGACGCGCCGAGAGGAGGCTCTGGAAACTGCCGCGAGCACCATGGCGGCCATCGAGCACAATGAGTCCTTCTCCGGGCGCGGCGGGGAATTGACGTTGGAGTTGGCGAAGAAAATTACCGCCTCGATTCTTGCGCAATTCGACGCGCGCAACGGCGGTTTTGGCGCGCAGCCCAAGTTTCCTCATCCCGCCGCACTGGATCTGCTCTTGCAGGCGGGCGCAAATCATGGCAATGAGCAAGCCTTGCTGGCCTTCTGCACAACTCTGGAAAAGATGGCGATGGGCGGCGTCTACGACCAACTGGCCGGCGGCTTCCACCGCTACAGCGTGGATGAACACTGGCGCGTGCCGCACTTCGAGAAGATGCTCTACGACAACACGGAGTTGCTGCGCAACTATCTGCATGGTTTTCAGAGCCTGGGCCGAGAGGACTTCCGCCGCACGGCCGAGGAGATCGTCGGCTGGCTCGATGCGTCGATGAGCGATCGCGAGCTGGGTGGTTTTTTTGCCTCGCAAGATGCTGACATCAATCTCGACGACGATGGCGATTACTTCACATGGACGCTGGCCGAGGCGCTGTCTGCGCTGGAGGCCTCTGGCTTCGCGCCTGCTGAACGGGAGATCGTTCTGCGCTATTGGGGGATCGGTGAAGTCGGCGATATGCACCACAATCCGGCCAAGAACGTGCTCCATTTGAATCAATCCATCGAGGAATTGTCGGCGGAGACGGGCCAAGGAGCGGTGGAGGTGAGCGCACTGCTTGCGCGGGCGCGGAAGTCTCTGCTGAAGGCACGCGATCAGCGTCCCACGCCCTTCATCGACCGCACGCTTTACACCGGATGGAATGCGATGGCAGTCAGCGCATATCTGGAGGCGGCGCGGCTGCTGGACAAGGAGGAGGTGCGCAAGTTTGCGCTGCTTACCCTCGACCGGCTCCTGCGCGAGGCATGGGATGGCGATCAGTTGCTCGTCCACGTGATCGCTTACGGCGGCCAGCCCCGCGAGCAAACGCTGCGGGAGAATGCGCCAGGTTCACTCGACGACTACGCCTTTGCCCTCCAAGCCTGCATCGACGGCTGGTTTTCAAGTGGCGAGATGCGCTATTACCACGCCGCATGCAAGCTGGCGGATGCCATGATCGCCCGCTTCAATGACCGGGCAGCAGGAGGCTTCTTCGACACTGCCGCTCAGCCGGTTGGCGCGCTGCCGCTGGGCGCTCTGACCGCTCGGCGCAAACCGTTGCAGGACAGCCCAACTCCCGCCGGAAATCCAATCGCCGCTGCGGCGCTGTTGCGTCTGGAAGCGCTCAACGGAAGCGAGGAGTATCGCCGAATTGCCGAAGAAACGCTTGCCTCTTTTGCCGGAATCGTCGAACACTTCGGACTCTATGCAGGCTCTTACGCATTGGCTTTGGAGAGGCTGTTGCATGATCCGGAGCAAGTGATCATCGTTGGCTCCGGTCCGCAGGCAAAGCAGCTTGAGTCGATAGCAGCAAGCAGCTTCGCCGTTCATCGCACCGTCATACGCATCGACGCGGAGCGGCTGATTCCCGGTGGCCTGCCGGAAGCTCTGGCTGAAACGCTGCTTGAGATTCCGCGGCCTGCTGGTGCGGAGGCCTGGGCCATCGTCTGCCGCAGCCGCACCTGTTTGCCGCCGATCACCGCTGCCGACGCTCTTCTCAAGGCTCTGGCGTAGTTGTCTTCTGTTTCCTGTTTTCACTCGCTGCTGAAGGGATTTCCTTCCGGAGCCTTGCGCGCAGTTGGGTCCTGGTCGTGAGCGCCGTTCCCGGCTGGTTGCAAATCCCCTTTGCGCCCTTCTTTGACAAAGGTATTGAAGACACGATTGGGATCTCCGGGGAGCAAATGATTTTCTTCGAGAGCCAGTCGCACACGCCTGCGGAACTCCCGCAGCGGCGCGTATTGCTTGGTTGCCAGAGTCTTGAAGACGACTGGGAAGATCTGCTCTGAGCCTTTGATGGCGTCCACGCCCAGAATTTGCGGATCGGAGACGAAGAGTTCGCGGAACTCATCGCTATTGCGAATATCCATCGCGATTCCCTTCAGCAGCTCCAGCACCTGGTCGGGATTGGCGGAAAAATCCACGCTGACGTTGACCGTGGCCACCGTATAGTCCGCGCTGAGGTTGGCCACGGTGGTGATCTGCGAGTTGGGAATGATGTACAGGGTGCCATCCGCATCGCGCACGGTTGTCTTGCGCAGCGTCATCGCTTCCACAACGCCGCTGAGGCCGGCCAAGCGGACCGTATCGCCGACGTTAAACTGATCTTCAATCAGAATCAGAACCCCGTTGAGCATGTCGCGCACGATATTCTGCGCCGCCAGGCCGATGGCCACACCGGCGATGCCCGCCGAGGTAAGCAGCGGCGCAAGATCGATCCCCATGATCTGTAATATATGCATTCCGACGATGACGCCGATGATCGCCAGTCCGGTGGTGTGGATTACGCCGGAGAGGGTCTTGACCTGCGAGATCCGCGCCGGATGGGGAGAGTGCTGCTCGGCAAGATGAATCATCCGCGCCGTCAGCAGCTTCAGGATGCGGCTGAGTACGAAGCCGATCAGCGCGACGATGAGCAAATGCGGCAGCTTGATGCGAATGAACTCTTCGCCATCCGCGGCCCAATGGTCGATCAGCCTGCCCAGAAAGCGTTCTTCGGCGAAGATGCCTGTTCGCATCAAGAGCAACAAATCAAAAGAGTGCATCCCGAAACTCCTCCTTCTAATCTAATCTCTTGGCATGGTTAGGATTGCTACAATCGAGATAGTCGATTCAATTTTCCCGCACAAGAAACAAACCAGGGTATTTGAGGAGTGAAGAGAATGGGACTGGCAGCTTCCAGCGCTCGTGAGTCTGTGTCGGCTGGCTCTGGCAGCCTCGGCCCTCGCCAGTTGGTGGAGATTTACCGGCTGATGGTTCTCTCGCGCCGCGTCGACGACCGCGAGATCCTGCTTAAGCGCCAGCAGAAGACCTTTTTTCAGATATCCGGCGCGGGTCATGAGGCGCTGCTGGTGGGCGCAGGGCTGGCCATGCGTCCCGGTTATGACTGGTTTTTTCCTTATTATCGCGATCGCGCGCTCTGTCTGACTCTGGGTGTTACGCCGGAGGAGATGCTCTTGCAGGCGGTGGGAGCGGCCACCGATCCAGCCAGCGGCGGCCGCCAGATGCCGACCCACTGGAGCAGCAGGGAACTGAACATTGTCAGTACATCTTCGGCGACCGCCTCGCAGTTGCTGCATGCCGTAGGCTGCGCCGAGGCCGGCCGCTACTTCAGCCGCCATCCCGAAGCCGCGATCAAAGAGAGTGGCGATTACCGCGCCTTGCGCGAGGTGAAGTTTCACGGCGATGAGGTGGTGCTGACCTTGCTGGGGGAAGGTTCCACATCGCAGGGCGAGTTTTGGGAGGCGATGAACACCGCCGCAAACAGAAAGCTGCCGGTGATCTTTTGCGTGGAAGACAATGGCTATGCCATCAGCACACCGGTTGAGGTGAGCACGCCGGGAGGCAATATCTCCCGCCTGGTGGCGAACTTTCCCAACTTCTATTTTGCCGAGGTTGATGGCACCGATCCGGAGGCCAGTTTGCGGGCCTTTGAATCCGCGGTCGCATACTGCCGCGCAGGCTTTGGGCCTGCCTTTGTTCACGGCCACTGCATGAGGGCTTACTCGCACTCACTCTCGGATGACGACCATCACTATCGCACCCGTGCCGAACGCGAGGCCGATGCTTTGCGCGATCCGCTCACTCTGATGCGCGCCCGCCTGCTCCGCGAGAAGATTCTCACCGAGGAGGAACTCCTCGCGCTGGAGCACCTGCTGGACCGCGAAGTTGCCGAGGCTGCCGAGCGGGCGCAGGCCGCTCCGCTGCCGCTGGTCGCCGAGATCACCAAACACGTCTACTCCGAAGAGATCGATCCTGCCAGCGCAGCCTTTGCCGCCGAGCTGAAACAAGAGGCAGCGCCCGACGCGAAGCCCCGCACCATGGCCGATCTCATCAACGCCTGTCTGCACGACGAGATGCGCCGCGATCCGCGCATCGTCGTCTTCGGCGAAGATGTGGCCGACGCCAGCCGCGAAGAGGTTTTAGCCGAGGTCAAAGGCAAGGGCGGCGTCTTCAAGCTCACCGCCGGCCTGCAAACCGAGTTCGGCTCCGAACGCGTCTTCAACTCACCTCTCGCCGAAGCCAACATCGTAGGACGCGCATTGGGTTACGCCGCACGCGGCATGAAGCCAGTCGTCGAGATTCAATTCTTCGATTACATCTGGCCGGCGATGCACCAGATTCACAATGAGCTTTCCGTCCTGCGCTGGCGTTCCAATGGCGAGTGGGCTTGCCCCGCCGTCATTCGTGTGCCCATTGGCGGCTATCTGACCGGCGGCGCCATCTATCATTCGCAATCCGGCGAGAGCATCTTCACGCATATTCCGGGCCTGCGCGTCTGCTTCCCCTCGAACGCTCTCGACGCCAACGGCCTGCTGCGCACCGCGATCCGTTGCGACGATCCGGTGCTCTTCCTCGAACACAAGCGCCTCTACCGCGAGACCCACGACCGCGCCCCTTATCCCGGCCCTGACTTCGCCATTCCCTTCGGCAAGGCCCGCATCGTCCGCACCGGCTCAGACCTGACGATCATCACCTATGGCGCTCTGGTTCCGCGCTCTCTGCAAGCCGCCGAGCGCGCCAGACGCGAACACAATATCGATGTGGAGATTCTCGACCTGCGCACCCTCAATCCCTATGACTGGGAGGCTATCGCCGCGTCGATCAAAAAGACCAGCCGCGTCATCGTTGCCCATGAAGATATGCTCAGTTGGGGCTACGGCGCTGAGATCGCCGCCCGTATCGCCGACGAGTTATTCGAATACCTCGACGCCCCCATCCGCCGCATCGGCGCCATGGATACCTTCGTCGCCTACCAGCCCATCCTGGAAGACGCCATCCTTCCCCAACCCGACACCATCCTCAAAGCCATCCTCGATTTGAAGGCGTATTAGTATGTAATTGTGGTATGTTTTTTACTTCCCGATATTTGAAAATCCCCAACAGAGCCACCCACATGCCCAAATTACTAATCAGTCTGAATGGTTCCACCCTATGCACAAAGAGCAGTACAAGGGCGCTAGGTGGCTGCTATCCGTCGAATAGAACCTACTTGCGATCTATACACCTCGCGGCTCTCGTGGCTGTCCCCTCGACTAAGAGCCTTCCGAATTCCCGCAATCGTGGCATCGACAAGTGTTACTTGGGGAGATACGCTGTCTATACTGAACAGCCCTAAATGTTCTTCCGTAACGATAAGTATCAATTTTGCTCCACCCTTTCGTGAAGCAGCTATAAGAAGCGCGGCTGCTGCCTGTTGAACTGTCTCTCCTGAACGTTGAATCCGGATGCATACGGGCTTTCCGTACCACTCCTCAGCAAGAATTGCGTCTATGCCTTTGTTCCGCTGAACAGGATGATAATCGAGACCCTTTAAGCATTCGAGTTGGTCAAGATCAGTTCTAACGTAGCTTTCGCGCCCGCGTTCAAGCAAGCGGGATGAGGTTCTGATCGGATTTGCGAGCCTCTGCCTAGTTAGTTCGATTGCATCTTGTGAAGAGTCGATACCGATTGTCCTTCTCCCAAGCAATTGTGCCGCAACTACAGTTGTTCCGCTTCCACAAAACGGATCAACAACAAGATCGTTCGGATCAGTGGTCAACTCTATGATCTTCTCCATCAGAAGCAGCGGTTTTTGTGTAGGGTATCCTACCCGTTCTTTAGCTTTTGGGTTTAGATACGGTATCTCCCACACGTCGCCGAGAGGAACCCCCCGTTTCGCTCCGTTTGAGATCGGTTCACCGTCATCATCTCTAGCGTAAATGGTCTTGCCGCGCTCATCCCGCACCCGCTTCTGGAGAATCTGATCGACATTTGTAGATTCGGAATAAGGCGTCGTCACCGTATTGAATTTGAACGCTTCAGAACGCGAGTAAAACAAAATCGTTTGGTGAGACGGCATGAGGCCTTTTTTTGAGTTTGACCACCGCCGAAAGCTCCAAATAACTTCCGATTGAAAATTACCCGGCTTAAAAATGTCGTCGAGCACAAATCTTGCGATGTGCCCGGCGTTCTCATCGCAGTGGAAGAATAATGAACCGGTCGGTTTTAAGCATCGGTGACATTCACGAAGTCTAGCTAGCAAAAAAGATCCATACTCTTCCCTCGACGCCCACAAATCCTTGAATGAATAACGGGTATTGCCGTCTCGTGTGGACAATGCGTGAATTTTTTGAGTAAAGAATGGGGGGTCGATATAAAACAGATCTACGGACGCCGTATCAATCGTTTGAAGAACGGTGAGGCAATCCCCGTGATGGAGGTCAGGTGTGCAATTCATTTCGCGGACCTTTGGTGCTCACCAGCAATTCGCTCCAAGATGCACTTAAGATCAACATCTGTCTCGTTACGAATATAGTCCCAAGCTGCGTCGCCGTAAAAATAATGTCCGCCTACGCCTTGGTAAAGCGTCATTAAGGTCTGCTGAATCCTAATCGCCTGGTCGCGATTGGGGTAATAGAACATTATCCTGACAGGTGTATACCCGGCGGCAGCTATTACTTTAAGCCGAGTGTGCTCTTTCGTAATATGATCCCCATCGGTCGTTGCATCTCGCCATTTAATCTCAAATGCACGCCTGTTCGCGACAAGACAATCAATTTCGAAGGTCTTTGGACGGCTACCCAGCGTGTTCTCAATCCGAAGGGAGCCTGATTCCGGAAATTTTTCGAGAAAGCACAGTTTAGCCGCATCCTCCAAAAATGATCCTGCGTACTTGTACAAGAATCGGCCCTTGTTCTGATAAACGTCTATGAGTTTCCCCTCATCATCGGAGATGCCCAAAACGCGGTAGATGAGGTAATGCGAATTGTCGTCCGCCTCCATTTCATCGACGCGGTCCTGCATTCTAACTTTGAGTTCCTTAGCGTACTTCTCAGCCAGCTCGCGGATTTCAAGCTCCACTTTGGCATGCAAATTCCGGGCAATTGTCATTTCGTTTGGCTCATTTCGATCACTGAAGTCATGATACAAGGAACCGAGAGAATTCCCGCGCATAGTTGAAAGTTCAAGCGGCGGTTGAGTGCCCTAGATCTCGCGTTTGTGGCCCGGGGAACCACGAACCTCATGCGAGCGGATAGCGAGCCGTCGGCCCGGACGGCCAGTCTTCAGTGCTCTCCCGGCGGCAGCTTGCAGCAATCCCCAGCCTCGGGCGGTTCATTCGCGCCCGCATCCAGAACCACCTTCCACTGCCCGTCGGCGCCTTTGCGCCAGATGGTCATATAACGTCCCTTGGTCGTCACCGGAAAACCGTTCGCGTCTTTGCTGTGGCCCTCAAAGTGGCCCCAGGTATAACCCATGTCGCCTGATGGCCCCATGACGGCGTCGGTTGGCGTCCAGATCAGTTGATAGACCTTGGGGTCCCAATTGGCGGACTTGGCAATCGCCACTTTGCCGATCAGCGGGGCTGCTCCATTGCCCAGCGCCACGCCGTCCTCGGCAAACCAATCGGCAAAGCCGGCTCCGCCCCGCGCCAGAACGTCTTTGGCAAAGCGGGCCTCCAGATCGAAGAGCAGCACCTTTCCCGGCTTGACGGTCGAGTCAGCAAGCGGGTTGGGCGCAGCCTGCGCCGTAGCATCCGGAAACGCCAACTGCGCCTGAGCGTTGCTACAAGTCAAACCCATCCCCACCGCCGCCAGTACCAACCCGCAAAGAATCCTTCTCAAGTTTTGAGCCACGTCCCAACCCTCCTGCAACAGACAAGAATCCACAACCATCCTACAACGATGAGCTTCGCCAGAGGCGAAGGTGCACTCGGAGCGTGTATTTTGGAGTTAGATTGTCTAAGTCAGGAGCGGAAAATGGCGCGAGTTGCGATTGTTGGAGTGGGAGCGATTGGCGGCGTGCTCGCAGCGCTGCTGGAGGTCACAGGGCGGCATGAGATTACCCTGTGTACGCGGCGGTCTCTGTCGCAGTTGACGGTGAAGACCCCACAAGGGGATGTCCTCGTGAAGGCTGCCAATCTGACAGACCCGGCGCAGGCTGTGCCCGTGGATTGGGTACTGGTGGCCACCAAGACCTATGACGCGCAAGCAGCCGCGGCTTGGTTTTCCGCACTTTGTACTCCGGTCACTGCGGTCGCAATCGTGCAGAACGGCGTCGAGCATCGCGAGCGTTTTGCGCCCTATCTGAACAACGATCGGATTCTCCCGGTCATTATCGATTGTCCCGTCGAGCGCCAGCCCGACGGCATCGTCCATCAGCGCGGCGCGGCGAGGATGAAGGTTGAAATTGGCGTGCGGGGAAGGGAGTTTGCGGAACTCTTCTCCGGCAGTAGCGCCCAGATTGAACTCACTGGCGACTTCCTCACCGCTGCCTGGCACAAGTTGTGCATCAATTCGGCCGGCGCGCTCTCCGCGCTTACCAGCAAGCCGGCCGGCGTATTGCGCGATCCTGCGATGGCCGAGATTGCGCTTGGCATGGTTGCCGAGTGCGTAGCCGTGGGACGTGCGGAAGGCGCTCATCTCGACGACAGCATTCCTCAACAGGTCCTCGACGGCTATCGCGCTCAACCACCCGATTCCGTCAATTCGATGCTTGCCGACCGGCTGGCAGGCCGCCCGATGGAGATTGACGCGCGCAATGGTGTCATCGTGCGCAAAGGCGCAAGCCACGGAATCACGACGCCGCTGAATCAGATGGCGGTGGCGCTGCTGCGGAGTTTCAGTGGTTCTTCAAATTCAACCCAGTGATAGATGGAAATACATTCTGCCGCATCCATTCTTCATGGAAGATCGGATTCAAGTTTTTCAAAATACTTTTGCTTTCGTTGTAACTTTTTGGGTCGCCGCGGATAGATAAGGTGAACCAGAAAGGAGAACGAAATGACTTACTCATCGATTGCGACTGCTGAGATACTTCCCGCAACCTCCAATCCGCGATCCATCGCGCCCGCTTGGCACACGGTTGGAGTTCTGCTTCTATTGCTTGGCGTTTCTGCGCTCAGTATGCATCTGCGCGCGGGACATACGTACCATCGCATTTACGGCTACGCCACAGCCATGGCCTCTGAGTGGTTGATTCTCGCATTCATCTGGCTGGGAGGACGCTTCGGTGCCGTTTCGCTACGGACATTGGTGGGTGGCATTGCGTCGGGATGGCGTGCAATCCTGCGCGATCTGGGGCTTGCCATCGCCTATCTATTCGTTGCCAACATTATCCTCGGTACACTGGGCTTTCTTCTGGCGCGCCTCGGTCACCCCTCTCAAGGTGGAGCGATGCAAAATCTGCTCCCACATGGCAGCTTTGAATCCGCCATCTTTCTGCTGTTGGCGCTGACAGCCGGTATCTGCGAGGAAACCATCTTTCGCGGCTATCTGCAACAGCAATTCATCGCCTGGACCCATAACGCGGCAGCCGGAATCGTGGCGCAAGGCATCGTCTTCGGAGTCTGTCATGCCTACCAGGGAGCAACGATGATCGTCGTTATTTCCGTGTATGGCACCCTCTTTGGATTGCTGGCTTCGTGGCGCAAGAGCTTGCGTCCGGGCATGATCGCTCACTTCCTGCAGGATGGCGCGGGCGGGCTTTTGCTGGCATGGCACCTGGTCAGATAGAATCGGACGTTCTTTCGGGAGCCACGCGCATGACGGACCTTGCATCGCTCTATGAGGGCTACGCCGCCGATGTCTTCCGCTTCGCTTATTATCTTTGCGGCAATCGCAGCGACGCGGAAGACATCACCTCGGAGACCTTTGTGCGCGCCTGGAGTTCGCAGGAGTCCATCAAGACCGAGACGGTCAAAGGCTACCTGTTTACCATAGCCCGCAACCTGTTTTTGAAGCAGCTTCGGGCTGCCTCGCGCCATGCCGTCCTCGACGAGGACATGAGCGACTCGCGGCCTAGCGCCTACGATCTGGCAGAGCAGCGGGCCGAGGTTGCCGCGGTTCTGAAAGCCATGCAAAGCCTTTCCGCAATCGATCGCGCCGCGCTGATCATGCGGACATACGATGAACTACCCTACCAGGAGATTGCACGGGTGCTGGAGATTACTGAGACCGCCGCCAAAGTCAAGGTACACCGCGCCCGCGCCTTTCTGATGAATCTACGGAGAGCATAAGATGCAAAACGAAAACCGCTCGGGAATCTCGATGAACGTTACGCGCGAGGTCATCGCCGATCTGCTTCCTCTCTATGCCGCAGGAGAAGCTAGTCCCCAGACCTGCGCTTTGGTTGAGGAGTATCTGCGTCAGGATGAGGAGATGAGCCAGCAATTCAATCTCGATGGCGCGGGAGGGCTGACCGGTCATACCGTTCCCGCACTGCCTCCCGATCTGGCGATGAAGTCCTTCAAGAAAACCCGCGGCATTCTCCGCTGGCAGCGCCGACTCTACGGCTGGGCAATTGGACTCACCATCGCCTCATTGGGCGGCGTTGGCTTTTTCGATGGCGGCCACTTTACCTTTCATCTCTTCATGCGCGAGTACCCGCGAATCTTCGTCCCGGTTGTCTCGCTCGCCCTCAGTTGCTGGATCAACTACTTCTTCCTTCTCTGGCGCTCGCGTGCCTCCAGACTCTAGCCGGTCCACGCCTGCATCAGCCGGGCTGCTTTCCCGGAACTGCCTTCTTTTGCTCAACGGGAGATCCCCAGAACGGGATGAGCGTGTATTTTCCGCCGCATCTGCGGATTGCCAATCTCTTTTGTGCCAAAATCTTCCGGCTGCCGGGTCCGTCTAACATTTCAGATCGCCAATCCGCCGGTTGGTATACTATCGATTGGCAAAGCTGGTGTCGCGGTCTCCGGTCTCCGGAGGCTTTTTTGCTGGAAGATTCCGATTTTTTAGGGAGAGGAAGACGATGGGAGCACTGCTGGACTCGATTCACTCGCCCGCTGACCTGAAGCGCCTGAATTTTGCGCAGATGGCTGACCTGGCTGAAGAAATTCGAGAATTCCTGATTCAGACGCTCTCCAAGACCGGCGGCCATCTCGGTCCCAATCTCGGCGTCGTCGAACTCACATTGGCTCTGCACACCGTCTTCAATACACCTGAAGACAAGCTGCTCTTCGATGTCAGCCATCAGGCTTACATCCATAAAATGCTCACCGGCCGCTTGGATCGCATGGAGACGATCCGCCAGCCGGGAGGCCTCAACGGCTTCATGCTGCGCACTGAGAGCGAACATGACAGCTTTGGCGCGGGGCACGCCGGAACGGCTCTCTCCGCGGCGCTGGGCATGGCCGTGGCGCGCGATCTGGCCGGCGGCAAGGAGCACGTGATTGCCGTGGCAGGCGATGCCGCCTTCACCAATGGAATCACCTTCGAAGCGCTGAACAACATCGCCGAGCAGACCCGGCGAATGATCGTTGTGCTCAACGATAACGAGTGGTCGATCGATCGCAACGTGGGCGCCATTGCGCGTTACTTCCACAAGATTGTCACCAACGAGCACTACAAGAATCTCTACGATTCGGCTCATCGCATCATCGAGCGGCTGGGCGGAAAGACGGCGGCAGAGGTGGCGCGGCGCGCCGAAGAAGCTGCCAAAAGTATGCTGTGGCCTTCGATCCTCTTTGAGGAGTTCGGCTTGCAGTACTTCGGTCCCATCGATGGCCATAATCTTCCGCTGCTGGTGGAGAGCTTCAAGTTTCTCAAGACGGAAGACCGTCCGGTTTTGCTGCATGTGCTGACGCAAAAAGGCCGCGGCTTTCAACCCGCACTGGATCTGCAAAAGAAGTTTCACGGCCTCGGCCCATTCGATCCCGAAACCGGCGAGACCAAGCCCGCCGGTCAGCTTACCTACGCCGAAGTCTTTGCCGGCACTCTGGTTCAACTCGCCAATCAGGATGAGCGCGTTGTAGCGATTACCGCCGCTATGCCCAGCGGCACCGGACTCGATCTCTTCCGCCCGCACCATCCCAAGCGCTACTTCGATGTGGGCATCGCCGAGGAGCACGCAGTCGTCTTCGCTGCCGGCATGGCCACGCGCGGCTATCGTCCCATTTGCGCCATCTACTCTACGTTCCTCCAGCGCGCATTCGATCCCATCGTTCATGACGTAGCCTTGCAGAAGCTGCCGGTCGTCTTTTGCATGGATCGCGCAGGCCTCTCCGGCGACGACGGTCCCACGCATCACGGCCTCTTCGATATCGCCTATCTGCGCGGCGTTCCGGAGATGGTGCTGATGGCGCCCGCGAACGAAGACGAACTGGCCGATATGCTCAAGACTGCCATCAATCTGTCCGGCCCCAGCGCCATCCGCTATCCGCGCGGCACCGGCCCCGGCGCGGCTCGCAAGCCTGCGCCGCATGCGATTCCCGTTGGCAAGGCCGTGGTGATTCAGGATGGCTCGGATGTGGCGATTCTGGGACTGGGGCCGATGCTTGCTCTGGCGCAAAAGCTGGCCGAGCGGCTGGAGAGTGACGGCTTTTCGGCTGCCGTCATCAATCCGCGCTTCGTTAAACCCCTCGACCGCGAGCTACTCGCCGAGTACGCTGGCCGCGTCGCTGCCTTTGTCACCTTTGAAGATCACGTCCGGATGGGCGGCTTCGGCTCAGCCGTCATTGAAGCTCTTCAGGAGTTGGGCAGCGCGGTCCCGGTCGTCCGCATCGGCTGGCCCGATCAGTTCATCGAACACGGCAAAGTCGAAGATCTCCGCACGAAGTACGGTATCACCGTCGATGCGGCCCTAGCGCAGGTGCTGCCGCTGCTGGCCCGCCGCCAGCCTTCCACCCTCGTCGCCCGCTAGTGTTTTCAATGAATGTGTGGGCTTCGGGTGCCCCAGGTCCCGCTTTTAGGACCTGGGCTTCCACACCGCGCAAGCACTATCAACAGCCAAGCCTACCATCTGCGGAAGAGATCCCGGTCAAAGTGCCGGTCGAAGTCACGTCTGCCGCCATAGCGCACAATCGGTCCACGCTCGCGCACGCCACGAAACTCCCAGCGCCCCGGCATCCAATAGCCATGCGCCTGATAGCCGGCTACCCAGAAGTATCCCGCTCCAGGAGAGGGCGGAATGTAAGCCACCGGTCCACGCGCGTAAATCCCAAACTCGGCAGCCTGGGCCGTCGTTGCTCCAGCGCCCAATCCAGCGGCCACGATAGCTGCTCCAAGCATCCAATTTCTCATGCTCTTCATCACTCCTCCGTCCCTGCCGGCAATGAACTCGAACTCCGGCCCGGCTTCTCTCCGCTTGAGGCTTGGCTCTTTCTGCCTCTGCGGTGCGCCGGTTATGTCCTCTTCAACAGAGAATCAGGAGAAAGGTTGCGGCTGAGAAGAAAAATAAACTTCCGCAACTATTTCGATAAGTTGGGTTGATAACTCGATTGTCGAAAGACCCTTTGTCAGCACTGGTTCAGCTTCCGATAGAATTGGATATGGGATAGCGAAATGCGGTGTTTTTGGTGCGGGTGCCCCATTCATTCCGTAGCCCCATCGCGGAATGGGAGGGAAACTACGAACCCCATGCGAGCGGTAGCGAGCAGTTGGCCCCACCGCAGGTGGTGTTAACCTAAAGTTTCACCCTCCATGTTTGCCACCTCTCAACACGCGCACTTCATCGGCATCGGCGGAATCGGCATGAGCGGCATCGCCGAGATTCTGCTCAACCTCGGCATGAAGGTCTCCGGCTCCGATCTGCGCCGCGGGCCGGTCACTGACCGGCTGGCCCAGATGGGCGCCACGGTCTATGAGGGCCATGACGCCGCCAACGTCGCCGGAGCTACCGTCGTCGTCACCAGCTCCGCCGTCTCCGCCGCCAATCCCGAAGTCGTCGAGGCTCGCGCCCGCAAGATTCCCGTCATTCAGCGCGCTGAGATGCTGGCCGAGTTGATGCGCCTCAAGTACGGCATCGCCATCGCCGGGATGCACGGCAAGACGACGACCACCTCCATGGTCGCCTCAGTGCTCGCCGCCGGAGGTCTGGACCCGACCGTCGTGGTTGGCGGCCGCGTGGATGCCCTCGGCTCGAATGCCAAGCTCGGTAGTTCGCAATATCTCGTTGCCGAGGCCGACGAGAGCGACCGCTCCTTCCTCAAGCTCTCGCCGATCCTGGCCGTCGTCACCAACCTCGACCGCGAACACATGGACTGCTACCGCGACATGGCCGACGTCGAGCAGGCCTTTCTCACCTTCATTGACAAGCTGCCCTTTTACGGCGCGGTCACTGCCTGCATCGACGATCAGCTGCTGGCCGCCATTCTGCCTCGCGCCCGCCGCCGCGTCTTCACTTATGGAGTCGCCGCCGAAGCCGACTACCGGCTGACATTTACAGGGGAAGGGAAGAACGGCCCAACGGAGAGTCATGGGAGTTTTGCGCGTTTCTGTGTGCTCACGGCGCACGGCGCTCTCGGTCCATTTGAGCTGAATGTCCCTGGACATCACAACGTGCTCAATGCCACGGCCGCGGTAGCGATTGCCCATCAGCTTGGCGTGGACTCCGCTCAGATCGCCCTGGGCCTCAGCCACTTTCGCGGCGTGGACCGGCGCTTTCAGTTGCGCGGCACGGCTCGCGGCGTGACGGTGGTCGACGACTACGGCCATCATCCCACCGAGATTCGCGCTACCCTGGCCGCCGCCCGTGAATGCGGTTACCGGCGCATCCATGTCGTCTTCCAGCCGCACAGATTCTCCCGCACCCTCGATCTCATGGATCAGTTCACCTGCGCCTTTGCCGATGCCGACACGGTGATCGTTCTTCCCATCTACGCCGCCAGTGAGGAAGCTCTCCCCGGCGTCACCGCGGAGCGTCTGGCGGCAAAGATCGAAGGTCCCGCCGTCCAATTCTCCGCCGATTTTCCCGCCGCGGTCGCAGCCGTCGCCGCCCAAGCCAAAGAAGGCGACCTCATTTTGACTCTCGGCGCAGGCAATGTCAGCCAACTGGCTCCGCAGATTCTGGCGGTTCTCGAAGAAAATTGAGAGTATCTCGCTCAGATCACTGTCTCAAAACGAGACACCCCGTAACGGTACGGGTTCCTCTTCGCCCGCCGATGAGAAAAGCTGGAGAAACCCGGCTATAGTTAAATCTGGCGACTCTCACGACCTTGCTCGGGCGTGATGACTCAAAGTGTTAGTGAAAAATCCCGTCCCCTCGTGTGGGAAGATGAAGCGCCAGCGGAGCCTCGTCTCCGGCGCGTGAGGCCGATTGCGCCTGCAACGGGCCGCTCACTGCCCGGTATGCCGCTGGAGATGAACGATTCCGGCGACGAGGATGCGGAGCAGAATGGCGGGAGCCGCTCTGGCCGCTTGCATCGCGGAGCACAGCGCAATCCCTGGTGGCGTCCGGCGAGCACAGCGGGCCGCGTCTCTCTCTCGCTGGCCGCGCTCATTGTCTTGAGCGGATGTGCAACCTCTGCCATTTTTCTCAAGAAGTTTCTGGAGCGCGACGAGCGATTCCGCATCCATCAGGCAAGCGATATTCAGGCCGACGGCCTCACTCAGGTTAGCCGCGCTGAGATGCTGCCTGTCTTTGGTGAAGATATTGGGCGCAACGTCTTCCATGTGCCGCTGGCCGAGCGCCGCAAGCAGTTGGAGCAGATTCCCTGGGTCGAGCGAGCCACGGTCATGCGCCTGCTTCCCGGCCAGATTCGCGTTGCGGTAGTGGAGCGGCAGCCAGTGGCCTTTGTGCGCCAGGGAGCGCAGATTTGCCTGGTGGATGCGAATGGCGTTCTGCTCACCATGCCGGCGGCCATGATGGCTCAGCATCACTATTCATTTCCGGTGGTGACCGGAATCGACGCCGGCGAGACGCCGGCTTCGCGCAAGGCCAAAATGGCAATCTACCAGCGTCTGCTGGCGGAGTTGGACTCCAGTGGGCAAAAACTCTCCGAACAGATCTCTGAGATCGACCTTAGCGATTCCGAGGACGCCAAGGTGCTCATGCCGGAGCAGGGTGGCGACATTCTGGCTCACTTTGGCCAGGAGCAGTTTTTGCAGCGCTACCAGAGATTCAAGGAGCACATCGACGAATGGCGTCAGCAGTATCCCAAGCTGGTCTCGGTGGATCTGCGCTACGATCAGCAAGCCGTTCTGCAGATGGACTCCGGAGCTAGTGCCGGTCAGGCGGCAGCCAGCGCGCAGAATGCCAATGGCGATGCACAGTCTGCGCCTGCCGGCAATGCTGAAGACAGCAACCATGTGGATCACCCCGCGGTCGTGCAGACCGCTGCCGCTCTTCCCACCGCTCCGCGGTCGCAGCGAGCCGTGAAGGTGAATCCCCGGCAGGCGAATTTGCGGACGGCTCATCATGCTTCCGCCAAGTCAAGGGCGGCGAAGGCTAGAAAGGTGAAGTCGAAAAACAAGAAGCATACGCCGGCAAAACGTGCCGCATTCAACCCCGGCAGGAGTAAAACCCATCCTACCATCCATCCGGCGGCCTCTTCCGGGGAGGGACAGTGAGCGCGATGAGCCAGAGCCAGGACACAATGATTGTTGCGCTCGACATCGGCAGCGCTTGGACGCGCGTGCTCGCAGCAGAGGTGAATGAGGGGGCGCTGCGTTATTGCGGGCATGGAAGGGTCGTGTCGGCAGGGATGCGCAAGGGGCTTATCTCCGATCTCTCACCTGCCGCCCGCGCGGTCAAGGCGGCCAGCGAGCAGGCCGAATTTGTGGCGCGCGCCAACATCGGCGAGTGCGTCGTGGGCATGGGCGGTCCGCACATTCGCGGGCTGAATACCAACGGCGGAGTCGAGTTGGGCGGACGGATGCGCGAGATCGACAAAGAGGATGTGCGCAGCGCCGTCGAGCGGGCGCGAGCCGTGGAAAGACCTCCCGACCGCGAGATTCTGCATTTGCTGCGCCGCCAGTTCATCCTCGACGACCAGCCGGGCATCTTCGATCCCGTCGGCATGGTGGGCAAAAAGCTGGAAGTGGACCTGCATATCGCCACCTGCTCCGGCAGCGCGCTGCAAAGCACGGTGACCTGCGCCAACCGCGCGGGACTCGAAGTGACCGAGGCGGTGCTGGAGTCGATTGCTTCCGCTGAAGCGACACTCTCCGCCGACGAGCGGGAGTTGGGCGTTTGTCTGATCGATATTGGCTGCCACTCCACGGAATTGATCGTATTTTTTGAGGGAGCTGTGGCGCACACAGCCTCCATTCCGATTGGTGGACAGCACTTTACCAACGACCTGGCGGTTGGCTTGGAGATACCGGTCTCGCAGGCCGAGGAGTTGAAGCGAGAGTACGGCCATGCCGTGGTAACCGCCGTCCCTCAGCTCGCTGAGATCGAGATTTCCAATTCGGAACCACGGACATTACGCTTGCGCAGGATGGCCGAGATACTGGAGCCGCGCGCCTCGGAATTGCTTTACTTTATTAAGGAGAGTCTTCGGCAGGGCGGAGTGCTGGACGCCCTGGGCGCTGGCTGTGTGCTCACCGGAGGCGGAGCCATGCTGCCCGGACTGCTCGACATCACGGAGAACCAACTGCGCGTTCCGGCGCGCACCGGCCTTCCGGTTCGATTGTCCAGTATGCCCGGCGAACTGGTCCATCCAAGTTTTTCTGCGGTGATCGGCATGATTCTGTATGCTCATCGCACGCGCATGAGCCAGGCCGCGGAGAGCAGCACATGGACTTCGAAGTTGCGCGCCGTCTTTGCCGGTAGTTTTTAATAGGAGTTGCACGCTATAAATCAGGAGGCTGAAGCCCGAATGGAACCGCAAAAGAAGGATGCCGCCGAAATGCGCATTCAGTATCACGAAGAGACCCCGCGCGGAGCACGCATTAAAGTGATCGGCGTGGGCGGCGGCGGCGGCAATGCCGTCAATCGCATGATTCAGGCTCACATGGAGGGCGTCGAGTTTATTGTCGCCAATACCGATGTGCAGGCGCTCAAGATTTCGCAGGCGCCAGTCAAGCTGCAACTCGGCGTCCGGCTCACCTCCGGCCTCGGCGCCGGGGCCAATCCTGATGTTGGCCGCAAGGCCGCTCTCGAAGACTCGGAGAAGATTATCGAGTCTCTCGAAGGCGCGGATATGGTTTTTGTCACCGCCGGATTGGGCGGCGGCACTGGCACCGGAGCTGCGCCGGTCATTGCCTCGCTGGCCAGCGAAATGGGAATTTTGACCGTTGCCGTCGTGACCTGTCCCTTCGGCTTCGAGGGCAAGCGCCGCAGCCAGCAGGCCGAGCGCGGTTTGAAGGAATTGCTGGAGAGTGTGGACACGATGATCGTGATCCCCAACGAGAAGCTGCTGGCTGTGGCCAAGGATGCCGGCTTCTTCGAGAGCTTCCGCATCGCCGACGACGTGCTGCGCCAGGGTGTGCAGGGCATCAGCGACATCATCACCATTCCCGGCATCATCAACCGCGACTTTGCCGATGTGAAGACCACGATGGCCGGCATGGGACACGCGGTGATGGGCACGGCCATCCGTTCCGGAGAGAATCGCGCCATTGAGGCTGCCCAGGCTGCGATGGCTTCGCCGCTGCTGGAGGCTGGCGCCATCGATGGAGCGCGCGGCATTCTGATCAACATCACCGGTTCCAGTTCGCTCAAGCTCACAGAGGTCAACCAGGCCTCGTCGCTGATTCAGGCCGCTGCACACGAGGATGCCAACATTATCTTTGGCGCGGTGCTGGACGAGAAGATGGGCGAGGAAGTCAAGATTACCGTGATCGCCACCGGCTTCCGCGGTGAGTTGCCGGAGCGGCGCGCTCGCATGTTGAGTGTGGAGGAGCCGCATGTGGTATCGAGTCCGGTGGAATCGACGCCGGTGCCCACGGTTCCTTTAGAGGTGCCCCCTTCAACCCAGCCGGAGAACATTTGGCTTCTTGAACCGGCTCCAGCGCCCGTAGCAGAGCCAGCGCCAGTACCCGAGCCAGTGCCAGTACTCGAGCCAGTCCCTGCACCAGCGCCCGCACCGCCGCGCTTCCTCAGCCAGGAGGAGGAAGTGGAGCCGCTGGCTGTCGAAATGGCAGTGGTGAACCATGTGGTTGAACCGGTCGCCTTCTCCGCACTGGCGCCCGTCGAGAACATATCGTACGATGTACCTCCGCCTGCAACGGAGTCCACGATATTTGAGCCGGAGCCGGTGGCGGCGCGGCCCAGGTTTGCTGAATTGGCTGAGGAGCCGGTCTTCGCGCCAATGCCCAGAGAGGAGGAGCCTGTTCCCGTCGCCGAAGCGCGTGGTCCGGCGACTCTGGACGACTACCTTGCCCAGCCCGCTACGACACTCTTTCGCGAGTCGGATGAAGAGGCACAGCCCGATCTGGAGAAGCCGACCTTCCTGCGCCGGCGATGGCTTTAGTGGGGGGAAACAGTGCGCCAGAATTGTCTGGGATGAGGGATGTGTTCCAGATCACTACCTTGTTACCTCAGTTTGGCGTAAGGTATATCTAAGCAATCGCCGAAATGGACGTGGACGAGGCTTGGCCGATAAGCACGAAGAACGGTCCCCAAAGAGGGATAAGCGGCAAGAGACTCCGTTGGGAGAGAGGACACTGGCTGGATGAGTTGTTCCCGCGTTTGGGCAGTTGCATTGGTTTTGACGATTTCCGGCCTCGGAGCAGAGGGCGGTTGGGCGCTGGATGCGCCGCATACGCTGCACCATGCCAAGAGAGCAGAGTCGCACTTGATGGAGACTCATCGTGCCGCACACCACACATCTGCTCCGGTAGCACGTTCCACTACGCCGAGCCTCCGCTCTCCGCACACGGCCTCAAGCGCTGCACCCGGCCGGTACAAAGCTCATCTCACCGCGCGTGGAGCGAAACGTGCGGCCCTCACCCTGCATCGCCGTCATCGCCGCTCTTATGAACGCTTCACCGCCAGTTCATTCGCGCATGGGGATATCTTTGCGGACGACGTAACGGCTGGCGAGGATCCAATCGTCCGTCAGGCCGCCATCGATGCCCTCGGTGAGATGAATGGCACGGCGGTGGTGATCGATCCCTCCAACGGCCGTATTTTGGCCATGGTCAATCAGAAACTGGCGCTTTCGCCCGGAGCCGAGCCTTGCTCCACGATCAAGCTGACCGTCGCCATGGCCGCGCTCTCCGAAGGACTGGTCACACGCGATACGCCGGTGCAGTTGCCCGGCTTCCGCATGAATTTGACGCAGGCTCTCGCCAAGAGCAACAACCTCTACTTCGAGGAGTTGGGACGTGAACTCGGCTTTGACCGCGTGCGCAACTATGCCAACCAATTCGGGCTGGGTGAACTGGCCGGCTACAACATCAACGGTGAGCAGTTAGGCGTCTATCCTGACCATGAATTGCCTGCCGCCGAGGGCGGCGTGGGCAGAATGTGCAGCTTTGGCCAGGGCATCTCCATGACTCCCTTGCAGTTGGGGGCATATGTAGCCGCCATCGCCAACGGAGGTACGCTTTACTACCTCCAGCACCCAACCACCCCGGAAGAGTTGGCGGCCTTCCAGCCCAAAGTCAAGCGCACACTTGATATCGCCCGCTTCCTTCCCGACATCGAAGATGGAATGGCCGGCGCGGTCGAATATGGCACTGCCCGCAGCCTGCGCTCCAACTTCCACGAACTGCCTGTCTTTGGCAAGACTGGAACCTGCTCTGACAACGGCACCCGCTTTGGCTGGTTCGCCTCCTACTCCGATGCGCCGCAAGGCAGTCTGGTGACGGTCTTCTTCCTGGAAGGCGGCAGGCCCACCTTTGGCCCCCGCGCCGCCGAGCTGACCGGCGAATTCTACAAGAATCTCTGGGATCGTAACTGGTTCGCCTCCAAGGGATTGCAGGATTCAGCCGCTCTTCCAGCGTCGCCTTCTGCTTCCGCCCAGGCGCAGCCGTAAAAGGGAGCAGCTCATTTTTACGATAAGGCCGCCTTCGAGCGGCCTTTCTTCTTGCAGCGATTGCATGAAGCGAAATCGCACTGATAATCATCCTATCCACCAGACCGCTCAAAGTGATGCCGATTTTTTACGGATCATGGTCGGATTCCCAGCAAGTAAAGACTGGACCTACACTGATGGCGTTACCCGAACACATCTTGCTCATCTACGGGTACGTGCTGCTCTTCGCCTGGGTATTGGTTGAGCAGTTGGGAATCCCGTTGCCTGCTACGCCGGTTCTACTGGCTGCCGGCGCGCTTTCCGCCCAACACCAGTTCAATATCTTTCTGGCTTTCATGGCTGGACTGATCGCCTCCCTCATCTCTGACAGCACCTGGTTCCTCATTGGCCGCCGCTATGGCCACATCGTGCTGCGTACCCTCTGCAAGTTGTCTCTGGAACCGACCATCTGCGTTCGCCGCACGCAGAATTCCTTTGGCCGCCGCCGTGCGGTCACAATCATGATCGCCAAATTTGTTCCTGGATTGGCGACGCTGGCGCCTCCCGTGGCGGGCCAGAATGGAATGGCCTTCAGCAGCTTTCTCCTCTTCGACGCCATTGGCGTCGCGGCATGGCTCGGCACCTTACTGGCCGCGGGCTACTTCTTCGGCGAACTGTTGCGCCGCAATTCCAGCCTGCTCAACTATGTAGGGCGTTTCTCCGGCGCTCTGCTGATCCTCGGCATACTTGGTTTCCTGGCCGCACGCGTGATCCGCCGCCGCATGGTGATCAAAAAGCTGGTTGCTTCACGGCTCGAGCCGGAGGAGCTGAAGCAGCAGCTCGATGCCGGCGAGCAGGTCTTCATCGTGGATCTGCGCCATCCCCTCGAATTTGAAGAGGATCCCTTCACGCTTCCCGGCGCGATTCATTTCGCTCCCGATGATCTGACCGCTCGTCACCAGGAGATTCCCCGCGACCGCGACATTATTCTTTTTTGCTCCTGCCCCAGCGAAGCCACCGCCGCCAAGACCGCGATGACCCTGCACAAGCTCGGCATCAATCGCGTCCGCCCCCTGCGCGGCGGCTACGACGAGTGGAAGCGCCTGGGATTTCCGCTGTCGGCAGTGGCCCCTGTCGAGTAGAATCCCTATCAAGCGTAAAGTGTATGGACGAGCAAAAGACAGGCGGATTCCATGGCCGTATGGCGCTGACAATCCTTTACGGGATGCTTTGCGCCATTGAAGTTAGAGGTTATTACCTCGCACGCGCAGGGAAGAGTGTTCTGGATATTCCATATTCCTGGAAGTATATCTATGGAGCATTTTGTCTCTGGCTTTGCTGGGAATTATTGGCTGCCGAGTATAGAAAGGGCGGCATCGTTCCAGCATTGTGGAAAGCGACCTTTGAATGCGCTGGCATCATCCTATTCATAAATAAAACGCTGCTCGGTATTGCGGGTCAGAAGATTTTGGAACCACCGTCCACCTGGGAAACGGCGCTCTATGGGTGTGCAACTGCCATTCTCGTTTGGATAACTTTTTTATGGAAGCCAAAGAAAGAGTATCATTCAGGAACGGTTGACCGCTGCGCGATCCTATCGTTGGCCGTGCTTTTCATAACCAAGATCGGTATGCATTTTGCCGCAGGCCATGATGCGATTGTCCTCAAATGCATGGGTTGCATCGCAATCGGAATCGGCACAATCTGGATGGCGCTTGGTCAGCTCAACGCATTCTTTCCTGAAGAGTCGGAGTTCCCCGCAATCCCCGCATCTTCCTCTGGTTCAACCTCTTCTGAAGCACGAAGCCGTACTATCAATGGCGAAGAATCAATCTCTCAGGAGAAGCCTCTCGGCCTGCGAAGGCTTGCGCGATTGGATCACGGCGGCGAGGGCCGGCGAACTCAGGCCTATCGGCAAAATTTTTGACGCACGGCAAGGAGACTCTTACACAATTCCCAGTTCGCGCAGCAGAAAAGCATAGTCCAGCGCGATCTCCTTCAAGTAGTCGTATCTCCCGCTTGCGCCGCCGTGCCCAGCCTGCATATTCGTCACCAGCAGCAGCGCATGGTGGTCCCTCTTCAAAGTGCGCAGCTTGGCCACATACTTCGCCGGCTCCCAATACATCACCTGGGAGTCGTTCAGTGAAGTCTTCACCAGCATCGCCGGATAACTCGCAGCCCGCAGATTGTCATAAGGCGAGTAACTTAGCATATAGAAGAAGTGAGCAGAATCATTCGGGTTTCCCCACTCTTCATACTCTGGAACGGTCAAGGGCAGGGAAGCGTCGAGCATGGTGTTCATCACATCCACAAACGGCACGTGCGAGAGCACTGCGCGAAACAACTCTGGCTTCAGATTCACCACTGCGCCCATCAGCAGTCCGCCCGCCGATCCGCCTTCGATCGCAACGCGCGCCGGATCGCCGTAGCCCGTTGCGGTCAGATGCTCGACGCAGGTGATGAAATCCGTGAAGGTGTTGCGCTTCACCAGCATCTTGCCCGCATCGTGCCAGGGATCGCCCATCTCACCGCCCCCGCGGATGTGCGCAAAGGCCATCACCACGCCTCGATCCAGCAGGCTCAAGCGATTGGAACTGAAGGCGACAGGCAGCGAGTAGCCATACGAGCCGTAGCCGTAGACGTAGAGGGGATTGCCGCCTGGAGCGCGGCGGTCCTTGCGATAAACGATCGAGAGTGGAACCCGCACGCCATCCTGCGCTGTGGCATGAACGCGCTCGCTGGCGTAGAGCTTCGGGTCAAATCCGCCGGGAATCTCCTGTTGTTTGAGCAGGGTCGATGCGCTGCTTGCCACGTCATACTCATAGACCGAAGCAGGTGTTACCAGCGACTGATAGGCATAGCGGAAGACGGGCGTGTCGAAGACGCGGTTGATATGCGGCTCCGCACTGTACGCCGGTTCAGGAAAGACGATCTCTCCGGCTCTTTCCGCTTCCGGTCCCTCGCCGATGAAGCGCCACAGGTGCAAACGCGGCAATCCCTCCTCGCGCTCGCAGACGACAAAGTATCCGGCGAAGAGATCGATCTCCTCGATCATCAACCCGTCGCGATGGGGAATCACTTCCGTCCAATTCTCGCGCCCCGGAGTGGCCACCGGCGCACTCACCAGCCGGAAGTTCCGGCCGCGATCGTTGCTGCGGATGAACCAATAGCCATTGCGATGGTCGATCGAGTATTCGTGCTCGTCGGCGCGCTCGCAGATCAGCGTGAACTTGCCCTCCGGCTCATTCGCCGGCAGCACCCAGGACTCGGTCGTCGTGTGGCTGGCCGCCACCATCACCACGAATTTGCCGTCTCGTGTCGAGTCGGCGTCCAGGTTGAAGCGCTCGTCATCTTCCTGATAAACCAGCACATCTTCTGAGGTCTGCGTGCCGCAGGTGTGCCGCCAAAGCTGGTACTGGCGCTTCTGCTCCTCGTCTTCGACGGTATAAAAAAGTGTACGGTTGTCTGCCGCCCAAACCAGCGAGCCGATGCGCTCAACCTGATCGGCCAGCGTCTCGCCAGTCTCCAAATCCTTGATATGGAGGGTGTACTGCCTGAAGCCAGTCGTATCGGTCGAGTAGGCCAGCCAGCGCCCGTCCGGGGAGATATTTGTCGCCCCGATCGCAAAGAAGGCGTTTCCCTCGGCCAACTGGTTGCTGTCCAGAATGATCTGCTCCGGCTCATTCTGGTCCGGTCCCGCTGATCTCCCCGCCCTGCGGCAGTGAATTGCGTACTGCAGACCCTCTTCGGTGCGGGAGTAATACCACCAGTCGCCATCGCGATATGGAACCGAGACATCGGTCTGCTTGATGTGCGAGAGCATCTCCCCGTAAAGCTCCTCGCGCAGGCCGTCGAGCGGCCTCATCACCGCTTCGGCGTAGGCATTTTCGGCCTCCAGGTAGGCGGTGACCTCGGGGTCTTCTTTCTCGCGCAGCCATGCATAGTCATCGACGAGAACAGTGCCGTGGAGAGGGGTCTCTTTGTGTTCAATGCGGGCGATGGGAGGTGTGGGTTGCTGATTCTGTGTCATACCTTCTTTAGTTTATTCTTGCAGAGGCCGGATTGATCTCTCTCCCCTAATGCAATACAGGAAACCTTTTGCTCCTGCAACCGGTACAATAAGTAGCGATGAAAGTATCGTGCCGCATTCATTTCGCCGTTTTTGGACTGCTTGTAGCCGCTTTGGTTAGCATTTCTGCCACTGCCGCTCTAGCGGAGCGGGTCGAAGACCTGCCTCAACCCACTGATTATGTAAGTGATTACGCCCACGTGCTCTCGCCTCAGGCCGTTGCACGGCTGGATTCGCTCTGCGCCCAACTCGACCACTCCAAGACCAACGCGCAGGTGGCCGTAGTCACCATACACACGCTCGGTGGAGACGACTCGGCAGATTTTGCCACTCGCCTCTTTTCACAAATGAAGATAGGCGCCAAAGGAACTGATCGGGGCGTTTTGCTGCTCTTTGCTATCGATGATCATCGGCGTTCCATCAAGGTGGGTTATGGCCTGGAAGGCATATTGCCAGACGGCAAGACGGGCGACATCGGGCGCGATATGGTCCCTCTTCTCAAAGCTGGTAACTACGATGGTGGAATTTCTTTAGGCGTTCAAGAGATCGCCAGCACGATTGCTGCCGACGCCAAGGTATCGTTGGACGGCAATCCGGCAGATGCCACACAGCCGGTAACGAAGCACTTTAGTTCAGGGAAGTTGATTCTGCTGATCATTGTGCTGATCTTCTTTGGCGGCTTTCATCTTTTGCGCTTCCTGATGGGATTTGGCCTTTTTGGAGGCTTTCGTGGCGGACCCTGGATCGGCGGCGGTGGCTTCGGGGGGGGCGGCTTCGGCGGAGGCTCTGGTGGTGGTGGAGATTCCGGCGGCAGCGGTTTTGGTGGTTTTGGTGGCGGCGATACTGGCGGAGGTGGTTCGGACGGAAGCTGGTAGATTTCAACTTTGATGATCGGGCTTCCTTGAGCGGAAGCCGGAGGAGTGAAGCATAGTATGAGCAAGAGACTTTGGATTTGGCTGGGAGTGGCGGGCGCCGTTGTTGTGGTTCTGATGATGGCCGTCAGCTCCAGAAACAAGATGGTAACCAAGGATGAGGTTGTGAAGGCGGCCTGGTCGGATGTGGATGTGCAGTTGCAGCGGCGGCTGGATCTGATCCCTAACCTGGTGGAGACCGTGAAGGGCTTCACGAAGGAAGAGAGCACCGTCTATGGCGACATCGCCAACGCCCGCGCGGGCATGCTGAATGCGCAGGGTCCGGCAGCCAAGATCGCAGCCAACGGACAGTTGGATTCAGCGATCGGCCGCCTGTTGCTGCTCACTGAAAACTATCCGCAACTGCGTTCGAACGACCAGTTCATGCGCCTGCAGGATGAGCTGGCCGGAACCGAGAACCGCATTGGCGTGGCCCGCAAGCGCTATAACGATGCACTGCGCGATTACAACACCTATGTGCGCCAGTTTCCCAACAGCCTCTGGGCCGGGTCAAGCTTCCCCATCAATAACGCCTTCTTCGAGGCCAGTTCCAGCGCTCGTACCGCTCCTTCAGTCAAGTTCTGAGCCGTTCTGCTCGTCCTTGCCCCATCCTTTCGCATGATGCGAAAGGATGGGGCAAGGCTCTTTGTGCTGCGCCCGCTGCGAAAGTCATTTCTGAGCTTCGCTGGGTTGTCCTGACACCTGCAGGTAGTTCGTCACGCTGAAGACGCCGGGTACACCGTTGGCGCGCAGATAGGCGATTTCCTTATCGGCTTGCGAATCCACCGTTCCATAGAGCTCCACATGGCCGTTCTGCACCGAGATGCGGATGGGCTTGGCCGGGTCTACGGCGTACTTGTTCAGCGACGCATATCCGTAAACTGCGCGGGCCACTGCCATGCGGGTCTGGTCGTCCATGATGGAGAGAGGATCGACCTGGATCTCGTCGGTCACATCCTTGACGCCGGGAAAGGTGGAGACCAGAGCCAGTGCGGAATCCCGGTCCACATAGGTGCGGGCATGACCGCCCAGCGTCACCATGCCGTTTTCCACGCCGACGGTGATGGAGTTGAAGGTGTTGCCGTAGCCGACGCGGTCGTAGGTCAGCTTTTCGCGTAGCTTGGCCTCGAGTTGCTTGTCGGGAATGCTGGGGCCGGCGACCTCGATCTGATTTCGCACCGCAGCAACTCCCTTGGCCTTGAGCACGCGCTTGGCGGCGTCGGCTTTGAAGACATATAAATCGACGCTTCCGGTCAGTGTGGCGATACCGTTTTCCACGCTGACCTTCACATTGCCGAATTGTTTTTTGTTCAGCCGGGCCGCGGCATCGCTGGAGGCCTGATTGCCGGCCTGCGTGGAGGCTGTTGCTCCGGCATCCGGCGCGCCTGCTTGGGCGTTCAGGCGGAAAGCTGGGGAAATACTCAGCAGAAGACCAACGAACGCCGGGGCGAGGAGCATGGCGCGGAAAGTACGCATCGTCCAATTCATCTCTGATTCCTCCTGATGTGCATTGAGCTTTCTGTTTGCGGCAGCGCACGGGAAGAGCCGGACAGGCTCCTGACCACTGCCGTCGCCCCTATAGACACGAAATCCGGAAAAAGGTTTCGGAAATCAGCGGTAGCGCCGTGTGGCCTTGAGGACTACCGAGAAGACGCCGGACTCGTCGCGGGCCAGTTGCAGCGAGACATGATGATTGATGGCGACCTCGGCCTGGATCAGTTGCTGCGCGGTGGTGTTGACGTTGGTGGCGTAGGTGAGGGTGACGTTGGAGCCGAGCTGTTCCTCGACGATGACACGTGAAGTCGAGTTGCCCAGCGCGCCCAGGTAGTTGGGGTCAACTTTTACCGATCCAGCACCGAAGAGCCTTTGCACGCGGCTGCTCACGGTGGCGTTCAGTGCGCCGCCCAACAGTGCATCGGTGGTGGGGCTGGCTCCGGCGGCCTCTTGTTGCTGGGTATAAAGCCGCTGCTGGCTTTCGGTGCGGCCCAGGGCCAGCAGCGCCACTACGTCGGCTTCGGGCAGCGGTGGGTCGGAGCGATAGGTGACCGCCAGCCTCTCGGGCGTTCCATGCAGTCCGAGGGTGATGTCGTAATCCTCGACGCGTGCGGTAGCGTTCAGGTCGATGGAGGGCTGAATGCGGACCGGATTGGTGAAGTAGATGTCGCCCCGTTGCAGCTCGTAGCGGGTTCCGGCAATGATGGCGCTGCCTTCGGTGATGGAGACGCGTCCCAGCAGCGAAGGCGAGGCGACGGTGCCGCGCAGGCGGAGATCTACATTGCCGGCCAGCTTGGCATAGGCATTCTGAAAGTTCAATTGCGGCGAAGAGGCGATGTGGATGTCCAGGCGGATGTGGTTGGAGGGCGCGTCGGGAGGAGCGATGCCGGATATGGCGTTGGCCTGTGCGGCGAGCGCCGCGATGTCCAGATCGGAGCTGACGGCGAAGCGTGTGATCATCACGTCGCCGGAGAGTATGAGATTGTTCTGCAACCCTTGCAGGTGCAGCTTGGCATCGGCCAGTGAACTGACCCCTTGCGGATAGCGGATGCGAATTCCCGTTCCCGTCGCCGTCAAGTTGGCAAAGATGCCGTGCTGGTAGGCGAGGTATCCCGTAACGCTCAACAGGCCTCCGCCGCTCATTGCCGTCAGCGACTTCACCTCAAGCCGGTTCTGATTGAACTCCAGCGTTCCATGCAACTGGCTCAGGCCGTTGGGAACATCGCCGAGCGAGAGCGCTCCATTTTGGAAGTCGATTCTGCCGCGCAGCCCAGGATTCATCCATGGACCGTGCGCCTCAACCTCGAAGGTGGTGTTTCCGCTGGCGGTCAGATCCGGGTCCAGCGTTTCGGCGACCTTCAGGTTGATCGTTCCGTTGGCGGCAAAATCCAGTTGGTGGTTCTCTTTGAGCGACAGACTGCCTTGCGCATAGAGATCGGTCTCTTCGCCGGTTACGTGCAACGGATCGAGATGAATGAGGGCATGATCGAGTGTGGCGTGAACGTAACCGTCGCTATGCAGATGGACGCCGGAGACGGTGACCGCCAACTGGTTGAGACGCGCCTCGCCGCGCATCTGATCGAGCCGGGCCAATGGCCCCTGGAAGGTGACCGTTCCGGCCAGCGCCGATTCGCCGCTCAGGCCTTGCAGATGGGCCATCTTGAAGAGCGCGCCGATGTTGAATCGCGAAAACTCAAGTTGCGCCTGAGTCTCATACTCGCCAGTCAGTGCTGTTTGGCCATGCACGGTGAGGTCGGCGGCCTCCAGCTTGGATGTCAGATCGTAGGTGACGGCGCGGTTGGCCGTGTGCGCCTCCAGTTCGACGTTGCCGAGCGATTCCCCGCTCAGCGTAAGGCTGGGAAGATTGGCGTGCGCAACAAGCCGCGGATCGTCGGGTGTTCCCGATCCCTCAACGGAAAATCCTAACTTGCCGGAGAGATCCAGACCACGGGCGCGCAGCGTTTCGATGCGTGAGATGTCGATTCCCGTGCCCTGTGCGCTCAGTTGAAAGTGGCGCGATTGCAGATCATAGCAGCCTGTGGCTGTGATTTTGCCGGCATTACCGGTGAAGGAGAGGGAAGTGAGCCGTATGCTTTGATTGGCGATGCTGCCTTGCGCGCGAATCCGTGTCACCGGCTCGCCAAAGACGCTGCCATTCTCCAACTGCATCCATCCGGAGCCGTCCAGCGCATGGATGGGACCATCAACCTGAAGCTGCGCATCGAGTGCGCCCGCTACCGGCAGAGTTGGTCCGGTGAGAAAGTGCAGATCGTCCAGGTCAACCTGGTTTGCGCGCAGGCGCAGATGCAGCAGGGAATTGGCCGAGGAGATAAGAGGAACTGGAGCGTGAGCAGAGGCGCCCACAGGCGCGGCCAGCGTTCCGCTGAAGCTGATCTGGGCCTTGCCGCGGCGCAGTATCGCTTGCGAGAGATCGATGCGGGAGGCCGAGTAGCTACCGGTGGCCTCTGCCGAATCCAACCGGATGTATTGCGGCTGGGCCGCCGGCATTGAAGCGGGGTTGCGGTTCTCTTCAGAAGGAAGTTCAATGGCCAGTTGCGTTGCAACCGCTTTGCCGGTCAGCCGCGGATCGACCAGCGAACCCGTCCATGTGCCATGAAAATCGGCTTGGCCAAAGAGTGCTACTGGTAGCGCAGCGGTGCCTGTCCGTCCACTGCGTTCCAGACCAAGATCGCGCAAGACAGTGTCGAATTCGCTCAGGTTGCCGGAATGAAAGTCCACGGTGAGTGCGCTGGGGCTGCTCATCGGATGCGCGCCAAGATGACCGTGGGCTTGGAACTCACTCTGCGGTAGACGCAGATCCAGCTTGCGCAGATCGACGGCGCCATCCCGTTGCGTATATGTCGCGTCAATCACGCCGCCGGTTAAAACCTTTCCAGCAGCAGCCTGCGCTGGAGGAGTGAGGCTCAGCAAAGCCTGCACCGAAAGTGTGTGATTGTCGCCGTTGATCCATATCGCGTTGGCCGGACCGCTGAGCCGTGCGTCGAGACCGAGATGCTGGTACGGCGGGTCGCAAAGCATCTCCAGAAGAGAATCTAGGGCGACATCCTGAAAGCGCGCGGTCACTTTGCCGTTGACGGGGATAGTGATGGCATCGGCAGCGAGTGGCGGCTTGACGGGCTGGCTGCGGGCGTTGCGGGATTTCCCGGCAGCTTGCGCGGCGGAGACGACAGTAGGAGCGGGAAGCCAGTGAAGCAGCGAGAGATCGCCGGCGATCTGCCCTCCCTGGCGCAGGCGGAGAACGATCGAGCTGACCTGCAACTGCTGGGAATCGGCATGGAGATGCGCATCAAGCCCAAAGCCAGTGGCGACGACGCCCGTTCCGATGTACGAGCCGTCCTCGACATGAATGCCGCCGTCGATGCGAAATCCCTTGGCATCTCCATTTGCGGCCAGAAGCAGATGCGCAAGGCCCTCAGGGGTAAAGGGGTAGCCTGTCAGCGGTTCGACCAGGCGCAGATCCAGATCGCCCACTGCCTTGCCCTGCCAGCGCGGATGGGAAAAGTCGTCGAGGGAGCCGGAGATTTCCAGTGTGCGGTCCTTGATTTTGTGGCCGCGCGCGGTGATGCGCAACGAGCGCAGAAGAACCGAGGAGCGTGTCAGCACAAGCGAGGCCTGAAGGTATCCCTCGACCGGAAGCGATTTTGTTGTTGCTGCGGAGCCGCGCACGAGCTTCAAATCGCTAACTCCCAACTCGATGCGATAGCTCTCCGGATCGTGCCGATCCGCGGGTGCGTATGTCATCAAAAGGGAAAGGTTATTGGCGGTAAAGTCGAGTGGAATGTGCCGCTCTTGAAAATCAAAGGCTGAGGCGCGATTGTCATAATCCAACACGCCCTGCTCGACGGCGATCTGTCCGGCCTTCAGATTGAAGAAGCTGTCGATCGCCGGCTTTCCTGGCTGTCTGGGCTTGCGCGGCTGTGGCTGGTTGGTCGAGCCGTCGGGATAGACGATCAGGTGAATCTGTGGATGAATGATTGCCAGTTCTCGTAGCCGGATGTGCGGATTCCAGATTTGCAGCAGCTTGAAGCGCACGCGTAGTTGCTCGGCCTGCGCATAAGGGGCTTCGCCGGGAGCTTCCAGGCCGTGGATAACCAACCCATCGGCCTCGGCCTCCAGATGAAGAAGATTCCAGTGGAAAGATGCGATCTCAACGCGCCCGCCCGTGGCGCTCTCCAGCCTTGTTATCAGTTCGGCGCGAACCAGGTTCTGGAAGCTGGCGGAACTGGCCCAGAAATAAAGGCCAACCAGCGTGATCGCCAGCAGCAAGAGGGCCGATGCCACCGAAAGGGGAAGATTGCGCAGGAGAAAGCGGCGTAGACGGCTGGGTCTCCGCCGCGCGGATGGGACGGGAAGGGAAGGCGTAGCTTCGGGGTCGCTCATGCGCCTCCTTTTCCCGTGGTTTCAGGGGCTTCGAGCGCGGGATCGAGCACCTCCACATCGCCCTGCTTGCGCAGGTTGCCGAGCCAGTCGTCAAAGAGCGCATTCACCTGCCGCTGGAGCAGAATCTCCTGAATTCGCGGGGCGACTGCCTCCAGTGTTGGAATGGCGTCTCCGGCGGCATACTGCGGAAGCAGCGTCTCACGATAGTAGCTTTGAATCTCATCGGGCGTGATGCGAATGCCCTGCCGGAAACGCTCTTCAATGAAGCGCAATATCTGAATACGGTAGCGCAGATAGCTCCGGACTCGCTCCGGAGTCAACTCATGCGCTGACAGAAATGCCTTCCATCCCTCCTCCGTCCCGCAGTTGAGGTGAACGCAGGCAGGCACCTCCTTGCGAATCTCATTCAGACGGGCATCGACCTCCTCCAGCGAGGGTTCAACCGCCTCTGCGTCTTCCTGGCGAATCTGCTGTTGGATGAGCGCGCGGCTGATCAACTGCTGCAACGCGCGCTGCGGCGTCAGTACGCCGAGTCCAGCCCGTCCAGGGTCCAGAACCGCCAGCCGAACTTCGTCGGTTACGTCGCTGGCCAGAATAGCCTGGTTGTTCACCACAGCCACGACACGGTCAAGCACCACGGCTTGGTCTGGAACCGATGCGGCAGACTGCCCGGAAGCCGCTCCTGCCGCGGCAAGACAGATCGCCAGCAGCGCAGCTCCATGCCTGTTCTTCAGCCGGATTGTAAGCCGCTCGCTCATCAAAATGTCTGCCCCAGACTGAAGAAGAAGTTGAAGTGGTTGCCCTCGCCCACGTGCGGGTCGGATGCGGGTGACGCGATCGAATAGTCGTAGATCACCGGGTAGATGGGCGGATTCAGGTTATAGCTGAAATCAAATCGGATAGGTCCTACCGGTGTATGGTAGCGCAGGCCAACTCCCGGCGCATGAGAGAAGTAGTTGAAGCTGCATGGTCCAATCAAGCCGGTCGAGTTTGACGGGGTATCTGAGGCGAGAGGTTTCGTATTCTTGCAGTTGTCTCGCTCCGGTTGGCGAACGCGCAGTGCGCTGGCCCATGCATCCCCCGCATTGGTAAAGACATTGCCCATGTCGTGGAAGAGCACAAAGCTGACGGTATTGCCCAGCAAGGGCAGTGTCGGTGGGGGCAGGCGCAACTCGGTGCTGTTGATCAGCGCTCCTGCTCCGCCTATCGGGTAACCGGTTCCTGGATCGCGCGGTCCAGCCGAGTTCTGGCCGAAGCCCCGCAGCGAGGTGGCTCCGCCGGCGTAGAGCCGTTCCGGCAGAGGAATCAACTCGTTTTCGAGCTTGCCGTAGGCTCGCTCCTGGCCGTAGCGTGTATTGCGCGCCAGCACGAAGCGGCCCTTGTCGAAGCCATAGTAGCTGGAATTGGAGAGATCGAGCCGGTTGAAGTTGACTTGGGCGCCGAACTTGTCTCCGGAGAGAAAATCTTGAAAGCTGCTGTAAGTGCCGCGATGCGCGTCGAGCGGAGAGTCGCGCGTGTCTCGAATCCAGGTCACGGAGGGACCGGCTACGCGCACAGCCGTCGCCAACTGCTCGATCTCATTCGGATAAACCTGCAAGCTGCTTGCCTCCACCTTGACGCGCCGAAAATCGAATTCATAAATGAAGGTATTGGCTTTGGAGAAGTAGCTCGGCCGATCGAAGTGCTCGGTCCAACGCAGGCCGGTCTCCAATTTGGAGGCCACATACGTGCTCACGTCCAGGCTGTTGGCGTAGCCGCCGGAGATGGTCAGCCCAAAGTTCGGATTGCCCTCGAAGTGCGGATTCTGGAAGAGAAGATTGATGTTTTGTTCCAGCAGGCCATAGTTGCCGCGCAGGGAGATGGATTGTTCGCGGCCAAAGAGGCTGTTGCGGGTAATATCGGCAAGGATACGATAGCTCACTCCGCTCTTGCCGTTGGGATTGCAGGTTTTGCCGCTGGCGATGATGCCGCCGCAGTTGTACTGTGGCGTTCCGGTCTGAGCCTCCAGGCCGCCGCCATAGGTCAGTGCCCAGCGCCGCGCCTCCGCCGCCTGGATCAGCACGGTCTTCTCGTTCTCGCCTCCGGCAGGGTTCTCAATCGCTGTATCGACTTCATTGAAAAGGGCAAAGTTATATAGATTGCGCTGTGTCTCCATCAGCGCCGTCTCGTTCAACGGGTCGCCAGGATGCAGAGTAATGGCTTTGGCGACCGTTGCGGGGCGGGTGTAGTGCAGTCCCGTCAGTAGCACCTTGCGCACAAAGATCTGCCGGCCTTCGTTGATGTGGAAGGTCACGTCCACCTTGTCGCTGCCGGAGGCCTCTGCCTGCTGCGCAACCTCCACCCGAACCTGATCGAAGCCCCGGCTCATGTAATCGGTTAACAATGCGTCCCGGTCTCCGGCCAGATTTCCAGGCGAAAGCGGCTGTCCGGAGGTGGTGTTCAGCTCTGGGATCAGAAGCGAGGTCTCCCGATGTTGATTGCCTTCAATGCGTACCTGCCCAACACGCAGTTGCTGGCCTTCTTCAATGCGGTACTTCACGCTGAGCTGGGCGGTCTTTCCCGCTTTCGTCACCGCAGAGTAGGTTTCAGGAGTCACCCTGACCTCGGAGAAGCCATTGTTCCGGTATACAGTCTGCAACGCGCTGATGTCGGCGGAGACCAGCGCCTGACTGTAAGCGCCATGACGATCCAGGGTGTCGGCGGTATGGACATTGAGCAGTTCCTTCAAAGTTGTCGAGTCGAAGTAATGGTTGCCTTCGACCGCGACTCCTTCCACACGCCGGCGCGCTCCCAGATGTACCTTGTACAGGATAGTCACGCTGGCCTCGGCGGATTGGCTCTCATGCTCGACTTTGACGTCGAAGTAGCCCTGGCGCTGGTAGTAGTCGCGCAGACGGCGATTGCCCTCGTTCAGCAGATCTTCATCCACGGAGCCTTCCTCGAAGATGGGAATCACGTGCTTGAGCCGGTCGTCACTCAGGCTGGCTCCTTCGATCCGCACTTTGACGACCGGGCCACGGCTGGCGGAGAAGCGGAAGTCGGCCTTTTGCGTCTCCGGAAGATACTGCTCCGATTCCAGCTTGATCTCGGCCTCAAGCCGCTGCTGCTTCTGGTAGACCTTCAGCACTCCGGCCAGCGCGCGGCTGCCGGTCTCGTTGTTCACGCGGGAGCCGGCTCTGAGGTGCGCGGAGTGGCGAAAATCCGGCACGCTCATGCCCGGATCGCCGCTCAGGTTCACAGCGCCCACCCGCGCCTGCGGGCCGGATACGACATGAAATGCAATATCGACCAGTTGCTCGACCGGGTGGGCCGTCAGCGTCTGGGTAATGACCGGCTGATAAAAGCCGTCTTGAGCGAGCGCGGTGCGCATCTGCTCGATAGCCTCTTGGAGCTTGGCCGGGGTGAAGCGGGAGCCGGAGGCCAGCTTGCTGGCGCGCTGAAGCTCGGTATTGATCGATGGACCTTTAGCGCCCTCCACGCTGACGGTGCCGATGAAGGTGCGCGGCTGGCCGCGGAAGATCAGTGCCACGCCATCTTCTTCGCGCTCGCCTGCGATCTCAATGCTGTCATAGAGGCCCGACGAATAGACCTCGCGCAGACTCTTTCTCAGATTATCGCGGTTGAGCGGCGCTCCCACGGCCTGGGCTAGATGGCCGGCCATGTGCGCGAGACGATCCTCTGCGACCCCCTCAAAGCGGATGCGCTGGACTGGCAGGCCCTCCCACTGCGCAAGAGGATCGGAGGGCGCATCAGTCAAAGGCATCGCCGTAACGGATGCTCCCGCCCCGGTTGCCAGACTCTGTCCCCGGCCGTCGATTGCGCCGGAGATTCCCCAGGCCGCAATGCAGGCCAGGAGTAAGCCGAATCCCGATCGTATGCCGCATTGCCCCGCCGGCCTTGTCCGCAAAACGATTTCTCCCCGCAGAGACCGGAGACAGTGGAATTCTTCCTGAATTTTCTGCCGCCCGACTGAATCTCTCTTCTTCTATACTAACGAGGTGCAGCGCCCGGTGCAGCGACGCCGCCTGGGGGATCGACCCCGGCAAGGAATCGTATGTCCCATCTCCGATCTGGTGCGCATTCTCCAGCTCCGGTCGACCCTGTGGAGGCCGCTCTGCTGAGCCGCGCTCAGACTGGAGACCAACTTGCCTTCGGTCAACTCTACTCCCTGCACAAGAAACGCATCTACTCTCTATGCCTTCGGATGGCGGGGGATACTGCCGAAGCTGAAGACCTTACCCAGGAGATATTTCTTCAACTGCATCGCAAAATTTCGACCTTCCGCGGCGATGCGGCCTTTTTCACCTGGCTGCACCGGCTGGCCGTCAATGTGGTGCTGATGCAGTTGCGGAAGAAGGGTCTGGCAATTACGCCTATGGATGAAACCGCACAAAATGCTCAGGAGGGAAAGTCCAGCAGCCCCCTCAGCTTTCAGGATTTGACGCTTACCGGCTCCATCGACCGCTTGACCCTGGAGCGCGCGATTGGGGATCTCGCCGCCGGCTATCGCATCATCTTTGTTCTTCACGACATCGAGGGCTACGAGCACAGTGAGATTGCCGCCATGCTGGATTGCTCGATCGGCAACTGCAAGTCCCAGTTGCACAAGGCGCGGCTCAAGCTGCGCGCAGCGCTGCGCGGACTCTCTCTGCAGGAGACGCGGTCATGAGGGAAGATGCGAAGGCCATGAGCTGTGAGGATTTTCAGAACCAACTGGCTGAGTGGATCGGCTCCAGCGAGAGACCGGCTACCCATCCCCATCTTCAGCATTGCGCCCGCTGCCGTGCACTGCTCGCCGATTTGGAGAGGATTGCCGAAGCCGCACGGGAGCTCTTTCCCGTCACGGATCCTCCCGACCGATTGTGGGAACAGATCGAATCCGCCATCCGGCGAGAAAGCTCCTCTGCGACCGCGGATTGAAGGCCGTAATCCATCGGAGTATCAAAATAGAAGGATGCGCCAGGTCCGCTGGGAGTGGAGCTTGAGCGGGAAGTTTAGCGTACACCAGCGCTTCAGCCGGCAGATTCGGCCTTCAACCTCTTCCATCTCTCTCACCTTCCACGATTTTTCGCCGATAGAAGCTGCGTGCGGCTATGCATCCAATGAGAATGAAAAGGATTTCGGCGTCTCTAACTCCTGTTCGTCGCTTCGCGGCAGAAGCGGAATTTGACCGCAAGAAGGCTCGACCGTGCCAGAAGATGGCTACTTGGACGCTTTTAACGAGGAACTGTGGTAGCAATAGAATCGTATCGACAGGCTGTCTCCATCTTGCGCTGGAGGAGCTGGCCGCAAGGCAGAGAGGATTTCTGAAACTTCTTGAAGTCTGCGGTGTCTAATTAAGAAAAGTTGATACGAGGATACTCAATGTCGAACCAGCCCCCCATCCCGCCCTCCCACAAATCCTCTTCCGGAAAGGATCTCTCAACGCTGCGCAGTGTTGCCGTCCTGCCGGTGCGGGATACTGTCCTCTTTCCTCACGCGGTACTGCCATTGACGGTGGGCCGGGAGAGTTCCATCCAGTTGATCGAGTCGCTGGGCGAGGAACGTTCGATCGTCGTTGTCGCCCAGTTGGATCCGCGGCTGGATACCCCCAAGCCCTCCGATCTGCATCCGGTGGGAACGCTGGCCACCGTGCACAAGGTGGTGCGGATGCCCAACCAGAGCCGCTTCGTCTTTACGGAAGGCACGGAGCGTGTGCGTCTGGTGCGTTATTTGCAGTTCGAGCCATTCATGATGGCCGAGGTTGAGATCATTGAAGACCGGCAGCCTCCGGCGACGCCCGGCGCCGAGGCGCTGGTGCGCAATGTCATCGCGCAATTCCAGCAGATCGTGAGCGAGTCGCAGACGCTTTCCGATGAGCTGCGGACGATCGCGGCCAATATCGAGGAACCGAGCCGCCTGGTGGATTTTGTCGCCTCCTCGCTGCCGTTTTTGACCACCGATGAGAAGCAGAGCCTGCTGGAGACGCCCAGTATTGCCAGCCGTCTGGAGCAGCTTAACCAGCTTTTGGCCAAAGAGATCGAGGTGCAGCAGTTGCGCACCAAGATCCAGACCGAGGTGCAGGATCAGGTGCAGCAGTCCCAGCGCGACTACTATCTGCGCGAGCAGCTCAAGGCGATTCAGAAGGAGCTTGGCGAGCAGGATGAGGGCCAGCGCGAGATCGACGAACTGCGTCAGAAGATCGACGCCGCCGGAATGCCCGAAGATGTGAAAAAGGAGGCGGTCAAGGAGCTGGCGCGGCTCTCGCGGATGTCTCCGATGGCTGCCGACTACTCGTTGACGCGCAATTACATCGACTGGCTGGCTGTGCTTCCCTGGGCCAAAAGCTCCGGTTCCAAAGTCGACATCGGCAAGGCCAAGGAGATTCTGGACGAAGACCATTATGAGCTGAAGAAGGTCAAAGACCGCATCCTCGATTATCTGAGCGTGTTGGAGTTGAAGCCCGACATGAAGGGGCCGATCCTGTGCTTTGTCGGACCTCCGGGCGTGGGCAAGACCAGTCTGGGCCGGTCGATTGCTCGGGCGCTGGGCAGGAAGTTCCAGCGCGTCTCGCTGGGCGGAATGCATGACGAGGCGGAGATTCGCGGACACCGGCGGACGTACATTGGCGCGCTGCCCGGCCAGATCATCCAGAGCATCCGTAGAGCCGAAACCAACGATCCGGTCATCATGCTCGACGAGATCGACAAGCTGGGACGTGACTTTCGCGGCGATCCGGCCTCGGCGCTGCTGGAGACGCTGGACCCGGAGCAGAACTGCACCTTCCGCGACAATTACCTGGATGTGCCCTTCGATCTGTCGAAGACGCTCTTTATCTGCACCGCGAACCAGTTGGATACGGTTCCGCCGCCCCTGCTCGACCGCATGGAGCTGATTCCTCTCCAGGGATATAGCGAAGATGAAAAAATGCACATCGCCTTCCGCTATTTGATTCCCCGGCAGATCAAAGAGAATGGAATCACCGATGCGCAGATCGAGTTTCCCGAAGAGGCGGTGCGCTACATCGTCCGCCATTACACACGCGAGGCTGGCGTGCGCAAGCTGGAGCAGGTTTTGGGCACGGTCTGCCGCAAGCAGGCCCGCCGGGTCGTCGAAGGCAACGCAGAGAAGCTTGTTGTGACCCGTGAGATCATCAAGGAGTTTCTGGGCGGCATCCAGGTGCGTGTGGATACCGAGGTTGCCGAGCGCGTGAAGCGCCCAGGCGTAGCGGTGGGGCTGGCTTGGACGGCAGCCGGGGGCGACATCCTCTTCATCGAAGCCAATCGCATGAAGGGCAAGGGAAACTTCGCCATGACTGGGCAGATCGGCGAGGTGATGCAGGAGTCGATGCAGGCCGCGCTCACCTGGGTGCGGTCGAATGCCGCCGGTTTAGGTTTGGCGGAGGACTTCACCAAAGAGATCGACCTGCATATTCACGTTCCTGCCGGAGCGATTCCCAAGGACGGTCCTTCAGCGGGAGTGACGATGGCTACGGTGCTGGTTTCGCTGTTGACGGACACGCCGGTTCGCCCGCTGACCGCTATGACTGGTGAGATCACACTGAGCGGTAATGTGCTGCCGGTTGGCGGCATCAAGGAAAAGTTTCTGGCGGCTCGGCGGGCCGGGGTGCAAACCATCATTCTGCCCGCCGAGAACCGCCAGGATGTGGAGGAAGATCTGACGCCGGAGCTGATCGGCAGCGTTGCCATCCATTATGCCAGCCGGATCGACGATGTGCTCGCAGTGGCCTTGCCGCTGCTCAAGGCACGGCCCGACTCGCATCAGGAGGCGCTGCCGGCGGCTCAAGGTGAGCTTGCAACCGGCAGCACCGCTAAGGTGCTTTCTCCGGAGATGCCGGCGCCTCCTTCTTACCAGCAGAGGACGAAAGAAGACTGAGGCGCACTGAAGATTGCGCTGTGGCCGGAGCTTATTCAGTGGAAGACTGAGCTACCGGCCTGTCCGAAGGCTGTGCGGCCTCTAGCGCAGCCAGACGCAACTCCAACAATGCAATGCCGATAACAGTCTCTTCAACTGCGGAGTGCTTCCAACGCACAGTGCATGAATGTTGCCCTCTGAGCAGGAGGGCGGGAAGCGGAGGGAAAATGCATCACTTTTTGTTTCAGAATGGAGCAACTTCGGTGTTTTACTCCTGTTGAAGAGCTGAAATGTGCCGATAAGAGCCACAGAATCCAGTGTGCGGCAACGCGCAAAAAGGGTGATTATGGCGACCACATCTCTCATTACACCGTTACATCTCTCTGGGAACACAACGGATCAGCAGAATGCCCAGATCCAGCAATTCCTCGGCGAAGCCGTTCAGTCGGCCTTTCAAACGGCAATCGAGCAACTGGACCGGCACAGCGCGCAGTCGGTACTGGAGATGGGCAAGAATCTTAAATCCGAGGTAGCGGAATCGGTTGTGGAGATCATCCAGCGGCATACCGTCAGCGACAAGTTCAAGGACGAGGAGGTTCCCTCGAATCGGGTTTATCCTCCCACCTATCGCGTACGTCCGATCGAAGCGCAGGTCACCGAGTTGAAGAAGCTCTTTCCCTCGTTGGGCAGTTGCCAGGAAAAACTGGCCCGCAAGCCGTTGTTGGAGGGGGCGGAGGCCTGGTTTGCCATTCCGCGCTGGCAGGCGCTGGCGCCCACCTATAACGAGGCCGTGGAGATGGTCCTGGGGGTTTTGGCCACCAAGCGAAAGTTCCAGAATCGCATCGCCGGCCGCCTCGGACCCACCTATCTGCGTCAATCCGAGCGCTCCATTCTGGCGGCAAGTATTCTGGCGGATCAGCAGCAGGGCAATGATATTTTTGTGGTTGCCGCCCAGGCGGGAATGCGCCACCGCGGCTGTTCGGCTCGCCGCGCCCGCCTGAGAATGGCCGGCAACGAGTTCGGCGCCGGGGTCTTTGCCGTAGCCTGTCTGCTGCTCACGCATCCAGAAAGGCTCTCCAGCGAAGATACGCTGATGATCGACTGCGGCGGCGACGAGTATTCGGTACGCGGCGACTACACCTTTGACCGCGTTCCCCTCTTCGACTACGACATCTCCGGCATTGAGTTCAGCATCTTCTACGAGGATCGTTCGCGCAATCTGTGGGGAACGCCCTCGGGCTTTCTCTACAAATTCGGTTGAGGGCGCAGCTCTCGCCGCCTGATTGCCGCCTGCCGCGTCTAACCGGCAGGCGGTATTCTTTGAGGACGATGCGTGAGCGCCTTCATCTCGTTGACATATGGATCGAGTGCTGGAGGCTCGGCTGCGGGGCGCTGCTGGCTTTGGCGTCACTTCCGCTGCCTGCGCAGGATATTACACTCCACATGAACGTGAGGCTGGTCAACCTCTCCGTCACCGTGACGGACCAGAGCGGAGCCATCGTCAGCGGTCTAACGAAAGAGGACTTTGCTATCACCGAAGATGGGCGGCCGCAGAAGATCGCCGTCTTTGAGCGTCTCTCGGAGCTGCCATTGAATCTGACGCTGGCCATCGACACCAGCGGCAGCGTGCGCAAGGACATGAGCATGGAAGCGGATGCGGCCCGGCGCTTTGCCCGTGTTCTTTTGCGCCCGCAGGATCAGATGAGTCTGTTGCAGTTTGCCACCAATGTCCGTGAACTGACGCCCTTCACCAATAAATTCAGCCAGATCGACCGCGGCCTCGGTCAGTTGCGCGGTGACTGGGCCACGGCTCTTTATGACGCCATTTGCCAGGGATCGGCAGGGTTGGGCAAAAAAGAGGGCAGGCGGGTGCTGGTCATTGTCTCCGATGGCGACGACACCGCCAAAAGCAGCACCTACGCCCAGGCCGTAGAGCAGGCGCTGCGCAACGAAGTGATGATCTACACGATCATCGACGTGCCCATCGAGGCCAGCGCGGGCCGCGATCTGGGCGGCGAGCACGCGCTCATCTCCCTGGCCGAAGAGACCGGCGGCAAGAGCTTTTACGTTAGCGACGGAGGTCTCGACAAGGCCTTTGCGCACGTCAGCGATGATCTGCGCACCCAGTATCTGCTCGGCTATTATCCTCATCATCAAGAGCCTGGAAAGATCTTTCACCGCGTGCAGGTGACCATCCCCAGGGCTGCGGCGCAAGCCTTCGATATTCGCCATCGCACCGGCTATTACGCTGATTCTCAGTCTCCGAGCGAATAGAACTGGCTTGGTATCGGCTGTCCTTGTCAGCGCGCGCTTCGTTTGCAGGCCAATTGCATCTACAATGAGACCATGACTCCAGCCTTGTCTTCGCGACGCCGCTCCAAGACGCCTCCTCCTGGCGAAACCGGACAGGAGGCGCTTTACCTGCGCTCTCTCAGTGAGCGCCAGGTGAATGTTCAAGTCAAGCTGCGCGATGGCGAGACGGTGCGCGGATGGATCGAGTACTTCGACGATGGAATGCTGCGGCTCACCCGCGACGACAAGCCGAATCTCTTCATCTACAAGCACCAGATACGCTCCATCTCGGAGGTGAGCAAGCGCGCTCCCCGCCGCATGGGCGCGATCAGCGCCGAGGCAGAGGATTCCTTTGCGGTCGAGGCTAACTCATGAGCGGAGTTTTACAGGATTGGGTCTGGGTTCCCGCGGCTTCGACGATTGCACGCGAGGCCGGCGCCGTACTGCGCGAGTTCTTTTCCAAAGGTGTAGAGACTGAATACAAAGGGGATGTCGATCTGGTGACAGTAGCCGACCGGACGGCGGAGAAGCTGATCCGCGAGCGGTTGGCGGAGGCCTTTCCCGATCACGGCATCTACGGCGAAGAGGGAACCCGCGACCGGCTCGACGGCGAGTTTCGCTGGTACGTCGATCCGCTGGACGGAACCACAAATTTCGCTCACGGCTATCCGCAGTTTTGTGTTTCGCTGGGATTGGAAGATCGCACCGAGGGGGTTGCGCCAGGGCAGGACGGCAGGCTTGTGGCCGGAGTTGTCTACGACCCGCTGCGCGACGAACTCTTCTGCGCCGAGCGGGGACGCGGGGCAAGACTCAACGGCAAGCCATTGCGGGTTACGCAGACGCCGGAGTTGGCTGAGGCGCTTACAGCCACAGGTTTTCCCAGCCACAAGAGGCATCTGAACCCGAACATTCACTTTTATCATGAGTTCACCCTGCGCTCGCACGGCGTGCGCCGCGCTGGATCGGCTGCCCTTGATCTGGCCTATCTCGCAGCGGGCCGTTTGGACGGCTTTTGGGAGTTCAATCTGAATCCCTGGGATACGGCGGCGGGAATTTTACTGGTCGAGGAGGCCGGCGGCCAGGTTACGGATTTTTCCGGCGGGCATTTCAATCTTGACAGCCGCGAAGTGCTGGCCTCAAATGGGCTGATTCACGGCGAATTGATGGGATTGTTTGCGGAGATGTTTGCTGGTCGCAATCTCTCTCCCATTCCCACGCCCAAAGAGTTTGCCGAGCGCCGCGCGGCCCGGAGCGGAGTGTGAAGTTGACGTAACCCTCAGGCCAATCAAAATCATCGACGAGAGCAGGTTAATCCAGCCGCGGCTTCATTTTCGGAATCTGCATAACGGTGATCAGCATCAAAAATTGAGTAAGTTGAATGCTGCGGGGAGGCGTGGGATCGAGCTCGGGCCTCCTGTGCTAAGATCAGCCTCGAAGCTTCAAATCCCCGGGAGAAATCAGAATGGCATACGTCATTGCAGAACCCTGTATCGGCACCAAGGACACCGCCTGTGTGGACGCCTGTCCCGTCGATTGCATTCACCCCAAAAAAGACGAAGACGCTTTTGGCAACTCCGACCAGTTGTTCATCGACCCGGTTGAGTGCATCGACTGTGGCGCCTGCGTTCCTGCCTGCCCGGTATCCGCGATCTTCGCTCAGGACGATCTGCCGGAGAAGTGGGCCAGCTTCACGGAAAAGAATGCCAAGCACTTTGGCCGCTAAGCAGTTTTCAGCTTGAGATCAGAACGCGCATTCCACATCACGGGATGCGCGTTTTTTTCTGCGCGCTGCCCGTGCAACAGTTCTTGCGGGAGCGCCGAATGGGATTCCGCAGAACTGCAATCACACAAATTTCAGCTATAGGGACGAATTTTCGCTCTCAACGGAATCGAGATCGGCGGATGCAGGAGAAGACTCGGATCTGGAAATCCAGCGCCTGTGATTCGCAGTCGAACCAGAGCCAGCAACGGAACCGGTGTTTGGCTGGATAGCAAATCTTCCCTTCTCGATTTCGATGAAATCGACGCTGTCGCCGGTCTTGAGACCCAGCTCTCTGCGCAGATGGGGTGGAAGGGTAACGCGGCCGTTGAAGGTAACCATAGCGGTGGGCATGGAGAAACCTCTGGTTCCATTATAGCCTGTGCCCGGAAGTGCTCGTGGAAGGCTGTGGAAAAGCCCGAAAGATGCTGCGCCATCTGCCGGTCTCATGTGAACAGGGCAAATCGGTTGAGGAAGATGGCGGGGATAATGCGAAGATAGAAGCGCATGAGCGTGCTCACCTCCGAAGCCGTGGTTCTGCGCACCTGGCCGGTCCATGAAGCCGACCTGATTGTGAGCTTTTTCACGCGTGATTATGGGCGGGTGAGGGGCGTGGCCAAGTCGGCGCTGAAGAGCCGCAAGCGCTTTGGCGGGGCGCTGGAGCCGATGACTCAGGCGCGGGCCTGGTTTGCCGAGCGGCCACGGCAAGAGTTGGTCCGCCTCGATCAGTTGGAGATCGTCCGCTCGCCGCTCTCCGCGCCGGTCGATCCCATTCGCATGGCTGTGCTCAGCTTCTTTGCCGAGCTGCTGGACGAGGCACTGCCGGAGCACGATCCCCAGGAGACGGTCTTTCGCCTGCTGGTCTCCGTTCTGGAGCAAACCACGGTCGAGCAGCCGTGGATGCCGTTGACCTACTTTCAGCTTTGGATGATGCGGCTGATGGGTCTGCTTCCCGATGTGGGCCACTGCACGGCCTGCGGAGAGGCGCTCGTGGCTGGCGAGGCCAGCTTCAATACACTCGGTGACGGCTTGTTCTGCGCGGTGCATCGTAATGGGAGCGCCAGTGAGCTTTCGGCCGACTCGTGGCAACTGGCGCAGAGGATGCTGCGCGCGCCCGCCTCGGCCTTTGCAGCCGAAGCCTGGCCGCGTCGCCGGGCGCAGGACTTGCGCCGCTTCACGCTGCAATCGCTGGAGCGGCATCTGGAGCGCAAACTGCGCTCAGCCGAGGCGCTGGGACGGCTGGGCGGATGAAACTTCTACGTTAGCCTTCTTTATTTGCATGGCAACTCAGCCTTCTGGTTTATGTTACCTGTCAAAGTCAGTTCAGAGTGCAAAGTATTCAAGTAGGCACGTTTTATTTATTCTTGCACGTATTCTCAAATCGGCTCATACTAGCAATATGAGAACCAATGTCAACATCGCCGACGATGCCCGTGAGTTTGCCGAACTCTACGCCCACGCGAACGGCATTACCCTGGGCGACGCAATTACCGAACTTATTCGAAGAGAGCGGCAGGCCGACAACACCCCGAAAGAACCGATACAGTTTGAGCGAACCGAGTCGGGTTTTCCGCTTCTTCCTCGCACGGGTCGCCGCATTACAACCGAGATGGTCCTGGCCGCTTTGAATGATGACACCGAGTAAGCCAGGCTACCTACCAGACGTGAATCTTCTGCTTGCGCTGAACGACCGGGATCACGCCTGCCACGCGCCAGCAAAGCAATGGTTCGCCGCGATCGGTCCTTCGCGGTTCTTCCTCTGTTCTGTCACAGAGTCGGGCTTTGTCCGGCTCACGGTTTCCCCGCACCTTGCCAGAGCATCGATGCCCGTTGCAATGGCAATGCTACGGCAGATTGCAGATCTGCCGAACTGCGGCTTTCTGCCCATGGACCAGCCTTGGCTGGAGTTGGTCTCTCCCATTTCTAATCGACTGCACGGCTACCGCCAGGTCACTGACGCCCTCCTGCTTGGCCTGGCAATTCGCAATGGGGCCATCCTGGTCACCCTCGACCGCAGAATCCAGGCTCTGGCTGGCGAGGCCTACGCGGCCAACCTGCTCACATTGGCTTGAATTGCACCAAGTTATCTTGCGCGGGTTAGGCTGCTAAAATCTACGCAGTTCAGTCGAGAGAGAGTTGCCCGTGCCTTCAACCCAGCTTTTATCCCAAACCAAGACCAATCCGCTCACATTTCAGGAACTTTTATTTCGTTTGCAGAGCTTTTGGGCGGAGCGCGGCTGCGTGATTCAGCAGCCCTACGACGTGGAGGTGGGCGCGGGCACTATGGCGCCGGAGACCTTTCTGCGCGTGCAGGGGCCGAAGCCTTACAAAGTCGGCTATGCGCAGCCCTCGCGCCGCCCCGCCGACGGCCGTTATGGCGAGAATCCCAACCGCCTCTTCCGCCACACCCAGTTTCAGTTGATCCTGAAGCCGCCGCCGGTGAACGTGCAGGAGCTTTATCTCCAATCGCTGGAGGCCATCGGCATCGACCTCAGCAAGCACGACCTGAAGTTCGAGGAAGACAACTGGGAGGGCCCGACGGTGGGCGCATGGGGCGTCGGCTGGCAGGTGATGATGGACGGGATGGAGATCACCCAATTCACCTATTTTCAGCAATGCGGCGGGCTTGACCTGGACCCCATCTGCGCCGAGCTGACTTATGGCCTCGAACGCCTCTGCGCCTTCATGCAAGACGTGGACTCGGTCTACGACGTGGTCTGGGCGCGAGATCCGGAGACGGGCGCAGTGGTCACTTACGGCGATGTGCGGCTGAGTGAGGAACTGCAATACTCGGTGTATAACTTCGAGGACGCCGATGTAAGTAAGTTATGGGAGCATTTCAACAGCTATGAGGCCGAGGCGCAGGCGTTGCTGAAGCGGGGCAGCGAACTGATGGCAGACGAGAAGGCTACGGCGAAAGAGAAGCAGCGCTTCCCACTGATGTCCACCTATGAACTGGCGCTCAAGTGCTCGAATCTCTTCAATCTGCTGGATGCGCGCGGAGCGATCAGCGTCACCGAGCGCGTGGGCATGATCGGGCGGATTCGCAATCTGGCCGTCGGCGCGGCTAAGGTCTACGCGGCGCAGCAGGTGAGTTAGCGGCGTTTGCGGAGTTAGCCACGCTTCGCGTGTGTTAGCGGAGTTAGCAAGTTAGAGGAAAGAACTTCAAATTATGGCAGACTTTTTGTTGGAAATTGGGCTGGACGAGGTTCCTGCCCGCATGATTGCTGGAGCTGAGGCCGAGCTGGGCCGTCGCGTCAATGATTTGCTCACGCGTGAGCGGCTTCTGGCGCATGATGCGAAGCTCACCACTTATTCGACGCCGCGCCGATTGGCTGTATTGGTCGAAGGCGTACTCACGAGCCAGGCCGACAGTGAAGAACAGTTGACCGGACCGTCGTGGAATGTGGCTTTCAAGGATGGTACGCCAACCAAAGCCGCTGAGGCCTTTGCCAAGAAGGCGGGTGTTGCGGTTGAAGCTCTGGAGAAGGTGACCAACGCCAAGGGTGAGTACGTTGGTGTCACCGTGAAGCGTCAGGGAGTTGCCGCACCGCAGGTGCTTGCGACGGAGTTGCCCAAGGAAGTACTGGGCCTCTACTGGGCGAAAAATATGTATTGGCGCGCGGGCAAGCCGGAGCGCTTTGTCCGTCCCATTCGCTGGGTTGTCGCGCTGCTGGATTCTGCGATTGTCCCGCTGGAGATCGCCGGAATTACTACGGGAAATGTAAGTCGCGGCCATCGCATTTTGCATGGCGAAGCGCCGGTTGTGATCGATCAGCCGCGCAGGTACTCTGAAAAATTGCGCGAAGCCAAAGTCATTGTCGATGTTGCCGAGCGCAGAGCGTCGATTCGCAAGGCGCTGGATGCGGCGACACGGACGGTTGCCGGCGCAAAATGGCGTGAGGATGAGCCGCTGATTGAAACTGTCGTTCATCTCACCGAGTGGCCCACTGTTATTCTCGGCAACTTTGAGACGGAGTATCTTGCCCTGCCCGAAGAGGTGCTGGTCACGGTGATGCGCGATCATCAAAAGTATTTCGCCGTGGAAGGGCCGGACGGAAAGCTCCTGCCCCACTTTCTTACTGTGCTGAATATTCAGGTGGACGCGGAAGGCGAAGCCGTTATCCGCCACGGCAACCAGAAGGTTCTCCGCGCCCGCTTCAAAGACGCCCGATTCTTCTGGGAGGTGGATCAGAAGATTTCGCTCGAAAATCGCGTGGAAAGCCTGAAGAACGTAACTTTCCAGAAAGAGTTAGGGAGTTATCAGGATAAGAGTGTTCAGAACGTTTGGGTTGCTCAAAGATTGCAGAAGATATTGGAGTCGAGAACTTTTACGGGCATCGATTATTCCGCATTGGGCCAAGCACTTACGTTAGCCAAGACCGATTTGACCACCGAGTTAGTTAAGGAGTTTACTGAGTTACAAGGAGTTATCGGCGGGCTTTACGCAAAGGCGCAGGGTCTCGGCGACACCGTCGCTCAAGCCATCTACGACCAGTACACGCCCGCCTCCACTGATGATGCAATTCCGCAAACCGTCGAGGGCCAGTTGCTCGGCCTCGCGGATCGCATCCAGACGATCACCGCAATGTTCGGCATTGGCAATGCGCCGACCGGCTCGAAAGATCCCTTTGCGCTGCGTCGCGCGGCTAACTCTATCGTGAAGATTCTCGCTGAGTCGGACCTGCCACTTACACTCGTCGATGTGATTGCATCCAGCGGTGCGGATGGAACCAATAAAGACCAAGTTGCAGCTTTCTTCCGCGAACGCCTGAGTTTTTACTTGAAGGACGTGCGCGGCTATGCCTACGACGTGGTGAACGCCGTGCTGGCTGCCGATGCGGACGATGTGCGCGACGCCATCGCCCGCGCCGAAGCATTGACCGCGGCGCGCGAGTCCGCCGACTTTGCCGCCATCTCCGCGGCCTTCAAGCGCATCAAGAACATTCTGCGCCAGGCCGAAGAAAAGGGATTTGCGATTGGTTCGCCGAAGGACGTGAAGCTCTCGGCTGAGGCGCAGCAGCTTGCCGATGCGGCTGCGCTGCTGGCTCCGGAGGTCGCGGCGCTGCGCAAGCTGCGCTTCTACGGTCAGGCGCTGGAGGCAATCGCCACGCTGCGTCCGGTAGTGGATGCCTTCTTCGACAAGGTGATGGTCCTCGATCCCGATCCGGCGATTCGTGGGGCAAACCTTGCACTGATCGATGGCGTCCTCAGCGGTTTCAGTGGCATCGCCGACTTCAGCGAGATTGTGACGGGGTAATGCTTCGTTCCTTTCTGGTTGAGTGTATTGGTTTCCCACCCATTCGCTAGAAACAAGCGAATGGATGAGGCACACGGCATGGCTAGTCCGAAAAGCAACCGCAGGTCCTTCGACTTCCCCTTCGCGTTGCTCATGGTTCGCTCAGGATGACAGGCCTTTGGGGATCAGTGCGTCTATTGATCAACCAGAATGATCGCTGCATCGTCTGAGCTACTCCGCCGTCTACAATCAATAGAGATGTCCGACACGCTTTATCTGAGTCTGTGGTATCCGAATCTGCGCCTTGCGGAGCTTTCCGGCAAGCTGACGGCGGTGCTGGGCGCATTTGCTGCGCATGGGGGCGAAAAGCGCGTTTATTCCGCTACCGTCTGGCCGGTGAGTTGGCGTGAGTCGCCGGTCTTCCAGCAGGTCTATGGGCGCAGAGTCGGCGCGGAAGCCAATGGTGCCGTCGAGCTGGGTGCGGAGCCGCAACTTGCCGTTGAAGAGGCTCTGGAGGTGCTGCACGACGACTACGCCTACGAGTTTCAGATTGGCTGGAGCCTGTGGGAGTTGGAGGCGGGAGCGGGACTCGATGCACGCTGGAGACATGAGCCGCGCTTGGTGCACGTGACGGGCTTCGGCCCGCTCTTTGACGAGGGTGCATACGAGGCCGATGGGCACATCCGCATTGATTTCGGCTCCGACGCACCTTTCCTGGAAGAGGATTTGGAGTTGGATGCGGTTGCGGCGCGCCACGTCGAAGAGAATGTGCGCCAGTTGGTCGAGTTGACCGCGTCCGTCGAAAAGGTTTCAGGAGCCACGGCGCGCCTGCTGTGGAGCGAACTTGGCGAGAGTCTTGCCCAGCGGCTGGCGGCAAGGCTGAGAGGGGCGAACTGAGGGTGCGGCTGACCATAGAGCGAATGCGGACGATGGTGCTGGGCGCGGGGCTTTTGCTGTTGGTGGCGCTGGTGGTTTTTCTGGCGATCGGCAAGTGGAAGAATCCCTTCAATCGCCACGACATTCCCAAACGCCTGGGCATCGAAATCCAACAGGAAGCCAATGGCGTCACTTACACGCAATCGCACGCCGGGCACACGCTCTTCAAGATTCACGCCTCCAGGGTCGTGGAGTTGAAGCATGGCAACGCGCAGCTCCATGACGTGAAGATCGAGCTGTATGGCGAAGACGGCAGCCGTGTGGATCGCATCGAGGGCGCTGAGTTTGAGTACGACCAGAAGACGGGCATGGCGACTGCATCCGGCCCGGTGGAGATCACGCTGATGCGGCCGGGAGTGGCTCCTGCCGTTGCGCCCAAAGCGGTAGTCGGTGAGGTGGTTGGCAGCAAACTGAAGGGCGCTCCGGTGGCTTCGGTGGCGGAAGCGGCGGCGCGCGGTGAAATTCACGTCAAGACCAGCGGTCTCAGCTTCGACCAGAAGAGCGGAGTGGCTACGACCAGCCAATATGTAAGTTTTTCCATGTTGCAGGGAAGCGGCAGTTCGATGGGCGCCACCTACGAGTCCGAGAATGGATTGCTGTTGCTGGATCGAGCCGTGGAGCTGAGAACGCAGCGCGGCGGGGAGGCAATCGTAATTCATGCTCAGCACGCGGAGTTTGAGCGCGACAGCCAGCTTTGTCGAATGCGCGCGGCGTCTGCCGATTACCGGAACGGGAGGGCGGAGGGGGGCGACGCAACGATTCTCTTCCGCGAGGATGGCGCCGTGAACCGTCTGAATGTGGTCAACGGCCTGACGCTGACAACTGCAACTGGAGGCCGCTTGCAAGCGCCCACAGGGGAGCTTGAATTCGATCAACACAATCAGCCTCACAGCGGACATTTGACCGGTGGAGTGACGATGGACTCGGCGAGCGACGCCGATGGACGCCGTCGTCAGATGCACGGCAGCTCACCCACGGCAGATTTGGAGTTTACAGGGACAGGCAAGTTGCATCATGCGCATCTGGAGCAGGGTGTAGCGATCGATAGTCAAGAGCAAAACCAGCAGAGCGATCGAGCGTTGCAACTAAGCCGCCACTGGCGCTCGCCCGTGGCCGACATAGACTTCCGCACTCCATCGAATGGACAAGTCGAACTGGATGCGGTGCATGGCTCTGGCGGGGTGCTTGTGACAGGCGAGAGTCAGCGCGACAGGGAAGCGGCTGTTCCCTTCCGGCTTTCGGCGGATGATGTGACGGGCAACTTCGGCGCGAGTTCGGCATTGACTCTATTGACCGGAGTTGGCCACGCCAGCATCGAGGAGACCTCGGCGACGGGATCGCGGCAAACCACCTCTGGCGACCGCTTGCAAGCGCATTTTGCGGCCGATATGCTTGCCTCTAAACAAGGTTTGGGGAATCAAGCTGCGATTCAGTCGGCATGGGTCGAAGGCCATGTGGTGCTGACGCAGACGCCAGCCGCCAAGCCGGGCGTTGCTGCTGTCACGATGCGGGCGACGGCAGGGCGTGCCGATTATCAGAGTTCGGGCGAGTGGCTGCATCTCACGTCTAGTCCGCGCGTCGAGGATGGGGCATTGCAGTTTACTGCCGACAAGGTGGACGTTTCGCGGGCCTCGGGCGATGCCTTTGCGCACGGCAATGTGAAGGCGAGTTGGATGGGCGCAAGCAATGGACGGCCGGGCGCGCCCGCGAGCGGAGGGGTTCTTGGCGGGCAGGGACCGGCGCACATTGTTGCCCAGCAGGGGCAGTTGCATCAAGCCACCGGCGAGGCTGTCTTCAGCGGAGCAGCGCGATTGTGGCAGCAGGCGAACTCGGTCTCCGCGCCGGTGATTGTGCTGGACCGGGCGCGGCAGACATTGGTGGCGCATACGGCGAATGCATCGGATCCGGTGCGGGCTGTGCTGGTCAGCACGGCTGGAGATCTGCCAGGCAGCGCTGCGGGCAGATCCGGCCAGCCTGCGGTGATTCGTGTGCGCGGCGGCGAGTTGAGGTACTCCGACAGCGAACACAAGGCGGTGATGCAAGGCGGCGTTCTGGGAACAGTGGTGGCCGAGCTGGGAAGCGCAACGGTGACTTCGAGCGAAGTGGAGGTGACGCTGTTGCCGGCGGGCAAGGCCGCGGATAAGAACAGCGGAGAGGCGCAAGTGGAGCGGATGACGGCGCGCGGTCACGTGGTGCTGACGAGCGAGGGGCGGCGCGGCACCGGCGAGCAGTTGGTCTACACCGGCGCGACGGACGAGTATCTGCTGACGGGATCGGCCTTACTGCCGCCGAAGATTACCGATCCGGCGCGGGGAACGGTGACCGGAGCGGCTTTGATCTTTCATGGCCGCGATGACAGCGTCAGTGTTGAGGGCGGCGGAAAGAAAACAACTACAGAGACGACCGCACCGAGGTAAGTCAGGATTGATTCGCTGCATGAATCACGATAAGGATGGCGAGGTGGAGTTCAGCTACCGGCTTAGTCAAAATGGAGTGACCGGTCCAATGCGCTGACCGTGGGTTAAGCTGTGATTCAAGCAAGAAGCACAGTTCAGAGCCACAAGCGGAGAGGAACCGGTCATGAAGAAAAATGTACGATTTTTGGG
>JBAVDS010000083.1:0-129507 GCA_049587335.1 Occallatibacter sp. | reverse complement strand
AACGTATCTGAGACAGTCCACGACTTGATCTGAGGCATCCTGGATCTATCTTCGCCCAGCCTGAGACTCTCAGTACGTGCTCCTTGTCAGCGAGAACCAAGATTGTCACTATTTACGGATAGGTTCTTATGCTGAGGCCAGCGATGCTCAACATGGTCTGCGTACCGTCCGGCGCGATCTCCATCAAAGCGCCTTGATAGCCAAGAACATAAAGGGTGCCGGTTCCATCCACCGCAATGCCTTCGGGGATCGAAACGCCATTGACATCGATTGCAGTCGCTGTACCATCCGGGCTCACCTTTGTTACATCGTTGTTGTCCAGGATGAAAACGTTCCCGGCAGGGTCCACGGCCACGGCTGTGGGGCGATCCAGCGTCACGCCGTTGGTCGGCAATACATACGCACTGCCGTCCGGTTTCGCCACCACCACAACAGAGTTGTTGTTATCGGCAATGTAAAGATTCCCGGCGGCGTCCGTTGCCAGACCCATTGGATTGTTCAAGATAATGCTGCCGGTGCTTACCAGGCTGGTGCGGCCGCTGCCCTCATGCCACAACTTGACGACTTCGTTTTGGTTGTTGATTATTGTCGAAAAGTAGAGATTTCCGGCGGCATCGACTGCCACACCATGAGCCAGATCAGGTGTCACACCTGAATACGTGAGCGAGAAGGTTGTCTCCGACCCAGTCGCGGTCACCTTGACGCCAATATCATTCGTGGCAACGATATTCGAAGTGGTACTGTTCACAACGTAGAGGTTACCTGCGCCATCCACCGCCGCGCCAACTGGTAAAGCCAGATCGGCGCTGTGAATATTCACGACCATAGGGACGCCTGGCTCGAAGACTCCCATTGGCCCAACGCCCGTCCCGCTGAGGCCCACGGTGCCGATCAATGCGCCGACGGAGTCCACCAAATCCAGCATTCCTGTGCGCGTACCAGGATACTGCGGGTTAAAGACCACCTGCACCGCGCAGGTGGGGAAGTGACCATCGGGAGTGGACATAATGGGGCAGGTGCCAGGAACCGGGCCGACTGCGAACTCCTGCTCGCCATTCTGCGCGGTCGGCACAATCATGGCGCTGAGAACATTCTTCGGCGCAGTACCCGCCGTTAGCTGGACATAGAGGGTCTGAGAGGCAGAGGCTGAGCCAACCGCTGTTGCCGGAAAGGCCGCGCTCGTCCCCACTTTTTCGATCAATTTCAGGACATTGTCGGCGATATAGATATTTCCGACGCTGTCCACTGCCACGGCAGAGGGCGAAATCTGTGTTTCAGTAGCGAGTTCGGGTGTTGTGCCCACCGTTTCGCCCTGGCCACCGGCGATCACCACGATCTGCTGGGTTGCCAAACTCAGTTCCTCAATTTCGGATTGGCCGTCACAGATATAGAGGTTCCCGAAGCTGTCCAGCGCGATGCCCCCAGGACTCTGCAGTCCGGCGCTGAACGCCGGTTCAGGGGTCGTGGAGGGGTGGGTCGATCCGCCACCGGCGATCACCTGGATATACCAGGCGCCGGCATTTGCATAGAGCTTTTCAATAAGCGCATTGTCGCTATCGACGATGTAGAGGTTGCCGGTGGCGTCCACCGCAAGCCCGCTGGGACTGATGCTCGCGCTGCTCGCTGATCCGGCCTGCGTACTGGGCACGGTTGATCCGCCGCCTGCGATTACGCCGATCTTTCCCGCTGTATCCAGCTTAAAGATCGTGTGACGGATGCCATCGGTGATGTAGGCATTTCCCGCATTGTCCACAACCACGGAAGTGGGATAGATACTGGCGTTAGCCGAAGGCTCGGGTATCAGGGAGGGTTGGGTTGAACCGCCGCCTGCGATGACAACGATCTGTTTGGTTGCGGAATTCAACTTTTCAAGAAGATAATTGCCGCTGTCGGCGATATAGACGTTGCCGGAACTGTCTGTAGCCACGCCATAAGGCTCATTCAGTTTGGAGCTGGTTGCCGTTATCGGCGTGGCACTGGGCTTGGTCGAGCCGCCGCCTGCGATCACAGAGATGTTACCGGCCACATCCAGCTTTTCAATCACGTTTGCGACGGGATCGGCGATATAGACGTTTCCGGCGCTGTCTGTAGCCACGCTGATGGAATTCTGTAGTTTTGCGCCGGTCCCAGATCCTGCGGTCGTGCTGGGCGCGGCTGTGCCGCCTCCTGCAACTGCGAGGATCATCGACGGCACAAAGACATCTCCCGAGGTCGGTACCTGTGCCTGCGTTTGGGGCGCAGCCAGAAGAAATATAAACAGCAGAAAGGCCATAGCTGAGCGCCATATGCCACGAGGCCGAATGGACTCAGAAGGCAGGCTTGCTGGCGTCAGTCCCTTCCAGTCGTACTCCGCCAAGATACGAAGACGGGCAGATTGCGGCGAGCTTGGAGGCGAAACATGGAACAGACTGGGACGATGGTGTAAAGATTGCACGGAAGAACTCCTTCTTTTCGGTTGTGAATTGCGGTGAATGATCCGGCAGATGGACGTGCTTGCCGAGTCGAGCCAAGGGGATGGGTTGCGGCAGGATTCTGTGGCGGCGTCTCTGTTGGTGAAGGAGGCTGCCGGCCTTGAAAGCCAATCTGCGCCGAACTACCGTTGAAGCCGCCGGAAATGATCGGAGGCTTCCCACAGCTGGCGAAACGCGTCGCTCTCGGCGATGCCGGCGGGCGGGCAGTTTGCAGAGGAATTGATTTCCTCACAATGCAGTGCGCGCAAGGCAGCCCGCAGTAAGGCATGGACATTCTCGTAGCGTCCACATTCAACTCTGGAGCGGATGAAATCGCTGGACTCTGGAGTCAAGTGGAGGTTGCGATGAAACATTGTGCGTTTCTCCTTGAATGAATCGGGCGGAATCGGCTCGTTTGCCGATGGTTAACCTGAAAGCCGAGGCAATATTGAACCATGTGCAAACGATCTACAAATTGAACAGAAATAAAATCCAATCACTTGTTCTATTCACTTCAGATCTTCGTCTTCCGCAATGGCGCACCAAGAGACAGCCGCAGCCGCAATCCGGCGCGCCAATTGAAAATGGGAAGCCTGGATCTCCTTGATACCCCTATTGCGAGCGATAGGAAGAAAATGCCTCACAGCGAAGTGAAATAAGAGATGGACAGACAAAAAAACTGGCCTGACAACTTGTTGTCAGGCCAGTTTTTTTGTCATCAGATAAGAATTTCAAACAGACATTGAGTCGCGGAGCGGGCCTCTCAGTAAGACGATGAAAGCCAGCAGACCGCTGCCGAGGAGAAGTAAGCTGGATGGCTCCGGAGTGGCTTTGACGTCGAAATCCGCTGTAGCTAGTACATCCTGGGCATTCTCGTCAACGCCGCCCACGATGCTAAACGATCCGGTGTAAGAGCTGGACGGCTCGTCGAGAGGTGCGGTCACGATAAACAACTCTCCCCAGGCGGAGTCCCAGGAACCCACAGAAAGCGGGAAGTTCGTCAAGTATGAGCTGTCATCCAGGGCCAACCCTGCATCCAGCGAGAAGCTGTCGGCGTTCAGGTAAACCGTGGATAAACTCTCATTGGTAAAGGTGCCAGAAAACAGGAAGTCTGGCCCACCGTCTTGAATGGGCGCATCGAGGACAAGCGTGTATGTGTCTGCCCTGGCGGCCATGCTGGCTATCAGAAATGATGCGGACGCAAAGGTTGCAATCAGAAAGTTTTTCATCTACATTTTTCTCCGGGGTACATCCTGTTTATCGTCAAATTTTCCGCAAACTACGGCAGTTTGGCGGCGCGAACATCGGCGGAAAAGGATCCCCCTTTGTAAGTTCCGCTGAGTTTTTCAGCGACCGCCGCGCCATCTTTCCCAGCGCTTCCAGGAAAATCAACCTTGAGGCTCACTTGAGAACCGGCGGCGATGGTTCCCACAAGCAGCGGCAAGGTCGATCCGGTGGCAGCGCCCAGTGTGGCCGAGGTGAGAGTTGCATTGGTTGCCGCGATGGTGCCGGAGTTGGCGATGGTCATGGTGACTGTGTATCCCGCCGTGGCCGAACCGGAGATCGAGGTTGTGGTTGTCAGGATTACCGTGGGAGCCTTGATGGTGTAGGCCGCCGACGCAACCGGACTTTGCGAAGTACCCGTTGCGATGGCTATGGCCTTGACAGTCTCCGTGGCGGAGACGGTGATTGATTCTGTATATAGAGCGGACGAGGTTGTCGGCGTAGTGCCGTTGGTTGTGTAGTAGATTTTTGCGTTCGGCGTCGTATCGGAGAGAGTGACAGTTTGCGCCGAAGTATAGGTTCCCGCTGCTGGAGTGAAGGTTGGACCGGCTGCTGAGCTGAGCACCGCCGGAGCCTTCAGCGTCAGGGTGATGATCTCCCCCTCGTTCCAAGCGCACTGCCCATAGTAGAACCCGGCTGCAGAGCTATTGCCGTCTTCGACCAGCAACGAACTGCCGGTTGGGCCAGGCCGTCCGACCCAGGCGACGGGAGCCGTTCCGACCGTGGGTGTGCCATTTACGCCGGAGCAGAACGACCAAAGAACATCCGTGGCCGAAGCGGTGGTGAAGTTGGGTGTATTCAGAAAACCGCTGCCCTGCCAGGATGAAGAGTCGTCCGCAAATGCTGTGCCGTCCAGTGGTGAATCTGCCGTATTTGAGTACTCCACTACGCTCAACCAAAGCCGCGTATTCGAGGCCACTGTGTAAGTGACGGTGTTGCTTCCCGCGCTAGTGTTGGCAAGAATCCAGCCCTGGATAGAATTGCCATCCGTGACCGCAAGAATGGGTGTGCCGGAGGAGGATGTTACAGTGCCGGTCATGCCTGTGCCCATATTGGCAACTCCGATCACCAGGGTATGGCCTGCGCCGACTCCCGCCAGGGTGCAGGAGACTGTCTCGCCGTACTGGGTAAAGTTGTTGCATTGCTGCGCATACACCGGTCCGGCAAAGGGCAGGTTGATGGTGTAGGTGGCCGAGGCCATGGCGCTATTGGCAAAGCCGGCCGCCTCGGTGATCGCATTGATCGTCTGAGTTGCTGAGACGGTAATGGGGCCAGTGTATGGATTCGCGGTCGCACTGGTCGCGGGATTTGTTCCGTCAATGGTGAAAAATATCGCAGGATTCGGAGTCGTCGTGGTGATAGCCACCGTCTGTACCGAGGAATACGTTCCGGGAGCAACGCTAAAAGTTGGAGCCGATGCGGGCGGCAGATTAATCGCATACGTAGCCGAAGCGACCGCGCTGTTCGAGTAACCGGAGGCTTCGGTAATGGCATTGATCGCCTCCGGCTGAGAGACATTGAAGGGAGCTGTGTATTTGATCGCGGTGGCACTCGTCGCGGGATTCGATCCGTCCAAGGTGTAGTAAATCACCGGAGAACCGGTAGTTGTCGTTGTGCTGAGTGCAACCATCTGCGCGGCAGTGTAGCTTCCACCCGCGGGGCTGAAGCTTGGCGTGGCGGCCATGGCGGCATAATCGACGGCTCCGATGGTCAGCGGATCAAGTCGCGGAATCAGCGAATTAGTGGCAATCGAGTACTGCCAGCGCACCGGCATGGTGGCCAGCACTCCGCTCAATGGCGTTCCGGCATCGATTGCTGCCGATCCCGCTGGCGGAACCATGGTCAAGGAGTTATACGGCTCCGTACTGGTGGTTAGATAGTTAGCATCGCTGAGTCCGTAAAGGTGCGTGTTGAGCGGCACCGACAATGGCCACTGGCAGACGCTATCGCAGCCGTTCGACCAGCCTTCCGAGGTGCCAGCCGAGAGGTTAGCGCCCATGATGGGGGTCTGAATGGTAAACGTTCCAGCCTGCATCAAGTTGGTAGCAGCGTTGAGAATGAGGGTGGATTCACTGCCGAAAGCCATCGTGATCGATGCTCCCGGATAGGGAATGTGATAGGCCCAGAATATATTGTTGCGTGCGTCGATTCTTGGGACATAATACGCATCGAAGCCGTCGCCGTTGCTGCCGGTATCGAAGATGGACTGCGCATCGTCCAGGGTGTTGGAGTAGAAATAGAGTGTGCCGCTGCGATCATGCATCCCGCTGACCTGATCGCCGAGATAGTGAATCTGCTGACTGGCCGAGGCTCCGAAGATTTCGTTGCCGTAAATAAAGTCTTTCTGGAACGACTCTTGATAGGCGGCAATGATATTCGCGCCCGCCGTGTCTCCAACGCTTGAATAAAAGGAGCCGCCTGAATCGCCCAGGTATCCTTCGAAGCTGACGTAAGGCAACCCATCCTGATTGTCCACCAGGTCGAAGTCCCTCAGCGCGCCGCTGGCTAGATTGTTATAGCGAAAGATCCCTTCGACTCCCCGCCACTTGATCTCGGAGCCCTCTGCTGTCGGAAGATATTCGTCGACCAGGTTGCCTTGCATTAAGCCATACCAGGATTGAAAGTATGCACCATGTTCGCTCTGCTGGCCCGGTTCTCCGGCCTTGTGGATATGATTGCCCATGATGGTGACTAACTGCGTGACCGTCGCCCAGGCATTGTTGGAGTTTTCCGCAGTAAAGAAGCCTATTCCGCAGGTATCCATATCATTGCCGCTCACGTCGATGTAAGTTCCCGATGCCAGATTGACGCAAGCGACGAAGTCCCCATATTGCGTCAGCGTATTGCTTCCGGGCGCATAGTAGCTGTAATTCACATCCGCATTTCGAAGGTGAAGGCCGGTAATGCTGACGTATGAAGGTCCTGCAGAGCCGTATTGCCACGCACCATAGTGACTGCCGTTTGGCCATGTAGAGATGATCCCTGCACCGGCTGCCGCGCCGTCGGTGGTCACATCCGACTGCCCAGTTGCATTGGAGCCATCGACGATGGGCAGGTTCCCCAGCGAATCGGGCACGCCGCACATAACAAGCGGCTGAGTTGCCGTGCCGGGACTGGCAATCTGGTAATACTCATGGAATGTTGAAGGATTCGATCCCGTCGTATCTGTATTCCAGATGCGAATGATCGAACCTGGAGCAAGGGATCCGTCCGCAGGCGTTGATTGAATCGTCGGATACGGTTTCCCCGCGCCTACTTCATAGTCTCCCCCCGTGAAGGCCGGATCCACATAACATTCATGCGGTTCAGTCTTGTTGGGCGTTGATAGATAAGCAGGAAGCAGGTTCGGCGAAACGTACACAATTGCTGTTGCGCTTTTGGCAGGGTTGCTGTGGCTGACATATTGCAGCGTATAGCGTCCGGTTACGGTGGCGGCAAAGTCCGCATCGCGGTTGGTTGTATCGGAGAGAGTTCCATCGCCGCCGCTGGGCTGCGCGACAATGCTCCACGTGCCTGTCTCGTCGGTGTCTCCTGAGACCCATGACTGAAGCGTACGATGCTGGGCCTTGTAGGCCTGCTGATAGGCTGGAGCCACCATCACCGTTGTCGTCTTGGCGCAGACATTGAAGAGAAAGCGGCCAGTCTTGGTGGGATCGTCCACCGCTTGCGCCTGAACCGTTACGGTGGCTGTCGAAATGACCGAATACGCTCCCACGGAGCCAGAGATCGAGCAATTTCCCGCTGCGTCTCCAAAGTTGACCTGCACGGTGGGCAATCCAGCGCTGACCGTCGCCGTTCCGTCCGCGGCCGGAGTCGTAAAGGTAGCGCTGGCTCCTCCGGTAGTTGCGAACACACTCCAGTTGACCGTGTTCAGCGTTCCGCCTGTGATGTTGACATTGATCTGCCGGGTCGAGCCGGGCAGCACCTGGAAATTGTATGCCGGCACATTCGGGATTACGGCTACCTGCGCCGCGCACCAAACCGGCACAGCAAGCATCGCTAAACTCAGCGACCTCATAAAATTCAAAGGTCTGTGGAATGTTATCCAACTGGGTATAGTCCCGCTCATGGTCATTTTTCTCCTTGATTTTGTTGAATGGGGGATGCACGTACATTCATGCGACGAAATGGAGATTTGTGATGCGCTTCTGCTCGAAATCCGCCTCGTCCGGTATTGCGATGCAGCGTGGAAAAATGCCTCAATGTTTTTGGCTGCCGCGCGTCCGGGAAGCCAATGACTGGGAAAGGGTGGTACTCTGACTGCAATGCGATCTTCAGATTTTGCGCGGACGGGATCAGAATTGGAACCGGCCATGGGCGAAATTACGGTACTGCTGGGAAGATGGAGAGACGGAGAAGCGGCAGTCTTCGACGAGTTGGTTCCGCTAGTCTATCCTCAACTCCGCCAGATCGCAGCGGGCTATGTGCAGCGGGAACTCAATCGGGATGTGGTTCAGGCGACCGTGCTGGTCCATGAACTTTATCTGCGGCTGCTGAATCAGCGGAAGGCCGACTGGGATGATCGCCGCCACTTCTTCATCTTCTGCGCCCGGATGATGCGCATGATTCTGATCGATCACGCCCGTGAGAATCAGATCAAGATGCGCGGCAGCAATTGCAACAGTGTTCCCCTCAACGAAGATCTGCTGTGGGTCAAGATCGACAGCCCGGAGCTATTGGACCTGAACCGGGCGCTCGACGAACTGGCCGAGATCGATGCCGATAAGATCAAATTGGTCGAGTTGCGTTATTTTCTGGGTTGTACGGCCGAGGAGACATCGGAAGTGATGCAGATATCCAAAGCCACTGTAGACCGGGAGATGAAGTTCATCAAAGGATGGCTATTTCAGCGGATTCATCCGGGCGTGAATACGGTTCACGACAGAATTTGATTCAAATAGCACGCTGAATTCGCAATACAGGGTTCAAGGTAAAAGCTTCGGGGAGATCTACTTTTCAGTATGACCCAAACAAATAAGCAGTTTCTCCTGATAGAAGCGATAGTCACTGAGGCTCTCGACGCGCGCGAGGAACTCCGCGCGGATTTGATTGCGGCTCGGTGCGGCGCGGATTCCGCGATGGCGGATGAGGTGCGCTCGCTGATGGACTCCTGTGAAGCGGAAGAGCGGATGATGGCCTCCTGCCGGCTGGAACCGGCGCCCAGTCGGCAGGATCGCCCGGAGAGCAAGCAAGTTGGCCCCTACCAGATAGATCGTCTACTGGGGCGCGGCGGCATGGGAGCCGTCTATCTGGCTCACCGCGCTGACGGCCAATTCGAGCAGAATGTTGCCATCAAACTGATTGATGTCCCCTTTACCACCGACCTGTTCCGCGAGCGATTCCGTCAGGAACGGCAGATTTTGGCAGGCTTGCAACATCCTTATATTGCCCGCCTGCTGGATGGAGGAGTGACCGCCGAGGGCGAACTCTATCTGGTGATGGAGTATGTGGATGGCGTGCCCATCCATCGTTTCTGCGAAGACCGTCTCTCCTCATCTCAGCGCATCGAATTGTTTCTGCGCGTTTGCGAAGCCGTGCAGTTTGCCCACCAGAATTTCGTCGTTCATCGCGACCTTAAGCCGGATAACATTCTAGTGGCCGAGGACGGAACTCCGAGTCTGCTGGATTTTGGAACCGCCAAGCTGCTTTCTCCCTCCCTGGACAAGCCGGACAGTCAACTGACGCGGGATGGCTGTTTTTCCTTCACTCCGCAGTACGCCAGCCCGGAGCAAGTGCAGGGCAATCCCATCACCACTGCCTCAGACACCTACTCGCTCGGTGTTCTATTGTATCTTCTGCTGACAGGAGAGCCGCCATACGATCTCAAAGATCTAACCATGGGGCAGATGCTGAATACCGTCTGCGAGGTGATGCCGCGCAGGCCCTCGGTGATCGGCGGCAAGCGCCTGGACGCCGACCTGGATGCGATTCTATCGAAGGCGTTGCGTAAAGAACCCGGTGAGCGCTATCTGACCGCCGAGCGGCTGGCCGACGATCTGCGCGCCTATCTCGACGGGCTGCCGGTCGCGGCACGCCGGGGAACCGCTCGCTATCGCTTCGGCAAGTTCATCCGCCGCCATCGTTGGGGGCTGGCAGCCTCGGCCATCTTGGTAACTACTTTGATAGCAGGCGTTGTGGGCGTTGTCTGGCAGGCCAGGGTCGCCAATCAGGAGCGGCGTATGGCCCAAGAAGAGCAGCGCAAGGCCGAGGCTCGTTCCGCCGACCTCCGCCAGTTGAGCGATAGCCTTTTGTCGGAGTTTGACGATGCCATCCAGCAGTTGCCCGGTTCGACCGGTGTGCAAAAGCTGCTGGTCACGCGTGTGCTTGAACATTTGGATCGAGTAGCAGCAGATGCCCACGGTGATCGCCAGACTCAGCTCGATTTGGCGAGCGCCTATACTCGGCTGGCAGGCCTTCAAGGAGATTCAACGCTGCAGAATCTGGGCGATTCTTCCGGCGCCCTGACAAGCATCAACAAGGCCATCGCGTTAAGTTCGCCTTTTGCAAGTCGAGATTTCAAAGATCGAGAGGCGCTTCATGCACTGGCCAACGCGCAGTTATCCCGCAGCGCTATCCTCGACGGAACTGTGCCCATACAGGCTGTTATTGAATCTACGCGGGAAGCGATCGCCAACTATGACCGGATGACTGCCCTCGCCGACCTCACGCCTGACGAAATCTTCGATATTGCGAACGGATATTGTGTTCTCGGCGATGAACTCGGGATGAACTCGGATGACAGCCTCAACGATCTGGCTGGCGCTCTCTCTTCGTACCGGAGATACCTCGATCTGAACTCCAGCGCTTTACGGCTCGACCCAAATCTGAAATGGCCCAAACGGGGTCTGGCTTTGGGCCAGGAGAAGATCGCCGAAATCGAAATTGAGATCGATCCGGAACAGGCTCTCAAGGATATCGAGATTGGCTTGCAGCGCGTTGCTGCCCTTCCCAAGACTGATCGAGAAAGCTTGCCGATGCTAAGACTGAGCGATGGGCTGCGCCTGGATAAGGCATCAGCACTCGCGGAATTGGGGAAATACTCCGAGGCCAATTCGCTCATCGAAGGAATTGTCCAGTCGTTCCAACGCCTTGTCGCGGCTGATTCGCAGGACTTGCGCGCTCTCAATGACCTGCAAGTTGGTCTCGCCCAATCGGCCGCTATTTTTGATACAGAGTCCAATCCGGCCTTGGCCGCATCCACGAGAAATCGCCGGCAGAGCCTTTCGCAGGAGGAGAAATCACTGAACCAGGAGCTTGCCGTTTTAGAAAAGCTCATCAAAAAAGACCCTTCCCAGGACTCTTGGAAGCCATTTCTGGCAGATACACAAGTCCGTCTCGGCTCCATTCAATTCATCCTTCACGGCAGAGAAGACTCCTTGATCATGGAGAAAAAAGGTCTTGTCACTCTAAGAGAACTTGCAAGTCAGGCCCAGGCTTCGCCCGCGATTCTCGACCAGGCGGCACAGGACTTTCTGAATGCGGAGCCGGCTTCTCTCAAAGACCCGCATTTAGCCCTCTCGTGCGCCGAGCGCACGGTCACCTTGAGCCATCGCAAGCTGCCCTCCCGGCTGCTGACCCTGGCCCAGGCCTATCGCGCCGCCGGTCAGGCGGAAAAAAGCCGCGCGGCGGCAAAGGAGGGCATGGCGCTGATGCCGCCTCTGGAGCCGGGAAGCGCCAAGCCACACATCCGCAAACTGCTGGAAATTCAGGCAATGAGTAGCCGCTGACGTCTGGCTCGCAATTCGATTACGCAAAACGTTTTGCGATACGTTGGTTCTCGGTGTTTTTAGTTCTTACAAGGACTAAGGGAGCCACCGGGGGCTTGCCCTTGTATAGTGCATATTGCATTGTTGTGAGCGAAACTCGAATCAATGGCACAAATCAAGTCATGGAGCATATCCGACCCATATTGAAGCAAGATCGAGCCTTTGGTTCCTGTCCGGCAGCGGATTATCGGGCGCACCTTCAGCGCAACCCCGGCGCAGGACGAAAACCCATCTCCGCTCGGCAAATCTTTTCGGCCATTGTCTAGGCGTTGCGCGCAGGTAGCCAGTGGAAGGCACTGCCGCGCGAGTTTGGCCTGGTCAGCGCCATCCACGCCCATTTTCAGCGATGGCAAAAGGCAGGCTTCTTTGTGAAGCTCTGGCAGGCCGGTCTGGCAGAGTACGACGAGATGGAAGGCATCGTCTGGCGCTGGTAGAGCATCGATGGCTCAATGGGCAAGGTATCGCTGGCAAAGCAATGCGTTGGAGCTAATCCAACTGACAGAGGGAAAAGCGGACACAAACGCATTGTATTGGTTGACGCGCGTGGAGTCCCGCTGTCGATCATCGTCAGCGGAGCCAACACGCATGACGTGAAACTGCTCGCGAAGACGCTGGAAGCAGTGGTGTGTGAACGCCGCACACCATGAAAGTTCAAACCGCAGCACCTGTGCGCTGATGCCGGCCACTAAGGAAAAGCGGCCAAACAGACTGTCGAAGCGAAGAACTATCGCCCCCACATCAAGCAACGCAAACAGGAGATCGCCGTTAAAGGATCAATTTTCCCATTGTCGAAACGCTTCGTTCAATCGCGCGACCTGCGTTTCCAGCTCAAGAATCCAGCGCGCAACCTCCGGCAGGTCGCCAACCTTGCCGGCTTGTTCAATTTTCAAAGCCACATCTCTAAGCGCTTCTCCTCCCACGTTTGCGGCGGAGCCTTTCATTTTGTGGGCCTGTTTCCATATCGACTCACAATCCCCCCGATCGATCTGCTCCTTCAGCGCATCGAGCATTGCGGGTAACTCTTCCAGGAATCCTGCCGCAACATCGCGAGCGAAATCTTCATCGCCCATCATGCGTTGCAAGAATATCTCGCGATTGAAGACCATCGCCACGCTTGCCGTCGTCACCGGCTCCTTGCCGCCGGCGACTGGTTGGACGAGTTCATTTTCAGTGGTATCATTCGTTTTTCGAGTCAGCCACTTCTCCACAACTTTGGCCAGAATCTTTGGATCGATCGGCTTGGAGATATAGTCGCTCATGCCCGCTGCCAGACATCTGTCGGCATCTCCGGCCATGGCGTGGGCGGTTGTAGCGATGATGGGAATGTTGTGATTGAGCACCGCAGAGTTTGGATCGCGGATATTGCGAGTGGTCTCATAGCCATCCATCTCCGGCATCTGTACATCCATGAGCACCAAATCGTAGGTGTGCGTCGAGAGCGCCCGCAAGGCCTGTTTGCCGTCGCAGGCCACGTCCGCATACCAGCCCTGCCGTTTAAGTATGCCGATGGCCACTTCCTGGTTAGTGAGATTGTCTTCCGCCAGTAGAATGCGTACATTGCTTCGGCGCACATCTCGCAGGCTATGGCGGGTAACCAGAGATTGGCTCTTGTCTTGACGTTTTCCTGTCAATACTCCTGACAGGCAGTCAAACAAATCCGACTGCCTCACCGGCTTGATCAGATAAGCCGCGAAACCGATCTCTTTGAAGTGCTGGGCATCCCCGCGCTGGCCCATCGATGTCATCATTACCAAAGGCGTTGCCTTTAGGGCTTCATCGGCAAGAATCTCGATGCCCAGAGTCTCTCCATCCATACCAGGCATCATCATGTCGAGGACTACGAGGTGGAACTGCTTCCCGGCGGCGATCGCATCTCGCAAGCAGGCCAAGGTCGTTGGACCATCCGGCACTGCGGTCACATCGGCGCCCCAGGATTGCAATTGAGCGGTAAGCACTTCGCGGTTGGCGGCATTGTCGTCCACCACCAGAATGCGCCGATCCCGCACCGGGACAGAGGGCGAATCCACCTGCTTCTCAGCATCCTGTTTGGCAAGCCGGAGGGTGAACCAGAACTCCGAGCCGACGCCCTCCTGGCTTTCTACCCCGATACTGCCGCCCATCAGTTCAACCAACTGCTTGGAAATCGCCAGACCGAGTCCGGTGCCGCCATACTGGCGCGTAGTCGAGGCATCCACTTGAGTGAAACTGGTGAAGAGCATCTGCAATTTATTGGCAGGAATGCCGATGCCGGTATCGCGTACGGAAAAACGCAATGAGACGTCCGTCTCGCTCTCCGCGATCAGAGCCACGCGGATCACGACCTCTCCCTGATGAGTGAACTTGATGGCATTGCTGGCCAAATTCAGAAGCACCTGGCGCAATCGCCCCGGATCTCCCTTGAGAAGCGCGGATACATCGGGCGCTACGGCACAGACAAACTCCAGCGGCTTCTCGCCGATGCGCCCGGCCATCATCTCGGCGAAATCCTCCATCAAGACGCGCAGATTGAAGTCCACGATATCGATTTCCAATTTGCCAGCTTCGATCTTCGAAAAATCCAGGATGTCATCAATCACGGTCAGAAGAGATTTTGCGCATGCCTCAACAACTTCCGCCCAGTGCCGCTGCTCGGAACCAAGATCAGAGCCAAGCAGCATACCGGTCATTCCGAGTACGCCGTTCATAGGTGTGCGGATCTCATGGCTCATGTTGGCCAGGAACTCGCTTTTAGCCTGGTTGGCGCTGGCCGCCTCCAGCGCCAGTTCGTTGGCTCGGGCCGTTGCCTCCTGAAGTTGACGATTGCTTTCGCGGAGCGCATTTTCCGCTTTCTTGCGTTCGGTGATTACGCGGCCAATACCTGCGATTCCAGCAATACGGCCTTCGCTGTCGAAGAGCGGAACCTTAGTGGAGAGACAGTAGCGAATCTCGCCGGTTACAGAATCGCTGGAAGTCTCTTCACGGTCGACCATCGGCTTACCAGAGCGAATCACGCGTTGTTCTTCTTCATGGAATCCCGTGGCGACCTCGCGCGGGAAGAAATCGAAGTCGTTTTTGCCAAGCAGATCCTCGGGCTTCTCCCTTCCATTGAAGCGGGCGACCTCGCGATTGGCAACGACGAACCTGCCCTCGGCATCCTTCACCCACATCAGATCGGGGATGTTGTCAATCAGAGCGCGCAGCATCTGCCGTTCGCTATCGAGAACTGCGTTCTGGGCGGAGAGCAGACGGTTGGCGGCCTCGGCGGCCTCTCTGGCTCGAACCAGTTCAGCTTCGACTCTCTTGCGGGATGTAATATCCCTTCCGACTCCGGCGATTCCAGTCACGCGGCCGTCACTATCAAAGAGAGGAACTTTCGTCGTCAGCCAGTAAACGGCTTCGCCTGTAGTTCCCGAACAGCTCGTTTCTTCCTTATCAAAGATGGGCTGGCCGGAGCGGATCACGCGCTGCTCGTCCTCAAAAAAGTCTGTGGCAGCTTCATGTGAATAAAAGTCGAAATCGGTCTTTCCCAACATTTTTTCCGGCTTGTTCACCCCAGCCCATCTCGCTACTGCTGGATTGGCGACTACAAACCTGCTCTCTGTGTCCTTCACGTACATGAAATCAGGGATATTTTCCATGAAGCTGCGGAGAATCCTGCGTTCGTTTTCCAGAATCACGTGCTGAGCGGAGAGCCGGAGGTTGGCGGCCTCAGCGGCTTCTCGGGCCTGTGCAAGATCCGCCTCGACCTGCTTGCGCTCCGTAATATCTTTGCACGTGCCGACCAGGCCCAGAAACTCCATCTCTTGTGAAAATCGCGGGTCCGCAAATGTCTCTACCCAACGCCATTCGCCATCGGCACGGCGGCAGCGGCACTCGGCGGCGAAGGATGCATGATCTTTCAGCGTCTGCGCAAACGCGCGAAGGAATGCCGGCGCATCTTCGGGATGAATGACAAATTGCCATGAATCCTGCTCTAGTTCTCTGGAGGAGCCTTCAAAGAATCTCCTGTAGGTACGGTTCATGAAAAGCATTGCGCCCTGCGCGTCGGTCACCCAAATTCCAATCGGACAACTATCGGCCATGATGCGGAAGCGATTCTCGCTTTCGAGCATGGCTTGCTCGGCTCGCTTGCGTTCGGTGATGTCACGAAAGAACCAGGCGCGCGCCAAGTATTCGCCGGCATCATTCCGCAGGCTGGTTGAATAGCGTTCGAGTGTTCTACCATCCTTCAATGCGATTTCACACTGATCGTTCATCTCTGGATGAGCATAGAGTTCCCGCACCCGCGCCGAGATAGCCATGGGATCCGAGACCCGTTCCATAACCGCCTGCAAGAGCGGCTGATCCGAAATGCCAACCGGCGTATCGGGAATATCCGATGGCTGAATCTGCCATACATCCAGAAACCTGTTGTTATGCGATACCACAATTCCGTCGGCGTCCACGACAAGTATTCCGTCGAGCGACACCTCGTGAATGGTATGCAGGAGGGAGTGCTGAAACTGTCGGGCGCGCTCGGCTCGGACCCGATCGGTAATATCCGCGCTGAGGCCGGTATGCCCCAAATAATCTCCGCCAGGCGAAAAGCGAGGCTGGGCACGAGTGCCTACAAGTCGCCACTCTCCGTCCGCACGGCGGACTCGCGCCTCGGCATTAAAAGGCGTGTGCTCTCTGGCCGCACAGTCGAATGCCGCGCAGTAGTCCGCAGCATCATCTGGATGCAGCGGCAGGCCCCACTGGCCGGCTTCCACCACTTTGCGAGTGGCGCCGCAGAGATCCCGGAGAGCCTGATTGACGAATTCGATCCGGCCTTCGGAGTTTGTTACCCACATCAACGAAGGGCTGCTGTCGGCCAGGGCGCGGAAGCGTTCTTCACTTTCGCGCAGAGCCTGTTCCCCACGCTTGCGCTCCGTGATGTCGCGGAGTATGTTGGCGATGGCCACTACTTCTCCAGCCGAGTCTTTAATAGGAAATCCGGTAACGGAAACTTGAATTTCGCTTCCATCCTTGCGCTGGCACAAACCTTCGTATTGCGAGAAGCTATCGCCCTGCAGCAATGCCTGTGCGAGATTCTCCAGGATAGCCGTGCGTTCCGTGTGCACCAGCATAGACATATGCTGCCCGATCACTTCCTGGGCAGAGTAACCGAAGATTGTTTCGGCGCCGCGATTGAAGGTAAGGATTATTCCCGCCGTAGTAGAGGCAATGATGGAGTCTGCGGAATTCTTCACGATTGCGGCAAGCAAGGCCTGCGTGGCATTGGCAGTGCCTTCGATGAGGGCCTGCTTCGACAGCCCATCGGAGCCTGCCACTTCCGAAACCTCTGTAGAAAGTGATTTGGAGATCATAACTTCGCCTTCATGCCTGCGCCTTCCATTGGTAAAACACCGAACGCAGATAGCGTTTGGGTTCAAGTTCCGGACACAGCCCGGAGATGGACTCAGTGGAGCCAATAATCAACCCGCCGTCTCTTGCCAGGCACTTGGCAAGGTTCCGGAACAAGCGAGTTTTGTCCGCCTCGGTGAAATAGATGGCCACATTCCTGCAAAAGATGATGTCGAAGGGGTTGGGAAATGAGAATGGCTCCAGCAAGTTCATTGTGCGGAAGGAAGCCATTGCGCGGATCTCGTCGCGCACCTTCCAGCGATCTCCGGAGGCGGTAAAATGGCGGACCAGCGCATCCTGCGGCAGGCCCCGCTCCAGCTCCAGCCGGTTGTATTCGCCGTAGCTGGCCTGGGCAACAACCTTGTTGGAAATGTCGGTGCCCAGAATGCGAATGTCGTAGCGATTGAGATCTCCGAGCAACTCCTTGAGCACAATACCCGTGCTGTACGCCTCCTGACCGGTGGAACAGGCGGCGCTCCAGATGCGGATGGGAATCCGCGCGCCATTGCGGTTGCGACGGTCGATGATGTCTGGAATCAGTTTGTGACGAAGCAGTTCAAAGGGAGAGGTATCGCGAAAGAATGATGTTTCGTTGGTGGTGATCGCTTCGATGATCTTCCCGCGCAGTTTGCTGGAAGCATCTGCCCGGGCTTTGTAGAAGAGTTCGGAGAAATTCGAAGCGCCTACCTCCGTGAGCAGTCCGCCCAGGCGCGTCTCGACCAGGTAGCCTTTGGACTCATCCAGATGAATTCCGCAGATCTCTTTGATGTAGCGGGACCAGACCGGCATCTCCTCGCGTGTGATCGTTGCTGTCATCCCCGGCCTCCCTTGACAATGGAGGTGATTCGGCCGGCGATCGATTCCAGAGGCAGAACGACATCGGTGACGCCAGCATCGACTGCGGCCTTCGGCATTCCGTAAATAACGCAACTGGCCTCATCCTGGGCGATGACATAACAGCCGTGGCGCTTGAGCAGACGCAAGCCGAGCGTGCCGTCACTGCCCATCCCCGTAAGGATGACGGCCATGGAACGCCCCGGAAAGCGATTGGCGGCCGAGCGAAACAAGTAGTCGACGGCAGGCCGGCAATTGTTTTCCGGAGGGTCGTCGGTCAATTCGACAATCGGCTGATTGCCGGCTCCCGCAGCCAATCGCATCTGCCTGCCTCCGGGCGCGATGTACACCGTGTTTGCTTCAGGAGACTCGCCATGAATCGCTTCCCGGACACGTACCGCACATTTGGCTGCCAAGCTGTCGGCGAGTGCTTTGGTAAAGATCGGCGGCATATGCTGCACGATCAGGATGGGCACACCGATGTCCCTGGGAATGGCTGGCAGCAGCTTCGCCAACGCGACAGGGCCGCCGGTGGAAACGCCGATCAGAACCATATCCGGCTTCTCGGGATTTGACAGCCGCTGCATACGCATGGCGACCCCGCCGAGGCTTGAAGCTCCCAGCGCACGTTCGCCGGAGAGATTCGTTGCAGAAGTTTCAGAAGGGGACGGGGAGGATTTGCCGCGCAGGATCGAACGCACCTCAAGGCGATGAGCAACGGCGCGCACACGTACGGCCAATTCGCGCCGCAGGGCTTCGCGCCCTTGTTCCGGGGTAGCCGCGTCCGGCTTGGTGATGAAATCGAAGGCGCCCTTCTCCAGAGCGCGCATGGTGAGATCGCCTCCACGCCGGGATAGCGCGCTCACTACAATGACCTCAACCGGTGGCTCGCCACTCCGAAGTAGCGCGTCCAGGACGGCCAGACCGTCCATCTCCGGCATCTCGATGTCGAGAGTGAGAAGATCGGGTTTCAACTCCCGGACCTTCTGAATGGCGATCTTTCCGTTGGCTGCGCTGCCCACGACCTCAACATCCGGCAGCGACGCCAGCACATCCGCTAGCAGCCGCCGGAAGAGGACCGCATCGTCGGCTACCAGGACCCTCACGTTCACCCTCTCATTTCATCGTTTGACAACTGTTTTCCGCCGCGGTCATCGGCTCCGAGCACCGCAGCCAGATCGAGCAATGCCGCCAACCGCTCACCGCTGCGAAAGACTCCGAGCAGCTTCTGCATCTGCACTCCATGCAGATTGGGAGGCGCCGGCTCCAGGGCGCCGGCCTCCACTTCGATGGCGTCCGCGACCCGGTCCACCAGCAACCCGACGGGTTCACCTTTCCAATCGGCGATCAGAATGCGGCTCTCCGGGCCGATTTCAACGAAACCCAGGCCCAACCGCACGCTTAAATCGATCACGGTAATGATGCGGCCGCGCAAATTGCGAATACCCGCCACATACTCTGGAGCGTGACGCACGGGCGTCAGTTCGCCCACCATCACCACCTCCTGAATCAAGGTGGCGTCGATTCCAAAGACGCAATCGTCGCCTCCCAGTTGGAAGGTAGCAGTCAGCAGATCCTCGCCGGCTACAGAATCAGAGATGCTCGATGCCATCGCCACTCCCTCATATCCTGAACTGCGCTACCAGGGCGCCGAGCTGCTCCGCCAACTGCGAGAGCATCGCGGCGCTGAATTCAACCTGTTCGCCATCCTGCCGGATGCCGGTTACCGCCATGTTGACGCCTGCGATGTCGCGGGCGATACTCTTCGATACCTCCGCCGTCTGCGCAACTCGCTCATTGGCCTCGTGCACTCCGCTCGAGGCTTGCGCGATGTTACCGGCCACATCCTTGGTCACCGCCGCCTGTTCCTCGATGGCCGCGGCAATGCTGGAGACGATCCCGCCAACATCGCTGATGACTGCCGTGATCTGGCCAATATCGACAATCGCCGTGCCGGTCGAGCCTTGTATCCCGGCTATCCGCGCCTTGATGTCCTCGGTAGCCTCGGCCGTCTGTTTGGCCAGTTCCTTGATCTCATTGGCAACCACGGCAAAGCCCTTGCCCGCAGAACCCGCCCGCGCGGCTTCGATGGTCGCGTTCAGCGCCAGCAGGTTGGTCTGCGCGGAGATATTGGTGATGGTCTCGGTTACGTGGCCAATCTCCTGTGCCGCCTGTCCCAGCTTTTGCATCTGTTCGGTGATGGTGTGCGCCTGGCCGGTAGCCTGATCGCTGATCGCACGCGCCCGGGATGTGTTGGCGGAGATGTCACCCACCGTGGCGCTCATCTGCTCGGTGGCGCTGGCCACGCTGGAGAGGCTGCTTGAAGATTGCTCCATGCCGCTAGCGATGGATATGGTGTTGGCGCTGGCCTCTTCGGCAGCCGCCGCCACAGTATGCGCCATGTCGGACATGGACGCCGTCCCGGTGGCCGTTTGCTTCGAGATCGTCGACAACTCCGTGGCAGAAGCAGCCAGGGTCGAAACTCCGCCGGCGATGCCTTCCAGCAACTGTCGAAGGCTATCGCACATGGCCTGGGAGGCAGTCGCCAGTTCTCCGAGTTCGTCGGGCCGGACAAGTATCTTCTCGGGCAGCTTCGCGCCAGTCAGGTCGCCAGCCGCAATGAGTTTCAAACGATCGACGACTACGGATAGAACCTGTGCGATCTTGCCGCTGAAGACCAAGGCAATCATGATGCCCGTCGCCATGGACAGCAAAGTCGAAATTGCCAGTATCCAGCGAGTCATGCTCTCGCTTTGGCGAAGATTGTCGACATTCTCATTAATCAATTGGGTATTGCTTTGCCCGAGTCCTTCGGCGAGATCACGGGCAACCACTCCGTGCGGCTCGACGGTCTTCACCAGATTGTCGTCGATGGCTGTGATGCGCCGCGGTCCTCCGGCCAGAGCAGCATCGGCGATCTCCATCTGCTCCTGTTGAAGTCCCGGCAACTCGGCGGCCAGCTTGGCTACCCTGTCCTTGTTCTCCTGCAAGGCGAAGCTCTTGCTCATCTCCGGCAACGGAGCGAAGGCAGCATCGAGCAGCTTCCAGTCATCTTGCAGCTTCTGCTTGTAGACCTTTGCCTGCTCCTGCTTTCCGTCGGAGACAAAGAGGAGCACACGCCGAAGGTCGGATCTGGCCTTCATTAAATTCAGATCCAATGCGCTTGTCGCCAGCATGACAGGAATCCGCGATTCTTTGAGATGATCGAGCTTCTGGCTGACATCACTCGCCTTCCAGAAGACAATTCCCGATGAAATGAGCACCTGGCCGAGTACGACAGAAAAGGCCAGCACCAATTGTGAACGGATCTTCAGTTTCATTGCAGTTCTCCTTCGTCTTTCATCGTTGCCTCTCCCTCAAACCACTCCCATTTGCGTCACGATCAAGCGACCGCATAGCTTCCCGCTGCCATCGCGGCGTGCGGATGCGCCTCGCCCAAATACTCCCGCAGCCGGTCGAGCAGCCGGTCCCGGTCAAGTTTCGTTTGGTAATCGTCAATCCCCGCGGATTTGCCGCGGGCAACATCGTCGTCTCCAGCCAGGGAGGTGAGAGCGATGATCGGCAGGCTCAGCGTGCGGTTGTCGGCCCGAATGCGCCGCGCCAGCCCCAGCCCATCCAGGCGCGGCATCTCGATGTCAGTGACCACCGCCTGCACTTTTTCGAGGTTCTGGAGAAGCAACTCCCAGGCGGCTTCTCCATCCGGAGCAGCCAGAACGGAATAACCTTCTTCCTCAAGGAAGCGGCGAATCTGGCTGCGAAAGAAATCGGAATCCTCGGCCAGCAAGACCGAAGTCGCCTGCACGCTTTCCTGGCGGGGCTTGGCAGCCAATTGCTGTTCCGCCCACTCCGGCCAGGCGGCATCCACCAATTCATACAGGTCGACGATCAGCGCCGTGCGATCTTGAATGATCGTGGAGCCAGCTACACCCTTTTGGCGATGGGTGGTCTGGTCGATCTGCGCTGCGGTTTCGATCACATCCACCGGCATCGCTCCCAGCAAACCCACCTCATGGCCGCGGATATTGGCAATCATCACGGCCAGTTCCTTGCCTTCGCCGATCGGCTCTACCTGCGCTGCGTCGGCCAGCGTGACCAGCGGCAGCAAGCCGCCGTGATATTGCATGGTGCGCCGGCCGCCGATCGTCTCCACCTGCCTGAGCGCGATGTGTTCGATGCGCGTGACGGTATCCAGTGGAAGAGCGCAAAGCACCTCTGGAGCATTGTGAAACAGAACCAGGGAATGGCTGTCGGCGAACTCCTCCGCCTGGCTGTCTTCCTCACGCTGGCGGGCGCGGGTGATATTGACTGCTGTACTGAGGTTCGCTTTGGCGGCCAGTCCCGCGATGTCCAGGATTAGCGCGACCGAGCCATCGCCGAGAATCGTCGCGCCGGCGTACTCCTCCAATCCCTTCAGGTGAGAGCCCAAGGGCTTGACGACAATCTCTTCCGTGTCATGAAAGCCGTCCACCAGCAGCCCGTAGCTCTGCGTGCCGGTTGTCACCACCACAATCTCCATCGCTCCGCCGATTTGACGCCGGTCAGCATCCACGCGGGGATGCAGCGGCGCGGGAGGCGGCGCATCGGGTTTATCTTCCCCAGGAGCGGGGAGGTGAGGCGAGCGCCGGTCGGCGATATGGATGCGGCGATCAACTTCGCGCTGGTTGGCCTTGGGATCGACATAGGTCGGCACCACTCCCAGCACGTTGGCAAAACGCACGAGGGGAATGAGGCGGTCGCGCAAGAGCAGAATCTCGGCATCCCCCACCACCTCGATGCGGGTCTTGGCCTGGCCGGGCAGAACGCGCCGTATCTCCTCCACATTGATCTGCGGAATGGCGAATCGCTCCCCCTCGACGGAGACGATCAGGGAGGGAATGATCGCCAGGGTCAGCGGCAGCTTGATGCGAAAGGTTGTGCCCTTCCCAGGAGTCGAAAGAATCTCCACCTTGCCGCCGAGACGGTCGAGGTTGGTCTTGACCACGTCCATGCCCACTCCGCGTCCCGAAACGTCGCTCACTTGCGTATTCGTGGAGAGACCGGGAAGGAAGATCAGCGCGGTCTTGTCCTTGGCCGACATCCCCTCCAGCTTCTCCGCCGTGAGCAATCCCTTGGTCAGAGCCACCTTGGCAATGCGCTCCGGGTCGATGCCTTTGCCGTCGTCGACGATCTCCACCACCACTTGGCCGGCTTCGTGGCGGGCATCGATGCTGATGTTGCCCTGGCGCGGCTTGCCCGCCTTGACGCGATCCTCAGGAAATTCGATGCCGTGATCGACAGCATTGCGCACCATGTGCGTCAGCGGATCGGAGAGGGATTCGATCAAACTCCTATCCAGGGCCACATCCTTGCCGCGAAGATCCAACTGAATATCCTTGTGCAGCGAGGCGGCCAGATCGCGCACCAGACGGGGGAATTTTCCGAAGACGTTGCCGATGGGCTGAAGCCGGGTCTGCATGACAACATCCTGCAACTCGGAGGTGATCTGGTTGATGCGCTGGTCGGCGGCCTTCAAGGCGCGCGAATTCTTCTGAGCGATGGAGGCGCGCAACTGGTTTCGTCCCAGCACCAGCTCACCCGCAAGATTCATCAGCGTCTCCAGCGTTCCCACGTTCACCCGGATGCTGTCTTCAACGACGGCTGCCGAGGCAGCGGGAGCGGCGGTCTTGGCGGCGACGGGATTTGCCGCAGGAGGCTCTGCGCGCACCGGCAGCGGCGGCTTGGGCTGAACCGTGGCATTCTGAATCTCGGAGGCCGGACTCCTCTCCGGCACCGGCGGAATCGTCCAGGATGGTAGGGCCGCGGTCTGAACGGCAGCAGCCTCTGGCGCTGCCGCACCGGACAGGGAGAGCAGTTTGACTTTGTCGCGGTTGTGGGGAAAGAGACGGCCAATTTCACGGGCCACAATGGGTGTTGCCAGGATCAACCGCAGAGGCAACTGGTTTCCGACGGGATCGTCCAGTGTGCCGATGGCTGCGAAGTTCACCTCGCAATCCAGGATCTCGCCGGAGTTCATCAGAGCGTGGAAGACTTCAAGCACATTCAATCCCCGCCGCTCGATGTCGTGGATCAGGTCGTATTCAACGGAGTACAGGCAATGGCCGTTCTCCTTTGCGCGTTCGTAATCCAGTTTGGGAAGGACGACTGGAATGCCTCCCCCTTCGGGAATCAACGCAACAGTCTGGTTAAGGGAGGCTTTCTGCTCCTGGGGCAGATACGAGGAGGCCAGGCCGGTCAGATTCATGACCAGATCGTCGATCTCGGCGTTAGCGCTTTCCTTGGGATGGTTAATCATCTCGCGCAGTTGATCGAAGGCCGTCAGAAGTAGATTGGTAATTTCGGCGTTGGGGGGCATCTTCTTCGACCGGATCATGTCCAGGACCGTCTCGGCGCGATGAGCCAGCTCCTTCACTTTGGTCAGACCGAAGTAGCCGCTGGCGCCCTTGATGGAGTGAGCCGCCCGAAAGACCTTATTCACCAGCTCCGAATCGATATTCGCTCCACCCTCCTCGATCGCCAGCAAGTCGGCCTCGATCGTGGTCAGGTGTTCGCGCGATTCATTGATGAACTCTCCGAGTAATTCGTCGTCCATCCCCAGATCCATCTCCGCATCCATGACGACTCTCCTATTCCGCTTTTCCGCTGACGTTGAGACGCGCCGTCAAACGCATGCTTTGCAGCAGGCGGAAAATATCGGGGCTGACGTTGCTCACAAAGACTTTGCCGCTGTGGGGAGCGAGGCTGTTGGCCGCCGCAATCAGCAGTCCCATGCCGCTCGAATCCAGCATCTTGGTGCACGCCAGATCGAATTCCACTTCACGCACACCGACATTCAGCATTTCCTTGAGGCCTGCCTGAAGATCAGGGACCAGAACTGCCGTCAAGTCTCCCTTCAGCTTTACCGAGCCTTTCTGGTCCTTCATATCCAGAATGTAAGCAGACATAGCGCCGTCTTCCTTTCCTCTACGCTTCGACTTGCGTATCCAGAGCGTAATCTGGTTGCCGCAGCGGTTGAATTGCGCGCGCTCGGCATACAACTCGTAAAACTGCAGCCCGCGCCCGGAACAGGCAGCCGTATCCAATTTGCTGCGGCGCGCCTTTCTCCAGGCAAAGCCCGGACCGTCATCGCCAACCTGCAAGCGTATCCACGCTCGGCCCACCGAAAGGCTCAATACGATCGATTTATCGGCATCGTTCCGGTTTCCGTGAATTACCGCGTTGTTCAGGCACTCCCGCGCCAGCAACTCGACCGAAAAGCAGTATTCGCCAAGGTCATTCGTCTGGAGCAGATGACGAATCCTCAGACAGAGCCGGTCCACTTCATCGATGCGCGAAGGTATCTTTTCATGGAAGGAGATTGGAGTGTACTTCCGTGGAGAGTTCATCTTTCCACCCCCAGCAGCAGCGTGTCGTCCGCGGCGGTAATGCCGGCCATTACGGTGTCAACCACAGCGGGAACAAGCTCATGAAGCGGCAGGCTGCGCTGCATAAGACAGGCTTGGGCCAGCCGCTGCAGGCCCTCTTCATAGGAACCGCCGGTTTCGATCAGCCCATCGGTATAAAAAAAGACCCGGTCGCCCTTTTGCAAAGTGATCTCGGCGACGCCGAAGACCGCATCGGTGAATGCGCCCACCACGTCGCCCTCCTGCCTCAGAATGACCGGTTCATTCTCTTTGAGGCGAATGATGATCGCCGGCGGATGACCGGCGCTTACCAGGGAAAGGCGGCCTGTCTGATGGTTGAGCCGTGCATAGACGAGGGTGAAAAACGAGCCGGAGGGAAGAATGCGGCAGAGAGAGCTATTGATGGTGCGCACGATCTCCACCGGCAGATTCAGCGGGCCTGCGTATTCGGCGGCCAGCGCCTTCAGCGAGGCCGTCCAGAGAGAGGCCGCCAGATCGTGCCCGCTGGCGTCCGCCACCAGATAGTCCACAACGCCCTGGCCCGCTGGAATCACATCGTAGAAGTCACCGCCGGCGGCCAGCACCTGACGGATGGAAACCTGAAAGCGCGCCTCGGGAAAGCCCTCCGGACGGGGCATCAACGTCTGTTGCGCGCTGGCCAGAACTTTTACTCGCTCGGCCTGAAGTTCGGCCAGCCGTTCATAAGCCTGCTTGAGCCGCAGATGGGTTCGCACCCGGGCAATGACCTCCGCCCCGACGATCGGCTTGGTAATGTAATCCACTCCGCCAATCTCAAATCCCTGAACCTTCGTCGAGGTATCTTCATTGGCGGAGATGAAGAGAATCGGAATTGTGAAGGCTGAGGCTTCTTTCTTCAGGTCGCGGCAGACATCGAAGCCGGAGCCATCCGGCAAGTTGACGTCCAGCAGGATCAGGTCGGGCCGCTGTTCGCGGATTCCCTTCAAAGCTCCTGCAACGTCTCCAGCGCTGGCCGTCCGGAATCCGGCTCTCTTCAGGAAGCCATCGATCGTCTGGACGATGCTGGAATCGTCATCAACGACAAAGACCAGCGGAGATAGATTCCGTCCTCGCATCAAGGGTCTCCAACCTTCCCGGAGTTCAACCTTCTTTCATTCAAGCCAGCCCTTTCAGGCCATCCGTAGAACAGAAAGGATCTCTGCTCGTGTTATCGGCGGCATTGCGACTTTCATCGGAGCCTTGTCAGAATCTTCACTCATGGCCAATTCAAAGAGCAGGGAAACTTGAAGTGCGGGAGAGTATTACTCGGCTGGAACGGCGAGCCTCAGCGGTCCAAGCGCCTTGATCGTGCTGACCATCTCGGTGATGACGCGGACGAACTTATCGCCTTCGCCGGCGGAGACGTAATCGAAGTTGCAGCGTTCCTTTTCAATGCCGAACTGCTCCAGCAGCCGCAGCAGGATGCGATGGCGCTGGACGGCCCGGTAATTGCCCTCCTTGTAATGGCAGTCGCCGGGATGGCAGGCAAGAATCATCACGCCGTCGGCTCCGCGGTGAAAGGCTTCAAGAACGAACTGCGGATCGACACGTCCGCTGCACATCACGCGGATGACGCTCACATTGGGCGGGTAGGGCGTCTGCGAGGCGCCTGCCTTGTCGGCTCCGGCATAAGAACACCAGTTACACAGAAAGCCGACGATCTTCGGTTCAAAGGATTCGGTATGGATCTGGACGAGCGTTGTCATTGCAGGATGGCCTCGATTTCCGCAAGAATTTGATCGTTGGTGAAGTGGTTGCCCTGAATCGCTCCCGCCGGACAGGCCGCAACGCAGGTGCCGCAACCGTGGCAGAGCAGAGCATTGACGCGCGAGGTTTCGCTCTCCGGAATGAAGCTGATGGCCTTGTAGGGGCAGACGTTGCCGCAGATGCGGCAGCCGGAGCAGCGCTCTTCATCAACCTCTGCGGAGATCGGCTCGATGACCAGCTTCTTTCCCGCGGCCAGCCCCGACAAGACATAGCCGGCGGCGGCCATCGCCCGGCCGGTGGCTTGGCCAATGTCCATAGGCGCCTGGCAGGTGCCCGCCAGATAGACACCCTTCACCTTGCTCTGCGCGTTGTGCAGCCTGCCGTTCAAATCGTCGAAGAATCCCGCCGGTCCACGGCTCAGATCCATCATCTCGCCCAGCTTGGCCGCATCGTCGCTGCCCACCATCGCCGGACAGAGCACAACCATCTCGGTGGTGAATAATTCTTCCTGGCCGTTCGCGCCTCGATAGGCAATCTTCTGACCGTCAGGCGCTGCAGTGATCTTGATCTCCGTAATATCCTTGTAGCGAATGAAGCTGGCGTGGGGATTCTTTTGGGCGTGCTCCAGCATGGTAAAGTCGCTTTTGCCGGCGACGACCATCTCCTTGTACAAGTGGTAGACCTTCGTTCCCGGCAGTTTGTGCTCCAGGATGCGATTGAACTTGAAGGCGTACTCGCAGCAGATGCCGGAGCAGTGGGGCTGATGCTTGGCATCCAGGCTGCCGACGCAGTGAATGATAGCGACACTGCCGGGCGCGCTGCCCGCTGCGGTCTTGATCTCGCCGCCTGAGGGTCCGTTGGAGGAGGCCAGCCGCTCGAACTCAAGGCTGGTGAAGACACCGGGAACTTCGCCGTAGCCCAGTCCGGTCAGCTTGCTACAGTCATAGAGCTTGCTGCCGATAGCCAGAATGATCGCTCCGATCTTGCGCTCGACGATCCGTTCCTTGTCGTCCAGCAAGACCGTCTCCGGCATCGGGCATGCATCCAGGCAGAGCTGGCAGTCGCCGCCGCTCGTGCGTATGCAGGCCTGCGGATCGATATAAGGAAAGTTGGGCAAGGCGCCGAGGAAGGGCATGGCAATCGCCTTCTTCTCATCCATGCCGCAATTGAATGGATTGCTGGCCGAGGCCGGACAGACCTCGACGCACATCCCGCAGCCGATGCAGGTGTGACCGACATAGCGCGGCGCCTGCCGGATAGTGGCATTGAAGTTTCCGTAGTAGCCGGTGACGCCGGTGACCTCGGAGAGCAGCAGCAGTTCAATGTTGTGCGCGTAATCGCCGTGCAGAACCTGCTCCTCAAAGGGTTCCAGCAGGCAGGGGCCGCATTCCATGGTGGGAAAGAGTTCCTCGAAGAAGACCGGCATACCGCCAATCGCCGGGGACTTTTCCACCAGCACCACCTTGCGCCCGCCCTCGGCCAAAAACAACGCGGCTTGCAGACCGGCTGGACCGGCGCCGACGACCAGCACATCGCCGTTGGCCTCCAACTCCTTCTTCTCCAGCGGCAGTTGCAGGCAGACGCGCGCCATGGCGCCGCGAATAGCGACCGTGGCCTTCTGCGTGGCCTCCGCCGGGTCGGGCGTCACCCACGCAACCTGCTCGCGGATGTTGACGAACTGCATGAAGTAGGGATTGATTCCCGCTTCGGCAAGAATCTGCATGAAGGTGTTCTCGTACTCCCGCGGCGAGCAGGCGGCAATCACAACGCGGTCGGGCCGGTGGGTGAGCAAATCGTCTTTGAAGAAGGATTTGCCCTCGGCGGAGCAGATAAATTCGACCTTGGAGGCGTAGGATTCGGGAAACTGCGCCGTCAACTCGGCGATCACCTTATCGGAGTCGACCGTCGCGGTAATGTTGGTTCCGCAGGTGCAAAAATACAGTCCGACTTTCATTCGATCCATCTCCTATGACAAGCGCTGATTTGGAAATAACGCGTGCATGATCTCAGTGGCCACAACCGGGATGGCCGCCTCAACCTCCGGCGTCAGTCCCTCGCAAAAGGTAGAAACATCGCCGGCTTCCACGGCCCAGAAGCGCACTTCATCCGGCAGCTTGACGCCGGCAAGGCGGCCCAACTCCATTGCGGCAGAGAGACTTCCGTTGTGCGTCGTCGAGCTGTTGCGCGTGGCGGCAACCGCGTCGATGCCCAGCCGGTAGATCGTTCCCGGCCTTCCTCCGGAGACAATCGCATCGACGACATAGGCGCGGTCGTATCCGGCCATCGCTTCCATCAATTCAAGGCCGCCGTTGTAGACCTCAGTGACCGCAACCCCGCTCCGGCCCGCCACCTGCCGCCGTACCCGCTGCGCGGCAATCAGACCCAGAGCGTCGTCGGAGATCACCGGGTTACCAACGCCAATGACAATCGCAGCGGCCATGATTTAACCATCCCGCCTGAAGGAACGTACGATCTCGCCTTCACTGCTTCTCAGGTTGACGATCAGAGGCATCGATCCCGGCAGCGCGTGAGTCGCGCAGGAGAGGCAGGGATCGTAGAGCCGGAAGGCCATCTCGACCCGGTTCAGCAGCCCTTCCTCGACGACTTTTCCTGCATGGATCAGCTTCTCGGCAGCCAGCTTGATCGATAGCGCCATCGCGGCATGATTATTTGTAGTCCCGACCACCAGGTTTACTTTGGTCAGAATGCCTTGCGCATCCGATTCGTAGTGATGAATCAATGTGCCGCGCGGCGCCTCCACCGATCCGACGCCCACTCCCGCGATGCCCGTGGGAATCCGGCGCACATCCTGCGAGGTAATCTCCGCATCGCGCACCAGCTCCAGCATATGTTCGGCCGCGTACAGCACCTCGATCAGCCGCGCCCAATGCGTCGCCAGCCGGTGATGGACGGGCTGATAGCGGCCCTTGATCTTCTTGCGGCCGAATGCCGCGTAGAATTTTTCGTACTCGGCCTGTGCCAATGGCGTCGCCAGCCCATCGGAGACATTCAGGCGCGCCAGCGGCGTAGCGCAGTAGACTCCGCTCTCGATGCCGTCGGTGAATCCCTTCCATCCCACCTTCTTGAGATAGGGAAACTTCAGATAGCTCCAGGGCTCAACCCGTTCACTGATGTGCTCGAAGTACTCTGTCGCGGGAAAGTGAAGCACTTCCTTGCCATTGGGATCGACAACGCGAATCTTGCCGTCGTAGAGATTGGAATGGTTGTTTGCGTCCACGGTGCCCATGTAATAGGTCTCATGGCAGTAGACATCGGACTGAATCAGCTCGGCGTAGGCGGTATTTTTCAGCACCACGGAATCGAATATCTGCAAGGAGAATTTGGCGAACTCCAGGTTTTCAACGGCGATCTTCTCGATCTCCTGGCGTTCCTCCTCGGAGACAGATTTGCTCCAGCCTCCGGGCAGACCGGCAGGCAGATGAACGCCCCTGCCGCCCAGCATCTGAATAATATGGTGATTGCGCGCCCGGCAGTCGATCACCTTTTTGCCGATGTCGAGGCCGACTTTGCGAATCACTCCCAGAATATTGCGTTCCGAGGGTGGCGCATCCGGTCCAACGATGAAATCCGGTCCACCCAGAGCGTAAAAGTGCGTGGTGTGATCGGTAATAAAGAAGGCCATGTAGAGCAGTTCACGGATCTTCTTGGCCGCAGGCGGCGGTTCCACCGCGAAGAGCTGATCGAGAGCCTTGGTGGCGGCCAAATGGTGTGCCTCCGGGCAGACGCCGCAGATCCGGTTCATGATGACCGGCATATCTTCGGCCCTGCGCCCCACGCAGAATTGCTCGAAGCCGCGCAACTCCGGCACTTGCAGATAAGCATTGGCGACATTGCCCTCGGCGTCGAGGAAGATTTCGATCTTGCCGTGCCCTTCCAGGCGGGTGATCGGACTGATGGTGATTTGCTTCATCGAATTCTTCCCCCCAGCAGAGAGCCTGCAAGGCTGTACTTGTAACAGGTGCCGGCGAAATCCGGCAGCCCCTCAATCGCATCATCGATTTTGGCGGCGATCGCATCGTCGGAAAGATCCTTGATCTCGCCGATGTCGAACACCGATCCCAGCGCCGAAACCATCTTCGCGCCCTGATCGAGAACCCCTTCGGGCGGCCCATAACAGCCGGTACAGGGCATATTCACCTGCGGGCAGAGGGCGCCGCATCCATCGCGTGTGGCGATTCCCATGCAGACGATGCCTTGCTCCAGCAGGCAGCGCTCGCGATCAGGAACGATCTCATAAGTGCGGTAGAACTTCTTGATGGTCTTGTTTTCCTTGCGATGAGCGCATTCATCGCAAACCGTGGAGCGGCCTGCGCCGAGCGTGCTGCCCTTGGGTGGAAGTTGCGCTCCTTGCACCAAAGCCTCCACTACATTCCATATCTGATGCGGCTCCGGCGGGCAGCCGGGAATGTAGTAGTCCACATCTACAATCTGCGCCAGATGCTTCACTCTCTCGTAGAACTCCGGCAACTCCAATTCACCCTCGGGCACTTTGGTGCGAGTCTGTGGAAGTACGCTCTGGGGATTATCGAGGGAGGGATTGTCGAGATAGACGGTCCGGAGGTGTTCGGCCTTTGAGGAGAGATTGCTCAAGGCCGGAATGCAGCCCTCCGAAGAACAGGAGCCGAAGGCAATCAGCAGTTGCGACTTGCTGCGCAGCAGACGGGCCATATCTTCGTTTTCCGAGGTTCTGATCGCGCCATTGAAGAGCGTGACGGCCAGAGCGCGATCCGGCAGGGCCTCGATATCCTTGATCTTGGTGTCCAGCAGGCAGGGGCAGAAGACGAAGTCGAAGTGCGCGTCCACCTCCAGCAGCTTCTCATTCATGTTGACTAGAGCAATCTCGCAGCCCCCGCAGGAAGATGCCCAGTACATCGCCAACTTCGGCTTATTTGTCATGTTTGCCCTCTCCGCAGGCAAAATTGTGAAGATACCGCCAAACTCAGTACGCAACCGGGAGAGTTGCACCAATCAATTTGAATCGGCAATACGCTGCGCCGGTTGAAGCAAAGAAAATGTGCAACTGCCTCGTCTTCGCGCGCCTGCCCCGCCGGCTACATTCGCACTTGCACCCGCTTGGCCGTGCCTTCCGCTTTTACGAATAGCAAGGCCTTTTTCATCACCTCGCAGAACTTCCTGACATCCGCCTCGAAGGTTGGGCAATCGGCAATCACTTCCAGAATCTCGCCCGGCTTCATATCCCGGCTCATGCTCATCATCTTCATGGAAGGAAGAGGACATTTTAATCCGCGGGCATCAAAAAACTTGGGTTCCATCTTTGGCGCTCCTCGCTGCGTAATAGAATTTGCCTGGCGCCGCTCTTGAGCAAGTTGACGTTACCATCTGGAACGAGTACCCGGCGCTTAGTGCATCGACTACAGTGTGGAGGGACTGTAATGTGCATCGCAACGGTACAGAGCGTTTATCCTACTTGTTATTCCTTTCTTGGTTTGATCCAATGAGGCATTCCTCTTATGGGAAATCTGCGCCGTGAAACTTGCTCTCGCTGTTATCTCTCGCCAATCAACATTGGCTTCTCGGTGATGGCATGATTCTTGTTTCGTATAACCGGACATGAGTGGATTTGGTCTTCTTCTGGCTCCCGCGTTTACCTTCTTCTGCTGGGGATACGGCGGCAATGCCAGCAGCACTCGCGCAGTGTCAACAACTCCGCCTTTGAGCGCCGGAAACACCAACTTGATTTTTGTAGTAAGCGAAGATTTGAATTACAACGCCCCTGGAGATGTCAGTGCTAATACGGCAAACCTGACAAGTCATGGCCTGCAACGCTCATTGCTGATGGCTCCGTTTCTGCAACAGAATGTACTGGGAAAGCAGAATGTCACAAGCATCTATGCGCTTGAGCCAATGACTCATGCGCAAACCGCGGGCAACTACCCAGATAGGATGACTAAGGCGTGCCTGTGCTCCAAATGACCGATGCGCTGCTCTAAAAAGCGGGATGGCCGAGCTTGCTTCACGATGCCCAAACCCGAAAGATTCGGTTCCGTCCTCAACCGCAAGCTCGGTCACACTCCTCTACTCGTCGTAATGCAGCAAGCTGAATACGTCAAACTCCTTGAAGCGCTCGCGCCCCTTGAGAAAGTCCAGCTCCACGGCGAAGGCCAATCCGGCGATCTCGCCGCCCAGCTCCTTCACCAGCTTCACGGTTGCCTCCATCGTGCCTCCGGTCGCCAGCAGATCGTCCACCAGCACCACCCGTTGGCCGCGCTGAATCGCGTCCAGGTGAATCTCCAGCGTGTCACTTCCGTACTCCAAGTCATATGTGACTCTGGCCACCGGCGCGGGCAGCTTGCGCGGCTTGCGCACCGGTACAAAGCCGGCATTCAGCCGGTAGGCCAGCGCCGGGCCAAAGATGAAGCCGCGTGCCTCGATGCCCAGCACCAGATCGATCTTCTGCTCCAGATAATGCGCCGCCAGCGCGTCGATCATCTTGGCAAAACCGGTCTTATCCTTGAGCAGTGTGGTAATGTCGTAAAAGAGAATCCCCGGCTTGGGAAAATCCGGCACCGTGCGCACCAGTGCCTTCAGCGCTTCCACATTGATGGAGTTCCTATCTTCGGGCATACGTCAATCCCTTCTTGAAAAAAGTACGAATGAATCTTCAAAGGAAGAGAACCGTCAAACGAAGTTCGCCTTCCCTGCAAATTATAGAAGGTCAGGCGGACAGCGAGCACTGTGCGGGTGTCCTTACTCCCGCCCGTCCTGGAATCATTGCCAATTCATGTGATTTAGACTCGAGTATCTTGGATCGGGAGGCGAGTGGCAGACCCGTGACTTAACCATAATCTGAGAGTACCCCATCCGTGACCAAACCATAAAATGCGGGTTCCCCATCCTTGATAGGATGCATATTGGCAGTTTTCTTAGCTACAGAATGAGATAGTCATGCGATACCTTTCGCGGAAAGAAGAAGCGATGGTGATGCAAAAGTGCGGGTTGATGTTGATCGTGTTGGCAGGCTGCGTGGCGCACGCCGCCAGCTTCGATTGCAAGCAGGCAGCTACGCCCCTGGAGAAGGCGGTCTGCGCATCACCGGAGTTGAACGCGGCCGACGAGAAATTGGCGGCGGCCTATAAGACAGCACTGGCCGCGGCTCCGGCTGAGATGAAAGAAGCCGTGCGCGAGGATCAGAGGAACTGGCTGCGCGGCATTGCGGCTCACTTCACAGACTGCTTGAGTGCAGATTATGAGTCGGTATGCACGGACGATCCGCCGCTCTATCTGCTGGTTTACTACAAGACGCGCATCGAAGCGTTGCAGAAGCTGATTCAGACGAAGGGCGGAGTCACCTTTGTCTGGCGCTCGAAGACGCATATATTGGCAAAAAAACCAGACAACTTTACCCTTCTGGATGCCTCGTGGCCGCAATCGATGAGCGCCACTGAGGAGTGGAAGGCATGGAATGCGGCGATTGAAGCGGCTGCGCGCGACACGGATTGGGCTCACGACGAGGAAACCATGACCGGCGCCACAGTGGATATCGTTGGTAATGACCTGGTCACAGCCACCGTCTACGAAAACTCCGAGAGCATGGATTTCCGCTACGTCTGGAAGCAGTTCAACTGGCTGCTGAAGGAGAGGCGCGCTCTTCGTCCGTCGGATATCTTCCGTCCGGGATCGGGATGGAACCAGTTCATCGAAGGGCGCTGCGACAAAGACTTACACCGGCAGCTCGACGACAAGGATTACAACTACACGAGCTTTCTCCCCGGCCAAATGCCCCATGAGTTGCACATCGTTGTGATGGACCCGGAAGACTGGAAGCTGGACAGCAAAGGCCTTGAGATTCAGTTTATTCCGTACACGGTTGCGCCTCCGGCAATTCATCCCGATCCGGTGCTGATTCCGTGGGCTGATCTCAAGCCGTATCTACAGCCGGGATTTGTGGCTCCGAAGTAGGGGCGATTCCTGCGCGGCTCCATGCAAAATAATGCCTTGCGAACCTCCACGGCCTACCACCTGCAGCGACGCTAATGTCGCCGAAGCTCATGCGAGCGAAAAGCGAGCAATAGGCCCCACCGCAGGTGGCGCAGGGTTCAATGCCGGAAGTGCCGCATTCCCGTAAAGACCATCGCCATGCCCAGCTTGTCGGCAGCGTCGATGACATCCTGATCTTTCACGGAACCGCCGGGCTGGATGACGGCTGTCGCACCTGCCTGGGCGATGGCTTCCAAGCCGTCGGCGAAGGGGAAGAAGGCGTCTGACGCGGCGACGCAGCCTTTGAGCGGCAGGATGGCCTTCATTGCGCCAAACTTTGCGGCGTCCACGCGGCTCATCTGTCCCGCGCCCACGCCGAGGGTCTGGCCGTCTTTGGCGTATACAATCGCATTCGATTTGACGTGCTTGCAGACGCGCCATGCGAAGAGCAGGCTGCGCAGTTCCTCGGCCGTCGGCGGACGCCATGTGACGATCTTCAGCCCCGGATCGAGTGCCGTTGCGTCGATGCGGCCGGTGTCGGCGTCCTGCAGCAACAACCCGCCCGAAACATTTTTGACTACAAAACGCGGCGGCGCGGAGCGCACTTCGACAAGGCGCAGATTCTTCTTGGCTGCAAAGCGCGCGCGAGCCTCCGTCGAGAAACTGGGCGCGGCGATGGCCTCGACAAAGAGCTTGGCAATCTCTTCGGCGGCGGACGCATCCACTTCACGATTGATGCCGATGACTCCGCCGAAGGCCGAGACGGGATCGCAGGCGAGAGCCTTTTGATAGGCTTCGAGGATCGTTGCGCCGGTGGCAGCGCCGCAAGGGTTGGTGTGTTTCATGATGATGGCAGCGGGTTCATCGAATTCCTGTACCAGCTCCCAGCAGGCGTCGAGATCGACGATATTGTTGTAGCTCAGCTCCTTGCCCTGCAACTGTTTTGCGCCGGCAATGCCCTGGCCGGAGCCGTCCGTGTAGAGAGCGGCGCGCTGATGGGGATTTTCGCCATAGCGCAACGACTGCGCCAATGGAAGATTGATGCGCAATGTCGTGGGCAGTGTAGTCGTGTCGGGCGCGGCAGCCGCTGTTGGCGCGGGCGCTTCGGCAATGCCGTCCAGCGTGTTGGCGATGGCCGTGTCATACGCTGCTGTCGTGGCGAAGGCCTGCTTCGCCAACTTCCAGCGCGTCTCGCGGGAGAGTGCTCCGTTGTTGGCCTTCAGCTCTTCAATCAACGCCGGATAGTCTGACACGCGCGTCACGATGGCCACATCTTCAAAGTTCTTGGCTGCCGAGCGCACCATCGACGGACCGCCGATGTCGATGTTTTCGATCAAGTGTCCAAAAGCAACTCCGGCCTGCGCAGCGGTCTTCTCGAAGGCGTAGAGGTTGACGACCACCATGTCGATCGGCTCAATGCCATGAGCGGCAACGGCGGCCTCGTGCTCTTTGTTGCCGCGAATGTAGAGCAGCCCGCCGTGAACTTTGGGATGCAGAGTCTTAACGCGGCCGTCCAGCATCTCCGGAAAGCCGGTCAGCTCACTGATATCCTTGACCGAAAGGCCCGCCGCGCGCAGTGCCGTTGCCGTTCCGCCGGTCGAAACCAGCTCAACACCGTAGCCTGCCAGAGCCTGGGCAAACTCCACCAGGCCGGTCTTGTCGGTCACACTCAGCAACGCCCGCCGAATCGCTTTTTCCGCACTCACAGTTCCACTCCTCGATGCCGCCAGTTATTTTGTGATGCTTTAAGGATACGGGTTCCAGGCGGCAATGAAAGCAAGAACCTTGTGCAAATACCGGGAAAAACCCAAAAGCTGTTTCATAACTTGGTTTTGAAAGGGAACGGCTTCAGCCGTGCCCATTCGGAGTAAGAAATCGAGGGCTTTCGCCTCTCACGAAATGCTTCTCGGCGCACCAAGCCGGTTAGGAAACAGCCCCTAACCTCTCATCCGGGGATTCACCCAGCGATAGATCACGTCGGTCAACAGATTGACCAGAACGTAGGTCAGGCCAATCGCGAGCAGGCAGCCCTGCACCAGCGCATAGTCGCGGTTGGAGATAGCGCTGACGGTGAGGCGTCCCAGGCCCGGCCAACTGAAGATGGTTTCGGTCACGATCGCACCGGCCAGCAGCGCGCCAAATTGCAGTCCGATGACGGTGATGATGGGAACCAGAGCATTCGGCAGCGCATGGCGGCAGATGACGATGCGCTCGCTGAGGCCTTTGGCTCTGGCGGTGCGGATGTAGTCCTGGCCTAGCTCTTCGAGCATCGCCGTGCGCACCATGCGGGTCAGAATGGCCGCTAGCGATGCGCCCATCGCCAGCGAGGGCAGCACCAGATAGCGCCAGTCGATGGACGGTCCGCCGCCCGCATTTGCGCCGGAGACGGGAAGCCATCCCAGGCCAATCGAAAAAATCAGAATCAGCACGGGTGCCAGGGCCAGACTGGGAACAGAGAGGCCGAAGAGGCTGACGACGGAGATTGCCTGATCGAGCGCGCGGCCCCGGCGCAGGGCGGCCAGAATGCCGGCGGGCAGCGCCAACAGCAGTCCGAAGCACAGCGCGGTCAGGGTGAGAGCCAGAGTGTAAGGATAGCGCGCGGCGATTAAGTGTGCGACAGTCTCGTGCAGGCGGATGGAGTTGCCCAGGTCGCCGTGCACGACGCCCGTCCAGTAATGGATGTACTGCTGATGAAGGGGCAGATCGAGGCCAATCTTGTGGCGCATGGCCACTATGTCAGCGGGCGACGCGCCCTCGCCCAGCATCTGCAGAATGGGGTCTCCGGGAACGATGTGGATAAGCAGGAAGACCAGCGAGACGACCAGCCAGACGACGGGAAGCGTGAGCGCGAGGCGGATGAGGATCTGCTTCATGGGCTGATTCCAAAGATAAACCAGAGGGCAGGGAGCGGAAAGAGGATTCAGCGCTGTTGCCGTCGCTGCGCAAACCAGGTTAACAGAATCTTACCTTCGGGGATGGCATTCTTTCTTGATGTTGGCCTCAAAGCCGCCGATATGTTTCTCAGGAACTGGGCTAAACGCTCTCCGCACCGCAGCGTTTCTGCGCGTTTTCAGAATACTGGGTTAAGTGTGCGGGCGCCGTGGAAAGTCGTGGCGGACGAGGAGACGAGTTATCATGCGTAATCTTGCGGAAGCCAATCTGATGGCTCTGATCGACAGCACCGAGGATATGTGGGGTTCGGTCGATCTGAACTATTGCATGGTGGTCTTCAACAAGAACTTCGAACGCTATATCGAGAGCTGCTTTGGCACGCAGATCAAGGTGGGAGCGAATCCAGCGGAATTTCTTCCCCCGGAGCGGGCGGCGGCATGGCCGCTTCTCTACCAGCGGGCGCTCGCGCAAGGCCCTTTTCGCACCGAGCATACGCTGCTGGATGGTAGGGTCTACGAGATCGCCGTTCATCCGATTCTTCAGGAGGGAAAAGCCACGGGTGTGTCGGTCTATGGGCGCGACATCTCTGAACGCAAGCGCACCGAGGCGCAACTGAAAGACAGCGAAGAGCGGTATCGGGCGACCTTTGAGCAAGCCTCGATCGGCATCATTCATACTTCATTCGATGGCCGGTATCTCCGTTGCAACCGCCGTTTTGCGGAGATTGTCGGCTACTCGCAAGAGGAACTGGCTGGCCTTGCATTTCAGCAGATCACGGTAGAGGAAGATCGGGAGGAGAGCGCACGCACATTTGCACGCCTGGAGAGCGGTGAAGTCGAGAGCATCAGCATCGAGAAGCGCTATTTGCGCAAAAACGGCCGTCCCGTATGGACTAAGCTGACCGCGTCGATTCAGCGCGACGGACAGGGACGTCCACTGCACCACATCGCCTTTGTCGAGGACATTGACGACCGCAAGGCGGCCGAGGAGCGCATGAGAGTGACGGCCGCGGCGCTGCGCCTGACCGAAGAACGCTACCGCACCATCTTTCAAACCAGCCTGGATGGGATCACGCTCAGCCGCATGAGCGATGGAATGTATATCGATGTGAACAAGTCGTTCCTCGATAGCCTGGGTTATGGACGCGAAGAAGTCGTTGGACGGACCTCGCTGGAAGTGGGCATCTGGACGGATGCGAAGGATCGCGAATTCTTGATGGAGAAGATACGGCAGGGGGGAAGTTTCCGGGATGAAAGCGTCCAATACAAGAAGAAAAACGGAGAGATCCTTTGGACCTTGACCTCATCTTCGGCGATTGAGATCGAGGGTGTCGCCTGCCTGTTGAGCATGATCCGAGATAACTCCGAAGCGAGAGCGGCGGCGGCGAAGATCGAGGATCTGGCTTACTATGATCCGTTGACGCATCTTCCCAACCGGCGGCTGCTTTTGGAGCGGCTGCATCAGGCTGAAATGGCTTGTCAGCACAACCACCGCAAGTGTGCGCTGCTGCTGATCGATCTGGACAACGTGAAGATGATGAATGAAACCTATGGCCACCACGTGGGCGATATGCTATTACAGGAGGTAGGGCGCCAGTTGACGGCTAGTGTGCGTGAGACCGATCTAGTGGCCCGAACGGGCGGAGATGAGTTTGTGGTGATGCTGGAGGAGTTGAGCGAGTCTGCGGAGAATGCTGCGGAGCAGGCAAAGACGGTGGGCGAGAAGCTGCTGGCGGTACTTGCCGAGCCGTTTGTGCTGAATGGGCGTGAAACGCAGAGCACGTGCTGCATCGGAATCGCCATCGCGGGGGAACGGCGTGAAAATGCCGGAGGAGTGTTGCAGCAGGCGGAGATCGCCGTGGACCAGGCCAAGCGGGCGGGCCGCAACATGTTGCGATTCTTCACTCCGGCGCTGCAAGCGGCGGTTTCGGCAAGGGCGGTTCTGGAGCAAGAGCTTCGACAGGCGATCCGCCAGGAGGAGTTCCTGCTTTACTATCAGCCGCAGGTCAGCCGCGGCTTGGTGGTGGGAGCGGAGGCGCTCGTGCGCTGGCGTCATCCCCAGCGTGGAATTCTTAATCCGAGCGGCTTCATCCCGCTGGCCGAAGAGACCGGGCAGATTCTGGAATTGGGTGGATGGGTTCTGGAGACGGCATGCAAGCAGATCGCCGCATGGGCCAGAAAAATGGAGACGGCTCATCTTTCCGTCGCGGTCAATATCAGCGCTCTTCAGTTTCGTCAGCCAGCCTTCGAGCAGCAGATTTTGGACGCGCTGCGCCGCACGGGCGCCGATCCTCGAAAACTCAAGTTGGAACTGACCGAAAGTATGCTGATTGATGAGATCGAGGAAGTGATTGCCAAGATGACCAGCCTGCGCTCTCATGAGATTGGCTTCTCTCTGGACGACTTCGGAACAGGATACTCATCGCTCTCCTACCTCAAGCGTTTTCCCCTGGACCAGTTGAAGATCGACCGCGCATTTGTCCGGGACATCTTGACCGACTCATCGAGCGGAGCCATCGCGGAGGCCATTATTTCTCTGGGCAAGGCGATGGGCATGGCGGTCATCGCCGAGGGTGTGGAGAGCGAGGAGCAGAAGGTCCTGCTCGCGCGTCTCGGCTGCCATTCCTTCCAGGGCTATCTTGTCAGTCCGCCGCTTCCCGTCGACGCCTTTGAAAAATTGTTGATGGGCCTGAATCGGATTTCCGCGTCCTACGTGCTCTAACGGCCTTCAATCCAGCGACAGGCTCAGTTCGTGGCGCACATCGGCGCCGCGAACCCAGAAGATGACGTCGGTGGCGATATTCGCGGCATGGTCGGCGATCCGTTCCAGATTCTTAGCCACCAGGATGCCGCGCATCGCCTGCTGCGTATAATCCGGCTGCTGCTCGATCAGCTTGAGCAGGTCTTCGTGTGCGCGCCGGTTCATGCGGTCGATCTCGTCGTCCATCTCGCGCACCTCTTCGGCCAGCCGCGCATCGCCATCGAGCAGCGCCTGCACCGCGGAACGGATCATGCGCCCGGCAAACTCGCCCATGGCCGCAAAATCGACGGGCAACTCGACGGGATCGAGCTTGAGCATCTCTTTGGTGCGGCGGACAATGCCCATCGACTGGTCGCCGATGCGCTCCAAGTCTCCGTTGATCTTGATGACGGCGAGGGTAAAACGCAGATCGATGGCCATCGGCTGCTCTTTGGCGAGCAGGTCGTATGCCATTTCGTCGAGTTCGCGCTGTGCGCTATTAATGGCCGTTTCATTCTGTTTGACGTATTTGCAGAGTCCTTTGTCGTGCTGCAGAAAGGCGTCCACGGCGGACTCGACCGCCTGCTGAGCCAGGGCAGCCATCGCCAGCAGCTTGTCTTTGAGTTCGGCGAGCTGGAGTTGAAAATGAATGCGCGGCACGACGGTCACCCCCTCTTCAACGATTGTGCATCATTGAATGTTAACAGCAGACGAATTTTCGGTCACGCACCAAAAAGGTCACGCCCAAAGCCTCTTCTCGCCGCAGGCTCCGGCTTGACTTTATCGCGTCAGCCAGCCCCGCGTCCGCACCGTAAGCAGCGACCAGGGAAAGACCCAGAAAAGCAGAAAGAAGGAGAAAAACTCATAAAGTATGCCGTAGACGATATTGAAGGAGCGTTCACTGCGCAGATAGTAAAGCGAATAGACAAAGGAGATCATTCCGATGGCGACAAGCACGCGCGGCAGAACCAGGAGATCGCCAAAAAATGCGCTGACCAGCAGAATCAGCGTCAGCAAGGCCACCGGATAGCGGAGGTTGGTAATGAATGAATCGCAGAGTGAGATGAGCCTTGCCAGCGGAGGGCGCTTCCAGACAATGAGGGCAAAGCGCATCTCCTCACGAATATAGCTTCGATTCCAGCGCAGAAGCATCCGGTACAACTGCCGGTAGGTATTGGGGACGATGGTGAGAACAACTGCGGTTCGCTGATAGATGCTGTCGAATCCGATGCGCATGATGTCGTTGGTCAGTGCGCGGTCCTCGCCGATAGACGCGGGCGCGCCGAGGAAGCTTTGCTTCAGCCACGGCTCCAGGACCGCCATGACGGCGCTGGCGCGATAGGCGGAGAGTGCGCCGGGACTGCAATAGACGGTTCCGTAGGTCGATTGGTAGGCCCGCAAGAAGTCAAAGGCCAGCGTAAAGCGCACATGGAGCATACGCGGGATGATGCCGTCTTTCTTGTTATAGACCAGGACCTTGCCGGCGACGACTCCGACTTGTTTGGAGGCGAAGGGACCAGCCAGCGCCAGCAGCGCGTTGGGCGCCACGACGCTGTCCGAGTCGACCGTTACGAAGATCTCACCGCGGCCCTGGCGGAAGCCAGTCGCAAGCGCCTCGCGCTTTCCGCTGTTGCGCGCAAGCCTAAGCGCCAAAACCCTCTTTCCATGGCGTGCGACGGCACGTTGAATATGCTGCCAGGTATCGTCGGTGCTGCCATCGTCAACGACGATGATCTCCAGCCGGTCGGGAGGATAGTTTGCTTGCGCAATCGAGTCGATCGCCAGCGCCACCATCGCGCCTTCGTTGTAGGCGGGAATCACGACGGTCATTGCGGGAGCGTCTTCGTAGGAAACCGGGGGAAGCGGGCGGTACGTGAACCAAAGCAGCGTTCGGAAGATCAGCAACACGGTTCCCATGGTGAACCACAGGATGCTCGGCCTCCACAGCATCGAACTCATGCCATAGGCTGCCTCGATGCGAAAGACAGGGTTGAATATCCTGCTGTGAAAGCTGACGTACACCAGTGCACAAAGGCCCGTACTAATGAGCAGCTTGAGGAACAGGTCCCATGAGTCCGATTTTGATGCCGGCGGAAAACTGATGCGATGCGCCTTCTGAATAGAATCTTGATTCATGAATTCTTTACAGTCAACCGCCTTCTGAAGTGGACCGGTCTCAGCCCGGGACAGCAAAGATATCCGGTTATAAAGTCGAGTGAGTGCCAGGGAACGGCAAGATGGCTTGATCTTGATGATACACGAGCCGCAACCTGCGGCAGAGGCTCCGGATTCGCTCGCTTACGCAGACAGGATGTCGAAAACAAATGTTGCAACGGAGATCGGGCCAGTCGCATCTTAGACGGAGATCGTATCAGCGGAGTTAGCCCCAATCTTTGGAGCTTCCGCGGAGCTTTTCATGCATTTCAACAGAGGCGAGGTTGGCCCGCAAGGAAAGGATTTTTCATCGATGAAGCGATTGGGCATAACGGTATTACTGGTGGGGCTTGCGGCTCCACTGGCATTGGCGCAAACGCAGGGTACGGTGTGGACCAGCGATCAGGCGCATAGCGAGGTTGAATTCAGCATCCGGCACATGAGCGTCTCCAATGTGCATGGACACTTCGGCAAAGTGGCGGCCACGATTCTATGGAATGAGGCTGAGCCGGGCAAATCGACGGTGACGGCGACGATCGATGTGAGCACGATCGATACCGGCGTGCCGGGGCGTGACAGCGATCTCAAGTCGGATTCGTTTTTCGATGCGGCCAAATTTCCCACCGCGACCTTTGTCAGTTCTGGCGTGGTGAAAGACGGCGGTGGATTCACGGTGACCGGCAATCTGACCTTGCACGGCGTGACCAAGCCCGTTGTGCTGAGCGTGGAAGGCCCCAGTGGGCCGGTGCCGGGAATGGATCACAAGCCGCACGCCGGCTTCACGGCCACTACGACAATCAGCCGGACAGCCTTTGGCATTGGCGGCAAATATCCGGCGGCCATGGTGGGCGACGAAGTGAAGCTGACGATCGAAGTGGAGGCCGTCAAGCAACAGTGAGCGGAGGATCGCTCCCAGATCAGAGCTTCTGACCGATGAGCTGCTTGGCCACCAGTTCCTCATCCGCATCGGACTTGATGATTTTGTTGTGCAGGCAATAGAGAGCCAGTTCGAGCCGGTCGCTGACGCCCAGCTTGTCGTAGATCTTGCGCAGATAATTCTTGATCACCTGTTCGGTGGTTCCCAACTGATAGGCGATTTCCTTGTTGCGCTTGCCCTGCGTGATGCAGGTAATGATGGCCATTTCTTTGGGCGAGAGCTTGGGCTGGGAGCGCGGACTGACCAGAGCGGAGGCCTGGGCGCGATAGGCCTCGATGACCCAGCTGACCGACTGATTGTCGATCCAGGTTTCGCCCGCCGCAATCCGCCGTACGCATCGGACCAGAAGGTCCGGCGAGATCGAGCGGCTGACGATTCCGCGGACGCCACGGCGATAGAGCTCGACGGTCTGGTTCTCATCGGCGGCCACGGCCTGCACAATCAGCTTTACGTCCGGCGCGGCGCGCAGCAACTCGGGGATGATGTTGCTGGTTCCGGCGAGCAATCCGCCCTCAAGTAGAACAATATCAGACGGATAGCGCTCAATTGCCAAACGGAGATTCTCCAGCGAATCGGCCTGAGCCACTACGCGGAGATCGTCTTCGAGTGCAAAGATCTTGCGAATACCGACACGATAGATGGCCTGCGAATCCGCTAGAATTACGCGGATCGTCCCAGGCTTGACCGCCGCATCAAGAGTTTCGCCTTCAATAGAATCTTCCAAGAAATCCATAGCTGGTTATTGCCAAGCCTACTCCGGCTGTCACTGCTCAGCGAACTTGTACTCGTCGATGGTGGCGGCAGCCTGATAGTTACTTTGGTTCATGGAGCAGCGTACCACACGTCCCTGGCAATGAACCAGCACATCGTGAGCGGTACCCAAAACTGTGCCCGGCATACGCAGGGAAAAATGGATCTCCAGCCCTGCCTTGACCGGACTCTCAAGTTCAAAGACAACCCCGCTGGCGGAGACATTTCGCGTCAGGGCGGCGATATCGCCGGCATTGGAAGATAGAAGCACCGGCAAAGCAAGTGGAAAGCGCACAGCGCAGCGTACCTCGTCCTTATGTAAGGCAGCTTTGGAGCGCGAGGAAGAGCGTGGCAAAGAGGATTTTGAAGCATTCATAAACGGCATCTATACCCCACTGCAAACAATCAATACTGTAACGGATAATGCCGATGGTTTATATGGCACCAAAGTTTTCATAGAGGTAACAGGATGATTCGGTACGAGTAAGTGCGCTGCCAAACCTGCGTACACGGTAACCTCAATGCCTTAGCAAGCGGGTCTTCACCGCTCAGATTGGAATAGCGAGCGCTCATTCCTGGACAGGCAGCATACACGCGCCGCAGACTTTAGCTCTCGGAGTTCGCAACGGCTTCTGACATCTTTTGCAGAGCGGGCCGTAAAGCGAGACTCGGTGCATCAAAATTTCATCGTGATTTGATTCTTTGATACCGGTTATTCGCTCATAATGGGTACGGACAGGTTCATAGATCTCGTGGAGTGGCACATTCACCAGTAGCGTCCCAAAAGTGCGTCTGAAGTCCTTGACGACCAGACTTGACTCCTTGTGCAAGCGTGCGATCCCGGCAAATTCCTCCTCATCCAGCATTGGTACTTCTTGCTTGCACCGCCAACACCACATCCGTTTCATCTTGACTTGCGCCTCGACAGCTATTTTATTTCAACTTCGCTCTTATCCCGGCTGTGTTTTGCTTTCTTCCTCGCCGCGTTCTTTTTCTTGCCTTTTGCGGACTTGGCAGCTTTGCTGCGGAGAACCTCGACGCCGAGCAGTGTTGAGCCGCGCAACTCCGCGAGATGGGGCGCACTCTTCGCCTTGGCAATGGCCAGATCGGCGATCTCCTTGACGATCCAATCGAAGTTGGCCTGACCGATGGAATGCAGATCGGCGTCGGGTACGGGATTCATGAAATCGATGGCGTAGGGCGTGCCCCGCTCCACGGCAAACTCAACGGTATTGAAGTCGTAGCCCAGCGCACGGCAGAGGCTGATGGCGTCTTGACGGATGCGTTTGAGCAGCATCTTGCTGGCGTGCGGCGGAGTATCGAGGTAGCGCTCGCTGTGCGGACGGCGAGGGTCGTAGGCCATGATGCGCACCTTCTTCTGGCCGATCACATAGCAGCGGAAGTATTCGGAGTAATCGACGGCCTTCTGATAGACCATGCACAGGTCGCGGGTCTGATCGTAGGCGCGGAAGAACTCCTCGCGATTGTGTACCTCATGCACGTCGCGCCAGCCGCCTCCGTCGATCGGCTTGAGAAAGCCATGCTCGCCGGCTGCCGCAAAGACCGCCTCCCAGTCGAGCGGAAATTCGAGATTGCGCATCGTGCGGTCGGTTGCGCCTGCCGGAAGCTGCTTGTGGGGCAGCATGACGGTTGGGGGAACGGCGACGCCCAGCTTGGCGGCCAGCGCGTAGTTGAAGAACTTGTCGTCCGCCGAGGCCCAGAAGGGATTGTTGATTACCTGGCTGCCGTGGAGGAGCGCGTGCTTCAGAAAGGCGCGGTAAAAGGGGATGCCGTGGGAGATACGGTCCACGATCACCGAGTAGCGCGGCGGCTCGTCGATCCGCACGGCTCCGGTCAGGATAAACTCCGCGCGAATGCCGTCGAGGTTGCGGGCGTTGATCTGCTCGACCAATGCTCCGGGAAAGCTGTTCTCCGCGCCGAAGAGGATTCCAATCAATTTCATAGGCTATTCTCCTGATTGCATATTTGCAGGCTGCATACGCTGAAGAAGAGGATCACGCAATCAGTGTACGGCAAGCGGGCTGGCAATCGAGAGAGGTTGTTGCACCAACGTCATCGAATCATTACGGCCGGATGCCGAGGGGCGCGGCCGTTGCCGACGGCATTTGGAGATTCAGAATGCCTGCCAGGGTGGGAGCGATCTGGCGCATATCGATGATGCCCAGGTCGCGATGCCTTGCGATCCCAGTGCCCGCGATGAAGAAGGAGGCGCGCATCTGCGGAAACTCAGGCGAAAATCCATGTCCTCCCCTTTCACTGGCAGTGTCAAGAACCAGATTTCCGCTGGTTGCAGCGCCGGTTGTATAGCCCGGCTTGAGAACCACCACATACGCTGCATCGGGGAAGCCGCCCGTCTTTTTGATTGCGTTGCGATCCAGGATTGCGGAGATGCCGTTATCGGGGTTGGCGGCCAGCGTTTGCAAAAGGTCTCCAACCTGGCGCTCAGTCTGCCGATCATCCTTGTCATGCAGAAGAATGGCGGCCGTGCCGCCGGCCAGCCAGGGCTGTGCCTTCCAGGAAACAATTCTCGTGGATTTGCCCTCTGCATCGACCGTCGCCTGCATCAGCCCCGCCTTCAGGAACGGGATGTAGAGGTTGACGGTGTGCGTCAGAGCGTCAAAGCCGTGGTCGGAGACGATCACGATGATGGTGGATGGATTGCATTCGAGCGCCGCATTCGCCAGCCGAGCAACCATCCCATCGATGGCCTCCAGGTCCTGATTGGCCTCCGGGCTGAAGGGTGCGTACTCATGTTCGCTTTCGTCGAGAGAGCTGAGATGGATGGTCATCAACGCGGGTTTGTACCGGCGCAAAATCTCCAGCGAATAACGGGTCTTGATCTCATCTCCACCGATGCTGGTATCGTTTCCCATCATGTAGGGGCCGATGGCAGGCTCCAACTGCTTGAGCAGGGTATCAGGGCGTGAGAGCGCGGCAATCAGATCGCGGTCAAAGGGATTCAGTGCGCCCGAAGAACTGGAGACGCGCCAGTACTCCGGTATCAGCCAGTCCACATCCGTGGCGCCAACGCTGACCGGCCAGCCAACGCTGGCAGTGCGCAGACCCGCCTGGTGGGCAACCTGCCAGAGGGTAGGGAAGCGAATCCCTGCCGCATACCAGTACCAGCCATCGCTGAAGTCGAACTTCGGATCGAATTCGTGATTGTTCAGGATGCCATGCTCGGCAGGAGAGACGCCCGTGAGCAGGGTAGTGTGGCTGGGATAGGTCACGGTGGGCCACACGCCGATCACGCCTTCGGCATAGCTTCCATTGCGCAAGAGCGAGCGCAGATAGGGAATCTTCATGCCGTGGCTGTCGGCTTGGGTAACGTACTCCGGCTTCAAGCCGTCGATGGAGATCATCAGCACCGGAGCGGCCAGGCAGGATGGGAGGGCCGCGGAGAGCAGAAGCAGCGGTAGCAGGCTCAGGAGCGGGCGGCGAGCCGCGAGATACATCAGGAATCCTCCACTGCGCAGAATGCCGGAAGGCACGCGGTCTAATGGGTAAGTCTATCGAGCCGTGGAGATAAAAAGATCAATAGATGGATAAAAAAGACGATTACTTCGCATTCAATGGCCATTCCGGGTGTATTTCGGCTGTGCGCGCCACACTGGAAAGAACGGCTGGAGTGGAGTAATTTGGAGATTGGTCCTATTTGCTGAGGGGGGAACGTGGCATACCGCGTTTTGACAGTGAACCGGGAATTTGGCAGCGGCGGAGGCCGCATCGCGCAGACCATCGCCGAATGGCTCGGTTGGAAGTTGCTGGATCGCGACATCATCGATGCGATTGCTTACGCCGCGCACGTGGATTCCAATGTCGTCCGCCACTACGATGAACACGTCGATTCATGGCTGCGCCGGATCAACCAGCAGGCAATGCGCTCGGCGGCTTTGACCGCCGGCCTGGAACTGGGCGAAAACTCCGTCTTCGATTGCGATGAGATGGTGAAAATCTCGCGCAAGATCGTCGAGGAGGCCTACTCGGAGGGCAACTGCGTGATCGTTGGCCGCGGCTCCCAATGCATCTTGCAGCACAAGCCCGATGTCTATCACGTCTTTGTTTATGCCCCGTATCTGGATCGTCTCACGCGTCTGCGTGACCGCCTGGACAAGGGCATCCATGCCGAGCAGCGGATTCGCGCCGTGGACGAGGAGCGCGCCAAGTATCTGCAACAGTACTTCGGCAAGGCCTGGAACAATCCCCATCTTTACGATCTGATGATTTCATCGCGCGCCGACGAAGACTGGACGGCGCGGGCGATTCTCTATGCGATGAATGGCGAGGTCTGCGGCGCTGGCGCGGCATAACGGAGCCGAATCTCCGCAATCGATCCGCAGCTTCGTCGAACTGCCGATTATTGATTCGGCAACAAAATACTGGATGGATGCCCCATCCATTCCCGCGTTTTTTGTGGGAATGGGTGGGAAAGAATGCCACTCATTTTTTGCCGGATCAATAGGTCGTGTTACGAGGTCCTGATTGCCATGAAAATGAGAATCCACTTCACCGCCCTATTCCCGCTGTTGATTGTCAGTTGCCTCCTGCCCGTTTCCGTTGCAGAGGGGCAACGCGCAGCCTCCGCCAAGCCAACAGCCGCTCAGGCCATTGCATTCATTGATCGCGCAGAGAAGGAACTGAGCGCGCTGAATGTCGAACAGAGCCGTGCCTCATGGGTCCAGGAAACCTACATTACCGACGACACCGTGGCGCTGGCGGCCGAGGCCAACGACCGGATCATTGCGCGGCAGACCAAGCTGATCGATGAATCCCGCCAATTCGACGGCATTGCCCTGCCGCCCGATGTCAAGCGAAAGATGCTGCTTCTCCGGCTCGGCATTGGTTTGCCCGCACCCTCCGATCCCGCGCTGCGCGCCGAGACAACGCGCATAGCCGCCGAACTGGATGCCGCCTATGGCCGCGGCAAGTATTGTCCGGATGCCGATCCGGAGCACTGCCTGGGCATCGACGAGATCGGTCAGAAGATGGCCGAGAGCCGCGATCCCCAGGAGCTTGCTACTCTTTGGGCGGGCTGGCACGCGGTTGGCAAGCCGATGCGCGGCGATTATGCGCGGCTGGCCGAGTTGAGCAATCAGGGGGCGCGGGAACTCGGCTTTGCCGACACCGGCGCTCTTTGGCGCTCGCAATACGACATGACTCCCGACGAGTTCCAAGCGGAGATCGAGCGGCTTTGGACACAAGTCGAGCCTCTGTATCGGGAGCTGCACACCTATGTCCGCCGCAAGCTGATCGAGAAATATGGTGACGCGGCGCGGCGTCCCGACGGCATGATCCCCGCGGATTTGCTGGGAAATATGTGGGCGCAGGAGTGGGGCAATATCTACGATGTCGTCGCTCCGCCCTCGCAGCCGCTGCCTTACGATCTGGGCGCCATCTTGAAGGAGCGCAAAACCTCGCCACAGCAACTGGTCCGCTACGGCGAAGGCTTCTATCGATCGCTGGGCTTTGACCCGCTCCCCGAGACCTTCTGGACACGCTCCATGCTCTCTCATCCCCGCGACCGTGAAGTGGTCTGTCATCCCAGCGCTTGGGATATCGACAGTCAGCTCGATGTCCGCATCAAGGCTTGCTTTCAACCCACCGCCGACGATTTTGTCACCGTGCATCACGAGCTGGGCCATAACTACTACCAGATGGCCTATCGTCATCAGCCGTTTTTCTTTCAGAACGGGGCCAACGACGGATTTCATGAGGCCATCGGCGACGCCATCGCGCTGAACGTGACGCCGGATTACCTCAAGAAACTCGGCCTGATCGATCAAGTGCCTCCGGTCAGCGCCGATATTCCTCTCTTGCTGCACACCGCGCTCGACAAGATTGCCTTTCTGCCCTTCGGCCTTCTCATCGACAAGTGGCGCTGGCAGGTCTACTCCGGCCAGGTGACGCAGAAGCACTACAACATCGCCTGGTGGGCTTTGCGCGAAAAGTATCAGGGAGTCGCCCCGCCCGTCGCCCGCACCGAGGAGGATTTCGATCCCGGCGCCAAATATCATATTCCCGGCAACGTCCCCTATATGCGCTACTTCCTGGCGCGCATCTACCAATTCCAGTTCTATCGCGCCATGTGCCGCGCGGCAGGCTATCAAGGCCCGCTGAATCGCTGCTCGGTCTACGGTTCGAAGGAGGCGGGCGCGCGCCTGCAAGCCATGCTGGAGCTGGGCGCCTCCAAGCCCTGGCCCGAAGCCTTGAAAGTCATGACCGGCAGCGACAAAGCCGACGCAAGCGCCATCGTCGAATACTTCCAGCCATTGCTTGATTGGCTCAAGGAGCAGAACAAAGGCGAGAAAGAAGGCTGGACACAGGCCGCCGACCCGCTGAAGTAGTTTTTGCGTTTCATTGAGATCCAAAGAGAGCTCCGGAACAGTCGTAACACGAAACCAGTCAAAGAGAATTGGAATATGAGACCTAAGGCAATAATTTTTACCTCAAAACCGAATTCTGGAAAAAGAGGTCCTCGCTTTCAGAACCAGGATTCTATTCAACTATCGCTTCAGAAAATTTGCTCTGGGTGGCATAAGTATCTATATGAGTATGTCGAACAATCTATGAAAATATTTGGTGCGTCGGAGTATCCATGGAAAGAGAATGAGAGAGTGATTATCGGTACTCTGTCAGCTGCTATTACACGCAATTACACATCATCATTAGCAATGGAAGAACTCAGCGTCCCAAAAGCCGGAAATCTGAAAGAGAGAGGAAGGGTTGATCTATGGGCGTCAATCCCTAATCTCTTTAAAAAAGGTGAGAGATTTAGTTTTTATCTTGAAGCAAAAAAGTCGCAAAAAGATCATACACTAAGGGGATTGGAGCGCTTTCTAGTAAGCAAAAATGGTTTTTCAAGAATACTTCGCGATTTTCAGAAAAATAGAAAAGAGAGGTTGGATCAAAGAAGCGCATACAACAAGATATCAAACCGTAAACACCACCATTTCATTATCGGGATGTTGATTACACGACTGAAAAGCGAAACAAACGACCCACTTAGACGTATTTATGGTAAGAAAATCAAAGATAAACTTCAGTATGCAGTCGAGAAACGCGCTACTGCGAATGTAAAACAACTAATTGACAGTAGACAAACAAAACGCAAACTAGATAGATTTCCAACCGTCGCATTGATTATTCCACCAGAAGGAAAAATGCCAGGGATGGTTGCAGCTTTTACAGTGCTTGCGGAGAGTAAAGCAAAATTCAAGTTTAGTTTGAGGTAGTTTAAACTGATCCAGTGTTTGGGCGGGTGACCACGAACCAGCATATTCAATTTGATCATTCTCGACGCATCAGATGTGGCCACCACAATGATCGAAACAGCTATTGTCCGGCGGCGCTGGTCAATTACATGACAGGATTTTGCAGATTATTCCCGCTCAGACGCGCACAATATACAAATGACGACGGACCAAAGATCGGGCCTTCTGTTCCCTCGGTCCCCTGGTCCCCTGGTCCCTTTCGTCTACCCCCTCTATCTATTTTCAAACCTTGCCGGTAATTATTTCAACAGCATAAAACTATCGCTAACTTGATCTATTCATTTCACTTCCAAGCAACTCTTCGACGAGTTATTCAAGTAAAGTAACCATACAAAAACTGCCCCAGCTTCCGCAACCGGACGCTGGGGCAATCCTGACAACTGAAAGCAGTCAACTAATACTTGACGATCGCAGTGAAGGAATCCGGCTTGAGGCTGGCTCCGCCGACCAATGCGCCGTCGATCTCTTCCTGGCCAATGAGCGCGGTGGCGTTGTCGGGTTTCACGCTGCCGCCGTAGAGTATGCGGATGTTGGCGGCAACCTGCGCGCCCAGCAGCTTGGCCACTTCGGCGCGGATGATCTTGTGCGCATCGGCGGCCATCTCCGGCGTCGCGGTCTTACCGGTTCCGATGGCCCAAACCGGTTCGTACGCAATGACGATGGGCTTGGCGGCCTCGGCAGTGATGTCGGCGAAGGCGCCGGTGATCTGAGTCTTGAGTACGGTCTCTGTCTTGCCTGCTTCACGCTCTGCCAGCACTTCGCCGACGCAAACGATGGGAATCACGCCATGCTTGAGCGCGGTATGCAGCTTCTTGTTGACGATCTCATCGGTCTCGGCAAAGTATTGGCGGCGCTCGGAGTGGCCGATCAATGTATGCGTGCCGCCGACGGCCTGCAACTGGCCCACCGAGGTTTCGCCGGTGTAAGCGCCCTCTTCGGCAAAGTGGATGTTCTGCGCGCCGATGGCGACGTGGCTTCCCTTGGCGGCTGCAATCACCGTGGGCAGCAGTACCGGTGAGGGGAAAAGAGCGATCTCGTCGCGGGTGTGGCCGGCCACGAGGGGCAAAAAGGCATCGACGAAGGCCTTGGCTTCGGCAGGGGTTTTATACATCTTCCAGTTGGCTGCAATCAGTGCTTTACGGGGCATTTTCAGAACTCCTCTCTTTGATTTTAGTTGACGGGATTCAGCCAGAGGGTGACGGCGGGCACAACGATCCTGCGTCGACGGAGAGCCTATTTCAAGCCCTGCTTTATTGCAACGTTGCCACTTGGTGCGTGGCAGGCTCGACGCGCAGCAGGTACTTATCCAGACCTACAACGCGCAGCGAGGCGCCGGCCGGGATGGCTTCATTGGCCACGGCGCGCCAGATCTCGCCTTCAACAAGCACGTGGCCCTCCGGCGTCAGCGGCTCCATCGCCGAAGCGATGCAGCCGATCAGCGCCGATGGTCCCAGGCGCGATTTCCTTCGCCGTGCGCGATAGGCCAGGCGAACCAGGACGACGGTAATGCAACTGAAGGCCAGGCTGACCGCTCCAGCAACCCAGGGGCTGATGGCCATCTCCGGCACGGGCGCGGCAACCAGCGTGAGCGTACCGAAGGTGAGGCAGACGATTCCGGCGATGGCCAGCGCGCCGTGGCCGCCAAACTTGGCCTCCAGAAGCAGCAGAACCAGCGCCGCCGCGATCAGCATCACGGCGGTATAGCGAATGGGCAGCAGGTCCAGAGCAAAGATCGCCAGCAGCATCATCAGCGTGCCCAGCGCGCCGGGAACGATGGTTCCGGGAACGTTGAATTCCAGGTAGATCAGCAGAGCGCCGCAGACCAGAAAGAGCAGGGCGATATTAGGATTGACCAGCCATCCGAGCAGGTCGTCACGCAGCGAAGGCCGCAGAACTTCAATGCGCGCGCCCGCCAGATGAAGCACCATCTTGCTGCCGTCCATGCGGGTAATCTCGCGCCCATCAAGCGCCCGCAGCAACTCGGTGTCGTTTGAAGCGATCACTTCGATCAGGTGCTGGTCGAGGGCCTCCTGCGCGGTATAGGAGCGAGAGGTATGGACGGCATCTTCGGCGGCTTGGGAGTTGCGTCCGCGGCGTGTGACATAGGAGCGGAGAAAGGCTTCGGCGTCATTCTCGATCTTCTGACTCATGATGGCGTCGGGCTGAGGGCCGAATTCGATGACGGGATGGGCGGCTCCGGCGTTGGTGCCTGGGGCCATGGCGGCGATGTCGGCCGATTCCATGATAAAAAAGCCTGCGGAGCCAGCGCGCGCGCCTGCCGGGGAGACATACACAATGACCGGGAGCTTCGAAGAGAGGATCTTGCCCGTCATGGTGCGGGTCGAGTCGAGCAGGCCTCCTGGAGTGTCGAGTTCGATCAGCAGGGCGCTCGCTCCGTCAGAGTTGGCGCGGACGATGGCGCGGTCGAGTTCTGAGGCGGTGACCGGCTGGATTGTGTCGGAGAGAACAAATTTATCGACGAACGGCTGCTCGGCGAAGGCTGTGTGGGACAGGCCGGTGGCCGCAATCAAACCCATAAGTACCGCAAATCCCTGTATGCGCTGCATCATGGTTTGCTCCTTATTTCTTTTGCCCTTCCTTTGCTTCGATCTGCTCTTTGAGATCGAGAGCCGCCTTGTTCTTTGGGTCGATCCTCAGCGCCTCGCCGGCTTCATAAACCACCTGATCGATGCGTCCCGCCGCCAGGTCAAGCCTGCCCAGCACCAGGTATGCCTCGACCGAGGGCAGCAATTGCAGCGAGATCACAGCCTCTTTGCGGGCATCCTCCGTGTCACCGGTTCGCTCCCGCACCTCGGCCAGTCCGGAGTGCGCAGCGGCGGTCTTGGGGGCGGCGGCAACGGCGGATTGATAGAGTCTCTCGGCCTCCAGCAGCAGGCCGCGTTCGAGGTAATCGTGAGCCTGTGCGGAGAGTTTTTGCGCACGTTCAGCCGGAGCCATCGCCTCCAGCCTGGCGGCGTTCATCTGGTCCATGGCCAGGGCGGCCTGGTGAAAGGCTGCACCGTCAAAGTTGCGCTCGATGCGTTCCAGCGGATCGGGCTTGGCGTCGGCTTGATCGGTGGGCTGCGCCAGATTGGCCTCCGGCAGCGGCGCTGGAGCAGTTGCCTTTCCACTCCAGGCCTTCAGCAGCGCCACAGCTTCGTTGTCGCTGGGGCGGAGCTTGAGAGATTGGGCCATCTCCTCTACAGCTTCTGCGGTATTGCCATGCCGCTTGAGGCTGACGGCCAGATTGAAGTGGTAGTCGGCCTGATTGGGATCGGTGGCCAGCGCCTCGCGGAAGAGGGGAATGCCGTCCTTTCCCTGGCGGGCCAGAGCCACGCCCTGGTTGTTGAGCACCTCGGCAAGCGGCAAAACTTGAGCCACGCCGGCAAAGGCCTCGCCGGCGCGAGGGTAGTCGCCGGAAAAGAGCAGGCAGAGACCGCGATAGAAGCCGGCTTCAAGGGCGTTATCCGTGTCATTGCCCGCAACTTTGGCAAATGCCGCAGCAGCCTGATCGTACTGCTGTCCCGCATACTCCTCGCGGCCCAGCGCCATCCAGGCGGGGGAAAACTCCGGATTGAGCATGACCGATTGATTGAGATGGCGCAGGCGCTCCTGCTGATCCGGCTCGGTAATACCACGAATGTATTGTTCAAAAGCGGCCAGATGCAGATTGGACCCAACTGCCACAAAGGTCTCTTCGGAGACTTTGAAGCCGGGATCAAGCTGCCGGGTAAGCTCCCAGGCCAGCGAATCGAAGACCGAAACCATCTCGCGCATCTCGCCTCGCGCGGTGACCGGCGGACTCATGCTGAGATGAGGAACGTCGACCAGCCGCGCCTCGACAAGGATGCCGCTGCCGTCGGTCACATAGCTGCCAACGACGATGGAGTCGGCGTCCAGCGTCTCGGCCAGCTTGAGCGAAGTGGCGCGGGAGGGGTGAAAGCCCTGGGGAAGGCCGAGATGATCGAGCGCATAGAGGCGGTCGGTGCGGCTGAGCGGGGCAAATCCCGCACTGCGGAGGCGCCGGCTGAGAATCTCGGCCGCGGCCTCGCGTATCCACTCCAGACTGGGCTGGCCGGTGCGGTTGTCAAAGGGCAGCACAAGCAGAATGCGTCCCTGGCCGTTGGCGACCGGGCTGGACTCCGGGGCCGCTTGCGCACGCGCTTGAAACGGGATGGAGAGAGCCATTGCCAGCCCAAAGATCAGCGAGGCGGCCAGGAATCCATCCTGGCGGAAACGGAATGAAGATGAGTTTGTCACAACAGGGTGATTATAGGCGCTACGGCTAAAAATGAGCGGCATGAGGGGCGGAAGAGAGGCGTGAAGGGCGGAATGGCGCGAAGAAGGCGGCTCAAGAATTGGCAGAACCTCATCTTCGCAGCAAAATTCCGCTTTCAGCTTCCTGAAATTAGAAAAAGTTCATGGAGGACTGCCAATGATTAGACGGAAGTAATCTTGTGAACCACTGAACTCTTGACGATTTCTTATCCGTGCGGCTTGTAGCTCGCCGCTTGCCAAGAGGCCATTTCCAATGCCGATCCAGCGGGACGGCGCAGGCCAATTGGCTGGTTGCTGCAAGAGGAAGCGGGCATTACGCGGCGGATTGGGGTTCAGATGAAAAGCGCGTATTCCTTTCGGAGTCAGTCGATTGCAACGTTTTCTGCAGGATTGGCACTCATGCTGGCGGCCTGTTCCTCGCCTCTTCAGATCGGCAACCCCAACGGGAAATTGCCGGTCTCCTCTCAGCCTGGAGGCACGATCGATCCTCCCGCTCCTGCGATCAGCGCTTTGAATCCTGCGTCGGCGGTGGCCGGTGGCGCGGAGTTTACATTGACCATTCAAGGCGGGAATTTTACCTCGGATGTGACGGCGATGTGGGGTGCAAACCCGCTGCCCACGGTCTTTGTGAGCGCCACGCAACTGACAGCCTCCATTCCCGCGACTCTGGTCGCCAGTGCCGGTACGGTCTCGGTCACGATAGCCAGCACAGCGGGCGTCTCATCGCCATCGGCCTTCACCGTCATTCCGCCGCCGCCGACGATTACCGGACTGAATCCAACGCTGGCGATTGCCGGCAGCTCCTTTGCGCTGACAATCAACGGGGCCAATTTTACTCCGGCTTCAACCTCAAAACTGGGCGCAACCACGCTGCAGACAACCTACGTGAGCGATACGCAATTGATCGCCGGGGTTCCGGCCTCTCTGGTTCCCAGCGCCGGAACGGCCAGTGTAACGGTCAGCAACGCCAGCGGAAGCTCTTCCGAAGTCCCTCTGTCTGTAAATCCTCCCGCTCCCACGATCTCCAGCCTGAGTCCTACCACGGCGGTAGCTGGCGGCGCGGCCTTCACGCTGACGGTCAACGGCGCCAATTTGACCTCAACGGCAACCGTGAACTGGGGCGGCACGGCGCTCGTGACTAATTTTGTGAGCGCGACACAAGTGTCGGCCACGGTTCCCGACACTCTGATCGCCAGCGCCGGGACGGCCAGTGTAACGGTCAGCACGGTCAGCGGAAGCTCTTCCGGAGCCACCTTCACGATCAATCCGCCTCCGCCGACAATTACCAGTCTCAATCCAGCCTCCGTCTTCGCCGGCGGCTCTACCTTCACGCTGACGGTCAACGGTGCGAACTATCTTTCTGGATCAGTGGTCATGTCGGGCAAGGTTGCGCTGACGACTACTTACGTCTCTTCCACTCAACTGACGGCAGTGGTTCCCGCAAGTCAATTTCCAAATCCAGGCACCCTTTCGATCTCGGTCAAGAGTGCGGGAGGCACTTCACCCAGCGTGACCTTTACCGTCAATCAGCCGCCGCCAACGATCACCACCTTGAGTCCGAGTCAGTTGCCGGTAGGTTTTGGCCAAATTGCACTCTACATCGCCGGCACGCACATCACCTCGACCGCGGTCGTCAATTGGGGTGGCACGCCGCTAACTGCGCTGGGCCCCAGTGGAAACGTGATGACGGTGCTGGTTCCCGCGAATCTGATGGCTACGGCGGGCAGTGTGAATGTGACGGTCACGACGACGGGAGGCACGTCGGCGCCCGCGATCTTTACCGTGACGCCGCCAGTGCCAGTGATTAGCAGCCTCAGTCCGAGTTCGATTGCCGCCGGCAGCGCCGCCTTCACGCTGACCATCAACGGAAGCAATTTTGCATTGCGGACCGGGGTATATCTCAATTCGGTCCTGCTGTCGTCAACCTATGTCAGTTCGACGCAGTTGACGGCTGTCATTCCCGCCAGCCTGGTTCAGAAGGCAGGTCAATCCAGCCTTCGTGTCTATATCCCTGGCGTCGGCTATTCGCTGTCGGCCTTTTTTACCATCAATTCTGCACCGCCATCGATCGCAAGCATAACGCCGTCATCGGTCCCTGCCGGAAATCCGGGCTTCCTGATGACGTTGAACGGCGCGGCATTTACGCCGGATGCAGTCGCTTATTTTGGCACAACCCCGGTTGACACGGCTTATATCAGCCCGACGCAATTGTGGGCTAACATTCCCGGCAGCCTGCTTCAGAGTGCCGGCGCAAGCAGCGTCTCGGTCACCAATTCGGCCGGTACATCCGCGCCGTTTGCTTACACCATCAATCCTCCTCTGCCAACGATCAGCAGTGTGAATCCATCGCAACTCACAGCCGGCGGTCCAACGGAGACGCTGACGATCACCGGACAGAACTTCACCTCGGCTTCGATTGTGGAATGGGCATCGACCGCTTTAGGGACAACCTATGTCAGTCCAACTCAGCTTTCGGCTTTGTTGCCCGCCAAATTGTTCACCAGCTCCGGTACGGTCAATCTCTCGGTCTCTACTCCGACCGGTGTATCGGCGGCATATCCCGTAACCATCTATCCGCCAGTGCATATTACAACCTCCTCGCTCCCCGGCGGAGTGGCGGGCAACGCCTATTCCGGTCCAATTCATGTGACCGGCGGCCTTCCTGGATATACCTGGACGGTGACAGGCCTGCCAGCAACCATGACCTACGCGAATACCTTCGATAGCACGCTGACGATTATTGGAACGCCTGCTTCGTCGGGCGCCATCACCTTCCAGGTTGCGGTTACAGATAATCTCGGAGTCAGCACCGGACCGGTCAGCTTCACAATCAATGTTGCCGCCGGTGCAAACGGCGTGAACGACGCCGCTCTCAAAGGACAATATGCCTGTCTGATGCAGGGTTCGTTTGATGACGGCACGCGCTGGTCCTCCGTGGCCAGCTTCCAGGCCGATGGCCAGGGGAATCTCAGCAATGGTGGCTTCGATACGAATAGCCATGAGATGGGATGGGGATCGGGAACGCTGACCGGCAGTTATGATATCGGCGCCGACTTGAACGGCGTCCTATCCACGCATACGATTCTTACCGATGGCGCGGCGGGCATCCAGACACTTCACTGGGCCATCGCGCTCTCCGGCGCCACTCAACCGGCGCAACAGTTTCGCATGATCGAAGACGATGATTTAGGCGCTTCACCTTCCTACCAGCAAGGCACAGCCAACTGTTATCTGGCAACGCCAAGCGCTTTCGGCATCAGTTCGGTCTTGGGATCGAACTTTGTCTTCGGCCTCGACGGAGAGGACAACTCCGGCACGCTGAAGGCATCGGTGGGCCGCTTCAACGCAACCGGAGGAATGGGAGTCAGCGGCAGCATCGACAGTGGCTTGGGAGGCGGTACAGCCGCACAGAGCAGCGAATTCACCGCAAACTATACGGTTCCAGATCCCGGCACGGGGCGCTTCACGATGCTCCTGAAAGGCAGCGGAGTGCCAGCGGGATTTGCGGTTTATATCATCGATGCCAGTCGTATGTTTATTCTGGATAAAAGCAACAACAGTGGCGAGCAAGCCGGCATGATGAGGGTTCAGAAGCTGGCAGCCACGTCCAAAGCAGGCCTCAGCGGTCCCATTGTCCTTTATCTGCGCGGAGCTGAATTCAATCAAGGAAGCACTGCGCCGTCTGGATATTACTCTGGAATCTTTCAGGGCACGGCAGACGGCGCCGGCAATCTGACGATCAATCAGAGCTATGCGAATAACGGCGGCATTTATTCAGCCGGCAATTCAACCGGCGGTCCAACCGCTCTGACCTTCAATGCCGCCAATCCCGGCCGCGTTACATTCTCTTCGTCCAGTGGAACGACGTACCTCTATCTATTTGACAGCGATAGCGCCTTTGAGATGAGTGTGGGAGGCAATGGAAGCCTGGATTCGGGCTGGCTTGAGCCGCAAACCCAGAGTGTCTTTACGGACGCGGAAGTGGCTGGCAATTATCTTTTCGGCGAGTTGTCATCATGGAATACAGGCCCGACGAGCAGCCTGGGAGTCTTTGACGTAACCGGAAGCGGGGCAATCAACGCCACTGTCAGTACTGCCAGCTTGGGGAGCTTGTCCTGGGATCAACCGGAGAGCATGAGCTATAGCTGGGATACCAGCGCACCAGGAACCGGCAGCTTCCTGATATCGGACGGCGCACAAGAGAGCGCAAGCTGCGTAGTAATCGGCGCGACGAAGTTCGTCTGCACATCGCAGTCCGATCCTACGCCCAGCATCGAAGTCATGCAGCAGTAGAATCGGTTGGGCGTCCGACAGATTGCTTCCGAGGCAGCAGGACGCGCATAGACGAAAGCCTCTGCGGGGCAGTGTCAACGGCGAGCATTCCATCGCGCGTTTCTGCTCCGGGCCTTCGGTAGCAATCATTAAGGCTGCTATTTTTTCTTGGTCAGCAGCGCCTTCAGCTTGTCCATCAATCCCGGTTTGGCGGCTGGTGCGGCTGCCTTCGCTGGGGCGGATTGAACTGCGGGGAGCACACTCTGCGGCGCGGCTGTGTTGGTTGGCGTAGCTGTGTTGTTGGTGGTAGTGGCCGATAGCGGGGTTGATCCGTTCACGACATTGGCCGCGGAGAATTCAGGCACTGATTCGCTATCGTTCTTGACCAGGATGGAGATGCGCCGGTTGGAGGGATCGGTAGGGTTGTCTTTGACGCGCAGCATCTGGTCGGCATAGCCGCGTACCTGCGTAACCTGATCTGTGCGAACTCCATCCTGCTGCAAAAGCCGCCGCGCGGCGTTTGCGCGATCCGCCGAGAGATCCCAGTTACTGTATCCGGAGTTGCTCGGATACGGAGTCGAATCGGTATGTCCCTCGATCAGAAGCGAATTGGGCAGCGTCTTCAGCGCCTCTCCCAGAAGCGCCAATAGTTCTTGCCCGCTGTTGCTCAATTTGGCGCTGCCGCTCTGGTAGAAGGTTCCATCTTTTCCCTCGATCAGCTCAATGCGCAAACCTTCGGGCGTAATGGTCATTTCAATCTGTTTGGAGAGTTTCTCCAGGTCTTTGCGCGCCTTGATCTCCTGCTCAAGTTTATCTTTGAGTTTTTGCAGTTGATCGTCGGTGGCCTGGCTGACGCTGACACCGGTTCCGGTGAGAGTTGTGCCGAGCAGGCCCGCCGTTCCCTTGGGATCGTTGAAGTATCCTGCTACTGCCTTGCGAACCTGTTCGCTGGAACCCATGAGCCAGAGCACAATGAAGAGCGACATGAGGGCGGTGACAAAGTCGGCATACGCAACCTTCCATGCGCCACCATGGTGTCCGCCGTGGCCGCTTTTCCTCTTGATGATGATGATCTGTTGACCTTTTGCCGCCATGATCTCCTGTCTCTAGCCAAAGGGCTGCGCGGATCCTAAGCCGCCGCAGCCGTCTCCGTTGTGCTGGCTGTTTGGTTCTTGCAGTTCTTTTCCATCTCATCGAATCCGGGACGCACATGGGCCGGAATCGCCCGCCTTCCCATCTCGATGGCAATCATGGGTGCCGATCCTTTGAGAAACGAGAGAATGAGAACGCGCAGCACGTGGAGGTATTCATTCTGCGAGTCAGCCGTCTTGGCCATATTTGCGGCCAGCGGGCCGACCACGCCGTAGCAGAGCAGGATACCCAGAAATGTGCCCACCAGAGCCGCTGCGACCTTGCGCCCGATCTCTTCCTGGGGACCGCCCAGAGATCCCATGGTGATGACTACGCCGAGCACCGCGGCCACAATGCCAAGTCCCGGAAGCGAATCGGCCACCGTGCTGAGCGAATTGACCGGCAGCGTGGCCTCATGGTGATGAACCTCCATATCCAGTTCCATCATCTGGTCCATGTCGAATGGGTCAACTCCTCCGGTGATGGCCATGCGCAGCGTGTCACAGACAAAGTCTCTGGCGTGATGATCGGCAAGAAAATCAGGATAGTTTTTGAAGATCAGGCTTTCGCTGGGCTTCTCCACATCCATCTCCACGCTGAGCAGCCCCTCCTTGCGCACTTTATTGAGAAACTGATACATCATTTTGAGCGTGCTCAGGTAGCGCTCCTTGCTGAATGGCGAACCTTTGAGCACGCCAGCCAGACCGCTGCCAACAGCCTTCAGAATGTGCAAGGGGTTGGCTGCCAGCAGAGTTCCGCCGCCCGCGCCGGCAATGATGAGCAACTCGGCAGGCTGAAGCAGTACCAGCATATGGCCTTTTTCCATGAGGAAGCCGGCGATCACCGATCCAAAGACCACGAGAATGCCTATGATGGCAAACATTCTTGTCCTCCCGGCGCGTTAGAAATGCGGTTTCCACCCGCATGAAAGCTGAGAAACATTGCGGCTTTGGCTCGCTCCAGCAGATCGATCAGGGATTTATCCTTTTCTGCTTGCGCCACTCCGATGCTTACCGTGATTCCGACCTTGTCGCCCCACCAGCGAAAGTCCGCTGTCCGCGCCAGGTTGGCCAGGGCCTGAGCGTGAGCCGAGAGCATCTCCAGCGTGCGTTCATGGGAGAGGATCAGATACTCATCGTCGCCCCAGCGGCCCATCTCTTCGGCTGGCCGCAGCCCCCCTGCCATTGCTCGCTCCACTTTTTCCAGCATGGCGTCACAGGCGCTGGCGCCGTGCGTCTTGCGCAACTCGTGGGCTTGATCGACGGTAATCCAAAGCACCCCAAAGCATTCGCCGCCCTGAAGATAGTCATCGAAGAGCGCCCCCAGACGGTCCTCGAACTCAGTCTGGCTGGTTTCAACAACGGAGCCCTCGCCGCATTCTCCATGTGGAAGAGCACTGAGGCTGTCGGAGGAATGAAAGAGGACTGCCATTCCGATGCGTCCGCCCATCTCGTTGCGCAGAATCAGGTTTCGCGCAATGACGGCAATCTCGTGCCCCAGCTTGTGGTGAAAGTGGACCACGGCGCTGCGCGCTGGCTTCGATTCTTCGCTCGACTCGGAAGGTCGAGGTTGGGTGCCGTCCAGAAACAGCGGCTCCAGAACCTCCGGGACGGGGCGCGAGAGAAGGTCCATGCCCGCGTATCCGGCAATGGCTTCGGCGGCCTGATTCCAGAGAACCAAGTGGTTCTCCTGGTCGAGCAGCGCGATTCCTTCAGGATAGCCTTCCAGAGCGGCTTCTAGCAGTTCTGAGCGATCTGTCATCCATACGTCTCCACTCTTTACATCGGCACGGAGGCGGCCAACTTCATGGCAGAGTGAAGTGGAAAACCTATTGATTTTTGTTCAGGGAAGAAATCTGTAGCGCAGTGTGGGATGCGGAAGAAAACTCTCCTTACCCAAGTCCTTTCTTCCATTCGGAAAACTTATCCAGTCAACATTTTCCCCAGCCGTCCACGATTTTTCGTGACGTTGCGGCCAACAGGCTGTAATCTCATTTGCAGGAAAAGGAAGTGGATTGGGCGGAGCTTTCCGACCGGCAGAGATGCAAGAGATATTGTTTGGATCGCAGTGTTGCGGAATGAGACAGATCAGGGGAATTGCGGTAATGTGCCGATAGTCTTGCAAAGAGCAGAGGCCATTGCCAGACGTGCACCGGCCGCTCCGGTTAGAGTGAAACCGGGCTCCGGGCAAGTTCGAACAGAGATTTTGGGGCTTTGCAGCAGATGAGGCGCAGAAGATGAACAAGATAATCCTGGCCGATTCACAGGCGATATTTCGTGCGGGCACGGCCAAGGTCTTGGCGATGGATGAAGATGTGCGCATCATCGCTCAATGTACGGATCTGGATCGTATGCACCACGCCATCACTACCTTTCCCGGCTCGATCGTTCTGTTTGCCGCCTCGCTACGGCCAGACATGATCCGGTTGCACTCTTTGCTGGAGACGGTGGGCAGCCGCGGCATCGTGATCGCCGAGAACAACGATACCGCCGGCACGTATCTGCAACAGGGATTCCGCGGGGTTGTCTTTCGCAGCGTGACCGGAACGGCACTGGTGGAGTGTGTTCGCGCCGTGGCCAACGGCGATACCTGGCTGCCTCCGCAATTGATGGTGGCCGATTCGCCCGAGGAAGACATGGTGGGCACCCGCGTCCGCGACCGTCTCACCCCCAAGGAGATGCGAATCGTTGCGCTGATCGTTCAGGGTTGCAAGAACCGCGAGATTGCCAGCCGTCTGAAGACGACCGAGCAGGTCATCAAGAACTATTTGCGCTCGATCTACGACAAGACCGGTGTCAGCGACCGGCTTGAACTGGCGCTCTTCACGATTCATCACCGTGTTTTGGCGGCCGCAGCGGCAGAGGTGGGCAGTACGCTGGAAGCCGAGGAGTCTGCTGCGCCACACGCGATGGCATAGAGCCAGTGCGAATGCAGCTATCCCCGCGAAAAGCGGCGAGGCTTATGCGAGCAAATAGCGGATGCCGTTTTCGTCGAGGAATTGGCGATGCTCCGGAGCAAGATCGCGGTCGGAGATGATCTGATCGAGTTCCGCCAGATCGGCGACACGGGTCATTGCATTTCTGCCGAACTTGGTGTGGTCCGCAACAATAATGACCTGTTGAGCACACTTCATCATCGCTCGAATCGACTCGACGACCAGCGTGCTGGTGTCGCTCAACCCCTCGACTGAGATGCCGCGGATCCCCAGAATTGCAACATCCGCTGAAATGCTTTGCAGCATTCGCTCGCAGATGGGACCGAACTGAATGCCGAGCCGGGGATAAAGATAGCCACCGGTCAGTGTGACCTCGGTCTGGCGGCACTCCCAAAAGATCTGGGCTACTGGTATGGAATTCGTGATGATCTGAATCGGCCGGTTCAGCAGGCATTTGGCCACTTCGGCCACCGTCGAACCGCCGCCCAGAATCACGGTTTGTCCGTCCTGGACCTGCTCCGCCGCGGCTCGTCCGATGCGCGTCTTCTCCTCCTGACAACTGACAGCGAGCCGTCGGAAGTCGAGCGCTTCTTCGCGCGACGAGGTAGACATCGCTCCGCCGTGAACGCGGCGTATGTTGCGGCTGCGCTCCAACTCAATCAAGTCGCGGCGAACTGTGGCTCTGGAAACATCGAGAGCGCTACATAAGTCGTCCAGGCTGACAAAGTCCTGCCGCGACAGGGCGTCTTGAATGGATCGAAGGCGTTCGACTTGATTCATAGCGCAAACCGTACCAACGGTAAATCACCAATTCTGCTTAATACAAAAAAGCTGATCCGAAAAACTGATGGCCTAAATGTAGTCGCGGAAGAGTTCTTCAGAAGGCGCGGGAATCACTCCCTTGCCTACCAGCATTCCATCGTCGCCCGCCACTTTTGCTCCCGCTGCGACGGCTGCCTGAACGCTGGCAACATCGCCCGCCATCAGCAGGAATCCCTTGCCGCCAAGTGCCATCGCCAGGTGAATGCGAAGCAGCGTCACATTGGCGGATTTGACGGCGGCATCGGCGACTTCGATGATGCTCGCCGCGGAAAATGTCTCGATGACGCCGATCGAGCGCAACTGCTTGGGGTCAATGTCCACTGCGTTGGAGATTGCTCCCAGCACTGAAGGATGCACCCGCGCGATCTGCCGCTTTTCAATCAGCGAAAATCCTGCGAAGGCAGCGCCGGCATCAACCGCCGCGGCCACTGAAGTTACGTCTCCTGCGACGGCAATGAGGAATTTTCCCGAGCAGATGCTGCGGGCCATCAACAACTGAACCGAACCGGCCTTCAGCATCACGTCTTCAACCCCGAAACCGGTGGCCACGCTGGATAGCTCGATTAGTCCGATAGAATTGATCTCTGCCACGAAATAACCCCCTCCACCTTTATGCTTCAATGACGATGGCATCGCGAGTGACTGTGACCACTCCGTCGATGCTGGCGTGAATACGAGCGCCGAGTTTGCCTCGCTCCGGCGCCGCGAGCAGATCGCCCGTTTGCACACGGTCGCCGCATTTGACAACTGGCACTGCCGGAACTCCGGCGTGCTGTTTCAGGAGCAGGTTGACCTTGCGCGGTGAGAAAGAATGGTTAACCAGCGGGCCAACGTTGTTGAACTCTCCCAGCCCAAGCCGTGCAATCAACCGGCGCATCGGCACGCGCCGGAACTCGGCCATCGGATGCGGAGTAATCGATGTCGGGTCGCCCTTGAAGGTCAAGTCCAGCTCACGGGCCAGAGGCTTCGCCTGCACACAGACATTTTTGGGATCGAGATCCTCCGGGCAGGCGTACATCGTGCAGAGATTGCATTCGCAACAATAAAGCGTCGCCACCATGGCGTCAGCACCGGTCTGAAAACCTAGGGACTGCATGGCGCGATGTGGCTGGATGGGATGCCCCAGCAGAAAGCGCGGACAGAATTCCGTGCAGAAGCGGCATTGATCGCAAGCCGAGCGGCCGATGCGATTCACCTGAATCATCGGCGCATTGTGGCGTTGAATCAGATTGTGCGAAGCAGGAAGCACGATAATACCGCCGGTGGTTTTGGTCACGGGAACGTCCAGGTTCGCCGCCGGCTTCGCCATCATTACGCCGCCGATCAGTACGCCAATATCGTCAGCCGTTGGCCCGCTCGCGGCTTCAATCACTTCGCCAATCGTGATGCCGACCGGCACTCGGAGCGTGACGGGATTCGCAACCGCGCCTGCTACGGTCAGATATTTGTGCGTAACAGGCCTGTCCAGGCCTATGTTCATCAGGGTTTCGACGTTCGAGACGGCTGTATCAACATCCTTCGGCAGTCCGCCGGGAGGAATCACGCGTCCGGTCACCATGTGAACGAGAATGAATTCATCACCCGCCGGATAAACGTCGGGCAAACTGACAACCCGCACACCGGACGGGACCACACTCTCGAGCGTTGAAATAATATCCTGGTACTTTTCCTTGATGCCGATAGCTGCTTCGCGTGCGCCGACCATCTCCATCGCCATTCGCAAGCCGCGCAGAAAAGGCTCTGCGTGATGATGCAGCAGTTCCTTATCTTTATGCAGCAGCGGCTCACACTCGGCGGCGTTGACGATCACCATCGAGACCTTCGACTTGAACTTCACCGCCGCCGGAAAGCCTCCTCCGCCCGCTCCAACGATGCCGAGTTCCTCAAGGCGATCCGTAGACGAGCTACCTGGTTGATCCCCTCGTGACTGCCCCGTGATCTCCGCCATTCCGCATCAACCTCAAAATTCATCAAAAGACGTTTGACTCTGACCTAAACTGTACTGTATTATCTAAAATAATTCAAGATCGTTCAAAATTGTTCATCAAAATGAAATGTTTGATTCCAAATATCGGCAGCACTTCCTTTAAGTACCGGGTTCTGGATATGCCCAGTGAGGTGGTTTTAGCCGAAGGCCGCGTCGAGCGCATCGGACAGCCTGGCGGGGAATGCGCCGATTATCCTGCCGCTATCCGCAAGTGCATTGACGCGATCTCCGGCGAAGGTAAGGCGCTCAAGAATCTCTCTGAAGTTGGCGCGGTTGGTTTCAAAGTTGTTCATGCCGGCCAGATCAATCAGTCGCAGTTGATCGGCGATGAACTGCTCGACGCCATGAAGGAGTTCACTTTTTTTGCTCCGGCGCACAATCCACCTTATATAGCGGCCATTCAGGCCTTTCGCCAGGAGTTGCCCGGCGTGCCGCTGGTCGCTGTGATCGAGACCGCGCCTTATCGCTTGATGGACGAAGCCGCCACCACCTACGCCGTGCCTTACCAGTGGCGCGAGCAGTACGGCATTCGCCGCTATGGGTTTCACGGCGCCAGCCATCGCGCCGCCAACGAGCACACGTCGATCTTGCTGGGCAGCAAGAATCTCCGCCACATCTCCTGTCACCTGGGCGGCAGTTCCAGCGTTGCGGCCTTCCGCGACGGAGTGGCCATTGACACCAGCTTTGGGACATCGCCGCAATCCGGCCTGCCACAGAACAATCGAGTCGGCGATATTGATTCCTTCGCGGTGTTGCACATGATGAAAAAGCTCGGCGTTGGTCCGGATGAGATGGCACGCATTCTCGGCAGCCAGTCTGGTCTGGCGGGCATCAGCGGAACCTGCGGCGATATGCGCGATCTGGACGAAGCCGCAGCGGCTGGCAGCAAGCAGGCGCGTCTGGCGCTCGATGTCTTTGCCCGCTCCATTCGCCATTATCTCGGCGCATTTCAGTTGGAACTGGGTGGAGTGGATGCCATCACCTTTTCCGGCGGCATTGGCGAAAACAGCGCCCAGTTGCGCGCCGCTATCTTGAGGAACCTCGCGGCCTTCGGTATTGAACTCGATGAGAAATTGAACAGCACGGCGAAGGGATTGGGTGCGATCTCCACGGAAAACTCATCGGCCAAGATTCTGATTGTTCCGGCGAATGAAGAACTTATTATTGCTCGCCAGACGGTACAAGTCGTCGGCGAATCGCAGTCAAAGTAGCACAACAGATTTCGGGAATGCTTATGAGAAGTGAAAGCAAAATATCGGCGACTTCAGTTGGCTCCATCGATAGATCGATGGTCGAAGAGATCGTCCGTCAGGTGGCTTTGGAGTATCTCGGACGTGGAAAAAGTACACCCGCTCCAGTGCTTACTGTGCAGACTTCCTCACGGCATATGCACGTTTGCCGTGAAGATATGGATGTGCTCTTTGGGCCGGGATCAGAGCTGACTTTTGATCGACCACTCTATCAAGAGGGCAACTTTGCGGCTAAGGAAACAGTGACGATTGTTGGTCCGCGCAACCGCCTGATCTCCAATCTCCGCATCCTCGGCCCGATGCGCAAGCAGTCGCAGATCGAATTGGCTTTCACAGACGCCATCATGCTGGGTTTCACGGAGATTCCCGTGCGTCTTTCCGGCGACATCGCCGGTACGCCCGGGGCCATCGTCATTGGGCCCAAAGGCGTCGTCGAACTCAAGGAAGGCCTGATTCGCGCGGCGATTCACGTTCACATGAACCCAACCGAGGCCGCCTACTTCGGTGTTTCAAAGGGCGACCGCATGAAGTTGCGCTTTGGCGGTGAGGCCGGCGTGACCTTTAACAACGTACACGTGCGCATTGATCCCACTTCGCGCCTCAACGTTCACATGGATACCGATGAGGCCAACGCGTGCGGTGCGCATTTGACCAAAGACATTGAACTTTTCAAGTAACACAACAAAGAAGAGAGGGAAGCGATGAAGCAAGCGCTTGGAATGATTGAGACGAAGGGTTTGGTGGCGCTCTTTGAAGCGACCGATGCCATGCTCAAGTCAGCAAACGTGTCGTTCGCCGGCTGGCAGTCCGTTGGTTCTGGACTGGTGACCGCCTTCGTAGAAGGAGACGTGGCCGCTGTCAAAGCTGCCACCGATGCGGGCGCTGAGGCAGCATCCAGAATCGGCGAGGTGGTCAGTGTGCAAGTAATCTCTCGCCCCCACGACGAACTGCCATCTTTCGTCCAACAGAAAACTGCCGGCAAAGCCGCAGTTGCGAAGTAAGCAGAGGAGACCCAGATGAGTGAAGCAATCGGATTGATCGAAACCAAGGGCCTCGTCGGACTTGTCGAGGCGTGTGACGCGATGGTGAAGGCCGCCAGCGTTGAACTGGTAAAGACCGTGCAGATCGGCGGCGGATATGTGACAGCAATTGTTCGCGGCGATGTAGGCTCGGTGCGTGCCGCGGTGGATGCGGGTGCTGAAGCTGCCAAAACCGTAGGTGAGCTGGTGTCGTCGCACGTGATTGCGCGTCCGCACGATGCGCTTGTCGATAGCTTGTTGAAGTAACAAGGAATCAGGAGAAGACAGATGGCCAATGAAGCGATTGGAATGATCGAGACGAAGGGCCTGGTGGCGCTCGTCCAGGCTACAGACGCAATGCTGAAGGCAGCCAGTGTGGAGTTTGTCGGCTGGAACAAAATCGGCAGCGGCCTGTGCTCGGTTTTTGTTCAGGGAGACGTAGGCTCAGTTCGCGCCGCGGTAGACGCCGGAGCCAGCGCTGCTCGCGCTGTCGGCGAAGTGCAAAGCGTGCATGTGATTGCGCGTCCGCACGGCACCCTCGGTTCTGTATTGCCGAAATAGCTGCGAGCGGCAGGCATCAATCTGCCGCATTGCGCGAGGTAAGCCGCCATGTTCATAGCAAAAGTTATCGGCAATGTTGTCGCCACGCAGAAGAACGAAAAATTCTGTGGCATGAAACTGTTGCTGATCCAGCCGTACATCAGCAAAGACGGCAAGCTGCAAATATCGGGCAGCTCCGTGGTTGCAGTGGATAGCGTTGGAGCCGGCATCGGTGAGTGCGTCCTGTTCACGCAAGGCAGTTCGGCTCGTCTGACGCCGGCAACCAAAGACGCGCCGATTGACGCTGTGATTGTCGGTATCGTCGATTCGGTCGAGGTTGAAGGCAAAGTATTGGAGAAGCCATAAATGCAGATTCGGGAGCCAATGCAGGCCCAGATGATCGAGGAGATCGCCAGAGAAGTTGTAGCGAGACTCTGCGTCCAGATGCAACAGCCGTCTGCCTCTGCCGTTCAAAGCAAGAGCATGACCGCTGCACGCGATGGAGTTTTCGCGACTGTCGATGAGGCCGCAAATGCAGCCTTTGAAGCGCAGAAAAAAGTCGCGGAGATGAGTCTGGAAGATCGCGGGCGAATGATCGACATTGTGCGGCGCATCTGCAACGATCGCCGCGAAGAGTTGGGCCGTATGGAGATGGAGGAGACCAAAGTCGGACGCCTCGATCACAAGATTCTCAAGCTGACGAATATGCGCTATGTGCTCGGCGTTGAAGCCATGCGGAGCAGCGGCAGCAGCGCCCGCAGCGACAATACCGGCCTGTGCATCATCGAGCGTGCGCCCTGGGGCGTCATCGGCATGATGCTGCCGGTTACACACTCGGTGCCGACGATGGCAGCAAACGCCATCAATATTCTTGCCGCCGGTAACACCGCTGTCTTTGGTCCACATCCGTCGGGCGCGAAGGTTGCGCAATACGCCTTGCAACTCTTCAATCGCGAAATCGAGCGTGAACTCGGAGTCGCCAATGTTCTCACTACCATCATTGAGCCCAGCATCGAGGCTGCCGAGCAGATCTTCAATCATCCGAAGATTGCGCTGCTCTGTGTTACGGGTGGACCTGTCGTAGTGAAGGCTGCCAGCAAATCCGGTAAGCGCGTCATCGCCGCCGGTCCTGGAAATCCTCCCGTTGTCGTGGATGAGACCGCCGATCTCGCTCGTGCTGCGGAGTCGATCATCGCCGGTGCATCCTTCGACAACAACCTGCTTTGCATCGGTGAAAAGGAAATCTTTGTAGTTGCCTCAGTTGCCGATGAGTTCATCGATGCGATGCGCCGCGCCGGAGCATTTCAGTTGGATGCACCCGCGATAGAGCGTCTCACCAAGGCGGCTTTCACCTTCGACGGCGACGGTAAGGGCTGCGCGCGCGCACACGTGAAAAAGGATTTTGTCGGCAAGGATGTTGCTGTGCTGGCGGCTGCTGCTGGAGTCCGTGTCCCAGCCAATACGCAGCTTCTCTTTGGTGAAACCAAAGAGGATCACCCTTACGTCGTCGAAGAACAGATGATGCCCTTTGTTCCCGTGGTGCGCGTGCGGGATGTAGACGCGGGTATTGCGGCTGCGGTCAAAGCGGAACATGGCTATCGGCACACGGCCATCATTCACACGCAAAATGTTGAAACCGCAACGCGCATGGCGCGCGCCATCAATACCACGCTCTTCATTCACAACGCAGCATCGCCGGCCTCGCTGGGCGTTGGTGGCCCAGGGTATTTCAGTCACAGTATTGCCACACCAACCGGCGAGGGCATTACCACTCCGCTGACCTTTACGCGCGAGCGGCAGATGGTCGTCGGCAACGCACTACGGATTGTCTAACTATGTTTTTAGCGCGCATCAGCGGCACTGTAGTTGCGGCGGTCAAACATCCAACACTGGATGGATGCCGCTTTCTGCTTGCTGAGCGCTTGGAAGCGGATGGCAGCACTGGGCCGGAGCCGATCGTCATTATCGACTGGTTTGGCGCGGCGAGCGGTTCCACGGTGCTGGTTTCAACCGATGGCGATATTGCACGCAAGAAGCTGGGAAACACGACTCCGGCGCGCATGGTAGTGGTAGGAATTGTGGACGAGGTACCAGTGAGCGGGGGCAAGTCATGAGGCTGGGCATCGTTCGGGGTCACGTTGTTCTCAATCCAGCCGTTGCTGCTTATCGCGGCAAGACACTTGTTGTGCTGGAGCCGGTAACGATGGAGAATCTGAGCGCCGGCAATGGATTGGGCGGCGGCAAGGCATTGGTCGCCATCGACGAATTAGGCGCGGCTAAAGGCCAGATGGTGGCTTTCACTGAAGGCCGCGAAGCTGCCAATCCTTTCTGGCCAAATGCTGTAGCGGTGGACGCATATTGTTCACTGATCGTCGATTCATTCAACATTCAGCCATAGTTTTTCGAGAATTTGAGGTGGGGTAGTGAAGAGCGAAGAGAAGTGCTTTGATATTTCCGGTCAGAAGCTGGTGGCGATGCGTGATGTACAGAGCGCTCTTGCGGCGGGCGCAGGCCGTGTCCTGATCTCTGAGAACTGCGTTGTGACTCCCTCTGCCCGCGACTTTCTGGCCCAGCGTAATATAGCCGTGGTGACGAACGGCAAGAGAGACGCAGCGACGCAGGCGGCATCGAAAGCGGCATCGACTTCGTCCGCATACGGAAATAGCGGTACGCAGCCAGTGCGCAGCACCGCAAATCCAAAGCTGTTTTTCACTCCAGAAGCTGAAGCCATCAAAAAAGAGATTTGCGCGGTCGGAAAGAAGCTATGGATGCGCCAGTTCGTGGATGGCAACGGCGGCAATATCTCCTACCGCATCGGTCCGAACGAGGTTATCTGCACGCCAACGCTGGTGAGTAAGTATGATCTGACTCCAGAGGACCTCAGTCTAGTCGATTTGGAAGGAAACCAGGTTGCTGGAACGAGGCCGCGCACCAGCGAAATTTTTCTGCATCTGGAAATCTACAAGGCGGTCCCGGAGGCCAAGTCCTGCGTTCACTGCCATCCGCCCCATGCCACTGCCTATGCCATCACTGGGAAGGTTCCGCCGAATCTGGTTATTCCGGAGTTCGAAGTCTTCGTCGGCAAGGTGGCGATCTCGCCCTACGAAACGCCGGGTACTGCGGAGTTCGCGCAGACCGTGATTCCATACGTCAAGACACATAATACGGTGCTGCTCGCCAATCACGGAATCATATGCTGGGCAGACTCGGTGACGCATGCCGAATGGTACGCAGAGGTGCTGGAAACCTATTGTTGGACCTTGTTGATCGCATCGCAACTCGGCGCGCCCATCTCGTATATCTCAGAGCAGAAAGGCACCGATCTTTTGGCGATCAAGAAGAAACTCGGTTTGCCTGATATTCGCTTCGATACATCCAGGATGAAAGAGTGCCAACTCTCCGATCTTGAGGTGCCCGGTTCGATTGCACTCAATCCGACTCCCTGCGATGGCTACACCGGCAACGCGAGCAGAACCTCGGAGTCGGAGTTGGAGGCACTGGTAAAGTCAGTCACAGATGCGGTGATGGGTGCAATCGGCTCCAAGTGACGAATATATGGCCTTGAGCGGCGTGACTCGCTTCAAGCCGAAGCGCCGCAGCAATAGTGAGCTTGTATGCTGCCGCCTGCCTAAGAAGTTTTCTCCTCCACCGAGATTTCTTCCGCAGCATCCTCCGTCTCATCGCCGGCAAAGGACTGCGCATCGGCAAAGCGGTAGCCGACATAAACATCCGTCAGCAGGTAGACGGGGTTGGCGGGATCGTCCTCGATCTTCTTGCGCAGTTGTCGAACGAAGGTTCTGAGGTACTCGACCTCTTCGCGGCAATCGGCGCCCCAGACGGCGGTCAGTAGCCGGGCGTAGGTTACCACGCGGCCGGCGCGGCTCATCAGGCAATGCAGAATGTCAAACTCCTTGCGCGTCAGATGAACCGGCAGTCCGCGCTTGGTGACGACGCGCTTGACCGGCTCCAGACGCAGTTCGCCGATCTCGATGGGCGCATCCTCAGCGCGTGCGGGAGCGCGGACGCGGCGGACGGCAGAGCGGATGCGGGCGATCAGTTCGCGGGTGCTGAAGGGCTTGGTGACGTAATCGTCAGCGCCGAGTTCGAGGGCCTCGACCTTGTCCTCTTCCTGATCGCGCACGGTAAGAATCAGAACGGGGAGCCGCGGGGCAAAAGTGCGGATGCGGCGCAAGGTTTCTATACCGCCGATTCCGGGCATATTCACGTCCAGCAGAACCACGTCGTAGACGCTGGCGCGGAGAAGCTGGAGAGCCTCTTCGCCACGCGAGGCCTCGGCCACCTGAAAGCCGAGTTCGATCAGGGGAGGACGAAGCGCCCTGCGAATGGCCGATTCATCATCGACGACAAGAATGCGAATGACTGGCTGACTCATCAACTACACTCCTTCTGCGCTGAGGCCGGGATCGCCGCAAAGAAAGTGGTTCCCTCCAACTCATCGCTGGTAACCCAAACATATCCGCCATGAATCTGCGCTACGCGCTTGGCGACGGAAAGGCCGATGCCGGTTCCGCTGGCCTTGCTGGCGTGCTTGGAAGATCGATAGTAGCGGTTGAAGATGCGCTCGCGGTCGCTGATAGGAATCACCGGACCGAAGCTATGGACGGAAAAGATCACCTCGGCGTTGGCGCGGGCCACGCGGATGGTAATGGTGGTGCCAAAGATCGAATACTTGCAGGCGTTGTCGATGTACTGGGTGAGCAGCATGACCATCAACTGCCGGTCGCAGCAGATCATCTGATCCTCGTCCTCGATCTTGATCGCGACCTTCATGCTTGCCAGACGATCACTGAGACTGGCGACGACCTCTTCGATCAGCGGCGCTACACCGACGGATTTGGCATGAATCTTGACTTCACCGGCGTCGAGGCGGGCTGTGGTGAGCAGGCGCGTAGTCAGATTGGCGAGCTGTCCTGCCTGTTCGTCGATGAGGGAGACAAGATCGGCCTGGCCGGCGGAGAGATGGCCCATCTCGCTCAAGCCGGTGGAGGCGGCGCGGATGGCGGTCAACGGCGTTTTGTATTCGTGGGCGAGCGAGTCGAGGACCGTGGCGCGCAACTGTTCTGTGCGTCGCTCAGTCTCGATGCGGCTCTCGTTGGCGAAGGCGCGGTAGCGGTCGAAGGTAATGGCAATCAGCGAGGCGATGGCGTTGTTGGTGAGCGGGCTGGTCTCACCACGCACGACGAGGCTGCCGACAGGGACCGTTCCCAGGCGGACGACCCGGCGGCCCAGGCCAGTGACGGGATCGTCGTCGGAGCTTTCAAAGTAGTAGACATTCTGCGCCAGCTCGCGTGGATCCTGGCTCCAATTGCCGGCCTGATAGACATCGTGCAAATCGGCATCGAAGACGGCGACGGCCTCGAGAGCAAAGATTTCGTGGACAAGTTCGGCCAACTGGGGACCAGGCTCGATGTGGAGATTCATCTCGAGAGTGCGGCGGGTCAGCTCATAGAGATCGTGCATCTGCCCACCCCAGCTTTCGGCCTCGCGGGCATGGTCGTTGACGCGGGCGGAGAGGCGGCTGACCACCAATGCCACGAGCACGAAGGCGAGCAGCGTAACTGTATTGGCGGGATCGATTGCGAAGTTTGTTTGCGTCTGATGCGTGATGAAATAGCCGTGGATGAAGACAGCGGAGAGCGAAACGATGACCGCCTGCCAGAATCCGTAGAGCAAGGCCGTCGGCACCACGATCAGCATATACAGCAGCATGGCCACCGGAAGCAGCCATCCGGACCAATGAGCGAATGCGGCCACCAGAACTACAGCCACAATCCCCAGCGAGCACTCCAGGATGAAGAGCAGCGCCCGCAAACCAGAACCCCGTGAAGGTCTGGCGCCAAAGACAGAACCGGCAGGGATGGACCTCAAAGACAATCGATGACTCGCCATTTCAGCCAATAGCCGACAGCAAACAGCCCGCCGGCTATCCGTAGCCGTGGATGTGCTTGCCGCATGGTAAAACTAGTGAGGATTCTAGCAGGTTGGTCGTTTCTCCCCGCGGTTGCCCCGGCAGGTCGGCGGGGGCAAATGCCTATTTTTCCACCGCCTTACGGAAAATCCTCACGAATTCCTTATACGGAGACTCTATAATTCAAACGAATGCCCTACACCCTCATCTTTTCTTCCAAAAAGGAGACCCATGGCGAAGAAGTACAAACTGGAATACGTCTGGCTTGATGGCCGGAAACCGATCCCTGAACTGCGCGGCAAGACTCAACTGAAGACCTTTGAGAATCCGCCGACCCTTGGCGATATACCCCTTTGGGGCTTTGACGGCAGCTCGACGATGCAGGCTGAAGGACACAAGTCCGACTGCGTGCTGAAGCCAGTTGCTCTGTATCCTGATGGCGGGCGCAAAGACGGATATCTGGTGCTTTGCGAAGTGATGCATCCGGATGGCACGCCGAACTCGACCAATGCGCGCGCCACCATCGAGAACGATCCCGACCTCTGGGTTGGCTTTGAGCAGGAGTACTTCCTTTACAAGGACGGGCGTCCGCTGGGCTTCCCGAAGGACGGCTATCCCGGCCCTCAAGGTCCGTTCTATTGCGGCGTGGGCTACAAGTACGTGGGAAACATCGCCCGCCAGATCGTCGAAGAACATCTGGATCTCTGCCTGCACGCCGGCATCAACCATGAGGGCATCAACGCCGAAGTGGCCAAAGGTCAGTGGGAGTTCCAAATCTTCGGCAAGGGTTCCGCCAAGGCTGCGGATGATCTTTGGATGGCCCGCTATCTGATGTTCCGGCTCTGCGAGAAGTATGAAGTGGACTTTGAACTGCATTGCAAGCCGATCAAGGGCGACTGGAATGGCTCCGGTATGCATACCAACTTCTCCACCAAGCACATCCGTGAAGTGGGCGGCAAGGCCTACACCGAAGCGCTGATGGCTGCCTTCGAGAAGTACATTCCCGAGCACATCGCCGTCTACGGCCCCGACAACCACCTCCGCCTGACCGGCCTCCATGAGACACAGGCCATCGACAAGTTCAGCTACGGCCTCTCCGACCGTGGCGCTTCAGTCCGCCTGCCCGTCAACTTCGTCCGCGACGGCTACAAAGGCTACTTCGAAGACCGCCGCCCGAACTCCGAAGCCGATCCTTACCAGATCGTCTCGCGGATTCTGAAGACGATCAAGACCGTTCCGATCAAGTAGTCGTTCTTCAAGTATTAAAAACAACATCGGCGCCGCTCATGATGAGCGGCGCCGATGTTTTATACCGGTTCTTCGGTTAATTGCTGAGGCTGCACTGCCCACGCAGGCGATGCCAATCGTAAGCAATTTTCGGAAGTCCAATCAGAGTGAGTGCCACTCCGATCTGTACAAGCAAAGCAAAAAGAGGGAAGATGGCTGCCGATAGTCCGAACGAAATCGAACCAATCCGCAGCATATGATTCCTTCTTGACGGAAGCTATGGATTCTTCCCTTATCCCGCGTTTTTCACCCTCACCACGGTAATCTTGGCGAAGCCCTCTTCAAAGACCGGCGGCTTGAGCTTTTCCGCCATCTTGCGCATGATCTCCTCGCTCACTGAGCGGTCGCGCTTGCTGTTGCGCTCCAGGCAGACATCCAGAGGAACATCAAAGAAGACGGCCTGCACCTCGTAGCCGAAGCTCTTGGCCATCTTGATCCACTGGCTGCGCTCATGGCTGGAGAGGTTGGTGGCGTCCACGTAATTCCAGGGCATCTTCGCAATCAGCCGCGCCCGCAAGAGCGAACGCAAGGTGGAAAAAACCAGCCCCTGATAACGCTGCTCCTCGACATCGTCAAACAAAATGTTGCGCAGGAGGTCGCTTGACAGCGGCGTGACGCCGCGGCGGCGAAACCAGGTGGTCTTGCCGGAGCCTGGAAGGCCAATGGCAAGAACCACATAGCCCTTGGGAGCTTGGGGCGAGCGCTCGGCTGCCTCCGGCTCATGCGAGGGCACGGAGGGCATCTCCGGCTGAGTCTCAAGCTCGAAGCGTCCGGAGTCCGCGGCAGCATTCCACTCCTGGCGGGCTGGCCGTTCCGGCTTGGCGGGGCGTAGCTGGGCGGTTTGTCGGTCGGAGGCTGGCTGGGGACGTACCGGGCGTGCCTCCGCCGAGAGTTGCACGGCGGGCTGGCGGCGGGTTTCCTGGGAGCGCTGGGGTTGCGCGGGAAGGTCGTCCAGGTAGAGCGGCACCAGTGGCCGCAGTTGATTCGATGGAAGTTCCTGACCGATCTTGCCGGTCGATTCCGAAGTGTTGGGGGCGCGTCTCGAACGTCTGCTCATGAATCCTTCAACCTTACGTGTTGATACCGGGATACCATACTAGCCGATGCTGCCGCAAATAGTGTGCACTGCATCACATACGATCCTATATCGGGAGCGGCACACTATGGATGCGAGAGCTTCCGCAAAAAACGGAAAAAACGCGATTCGTTTTCTTCTCCGATGCCCTGTAATGCTACGATGATTAGTTTGGTGGATTTGTCCGCTGGATGCATCCAGCCGCCGAACCGGAGATTTCAGAAGCAGCTAAAACAAGCTACTACAAGCTCAAACCACAGCCTCACCGGCTACCAAGGAGAACACACACAATGGCAGTAAAGGTTGGTATTAACGGCTTCGGCCGCATTGGCCGCAACGTCCTGCGCGCCGCGCTTGGCAACAAGGAGATCGATTTCGTTGCCGTCAACGACTTGACCAGCCCGGCGATTCTTGCTCACCTGCTCAAGTACGACTCGATTCTGGGCAACCTGAAGAACGAGATCTCGGCGGGCGAGGACTTCATCTCGGTCGATGGCAAGAAGATCAAGGTCTGGGCCGAGCGCGATCCCGCCAAACTGCCCTGGGCTGAAGTGGGCGCGCAGATTGTCATCGAGTCCACCGGCCACTTCACAGACGGCGCCAAGGCGAAGGCCCATCTTGGCTCGACGGTCAAGAAGGTCATCATCTCGGCTCCGGCCTCGAACGAAGACATCACCCTGGTGCTCGGCGTCAACCAGGACAAGTACGATGCCGCCAAGCACAACATCATCTCCAACGCCAGCTGCACCACCAACTGCCTGGCGCCGGTCGTCAAGGTGATTCTGGAGACCACAGGGCTGGTCAGCGGCATCATGACCACCATTCACAGCTACACCAACGACCAGGTGATTCTGGACTTCCCGCACAAGGATCTGCGCCGCGCCCGCGCTGCCGCACTCAGCATGATTCCCAGCTCCACCGGCGCAGCCAAGGCCCTCAAGCTGGTCATCCCTGAGACCGCTGGCAAGCTGGACGGCTTTGCCATCCGCGTTCCCACACCGAACGTCTCCATCGTCGATCTGACCTACATCGCCGAGAAGCCGACCACGGTCGAAGCTCTCAATGCAGCCTTCAAGAAGGCATCGCAGGGCGAGCTGAAGGGCATTCTGGGCTATGACGATAACCTGCTGGTCAGCTCCGACTACAAGGGCAACCCGCTTTCGTCCATCGTGGACGCACCGCTGACCAAAGTCGTCGGCAACTCGGTCAAGGTGCTGAGCTGGTATGACAACGAGTGGGGCTACTCCAACCGTGTCGTCGATCTGATCGGCTTCCTGGTCAAGAAGGGACTATAACACAGTGAATGCGTGAAGAAGTGAAATAGTGCGCAGTCATTCAAGGTATTGATCGCGCACTGTTTCACTCGTTCACTTCTTCACTATTTCACTTCATCACCTGTTCACAATTATGCGCAAAAACATTCCAGGTACTTCTCCTTACGAGCCGATCATCGGCTTCTCCCGCGCCGTTCGCATCGGCAACACCGTTCACCTCTCCGGAACCGGCCCGGTTGGCGCCGATGAACTGGACGCAACCGGACAGACCCGTCGCATCTTCGAGATTGCTGGCAAGGCTCTTGCCGAGGCCGGCGCGACGTTCAACGACGTCGTCCGCACCCGCATCTTTCTGGCTCACGCCGAGGATTGGGAGGCCGTGGGCCGCGTTCACGGCGAGTTCTTCGGCTCCATCCGTCCTGCTTCCACAATGGTCGTCGCCACGCTGCTCAGCCCCAAGTGGTGCGCCGAGATCGAAATGGAAGCCGTCGTACCTGAATAGTTTCTAGTCCCTTAGTCCCTCAGAAAGGTTCACACCATGGCAAAGCTCTCCATCCGCGACATCGATCTGGCCAACAAGCGGCTCTTCATCCGCGTCGACTTCAACGTGCCGCTCACTGAAGACGGCTCGACGATCACCGACGACACACGCATCGTGGCCACGCTGCCCACCATCGTCTATGCCCTGCGGCGCAATGCCAAGGTGATTCTGGCCTCGCATCTGGGACGCCCCAAGGGAAAACCGAATCCCAAATACTCTCTGCGCCCGGTTGTAGACCGGCTGCGCGTCCTGCTCGACAAGGAGTTGGGCGAGGCCGTCAACGTGGCCTTTGCGCCCGACTGTATCGGCGAAGTGGCGGAAGAGATGGCCGCGCAGCTCGAATCCGGGCAGGTGTTGCTGCTGGAGAATTTGCGCTATCACGCCGAGGAGGAGGCCAACGATCCCGCCTTCTCGAAGGCCCTCGCCAAGCTCGCCGAGGTCTACGTCAATGACGCGTTTGGCTCGGCGCATCGCGCTCATGCCTCGACCGAAGGCATCACGCACTTCCTCAAGCCCGCCGTGGCCGGCCTCTTGATGGAAAAGGAGATCACTTATCTCGGCAAGGCTCTGGAAGCTCCAGAAAAGCCCTTCGTCGCCATCATCGGCGGATCCAAGATCAGCGGCAAGATCGATGTCATCGATAACCTGTTGGACAAGGTCGATACCCTGGTCATCGTCGGCGGCATGGCCTACACCTTCCAGCGCGCGCTGGGTGTCACAACCGGCAAGTCGCTCGTTGAAGAAGACAAGATCGATATGGCCAAAGCCGCGCTCGATAAGGCCAAGGCGAAAGGCGTGAAGCTGCTGCTGCCCGTCGATAACATTCTGGCTGACGGCTTTGCCGCGGATGCGAAGACGCAGCCGTGGGATTGCTCGCAGAACTTCCCCGCCGATTGGCAGGGCCTGGACATCGGCCCCAAGTCGATTGCGGCGATTGAAGAAGTGGTCTCGACCGCGCGGACAATCGTCTGGAATGGCCCGGCTGGAGTCTTCGAGTTTCCCCGCTTCGCCGTGGGCACCAATGCGATTGCCAAGGCCGTTGCGGCCAATCGCGCCGCTATCTCGATCATCGGCGGCGGCGACTCGGTTTCCGCCATCAACAAAGCCGGTTATGCCGATCAGGTCACACACATCTCGACCGGCGGCGGCGCTTCACTGGAGTTCCTGGAAGGCAAGAAGCTGCCCGGAGTGGAAGCGCTGACGGATAAATAGCGATTTGCTGTGCAATCGACCAGATTCGGCAGAGAGATCGTGTTCGGCACAGAGATCGCGGGTAGAATTTGAAAGGCGCATCCGGTTTGGAATCATAGCCAGATGCGTCTTTTTTGTGAGCGATTTTCGAGCATCAGGACCAATACGATTACCGTCGAGATTGAAGCCTTTGTCTTCGAGTCTGCTAGACAGTTGCGTCCATCGCCTTGAAGTGTCCTTTTTGTGCCATCTCCAGCAGCGCCCGATCCGCCGTCACCAGCGTTGCGCCCAGGTGCCGCGCCGTCGCAACCAGAATTCGGTCCGCCGGGTCAGGGTGCATCTCCCATGGCAGCCGCGTACTGGCCACGGCAATCTCTGGCTCCAATGGCGCCAGTGTCACCCCAGGCACGGCCATCGCGGCGCTTATCCACTGCATTACGTCATCGCCCAATTGCAGTCGCGCCTTACTCACCAGCAGTCCGATCTCCCACGGTGTGATCGCTGAAACCAAGGCACATTTCTTGCGATAGGCCAGACGTATAGCCTCCATGGCCCGCAATCCCAACTTCGGATTGTTGTTCATTGACCAAACTAGTGTGTGCGTGTCGAGCAGCAGTCTTCGCGCGGGATCAGCTCCGGCAATCACTTCATCGCCTCCCACTCAACATCGATCGGCGAGATGATGTCTCCCTCCCAGATCACGCTTCCACGCATCGCCCCAATCGGATCTATCCATTCCTTTGCTGGAATCGGTGTCACCTGCGCCACTGGCTTGCCATGCTTGGTAATCACCAGCGTCTCCCGTGTAGCAGCCACTTCATCAAGTATTTTCAAGCATTTAGCCTTGAACTCCCCGGCTGCGATGGTGGTTTGCATGGCAATTCCTCCCATAGTCACTGACTATGGTCATATTATAAGGCAGATTCGAAAACTAAGCCATCGATTCGCAGCGATGAGAATCGATGGCTGGCAAGCAATCCGAAAGAGCATCAATCGATCCAGACCGTTCAGCACCTCATTGAATCGACCTCAAATAAGCCACCAGTTGCCAGCGCTGCGCCTCAGGCAGGCTGGACCAAGACGGCATTCCATGGCGCACGTCGCCCTGGCGGAGAAACCACTCAATATCTCCATCGTTTGCCAAATGAATCCTTTGGCTGCGCAATGAAGGCCGCTTGTGTCCATCTCCCTCGGCGTTGGCCTTGTGGCATTGCTGGCAGTGCTCGCGATAAACCAGGGAACCGGCGCTGATGGCTTCCGGCTGGTTGGCGAAGGGATTGATCCGCGCGTGGTCCTTTACCGGAACCTGCTCCCAGAGCTTAGAGGTACTGGCACCCACGGCAACCGCCGAAGCAATCGCAATCAGAAGAAGTGCAAAGCTCCATCGCATCATTCCCCACCTCCGTTTGAAGCATGAAACCAGTTGCCTATCTGATCGAATTCGTAAGCCGCTCCGACACGATAAACCCGCGCAAGGCTTGAATCGGTGAGGCCGAAGCCCGGTGAGAAGCTGAGACGCACACCTTTGGGCAGTTGCCAGCCGATAAGCGGCGCGATGTAATGCGAGGTGTCGCGGATGGTGAGAGCAAAAGTGTCGCCGAGGCCGCCGTAAGCCTCGATACCGGCAATATACTTGTCTGCGCAAAAGGTACACTCTCGAGCGCTGCCTGCGCTGCGCAACGGGCGCGTGGCTCCGAGAGCGTAGCCGAACTCCCACGGAGCGTGGCCTAAGTTCTTCTCCGTGATGAAGTTCTCGCTGATGTTCCAATCGTGAAGATTGGAGGAGAGAATCAGCTTCAGCTCGGCCTCGTGTTGATGGTCGCGGCGAAGCGTGGCGTTGGGCGCCGCGAGATCGGATTGGCTGTCATGACCGACGAATTCCAGAATGGTTTTGTCGGCGCCGGAGGTGTTTTCGTACTCCACATAGAAGACCGGATTGACAACATGATCGCGTATCAGCGGACGGAGGCGATTCTCCAGCCGCCATCCAGTAAAGATTGTTGAGTCGCTGCCGGTAGCCTGCCCGTCCAGGTAGAGCTCCGTTGTCCACCAGGCGCGAGTGCCGTACTCCAGCTCCATCGCCGTAGCTCCATAGCGGTTGCCGCCATCCGGCTGGCCCAGGGCGGTCTTGGTTTCGATTTCAAGGTTGCCAGGCTCCTCCAAATCGTGCGAGTAGGTGACGAAATAGGGTTTGTCCTGTGCTCTGGCCGTAGAGAGCAGAATCGCAAAGCAAAAGGAAAGCCAACTGCCTAGCCAAATAGATTTCAAAAGTGATTTTGAACGTAGAATGGGAACCTCCAAAAGATTACGACTAAATTTGTCGTATATAAATAAGACTAATTCAGTCCTATATAAATTGCAAGAAACTCCCCGCTGTTGAAGGCGTACATCTTAGAACCGATCCGAAATTCGTGCCAATTTTGGTTCACGTCGGCAACCAGCAGTTATTTCCTGCTCTTTGAATCGCATGGGACGCAGCAGATGAGGCGGCGTCCCATGTTTTTTGTGCGGCAAAGTAGAGTTGCTCTGTCGCATAAAATGTACTCATGGCCTTTGTTGACAGCGTGGAATTGCCGGAAGAGAAGCCGGGAAGGAAATGGGGCTTGGCACTTGGTTCGCGATGGATGGAGGAGATTCGACAGCGCGAGGAACAGCTCTTTCTTCTGCTTTCACTGCTGATCGGCGCGCTGACCGGATTGGCGGTGGTGGCATTCATTCTGCTTACCGAGCGAGTGGGAATCCGCTTCTATCCGCTTGGCAGCGCGGCGTGGCGGCGGCTGGCGATGCCGGTGGCGGGATCGCTGGCGATGGGCTACCTGCTCTTCCGCTACTTTCCCAACGCCCGCGGCAGCGGTGTGCCGCAGACCAAGGCGGCGCTTTTTGCGCGGGATGGATTCATCTCGCTACGCACGGTTCTGGGTAAGTTCTTCTGTACCGCAACAACGCTGGCCTGCGGAATTCCGCTGGGGAGGGAGGGACCGTCGGTTCAGGTGGGCGCGGGAATCGCCTCGGTGCTCGGCCGCTGGCTGGGGTTGCGTCCGGAGAAGGTCAAGGCCCTCATTCCCGTGGGAGCGGCTGCCGCCATCGCCGCGGCCTTCAATACCCCGATGGCTGCCGTGCTCTTTGCCCTTGAAGAAGTGATTGGCGATATGAACGCCCCGGTGCTGGGGTCGGTGGTGATCGCCTCGGCGACTTCGTGGGCGATGTTGCGCTTGCTGCTCGGAAACAATCCACTCTTTCAGGTGCCGCAGTACACGCTGGTTCACCCCCTGGAATTTGCCATCTACGCATTGCTGGGCATAGCCGGCGGCTTTCTGTCCGTTGCATTCACGAAACTGCTGCTTTTTATGCGAAAGTTCTTTCTGAGTTTGCCCAGGAAGACCCAGTGGTGGCATCCCGTGGTGGGTGGTGTGACCGTCGGCATCATGGGATGGTTTGTTCCGCAAGTGATGGGCGTCGGCTACATTTATGTTGGCAACGCGCTGAATGGATCGATGGCGCTCAAACTGATGCTGCTGCTAGTGGTTCTCAAGCTGATCAGCGTTGCCGTCAGCTACGCCTCCGGGAATGCAGGCGGCATCTTCGGCCCGTCTTTGTTTCTCGGCGCCATGCTGGGCGGCGCCATCGGCACGGTGGCCCATCATCTCTTGCCCGGATACACGGCGACCCCAGGAGCTTATGCACTGGTCGGCATGGGAGCCGTTTTTGCAGGAATCGTGCGGGTTCCTATGACTTCAGTGCTGATGATCTTTGAAATGACGCGGGATTACGCCGTCATTGTGCCACTGATGATCGCCAACATGACCAGTCTTTTCATCTCGCGGCGCTTTCAGAGTCAGCCTATCTATGAGGCGCTGGCGCATCAGGATGGAATTCATCTGCCCACTCCCAGCACGCTGCACGGAAGCAGCGAGCGCACGGTGGCGCAGATCGTACTCAGATCGCCGGAGTTTCTCCCCGCCCAAATGCTTGTCCTCGATGCCGTGGAACGGACGCGCACTGGACAAGCCCGTAACTGGCCTGTGCTGGACAAGAATTACTTTTTGGGAATGCTCTCCCAGGAAACGCTGGAGCGGGCGATGGCCGATGGAAGAAAGGAAGAACCGCTGCGAGAGATTGTGGAAACCCGTCACGTCCAGCACGTGCATATGGATCATGCTCTGCATCTGGCTCTGGAACGCATGAGCAAGTATCATCTGGATGTTTTGCCCGTCATCCACCGCGCCGACATTCACAAGCTGGAGGGTGTGGTCACGCTTCGCGATCTTCTGGATGCGTATGGCTTCACTAACGCTGGTCTGGAACCACAGCCTCGATAAAGGGTAGAAAGACGGAAAAGGCCGTCCCGCTCGCAGATGCGCGCTGACTGCTCCAGACGCGCACATTGCCCCGGCGGCGTTCCACCAGTTGCGCCACCACCCAGAGTCCAAGACCGGTTCCGGTCTCCGTCTTGGTGGTGAAAAACGGCTCGAAGCAGCGCCGCATCGTCGCCCGGTTCATGCCTGCACCCGTATCGAAGAAGCTCACGCGCATTCCCTTGGCCTTGCCGTCCCGCCAGTCGAGCGAGGGGCGCAGACGCACCACCAGCCGTCCGCCCTGGGGCATGGCGTCGATCGCGTTGGAGACCAGGTTGGCGAAGATCTGGTGCATCTCGCTGGGCATACACGCGACCCCGATCTCCTGCCCTGTCCGCACATCGGTTTCGATCTCCGCACTGCGCATCTTGCTTTGAAACAGAGCCAGCACCGCGGAAATGACATCGGAGAGCATGGTGTCTGCCGGCGCGCCCGGCTGGCGATGAAACTTCAGCGTCTGCTGGGTAATCAACGAGACGCGCATCAGCTCATCCAGCGCCTGTCGCGCATAGGGCCGCGCGGCATCGGCTGTCTCGGCGATGGAAATCAGGTAGAGGAGATTCCCCATCGCCTCCAGCGGGTTGTTGATCTCATGGGCCACCGAGGCCGCCAGCCTTCCGGCAACGGCCAGTTTTTCCGTGCGCAGCATCGCCTCTTCGGTCAGCTTGCGGTGAGTCACGTCGGCCAGCACGCCGACCACGCGGGTAACGCGCCCTTCGTTGTTGCGCTGGCATTTGCCCTGCGACTCCATCCAGTGGACCGTCTTATCCGGCCAGAGGACGCGGTACTGCTGGTGATAATCCTTGCCGCTATCGCGTGTCTCGCGCAATGCCGCCTTCACAGTTTCCACATCGTCAGGATGAATCAGTTGAATCCAGCTACGGGGAAGGCGGTTGATCGAGCCAGGCTCACGGCCCGTCATCTCGCAGATCGGATCAGAGCCGTAGGCCGCGTTCTCCTGCAGATCCCAGACCCACAGACCCATGCCGTTGACTTCAAGCGCGATCCTGAGCAGTTCGTCGCGCTCGTGCAACTGCTCGCTGATCTGGGCGCGCTCCACCGCCAGCTGATGCTCGGCTTCAGCCAGCCTCAGCCGCTGTTGCAGTTCCTGGGTCCGCAATTGGGTGCGCTGCTGCGCCAGCCGCCGGATCATCCAGCCGAGGATAACGCAGATCATCAGAAAAAGGGTCACCCGGAGCGCCTCCACAATGTTTCCATTGGGATATTGCAGGGGTGTTTTAGCCAAATAAATATCGACCAGAACCGACGAGGTCAGCGCACAGACCACCGCTCCGCACATTCCCAGAAACCAGGCGCTCAGAATCACCGCGGGGAAGGCAAGAGCCATGGGGATCGCCCGCAAAGGAACGAACCAATAGCTGAGCACCTGCGCCAGCAGGGCCACCTCGCAGCCCATCAGCGCGCGAATCGCCCAGGGCAATCCTTCACAGGCATCGGCTGTCAGTACTTTCACGGTCTTCATAGCTTGACGGGCTGCCCGGCTGCGCTTGCATCGCACGCAAACATTCAAAACATGCCTTGACTATCGACGATAGCCGTCTCCGTCCAAAAAGGAAAGTGAAACCGAGGAAAATCGCAGCGCGAAGATGAGCAGGATGCTACTCTGGCGAATATGGACAAGAATGGACCAGAGGGGCCGGCCGACGGGTTTGCCGCCACGCCACACGAGCGGCCCTGGGTCTTTGGACTGCTGATTGCGCCACTCGCCGTGCTCAGCAATGGCCTGATCGGCGGCGCGTTGTTCTTTCTTCTGCACCAGAGGGAGGGCGTCGGCGCAGCGCACTCTGCCGGGATTGTCGCCTTTTTGAATCTGCCCCAGACGATCTATTTTCTCTGGAGCCCGATTACAGATTTCTGGATTCGCCGCCGCACCTGGCTGATGGTGGCCGCGACGGCCGCCGCGGCGGTAATGCTGGCCGCATTTCATCAGCCCAGCCTGGCCAGTCCCGCAGCGGTCGCACTGATGTTCGTGAGTGCCTGCTTCGGCCAGCTCATCGTCGCCAGTTGCGGCGGGTTGATGGGCACACTGCAAAGCGAAGTGAATCGCCGCCGCTCCAGCAGCTTCTATCAGAGCGGTTCGCTGGCCTTTGGCGCGCTGGCTCTCTCCGTGCTGGTGGCTCTCTCCGCGCAGCTTCAACTGGGAGCGCTCGGCTGGTTCATGGCGGCGATGATCGCGCTGCCCTCTTTGGCCGCTCTGGCCGCGCCGGAAGAGCGCACCATCGGCGGGCAGAGTGTTCGCAAAACCTTTGCTCTGATCTGGCAGGAGTTCAAGGCAACCTTCTGGCGCTGGGAGGCATTGCCTTACACACTGGTCATGCTCTTTCCCATGTGCAGCGGCTCCATGATTCAAATCCTGCCCGGCCTGGCTGCCGATTACCGGATCAGCGGTACACAGGTGGCCTGGATCAACGGTTTTGGTGGGGCGCTGCTGAATATCGCCGGAGCACTGGCGGCCACGCTTCTCTCCGTCCGCGTGAGCGCTCCGGTCGCTTACCTGTCGCTCGGCCTGGTCAATGCGGCGACTCTAGCCCTGCTCTGGCTGGGACCGCTCAATCCGATGGTCTATCTGACAGGCACCGTCCTTTTTCTGTTTACCATTGGTGCCTGTTACGCCCTTTTTACCGCCGTCGTGCTGGAGTTTCTGGGCCAATCGGGAAAGAGTGGAAGCGCGCGTTACTCCATCATCAACTCGCTGGGCAACGTGCCAGTCGCCTATATGGCATGGATCGACGGAAGCTGCTCGGAGCGTTGGGGAACGCGCGCCGCATCGGGAGCCGACGTCCTGCTCAGCACCGCCGGAGCAATGATTCTGCTGGCCTGGTTTCTTACCCGCCGCAACGTTCAAACCGTGGCGTAATCATCGCGGCAATGCCGCAAAAATCGCCGGAGCCTGATGATTCTGGCTCCGGCGATTGAGTTTGCAGCGAATGGCAGTCTTATTGGAGTGCATCCACGTAATGACCGACCAGCACAGGCTGACCACCGACATTGAGCAACAGGCCAACCACGCGCACGTTTGCACCCACTTTCAAGTCGCTCATGGCGGTCAAACCATTGCGCCACTTGCTATCCGGCAGGCAGTAGACCGTCACCGTCTGCGGCACCAGTACGCCGGCAAAGCCGTTGACCTGCATCTGGAAGGCCGTGACGCCGGCAACCGCTGGGGCAACGCTTGCAGAGGTGACCGTGCCGTTGTAGCCCCACTGCCGCAGCACAACGCGATTGACGCTCACATCGCTCTCATTGGCCGCGCCGCTCGCCGGTCCTCCCACCGAGACGTGCTGCCCCGGCGTCAACTGGCTTTGGTTGAAGAGAAGTTGCGTCAGCGGATTGTGCATCCAGTAGATGAAGAACTTGGGGTTATTGCTCAGATTGACGGTTGCAATATCTCCCAGATTGATTCCCGTTGTGGATGGCAGAAGGCCGCGCACGTACAGATCAAAGCTGGAGGCCGCTCCGGTCGCCGGCGTAACGTAGGTTACCAGGCCCCCGGCGTAGAAGCCGTCCGTGGATAGAACCGCTACGGCGTCGGCGTCCAGCGTGGCGTCGGCGTTGTCCAGCGTGCCGCTGAGTTCCACGATGTCGCCGGCAGCCAGCGTGCTGAGAGAGTCGCTGCCCTCCCATTCCGTTGTACCGCTCACGTTGATGGTGAACTGGCGGCCATGCGGTCCTTCAACAACGAAAGACTCCGCCGTCTGATTTGCGCTGACCACCGATGCCTCCAGCGTGTCGATGTATCCGCCGGAGTCGGTGTTTTTGACGGTGCTGATGTCGAAGGCCGGAGTCACCGTGCCGATGACGCCATTCGTCACCGAGATGGATTTACGCAGATCAAGATCGATGCGTAGCCCAACCGGCGCGCTTGAAGTTGCAACGACCAGCGGCTCCGCCAACGTCTCGGTATAGGTGTAGGTGGACGCGTTCGAGGGGTATGTTGCCGCTTCAGTTGCGATGGTTGGAGCGCCACTGGCTGGCACATTCAGGTAGCCAATGGTCGCCGTGCCCAGCGTGATCTGAACTTGTGTATAGGTGCCTGCGGGCACATCGTTCATGTCGAGCAGGCTTTGCAGCCCGTTAAATCGTGCGAAATCGACCGTGGGCGTGCCGCTGAGCAAGGGCACGCAACTGGAAAGTCCGGTGCTTGCAACGTTGCTGACTACGCAGATGTTTTCTACCTGCACGGTAAACGATGTGACATTTGCCACGGTAATCGGAGCGTCTGTGCCCACCACAAACGACGAACCGGTCATTGCCGGTAAAGGATGGATTACTGAATTGCTCCCGCAGCCTGCCGCTAAAAACGCGGTAGCTGCCAGCGAAATCAAAGTGATCGGCAATTGAATGCCATGCTTGCTGAAGTTCATCTCCGCCGCCTCTCTTTTTGCCTGGTTTGCGCGATTGGATTGCAGGCATAGATCCGCGCAGCGCATCCTGGCTCCGGAGCCGATACGCAAACCGAATCTCTGCCTGTCCCTTTGAAGAGATAGACACTGGAGTCGATGATTAGTTGCGACGCGCCTACTAATTATTTTCCGGGCAGCATTGGCGAAGTGCCGGGCGCCCAGGGCCAGTCATCTCATTTGAGTAGAGGCGCGTTGGGAGGAGAAGCAGAGCTCCTGTTATTCTGGAACTTCAGGAACTCTCTGGCAGAAGCGGCAAATACCGGCCAATACAACGGATGGGTTATCGTTTTCGTGCGGCGCTTTGAGATTCCGGTGCGGGAAAGATCATGCAAAATGCAGCGAGAAAAGTCGAGATCTTCGATACGAGCCTGCGCGATGGCTTGCAGCAGCCGAATATCGACATCTCCGTGCCCAATGCCGTCAGCCTCTTGCAGCGCCTGTCTGGCTTTGGTGTTCGTTATGCCGAAATTGGCTTTGCCGGCGCGAATCAATTTATTGTCGATTTGACCGGCGCTCTTGAAGCGGCCGATACCGGCGCCATGAAGCTGGCCTTGTTCGGCAGGACGCGGGGGCGCGGCGCGCGGGTGGAGCAATGGCCGGATGTGCAATTCATTGTCAACCACCGGAAGCGCGTTCCTGTCGCCGTCATCGTCGTCAAATCCAGGCTGCTCGATGTGATGAAGTCGCTGGAGACGACCCCGGAAGAGAATCTGCTGATGGCGCATGAAACCGTCGCCTGCCTTCAGGACAATGGCCTGGAAGTGATTGTGGACCTTGAACACGCAATGGATGCCGCCTGTGGCCGCCGTGAAAATGGCAGCGAATGCGAGGCCGATTTCAAGAAAACCAGCTTGGATTACTTTCACCAGATGGTTGCGCAGTGCGCACGACAGAAGGTCAGCCGGATCATCGTCTGCGACACCACCGGCGGCGCCAGCCCGGAAGAGGTCTCTCAACTGATTGGCGGCTTGACGCAATCGTACCCTGGCGCGGCCTTCGGCTTTCACGGCCATACCGATCGCGGCCTGGGCATCGCCAACTCCCGCGCCGCCATCCTGGCCGGAGCGGTTCAGATTCAAGGCACGCTGCTGGGAACCGGAGAACGATGCGGCAACGTGAATCTGACGACGGTGATCGGCGGAATGCAGCTACGCGGCGAAGCGGAGTTCGTAACTCCCGAATCGCTCACGGGACTTACCACTCTTGCACATTCGACTTATGAGGCCTTTGGGCTTGAAGTTCCGCATGGCGCGCCGATTGTCGGCCTGGGCGCCTTTGGCACCTGGGCGGGAATGCACGGCAGCAGCGAACGCAAGAATCCGGGTGCGTACTTGTGGTGCGATCCCGCCAAGGTTGGCGCCGTACCTTTCATCGGTGTCAACGGCCAATCGGGAAGAGCAAATATCATTCTCCTCTCGGAATCGCTGGGCGTTGCGCTCAATTCCGAACAGGCCCAGGAACTGATCGACCACAACCAGCCGATGATCGAAGGCGGCGGCTTCACCGTGAGCGAGGTCTCCTTCCGGCTGGCCTGCATGAAGGTTCTCAAGACATTGCAGAATCGCTTTGCCGTCAAGAGCTGGAGAGTGATCGACGAATCGGAGGAAACCGGAGACCGCTATGTGCAGGCTTCCATGTCCTTGTCGATTGGCGAGTCGAAGGTCGCGGTCACGCGAGCCGTGGGCGCCGGTCCGGTGGACGCGCTGACCAAGGCGATGCGCAGCGAATTGGAAAAATGGTGTCCGGCGATTGCGCATATGCATCTGGGAAGATTCAGCGTCACCGCCATCGACGTCTCCGCGCAGGATACCGCTGCCCACGTTCGCGTCACCGTCAGCTTTCATGCCGACGGCCATGCGCCCTGGACCACCGCGGGCGTCAGCAGCGATTTGAATCAGGCGGCCTTGATGGCCATTGTGGACGGCTTCCACTATTGGCTGCTGAAAAATCCCGATTGATTGTGCTCGATCATTGCCTCCGCATTTGCGCGGAAAGAAAGGTCATTCCCCGATGAACAGTTTCGACAGCAAGGCAACACTTGTCTCTGGCGATCGCACCTATGCGATCTACCGGCTTCCGGCGCTCGCCGCACGCGGCTTCAACCTGAGCCGCCTGCCCTTCAGCTTGAAGATTCTTCTGGAGAATCTGCTGCGCCGCGAGGATGGCGTGAATGTGACGGCTGCGGAGATCGAGTTTCTGGCGCAGTGGGATGCGAAGGCAGAGCCCAGCCGGGAGATCGCCTATATGCCGGCGCGGGTGCTGATGCAGGACTTCACGGGCGTGCCCGCGGTCGTCGATCTGGCTGCGATGCGCGATGCGATTCATGCGCTGGGCGGCGACCCGCAGCGCGTCAATCCCCTGGTTCCGGCTGAGCTGGTCATCGATCATTCCGTGCAGGTGGACGAGTACGGCTCAGCTTCCGCGTACGATGCCAATGCGCTGCTGGAGTTTGAACGCAACCGCGAGCGCTACGCCTTTCTGAAGTGGGGCCAGAGCGCCTTTCGCAACTTCAGCGCCGTGCCGCCGGGCATGGGCATCTGCCACCAGGTGAATCTGGAGCATCTGGCCCGCGTGGTCTTCACGGCGGAGAATAGCGGCGAAACAATCGCCTATCCCGACACACTGGTCGGCACCGATTCGCACACCACCATGATCAACGGCCTGGGCGTGCTGGGCTGGGGCGTGGGCGGCATCGAGGCTGAGGCGGCGATGCTGGGTCAGCCGGTATCCATGCTGATTCCGCAGGTCGTCGGCTTCAAGCTCACCGGCAAGCTGCGCGAGGGCGCGACTGCGACCGATCTGGTCCTGACCGTGGTTCAGATGCTGCGCAAGCTGGGCGTTGTCGGCAAGTTTGTCGAATTTTTCGGAGCGGGAGTCGCGGAGTTGCCGCTGGCCGACCGGGCGACGATCAGCAATATGGCTCCAGAGTACGGCGCCACCTGCGGTATCTTTCCGGTGGACGAGGAGACGCTGCGCTACTTGCGGCTCACTGGGCGCAGCGAGGAACAGATTGCCCTGGTCGAGTCCTATTACAAGCAGCAGGATCTCTTCCAAACCGCTGCGACGCCGGAGGCCGAGTACTCGCAGACGCTGGAGCTGGACTTGGCGTCGGTCGAGCCTAGCGTCGCCGGACCCAAGCGCCCCCAGGATCGTGTGCTGTTGAAGGACGCGGCGGCCAGCTTTGCGCAACAGCTCCCCGCGCTGCTCTCGCCGCAAGCCAAGCCGCTGGGTTCGCGCACTGCGGCTCAGTGGGAGCGGGGCGCGGTTGCGGATGCGGCTGCCGCGGCTGCAACCGTGCAAGCCCGCTTTGGCGTCGACCCGGAACCATATCTCGATCACGGCTCGGTGGTGATTGCGGCGATCACCAGTTGCACCAATACATCCAACCCCTCGGTCATGATGGCTGCGGGAATCCTCGCCAAGAAAGCAGTCGAACGCGGCCTCACCGTGCCGCCCTGGGTAAAGACCTCGCTGGCTCCCGGCTCGCGCGTCGTCACCGATTACTACGCCAAGGCCGGCCTGCTTCCTTATCTCGAAAAACTGCGCTTCAACGTTGTCGGCTACGGCTGCACCACCTGCATCGGCAACTCCGGCCCGTTGCCCGCCGATGTCTCCAAGAGCATTGAAGAGCACAGCTTGGTCGCGGTAAGCGTGCTCAGCGGCAACCGCAACTTCGAGGGCCGCGTCAATGTCGATGTCCGCGCCAACTATCTGATGAGTCCGCCGCTGGTGGTGGCTTATGCGCTGGCGGGCAAGATCGGCCATGACTTTGAAAGCGATTCGCTGGGCACGGATGGGGATGGGAAGCCGGTTTATCTGAAGGATATTTGGCCGACGCAGGCAGAGGTCGCCGAGGCAATCGGCATAGGCCTCTCCAGCGAGAGCTTCCGCCGCGAATATGCGAATCTAGCGAAGGGCGATTCCAATTGGCAGGGACTCAAATTTCCCTCCGGCGAGGTCTACCATTGGGAGCCGGATTCAACTTATATTCGCAAGGCTCCGTACTTCGACGGAATCACTCCAGCTCCGGCGCCTGTCACGGATATCCTCGGCGCGCGCGTGCTGGCCATTCTGGGCGACTCGGTGACGACCGACCATATCTCTCCGGCGGGCAGCATCAAGACCAACGGTCCTGCGGGCAAGTACCTGGCTGCCCACGGCGTGAAGCCGTCGGAGTTCAACTCGTATGGCTCACGGCGCGGCAATCATGAAGTGATGGTCCGCGGCACCTTCGCCAACGTGCGCCTGCGCAACAAGCTCGCACCCGGCACCGAAGGCGGCGTTACCCGCTTGCTGCCAGAAGGCGAGCCGATGTCGATCTTCGACGCCAGCGTCAAATACGCCGAGCGTGGCGTGCCGCTGATTATCCTCGCTGGAAAAGAGTACGGCTCCGGCTCCTCGCGCGACTGGGCCGCCAAAGGGCCAAAGCTGCTGGGCGTGCGCGCCGTCATCGCCGAGAGCTTCGAGCGCATTCACCGCTCGAATCTTGTGGGCATGGGAATTCTGCCGCTGCAATTTGAAGCCGGCCAGAATGCGGAGTCGCTTGGCCTGACCGGCGAAGATATCTACGATTTTCCTGGACTCACCGCGCTGCTCGATAGCGGCTTTGCCTCAGGACGTACGCTGGAAGTCATTGCGACGAATCCGGAGGGCGAGAAGAAGCAGTTTCTTGCAATGGTCCGCATCGACACGCCGCAGGAGATCGAGTACTACAAGCATGGCGGCATCCTGCAGTATGTGCTGCGGCAACTGGCGGCCAAATAGCAGCAGGTTGCGCCGGTCATGCGAAAGTTCTGCCATGAATCGCTCATTGCTGCATTCCTTCCTCTGCCGGCTGCAAGCGCTCAGCCGGGATAATGCCCATCTCTTGATAGATGGGGCGAATCTGGAGGCGCAGCGCCGGCAGCCGCGTGGCAAACCAGGCCGCGCTCACGAGAACCACAGCGCCATTCACGATCACCGTCATCGGCGCGCCGTAGCGATGTGCCATGGTTCCCGCCAGCAGGCTGCCGAAGGGCGCCATGCCCATGAAGGCCATCGTATAGTAACTCATCACGCGGCCGCGCTTGTCGTCGGTGACGAGGGTTTGAATGACGGTGTTGCTGGCGGCCATGCCCTGCATCATGCCCATGCCGGCGATGAAGACGGTGATCATCGAGGGCCAGAACCAGCGCGAGAGGCCGAAGCCGATCAGCCCCGCGCCGAAGACGGCTGCGGAGATGGAAATCATGCGAACCAGTCCGCGCACGTTCCTGCGCGCCGCCAGCGACAGGGCCGAGACCAGCGCTCCCAGGCCCATTGCGCCCATCAGAAAACCCAGCGTGTGCGGCCCGCCATGCAGAACCACTTTGGCAAAGATAGGCATCAGCACCACGAAGGGCATTCCCATCAGGCTGATTACGGCAAAGAGCAGGAGGATGGTGCGGATGGGCAGAAACTCGGAGACATAGCTCCAGCCGGCCTTCAACTCAGTAAGCGTGGAGGCGGCCTTGCGCTCGATCGCCGGTCCGTGCAGGCGCATCAGCAGCAGCGAGATGATGACGGCAATGTAGCTGACGCCATCGATCAGAAAGCACCAGCCTTCGCTGGAGACGGCGATCAGCATTCCCGCCAGCGAGGGGCCGATCAGCCGCGCCACGTTGACCATCGACGAGTTGATGGCGATGGCGTTTTGCAGGTCGCGGCGGTCATCCACCATCATGACCATGAAGGATTGGCGTCCGGGCATATCGAAGGCATTCACGCAGCCCTGCAAGACGCTCATCACCAAGAGCCAGGGAATGGTGATGTGGCCGGTGAGGGTCAGCGCAGCCAGCAGCAGCGATTGAACCATCGAGAGCGTCTGTGTCCAGACCAGCACCTGGCGGCGGTCGAGGCGGTCCACCCAGACGCCGGCAAAGGGTGCCAGCAGAAAAGTGGGGATCTGGCCGGCAAAGCTGATTGTGCCCAGCAAAAGCGCCGAGCCGGTGAGGCGGTAGACCAGCCATCCGGTGGCTACGCGGGTCATCCAGGTGCCGATCAGCGAGATGCTTTGGCCCCCGAAGAAGAGGCGGAAGTTGCGATGGCGCAGCGCTCGCCAGGCATAAGAAAAATCGGCGAACCTGCGCCGCTCCGGCGGGAGCGCGCCTGGGGCTGATTCTCCACGATCTAATGGCACCATCCCGCTCAAAAAATGCAGCCTCTTTGGCAGTTTATCGCGGCAGGCCGATAGCCTTTCGGGTTGGGCGTTTTCGGATCAGGGCAGATTTGAAGTTCGTCGTCGCCCGCCCCCGGTTTGAGGGCGAATTGAATGCTTCCGCCGGAGAATTACTGGTTTTGCAGGAACCATTTTCTCCGCCGCGGGGTCTAAGGGTATAGAGTTTCTTGTTGTTGCACGAGGAGGCTTTTGTGCGCCGTTCTTTCGCAATCGTGTCTCTTGTTGCCCTCACCGTGACGCTGGCCGCGCAGTCTCCGGCTGGCTCCCCAGCCCAAGTTGCGCCCTACACAGCACAGACAAAGTCCGCCGCACCGCAGGTGCCGCAGGAGGTGAAAGACCTGCCTGTCCGCAAAGTGGTGCTCTACAAGAACGGTGTGGGCTACTTCGAGCACGCCGGCTCGGTCACGGGCAATCAGCGCGTGGCTATTGACTTCACCTCGCCGCAGTTGAATGACGTGCTGCAATCGCTGACCGTGCTGGACGAGGGCGGCGGGAGGATTGCGGGAGTCAACTACAACTCGACGACGCCGCTGGCCGAGCAGTTGAAGTCGCTCTCGCTGGGGATGACGGACGATCCGACCTCTACGGAGTTGTTTCAGGCGCTGCGCGGGCAGCGGGTGGAGGTGACGGGGGCGCCGGGCGGAGCGATTACCGGGCGGCTGCTCTCGATTGAGTCACGGACTGAGAAGGTGGGCGATAGCGACTCGACGGTGGACAAGTTCTATCTCTCGGTCATCACATCGTCAGGCGCAGCGCGAGTGATCGAGCTGACACCGGCGTTGAGCGTGCGTCCGCTGGATGGGAATCTGCAAGGCCAGCTTGACCGCTATCTGGAGCTGCTCAGTTCGACGCACGCGACCGGCCTGCGGCATCTGACTCTGGATGCGCTTGGCCAGGGGCAGCGCGAGCTGCGGGTGAGTTACATCAGCGAGGTTCCGGTCTGGAAGTCGACGTACCGGATCGTCTTCCCGCTTGCGCCAAATGGCAAGGCGACGATGCAGGGCTGGGCGGTGGTGGATAACACCGTGGGCGCGGATTGGGACAATGTGCAGTTGTCGCTGGTGGCAGGAGCGCCGCAGAGCTTCATTCAGCCGCTCTCGCAGCCGATCTATATGCGCCGCGCGGAGATTCCGATTGCTACCGAGGCGGAGCTGACGCCGCAGACGCATGAAGCGGCGGAGATGAAGCAGGATGTGACGGTGCAATCGGAGGTGATGAACGACCAGCTCACTTCGCCGACACGCATTCCGCATAACATCATAATGGCTCAGAAAGCGGCTGCGCCGTCAGACGGCTTTGGATCTGGAATGGGAGCGGGTTACGGTCCAGCCACAGGTGGCAATTTTGGAGGTGGAATATTCAAAAACGGCGCAAACACAGTAGCTGTCACCTCATCCGAAAATCTCAAAGTCGACCGCGCCAGCGATGCCTACAAAGAGGGCGACGTGACTACCAACGCCTTCGACGACTTCTTCGAGTACGCGCTGACCGCGCCGGTGACGATTCACAAGAATGAATCGGCGATGGTGCCGATCTTGCAACAGGAGCTGCCCGCCGAGCACGTGACGTTGTGGAGCGAGAAAGAGCCGACGCCGCTGCGCGCGGTATGGCTGGAGAACAAATCGAAGCTGACGCTGGATGCGGGAAGTTTTTCGATTTTTGAGAGCGGCGAGTTTGCCGGCGAGGGCCTGCTCGATCCGATTCATCCCGGCGAGCGGCGGCTGCTCTCCTATGCCGCCGATCAGGCGGTGCGCGTGCAGGTGACCGACCGCGACGGACGGCGAACGCTGCATCATGTGCAGATCGGCAACGGCTACGTCATTGAAAGCTACATGAACTGGGAGTCGAAGACCTACTCGGCAACCAACCACTCGGAACAAGATCGCGACGTGCTGATCGAGCATCCCCGCCACGGAAACGGCTGGACACTGGACGATAATGTGAAGGCCGACGAAACCGCGACCGGCCTTTATCGATTCCGGCTTCCCGTTCCTTCTCACACAACCGAAAAGCTCGAAGTGCGCGAACGTGGATCGGAGAAGACGGAGGTCTATTTGAATTCAAACTTCGATCAGACCTCCTATCTGCTGGATCTGGTCAAGCGTGTTCCCCAGGCGCTGGAGAAGCTGAAGCCGGTGATCGATGCGCAGACGGCGCTGACCGATCTCAATCACCGCATTGACGAATCCAAAAAGGCGGAAGAAGCCGCGGCAGCCGACGAAGCCCGCGACCGCGAGAACCTGACCGCTCTCAAGGGCAACGATGCGGCGAAGCGATTTGTGGATGAGCTGAATCATGCCGAAGATCAGTTGCAGGCGACGCGCAAGCAGACCGCCGATCTGGAAAATCAGAAAAAGGCCGCTGTGGAAAAGCTCAATGAATTGATCTCTCAGATCAGCTTCGATTGGGATGTGAAGGCGGAGGGCAGGGAATAGGAAATAGTTTCGGTTATGCACAACGAGGGCGCCCCGGCCACGATGGTGTGGATCTGGGGCGCTCTCTGCCTTGCCTCCGGATTCCGATACCTTGACGGAACGAAGCTGAAAACCTAAGCTCAAACCAGTATCCTGCCGCGCCTGGGCCGCAGAACGCATCGGCGCAGGATGAAATAATTTGCAGATTTTTTCAGACTGGACTGCGATGATTCCCTATCACTGGCAATATCTTCCGCTGCTGTTGCAGATTCTTGCCGCCTTCGGCCTGGGGCTGGTCATGGTGGTTGCCTCGTGGTTTGTGGGTCGCCATCGCAACACGGCGGTCAAGCTGGCGGCGTACGAATGCGGGATCGAGGCCGTGGGCGACGCGCGGCAGCGCTTCAGTGTGCGCTTTTACATGGTGGCGATGCTGTTCATCCTGTTCGATGTGGAAGCGGTTTTCATGATGCCCTGGGCGGTGGTCTATCGCAGGCTGCGCTACATTCCCGGCTACTCCCGGTTCTTCGGCTTCTGGGAGATGGTGGTCTATCTGGGCTTTGTGGCCGTCGGGCTTTTCTACATTGTGCGCAAAGGCATCCTGAATTGGAGTGAGGACAAGGCGGACCTATAGGATGAGCGAGACTCTGATCGGCAAGGCCGCAGTGTTGCAAGCGCGCGCAGAGCACGCGGCGGTGAAGGCGCTGCTTGCGTGGAAGCCTGAGGCTCTGACCGATGCGAAGTTCGATCGCGGCGAACTGACTCTGACGATTGCGGCGGAGGAAATTCATGCGGCGGCGGCAACGGTGCAGGCTGCGGGCTATAACTTTTTCGAGGATGTTACGGCGGTTGACTGGTTTCCCTCAACACCGCGTTTTCAGTTGAGCTACCACATTCTTTCGCACCACTTGAAGGAACGCATCCGGCTGCGGGTGATGGTGGGGGGCGAGGCTCCGGCAGTGGAGAGCATCACATCGCTCTGGCCGGCGGCGAATTTCTATGAGCGCGAGGTCTTTGATCTCTTTGGCATCCGCTTCGAGGGGCATCCGAATCTGCGCCGCATCATGATGCCGGACGATTGGCAGGGACATCCACTGCGCAAGGACTATCCGGTGGAGGGGTATCGCTAAATGAATTCAGGCAGACCCATCCTGGAAGTTCCCGTGGCCACGGGCGCTCACGATCAGCACATGGTGCTGAATATGGGGCCGCAGCATCCGTCGATGCATGGAGTTTTGCGGCTGGTGGTGGAGATTGACGGCGAGATCGTGGTGCGGCTCTACCCGGAGATTGGCTACCTGCATACCGGCATTGAAAAGACCTGTGAGGCGAAGTTCTATCAGCAGGTGGTTCCGCTGACCGACCGTATCGATTACCTGAGTCCAATGGCCAATAATTTGTGCTATTGCTTGGCAGTGGAGCGGCTGCTGGGGCTGGAGATTCCGGCCAGGGCGGAGTGGCTGCGTGTGCTCCTGAGTGAGCTGACGCGGCTGAATTCGCATCTGATCTGGCTGGGCACGCACGCGATGGACATCGGCGCGCTGACGGTGTTTCTCTATACATTCCGCGAACGCGAAGAGATTTTGCGCATCTTTGAGGGGCTGGCCGGTCAGCGGATGATGACCAGCTACTTTCGCGTGGGCGGCCTCTCGATGGAGCCGCCGCTGGATTTCTTCGATCGCGTGTGGGGATTTATCCGGGTTTTTCCGGAAAAGATCGACGAATACGCGAATCTATTGACCGGGAATCCAATTTTCAGGAATCGCTTGCAGGGCGTGGGCATCTTATCGGCATCGGAGGCGGTTGCACTGGGGGTGACCGGTCCGAATCTGCGTGGGTCGGGTGTGGATTTCGATCTGCGCCGCGATATGCCTTATTCCGGATATGAGCAATTCAAATTCAAGGTGCCGGTGGCGGTCGAGGGAGATTGCTGGGCGCGTTATCTGATCCGGCTGCAAGAGATGCGCGAGAGCGTGGGAATCATCCAGCAGGCGTTGGAGGGAATGCCTGATGGGGCGATCAAGGCCGATGCGCCGAAGATCGTGCTGCCCGACCGGGAGAAGATGAAGACGCAGATGGAGGCTCTGATCCATCATTTCAAAATCGTGACGGAAGGGTTTGCGGTGCCGGCTGGCGAGGTCTATCAGGGGATTGAATCGCCGCGCGGTCAGATGGGCTATTACGTGGTCTCCGACGGGACGGCCAAGCCCTATCGCGTTCACTTCCGCAATCCGTCGTTTGCGACGTTGCAGGCGCTGGAGACGATGTGCAAGGGCCGGATGCTGGCCGATGTTGTGGCAGTAGTGGGGTCGATCGACATTGTACTGGGGGAGATTGACCGATGACAAAATGCAATCGACAAATGAGGGGGGGCTCATGGTTGATTACGCTAGGCTCGCCAATACGGCGAAGGAGATACAGGATGCCGACAGGATAGCCTTCGAGAAACACAAGAGACTGAGACCGGCCCCGTGCTTGTTTTTCGGGAGAGTGAGGGACAGTCTTATCGAAGAGATGAAGAAAGCCAATGAGGAGCTGCGAAAAAAACGGGCGGCGCTGCTGGATCAGAACCATTTGCCGGGATTCTCTGAAGAGATGTTTCTGACCTATGGAACGGATTCTCTGTGCAGGGTGGGACTCGGAATCATACGCGGAGGCTGTAAAATTACAGCCATCATCAGTGGACCGCCGAATGGATACGAGATTTCGCGCAAGGAATTTCTTTGCAGCCAGGACGCAAACTGCCGGGAGGCGATTCATGTCGTCAAGGCGGGATCGAAGAAGGCCGCATCCCGTCCAGTAGAGATCGCGGCAGAGATCATTGCGGGGATTTTGCAGGGCAAATTCAAATGAGCCAGGTTCGGCCGCCTGCTCAGAGCGATAGATAGCGCCGCTGGCGAATGGGCAGGGGAGTTGATGCGATGAACGAAGAGAGGATGACCATCTTTTCGCCCAAGCTGGCGGCGCGGCTTGACGCGTTGACGCAGAAGTACCCGCTGAAGCGCTCGGCGCTGGTGCCGATGCTGCTTTATGCGCAGGACGAGGTGGGCTATCTCTCCGACGCGGTCATTATTGAGGTGGCCGAGAGAATTGGGATTACCGAACTCGACGTGCGCAATGTGGCCACCTACTACTCGATGCTGCGCTTCAAGCCGGCGGGCAGATTCAACGTGCAAGTCTGTACGAATATCAGTTGTATGCTGCGCGGGGGCTACGAGATTTACGAGAGATTTCAGGAGGAGCTGGGCGTCGGGCACAAGGGCGTGACCGCGGATGGAGTCTTCTCGCTGGAAGAGGTCGAGTGTATCGGCGCCTGTTGCTGGGCGCCGGCGATTCAGGTGAACTATGACTTTCACGACGAGCTGACGCCGGAGCGGGTGCCGGAGATTCTGGCCAGTTATCGCAGCGGGGAGCGCTCCCATGCCTAGACTGGTATCGCATCCCGATGAGGTGAAGATTGTCACGCGGCGCTTTGGCAAGGGCGCGGCCAAGATCGACAAGTACATCGAATTGGGCGGCTACGCGGCTGCGAAAAAATGTCTGGAGCAAGGGCCTGAGTGGATCATCAACGAGATGAAGGCCAGCGGCCTGCGCGGACGCGGCGGGGCGGGATTTCCAACCGGCATGAAGTGGTCGTTTGTGCCCAAGCAATCGGCCAAGCCGAAGTATGTGCTGGTCAACGGCGATGAGAGCGAGCCGGGAACCTGCAAGGATCATCTGATTTTTTTGCACGATCCCCACGCGGTGATTGAAGGCACCATCATTGCTGGCCTGGCCATCGGCGCGAAGATGGGATTCATCTATCTGCGCGGCGAATACCGCTATCTGCTGGAGATCATGGAGCGAGCCGTCGCTGACGCGTATGCGAAGGGCTTTCTCGGCAAGAACATCTTCGGCAGCGAGACAGAGTTTCAAGTTATTACGCAAACCGGCGCGGGCGCATACGAAGTCGGCGAAGAGTCGGCGCTGATGGAGTCGCTCGAAGGCAAGCGGGGCGTGCCGCGCATCAAGCCGCCCTTTCCGGCGGTCGTCGGCCTCTACGGCGGGCCGACGGTCATCAATAATGCCGAGACCATCGCCACGGTTCCGCACGTGATCGCGATGGGCGGTGCGGCCTTTGCCGAGGTCGGCTCGCCGCGCAACGGCGGCACGCGCTTGTTTGGCATCAGCGGCCACGTCGAGCGGCCCGGCGTCTACGAGTTGCCGATGGGATACAACCTCAAAAAAATGATTTATGAAGTTGCAGGTGGGGTGCGCGGCGGACGCGGATTGAAGGCCGTCGTTCCCGGCGGTTCATCTACTCCCGTTTTGCTGCCGGAAGAGATCGACATCGGCATGGACTTCGACCAGGTGGGCAAGGCCGGGTCAATGCTCGGCTCCGGCGGCGTGGTGGTGATTGACGACCAGACTTGCATCGTCGAGTTCGCGCTGCGGACAATTAGTTTTTATCAGCACGAAAGCTGCGGCTGGTGCATCCCCTGCCGCGAAGGCACCGACTGGCTCAAGAAATCCCTGACCCGCTTCCATGCCGGCTTCGGCGAGACGAAGGACATTGACAACATTCAGTACCTCGCGGAAAACATGATGGGCCGGACCTTCTGTCCGCTGGGCGACGCGGCGGCGATGCCGATTCTGGGATTCGTGAAGAAGTTCCGCAAGGAGTTCGAGGAGCACTTGGGCGGGAAGGCTTGTCCTTTTGCGAAGCACGTGGATTTGGCTGTGGTGTAGAGGTGAGGCGATGAGCGAATCCGTTCAACATAATACGATGCCGAATTTGGGAAACATGACAAGAATTTCGAATATGTCGGCGACAGAAAAAGCCAGTTTTTGGGCTCTACCGCTTATTGCGGCAATTCCAGCATTGATGTTTTCGGGGATGCTACTGGTTCTTTTGATTAAGTTCAGGCATAACAGCCACCAGGTAAATCTGTACGTCGAGTACGAATTTATTTGGACAACGATGGCCGCAACGTTGATTATATGGTGCCTCCCTGCGGTATTTATTTGGAGGATATTTAGGCGCAAGAAAAAAACTGGTGATTTTTTACCAACTGGAGATGAGTTGCAGGCGATTCGAGACCGAAGGAAAGAACCTGATAGTTTGAAGCGAAGAATTTTCTTCGCGATATTATTTTTTTTAATCGCAATTGAATCCACATATGGTGGACTGTACGGCGAATATCACCACATTTCTGAGCGCTATTTCGCGGTCTTTTTTTGGCTGCTTGGAATTTTATCCACCATTGAGGTATTTCATCCTTTAAGTCGAAATCGATGGTAGATGCAAAACGGGAAGAGTCGAAATCGCCGGAAAGCGCATAAAGGCGGACAGGATTGAAATGAAGTTGAGATTTGTGGTTTCCCACCCATTTCGCAAAGAACGCGAAATGGATGGGGCACCCAGAGTTTGTGGTGGAATGAGTGAAAGCAAACGCAGGTCCTTCGACTCCCCCTCTCTTCGTTCGGGGTCGCTCAGGATGACAGATTTATTTGAGTATGACAGTGTTGCGGCGGGTTGGATGACAGAGTTTTGTTAGGGTGATAACAAGGGAAATGACCGGGACCAACGAATGGCAGATGTAACCTTCATAGTCGATGGAAAGACGCTGACGGCTCCCGCGGGGACGCTGCTGATTGATGCTTGCCGTAAGGCGGGCATTGATATTCCTGCCTTCTGTTACTACCCCGGACTCAGCCTACAGGCCGCCTGCCGGATGTGCGTGGTGCGCCAGGAGAAGGTGCCCAAGCTGCAAACTGCCTGCACGACGACCGTTGCCGAGGGGCAGGTTTTCATCACCGAGTCGGACGAGATCGCTCAAGCGCGCAAGGCGACGCTGGAATTATTGTTGGGCAACCATCCCCTCGATTGCCCGGTCTGCGACAAGGGTGGCGAGTGCGAGTTGCAGGATATGACCTTCAAGTACGGCGCGGGCGAGAGCCTCTACGCCGAGGCCAAGCAACACCGCGACGAGCAGCAGTGGTCGCCCGCCGTCTACTTCGACCGCCCGCGTTGCATCCTCTGCTACCGCTGCATACGCGTCTGCGGCGAAGGCATGGACGTATGGGCGCTGGGCGTGCAGGGGCGCGGGGTCAGCTCGTCGATTGCGCCGAATGGCCGCGGACCCGGCGGAGAAGGCCGGCTGGATTGCGAGCAGTGCGGAATGTGCATCGACGTTTGTCCGGTGGGCGCGTTGACCAGCGGCAGTTATCGCTACAAGACGCGGCCCTGGGAGATGAATCACGTTTCGACGGTTTGCACGCACTGCGCGGATGGCTGCAAGGTGACGCTAGGCGTGCGGCAGACCAATGATGGATCGGAGATTGTGCGCGCCAACAACCGCGACAAGAGTGGAATCAACGGCGACTTTCTCTGCGCCAAAGGCCGGTTTGGATTTGATTTTGCGGCGGGTCAGGATCGGCTGACCCACCCGCTGGTGCGTAGCGCCGAGGGCAAGCTGGAACCGGCAACATGGGAGGCTGCGCTGCGGCTGGTTGCGGAGAAGCTGAAGGAAGTGCGCGAAGGCCGCGAGAGTGCGGCGATCGGCGTGATTGGTTCCAACCAGAGCACAAATGAAGAGAATTATCTGCTGCAGAAGTTTGCGCGGACGGTGCTGCGGACCAACAACATCGATCATGAGCGCACGGCGGATTATGCGGCCTTTGCGCGGGCACTGGCCGGGCACAACGGTTTGGCCGCCGGTTTGCGCGAGATTGCCACAGCACCGGCGATTCTTTTGATCGGCGGCAATCCCACCGAAGAGCATCCGCTGCTGGCGTGGACGCTGCGCACCAATGTGCGGCTCAATCGCGCAAGGCTCTACATTGCCAACTCGAAGAGCATCAAGCTGGAGCGTCAGGCCAGAGCTGCTCAGCATTTGTCCGAGGACGGCTATCCGTCGCTTACTTCGTTTCTGGAGATGGGCAACTCGGAGTTTGGCAAGGCCGTGCTGGCCGAGGAGTCGCTGCTCGTCATCTTCGGACCCGAATATCGCGGCGAAGAGATTGGCGCGCTGGTTGCCTGGGGATTGAAGCGCGGGAACGTGCGCTTTGCCATGCTAGGCGGCTATGTGAATTCGCGCGGCGCGGCGGATATGAGCCTCTTGCCCGACCTGCTTCCAGGCTATGTACCAGTCGCAGCGCCAGGCGCTTTTGCCGGCGAGTATGCGGGTCTGCCGACAACACCGGGTAAGACGCGTGCTGAGATGATGGTGGCCGCCAATAAGGGACAGCTCGATGCATTGCTGGTCTTTGGCGCCGATCCGGTGTCGAAGTTCAACATGGATCACAAGGCGCTGAGAAGGACATTTCTGGTTGTGGCGGATATTTTTCTGACCGAGACCGCGGCACAAGCCGATGTCGTGTTTCCTGCCGCCAGTCTCTATGAAAAGTCCGGAACTGTGACCAACACCTTCGGCGATGTGCAACTGGTGCGGAAGGCAGCGGACCACGCAGGAGTGAAGTCCGAGTTTGAGATTCTTGTGCGGTTGGCGGGAGCGATGGGCGTGGATGTGAAGTCGCTGGTTCCATTCGGCAAGGGCGGCGTAACCGCCGATCTTGGCCAGTCGCGCGGCGTGCAGGCCGGCGAGGCGGACCGTCACGCGGTGTGGCTCAAGGCGAATGGGCTTGAGCCGAAACTCAGCCCATTCGATCCGCTGGCGGTGTTGGACGAAATCGCGCGGCTGGTTCCGGGTTATGCGGTGGATCGCATGAATCTGTTGAGCGGTAATGATGTGGCGAGCGAGTTGGGATCTGCGCCGGTTGCAGAGTCGAGCGGACGGGCGATGATTTCGCCGGTTCGCGATGGATTGTTTACATCGGGAATACTGGGCGAGCACAGTGCGACGCTCAAGGAACTGGCGCGTCATCAAGCGCCGAAGCTGGTGCAGATCAGAGTGGAGTAGTTCTTCAGAGGCGAGAGCACGTGACGATTTTGCAGTTTGTATTGTGGAGTGTGCTGAAGGTAGCCGTGGTGACGGTGGTGATGCTGCTCGCCGTCGCGTACACCGTGCTGCTGGAACGCAAACTCGTCGGACGCATACAGAACCGCTGGGGTCCGAGCCGCGTGGGGCCCTTCGGCCTCCTGCAGCCGCTGGTGGATGGAGCCAAGTCATTTCTCAAAGAAGACATCATTCCTACCGGCGTTTACCGGCCGCTCTATCTGATTGCGCCCATCATCGCGCTGGGCTGCGCACTGATCTCGATCGGCGTGGTGCCCTTCGGCGAACCGAGCGTAGGGCCGGGCGGACTCGTGAAGCCGGACGAGTTTCATCTACACTTCTTTCAGATTGCCGATGTGAATATCGGCCTTCTGATTATCCTCGGAATCACTTCGATCGGCGTCTACGGCATCGCGCTGGCGGGCTGGTCGTCGAACAGCAAGTATTCGCTGTTGGGCGCGCTGCGCTCTTCGGCGCAGTTGGTCAGCTATGAGCTGGCGCTGGGGCTTTCGCTGGTGGGCGTGGTGCTGCGCGCCGGCTCGCTGAACTTGAGGGTGATCGTGGAGCAGCAGTCCAAACAGGGGATGCTGACCTGGAATCTCTTTGGCGGAATGCAGTTTGTCGCCTTCTTTATTTATTTGACGGCGGCTTATGCGGAGACGAACCGCTCGCCCTTCGATCTACCGGAGGCTGAGTCTGAACTGACCGGCGGCTATCACACTGAGTACAGCTCGATGAAGTTCGCCATGTTTTTCATGGCCGAGTATGCCAACATGATTACGGTGGGTTGCGTTGCCACGCTGCTCTTTCTGGGCGGCTGGACCAGTCCCTTCGGCGATCTGATTCCGCCGCCGCAGAATTTGCTGGTGCACGCACTCTTTCCGATCTTCTGGTTTGTGCTCAAGGTTTTCGCATTTCTCTTTTTGTATGTGTGGGTGCGGGGAACGCTGCCGCGCTTCCGCTACGATCAATTGATGAACTTCGGCTGGCGCTGGCTGATGCCGCTGGCCATGCTGAACATTGTGGCGACGAGCCTGTGGCTTGCGTATAGGTGATGGAAGAATGCACCTGATCTTGTTTTTTGTCTTTGCCGGATTTTGCGTGGCTGGAGCGGTGAATCTGCTCCTCCAGAGCCATCCCATCAACAGCGCCCTGGCGCTGATTGTGGTGATGACCTCGCTCGCCGTGCTCTATTTGCTGCTGGGCGCGGAATTCCTGGCCGCGGCGCAGGTCATCGTCTACGCCGGCGCGATCATGGTGCTCTTCACCTTTGTCATCATGTTGCTCAACGCTGGCCGCGAGGCGCGGACACTGGGCAGCCGCGCGGCGAGGGCCGTTGGCTTTCCAGCGGTGGTTGCGATTCTGGCGATTATCGCTACCGTGATTCTGAATGCACAGGGGTTGGGCGTGGCGCGGCTAGGCGACGGCATTACTTCGACTGAAGAGTTGAGCGCTGTGCTCTTTACCAAACTGCTTCTGCCCTTCGAAGTTACATCGGTTCTGATTCTCATCGCCATTCTCGGCGCGGTGGCACTGGCCAGTCACGACGGCAACGTAGAGCAGGGAACAGGGAGTAGGGAACAGAGAACAGAAAGGACGGGCGAGCAATGAACATCAACTTCGCACAGGAAGTTCCGCTCGCCTGGTATCTGCTGTTGAGTGCGGTGCTGTTTTCGCTGGGTGTTGTCGGCTTTCTCATCAAGCGCAATCTGATTACTGTTTTCATGTCGATTGAGCTGATGCTCAACGGCGTTAATCTTTCTTTTGTCACCTTCGCGCAGCAGTGGCACGCGGTGAAGGGGCAGATCTTCGTCTTCTTTGTGATGATGGTGGCCGCGGCCGAGGCAGCAGTGGGATTGGCCATCATCATCGCCGTCTTCCGCGCCCGCGCAACCCTGGCCGTCGACCGCATCGACCGGATGAAACTATGATGTCTATTCCTCATTTATGGCTGATTCCGCTGCTGCCCTTCGCCGGGTTCCTTATCAATGGAATCCTGGGCAGGCGGCTACCTAAGTGGCTGGTCACTACGGTTGCGATCCTTGCGCCGTTGGCGGCGTTTGGTGTGGTGTTGCTTGCGGCGCTTTATTCCTTCACACCAATGGAACTGCGGAGCTGGAATGGCCCTGGTTCAATTCCAGCAATTCTGGCGCTTCCCTTTACAGAAACCTGCCCGCTGCCCTGGATCAACATCTCCGGCCTCCAGATTAACTTCAGCTTCGTCCTCGATCAGCTTTCGCTCGTGATGCTGCTGGTCGTCACTGGCGTCGGATTCCTGATTCACGTCTACTCCGTCGGCTACATGAGCGACGACGAAGGCTATGCGCGCTACTTCTCGTACTTGAATCTTTTCTTGTTCTTCATGACCGTGCTGGTACTTGCCGGTAATGCGCTGGTGATGTTCATCGGATGGGAGGGCGTGGGGCTGGCGTCGTATCTGCTGATCGGTTTCTACTTCCAGAAAAAATCCGCGGCCGACGCGGGTAAGAAGGCATTCATCGTCAACCGCATCGGCGACTTCGGTTTTTTGATCGCGATGTTTCTGCTCGTCGCCAACTTCAGCACGCTGACCTTTACGGAAATTGCGACGAAGCTCGGCATGGACCCTGGCTGGAACGGCGGCGTAGTCACGGTGATTGCGCTTTGTTTGTTATTGGGCGCGGCGGGCAAGAGCGCGCAGCTACCCCTCTATATCTGGCTGCCCGACGCGATGGAAGGCCCCACGCCGGTCTCCGCATTGATCCACGCGGCGACGATGGTCACAGCCGGCGTCTACATGGTGGCGCGGACGCACGCGATCTTCGATCACTCACCCTTTGCGCTGTCTGTGGTGGCGATTGTTGGCGCGGCGACAGCGCTCTTCGCAGCCACTATCGCCCTCGTTCAGAACGACATCAAACGAGTGCTGGCCTACTCCACCATCTCGCAACTCGGCTATATGTTTCTCGGCTGCGGCGTGGCGGCATACTCGGCGGCGATCTTCCATCTGATGACCCATGCCTTCTTCAAGGCGCTGCTCTTCCTGGCGGCAGGCGCGGTGATTCATTCGCTGGGCGGCGAGCAGGACCTACGCAAGATGGGTGGACTGAGAAAGAAGCTACCGGTCACCTTTGCTGTCACAACTGTCGGCGTTTTGGCTATCGCTGGAATTCCTCCCTTCGCTGGATTCTTTTCCAAAGACGCAATCCTCTATGCGGCGTTTTCGCAGGGAATCAATGGCAAGATTCTCTATGCTGTCGGTCTTTTGACGGCGATGCTGACCGCGTTTTATATGTCCCGCCTCTGGTACATGGCCTTCATGGGCGAGTCGCGTAGCCCGGAGATTCACCCGCATGAAAGCCCGTGGTCGATGCGTGGGCCGCTTATTATTTTGGCGTTGCTTTCCATCTGCGGCGGATGGATCGGCATGGAACGCTTCGGCGATTTTCTTGCGCCTTCCGTTGGAGCGAGAGTTACTGCGGTAGGCGGCATACCTCACATGGAGCTGTATCTGAGTATTGTGGCTGTTCTGGTCGCCATTGAGGGCTGTCTGATCGCCGACAAATACTATCGCCGCAAACCAGAACGTCCGGCGAGGTTAGCGGCGGCGTTGCCGAGCGGCTACAAGCTGCTGGCGAACAAGTATTTTGTCGACGAGTTCTATGGCGCAACCATCGTCAAGCCGCTGCTTGGCTTCTCGAAGTACATTTTGGAATGGGTCGTCGATGTAGGAATCCTGGGCGGCGCGGCGTGGCTGCTCGGCGGCACGGCCACCTTTGCCGGAGCGATCCTGCAGCGCTGGCAATCGGGCAATCTGCGCTCCTATGCGGCCTGGCTGGCAGCGGGCGCGGCGGCGGTGCTTCTCTTTCCTCTGCTTCAATCTGCCATGTTTCCGTTGATCCACCATATGTACATCTTTGGATGGGGACATTGAGAGAATGAACGAAATCAATAACTCGATTCTCACGCTGATCCTGCTCGCGCCGCTGGCTGGAGCGCTGCTGCTGTTGCTCGCGCCCGACCGCTGGAAGCTGCCCAACTGGATTGCGCTTGCGACCACGCTCGCCACCTTCGGTCTCGCGCTGCATCTGCCCGCATATTTCTCGCTTGCAGCCGATGCGCCCCGCTTTCAGTTTGAAGTCAATCTCCCCTGGATCGAAACTCCAAAAATCTACTATCACTTGGGCGTCGACGGTTTGAGCCTGTGGCTAGTCGTGCTGGTTGGCCTGCTTGCTCCCATCGGTGTCATCGCCAGTTGGAATGCGATCCAATCGCGGCGCAAGATTTTCTTCGCGCTCTTTCTTGTGCAACAGACGGCGATGCTGGGCGTCTTCCTCTCCCTCGATTTGATGCTCTACTACGGCTTCTGGGAACTGTCGCTGGTCCCGATGGCGATTCTGATTGCGATGTACGGTCGGAAGGACGGATCCAAGGCCGCGCTGAAATTCTTCTTGTTTACTTTTATTCCCTCTGCGCCGCTGCTGGTGGCGATTCTCTGGCTCTATGCAAGGACGGGCAGCTTCGATTACACGATGCTGCAAATGAACATCGCCAGCGGCGTGATTCCCGCATGGCAGTTGGGTTGGATCGCGTTGGCATTCCTCTTTGCCTTCGCCGTCAAGGTTCCTGTCTTTCCGCTGCACGGATGGCTGGCCGACACCTTCAGTGAAGCGCCGGTAGCTCTGGCGATGGTCGTCGCAGGCAAGCTCGGTCTCTACTCGATGCTGCGCTTTCACATCGGACTCTTTCCTGTGCAGGCGCGGGTTGTTGCTCCGGTGTTGATCGGCCTCGCTGTCATTGGCATTCTATATGGAGCGTGCCTTGCGCTGGTGCAGCGCGACTTCTGGCGATTGATGGCCTTTGCAGCGCTGAGCCATCTGAGCCTCATCACGCTAGGGATTTACGGCCTCACGCTGACCGGCTGGGAGGGCGCGGTTTACCAGATTCTCAATCACGGCGTGGTGGACGGAGCGCTCTTCCTGCTGCTCGGAGTTCTGTACGACCGCTACGCCAGCAGCGAGATCAACGCTTACGGCGGCCTCGCCATGAAGCTGCCGCGCACGGCTACATTCTTTGTGATTGCTGCGCTCGGAATGATTGGGCTGCCGATTCTCGGCGGCTTTGTCGGTGAATTCCTGATTCTTCTCGGCACATTTACCGGTGTCAGCAAGGGCTGGGCGATTGCGGCGACGCTGGGCGTGATTCTTGGTGCGGCTTATATGCTTTGGCTGGTTCAGCGGCTCTTCTATGGTCCAGAGAGCAAGCTGGCTGCGTCGAAGCCGCCGGAGGATTTACGCGTGGGACAGATCGCTGTGCTGGCTCCGCTGGCCGTGCTGATGCTGGTGATGGGTGTTGCGCCGATGATCTGGCTGCCCACAATAATAACCGGCGTTCATCCTCCATCTGTAGGTACGAGTGGATTCTCCCAGATAAATTCCTCAGGGGCTAAAGCCCCCGATCATTTAGAGGCATTGTCGGCACGACTCAAGTCGTGCCCTGCTACAAAGCAAGATTATCTGACTGTTGCAAAGCAAGATTTTCCATCTGGAGCAATACAAGACTTTCCGGTTATTGCAGAGCTGGATTTTTTAGCAATCTATGATGCTTCCTCTGATTTTAAGAGTGGGGAGGGCCAGCGGTGAATCCTGTTCCTGACATCTTCCGCATCCTTCCTGAAGTCATTCTCACTTTGACCGGCGTGTTGGTGATGCTACTGGACGCGGCTTTTCCTCCGCGCTGGGTTCGCTGGCCACTGGGCTGGATTGCCGCCATTGGAAGCACCTTCGCGCTCTGGGGCAGTCTGTGGCAGCTTTCACTGCCGGAGGGAACAGGCTTCTCCGGCACGATCGAGACCAGTGCCTTCACCGTCTTTTTCCATGTGCTGATCTGCGGCATTGTTCTGGTTGCGCTCTTGCTCTCGCTCGATTCGCTACCGGATGACAGCCATCATCAGGGCGAGTTCTATGCGCTCATCGTCTTTGGCGCTGTAGGAATGTGCCTGCTCACCGGCGCTGTTGAGCTTTTGTTGGTTTTCATCGCGCTGGAAATCTCCTCTATCGCCACCTACATTCTCGTCGGCTACCGCAAGCACACCGCGCGCGGACCGGAGGCGGCGATCAAGTATTTTCTGCTCGGCTCCTTCGCTACCGCGTTTCTGCTTTATGGCATCGCATTCATCTTTGGCGCAACCGGCACAACCGAAATCTACGAGATCGCGCATCTTGCACCCGTTGCGCAGAATCACACGTTCATCCTCGCTGGTCTCGGCCTGATGCTGGTGGGCATTCTCTTCAAGGTCTCCGCCGCGCCCTTTCACGTCTGGACGCCCGATGTCTACGAAGGCGCGCCCTCGCCGGTGGTGGCGCTCATCTCCACCGCGCCCAAGGCCGCGGCCTTTGCGCTTCTGCTGCGCGTGGTCTACGAGATGCTGCCCACATTGCGCTTTGTTTGGGAGCCGCTGCTGTGGGGGGTGGCTGTGCTTTCGATGACGGTGGGCAATCTAGCCGCGCTGCGCCAGAAGAGTGTGAAGCGGATGCTGGGCTACTCATCGATCGCCCACGCAGGCTACCTGCTGGCTGCCTTTGCCGGGCTTGGTCTGGACGGCATCCTGGCCGCCAGCTTTTATACCGCGGCTTATGCGGCGATGAATGTGGGCATCTTTGCCGTGATTACGCTGGTGAGCAGCTATGACGAAAAACGGCCATTGATCGATGATTATCGCGGACTCATCTACCGTTCGCCGCTACTGGGTTCTTTGCTGATCTTCTTCCTGGCTTCGCTGGTCGGAATTCCATTTACCGGTGGATTTTTTGGCAAGCTGACCGCATTTTCATCAGCGATCGAGGGCGGCGCAACCTGGCTGGCGCTGATCGGTCTGCTGAACTCCGGTCTGGCGGCGGCGTACTATCTCCGGCTGGCGCTGGCCGCAGCGCAGCGCCCGATTGGCGAGGACTCCTCCGCACGGTCGCCGCAGGTGGGAATTGCCGTAGGTGCGGCTCTGCTGCTGGCGGTAGCGGCGACTCTGGTTCTGGGCATTGTTCCCGGCGAGGTGTTGCGCTCCGCAGAGGCGGGCGCACAGACGCTGCAAGCGCCACTGACTGGTGGCAGCGCACATATCCAGAGTGTTGTTGGACTGCCTCGCTGAAACAGAGGATCCTGAAAAGAGAAACTGCACATCCGGCAAGCGCGACAGCGCGTGATTAGGCGGGGTATCGAATGGATCGCGCAGCGGAGTAGACCGTGAGGTTATGCCGAGTGAAGACCGAGCAGCGCCCGGCAACGCTCGCCAAAGGTTGGCACCTCAGGACATTCGAAATAGATCTGGCGGTTGAGCGCCATTAGCATCTGCACGGCCTCCAACTGAGCATCTTTTGCTGAGAAGGCGAGGCCTTGATGCACAAATTCATCCGTCAGGTACTCGATGGAATGGGCGAGGATATCCAGCGCTCGCCCCGCTTGCGGCGTGATCCGGCGGCGGCGGTTGGAGCGCGCGCGAATGGCCGGAAGGGCTGGCGCAGAGGCCGGGATCGAGAAACCGGTGGTCGTGGTGGTAGCCATGCTTTTTATCCTCAATCTCTTCTTCGGCGGACGCTTATTGTTTTTCAGATGACAAAAGTACCGCGTTCCGCAAAGAAACGAGCAATGGCTGCGTTCCAATTTGGGAAAACGAAGGATGCAGACAAATCACTCCCGCTTGGAGTGGTCTGTCCGCAGGCGATCCGGTCTCCGCCGCCATGCCGTTTGCGCGAGTACTGGTGCGCAAAGCCGCGACGCTTGCCGCAGCAGTATTTCAGGGAAGGTCAGTGCAATCATTTCATTTATCGATGAAATGATCTGCAAATCACTCATGCCGATTTGGGGATTGGGCGATGGGAAGGGCAAGAAAAGAGAATAGCTGCCGCCTCAGAGGAAGATGCGGTGGCGGAAGTTCGCGGTGTGGGAAGGAGAAGATGAGACAAAGAGATCCCTCCTCTGCCTATTGGTCTGGAACAGTTTCATTTCCAGCACGATTCGTGGCTCGCCGGGAAATGATCCAGGCGGCGAGCCAGATGGCAATCTCGCGTTGTGAGCAGTTTTACCAGGCGGTCTGTGCGTCGTCGTCGGTTTTCTCACGCACGAAGACGTCGCCTGCCTTATGCCATTGCCCCATTTGTTCGGTCCCGCCGCCATCGAGGGCAATCTTGTAGGCTCCCAACCCACTGTCGCCCGTCGCACGTGCCAGAATAATGCCGTCGTAGGTAATTCCTTTGTCCGCAATGACCGTAACTTTCTCTCCCACATCGAACATGAGAACTCTCCTGTTTGCGAATCTTGTAACCAGCCTAACCTATTTCTTGTCTCTTTTACTTGAGCAGAGGCATTTTATGGTGGGAAGGCCGTAAAGAGCGAAGGTCGGAGGCCCTGGAGAAGCGATTCGCGGCGGCAAGCCCTCCGCTATGATAATTTGGTATTAGCGGCCTTGAACGAGCTCGTAGCTCAGTTGGTAGAGCAACGCCCTTTTAAGGCGTGGGTCCTGGGTTCGAGTCCCAGCGAGCTCACCACCCCTCCCGGCCGTGTACTTCCTCACACTGTGCTGTTCTGGCTCGGTCGTAGCTGCGTCGGCTCCGGCGCTGGTCTTGCATCTGCCATCGGGGTATTCAAAGCCTGGGGCAGAGTGAAATGGAAGACAACGCCGCGTCCCAGTTGGCTTTCAGCCCAGATGCGTCCGCCATGGGCCAGCACGATGTGCTTGACGATGGCTAAGCCCAGGCCGGTGCCGCCGGACTCGCGTGAGCGGGCCTTGTCGACACGATAAAAGCGCTCGAAGATCCGTTCTAAATGCTCGGAGGCGATGCCGGGGCCGAAGTCACGGACACTGAATTCGACCTCCGATCCCGATAGCCGGGCGCCAACGGAGATCCGCTTGCCGGCCCTGGCGTACTTGAGCGCGTTTTCAATGAGGTTGCCGAAGACCTGGTTGATGGCGTCGGAATCGGCCTGGACGAGCGTTTCTGGAGCACCGGTGGATTCGAGGGTGAGGCCGGAGTCGATCACCATGCCGCAGAGCGAGTCGATGGCGTCCTGAAGCAGCGCACTGGCCTGCGCGGGCTGGAGCGCCAGCTTGTAATCCGGGCTTTCCACGCCAGCCAGGGCGAGCAGGTCCTCGGTGATGCGGTTCATGCGGGTAGCGTTTTTAAGAATGATGCCGAGAAACTCGCGGGTGGTTTCACGGTTGGGCGCAGGCTCCTCAATCAGTGTTTCGACGTATCCCTGGATAGAGGTCAGCGGGGTGCGCAGTTCATGGCTGACGTTGGCGATGAACTCGCGGCGAGAGGTCTCAGCAGCCTCGATGCGGGTCACATCGTGGAGCACGGCAAGTGCGCCGCCGGTGGGCATGGGAGCGGCATTGATCTCAAAGATGCGCCCCTGTGCGAGTGAGGTGGCGCGTCCGGAATGCATCACGTGCTCTTCCAGCGCAGCTTTGACACAGGCAAGCAATTCCGGGTCGCGCACGGAGAGTACCAGCGGCCTGCCGGCGCGAATCTCGGTGCCGGCGATGCGCTGCATCTGCGCATTGGACCAGCGGACCAGCCCTTCGGGGTTGACGGCGACGACCGCCTCCTGCATGGAATCCAGCATCGCCGCCAGCTCTTGGCGGCGGCTCTCGATCTCGGCAAAACTCTCACCGAGCTGCTCGGCGGCTTTGTTGAGCTGGGCCTCCGGGGCTGTGAGGGCATCTTCTTCGGTAAGTGAAAGGCGTGCGCTCAGATCTCCGCCAGCAATGCGCTGCGCAAAGGAAATCAGCCTCTCCAGACGCGCGGCGATGCGGCCGGCAACCCATATCGCCAGGGTAAGCGCCACGGCCAGCGCGATCAGGCCGGAGCACAAAATCTCATTTCCGAGCAGAAAAGAGTTGGAGCGGGGCAGTTCCAGAACCTTGCCCGCAATGAGCGGAATGAAGATAAACTCCATCGCCGCAGCCTGAAAGATCAGCAGCAGGAGAAAGAGGCCGAGCAGCTTGGTAAAGATTTTGGATTTCACTCTGCCCTACTCGCTTTTGGGAAGCTCGAAGCGGTAGCCGGCGCCGCGCACGGTTCTCAGGTAGCGCGGGTTCTCCGGGTCGATTTCAATCTTCTCACGGATGCGGCGCACGTAGACATCCACCGAACGGGGGGTGACAAAGCGGGCATCGCCCCAGACGGCGTCTAGCAGGTGGTCGCGGCTGAAGACCCGGCCAGGATGGCGCGCCAGGTAGTCCAGCAGCCGGAACTCGGTGGCCGTGGTGGTGGTCAGCTCGCCGCGCACATTCAACTGCATGGCATTGGCGTCGATGACGATCTCCTCGAAGCGGATGACGGAGGGCGTGGTGGGGCGCTCGAAGCGGCGCAGAACGGCCTTGACGCGCGCCACCAGCTCACGTGTAGCAAAGGGCTTGGTGATGTAATCGTCGGCTCCCATCTCTAGGCCCAGCACACGGTCGTTTTCCCCTGCCCGCGCCGTCAGAAAGATGATCGGCACGGTAGAAAGTCCGCTGTGGTTGCGCAATCGCCGGCAGACATCGAGGCCGTCGCCGCCGGGAACCATGATGTCCAGCAGAAAAAGCGCAGGCGCTTGCCGCTCGGCGTCAGGAATCAGATTGGCAGGGGTGTGAAAAAGCCGCGCCGCAAATCCTGCCGCCTCCAAGTGATGCTGCACCAACCGTGCAATGTCGTGATCGTCTTCGAGTACAAAAATAGTCTGGCTCAACCGCTCTGCCCTCGTTCGGCGGCCGTTGAACTTCAAATGCGGAGGCCGCACGGAATCATTAACAGAGTAATTCAATCGGGCAAAGAGATTGCAAACGTTGTGTGAATTTGATCGGGGGGGAAGGGAATTGGCTTGGGAGGCGCCTCGCCACGGCCCATGATTTACGCTGAAAACGCGGGTATGGCCCATCGCCGCGCCCCAAAGGAGGTTCTTTTGACTTGGATCTTGCTGCTGGTAGGTCTGGTGGTGGGGATGGTCTCCGGTGTGGTGGGCATTGGTGGCGGCATTCTGTTTGTGCCGGCTCTGGTCTGGCTGCTGGGAATGGATCAGCACAAGGCGCAGGGCACCTCGATTGGAGCGTTGCTGCTGCCGGTGGGCATCTTTGCCTTTCTGGAATACTACCGCAAAGGCAATGCTGACATTCGCGTGGCGCTTTTGCTGGCCGCCGGATTTCTGGTGGGCGGATATTTCGGCGCCACGGGCGCGCAGCATATTCCCGAACTCTGGCTGCGGCGCATCTTCGCCTTGACGCTGATCGCCGTTGGCGGGCGGATGTGGTTTGTGCGGTAGATTCATCATGCCCGTGCTATGAAGCGCAAGCGGATGTAGTCGGCGGTCCATTTCCCTTCTTCGTCACGCAGAACGGGAGCCAGCATGGCTGCGGTCTCCTGAACGACGGTTTCGCGCAGCGGTTCCGGCACCTCCGCCAGAACGCCGCGGCGAAAAGTACGCAGCCAGCCCTCCATGCCAGTCTCCGGCAAAGGCGTGGGACGTGGAATCAATTCGATACGCTCGATCTGAAACCCGTGGCGTTCGAGCCTCTGCCGGTAGGCCTTCGGAGTGGGATAGCAGTTCACGCCCTCCTCAGGGTCGCCGTAGCCATGCCGCGCCAGAACCGCCATAAACGCAACCCGAACGGCGGCGAGATTGCCGTGGCCCGCCATTTCGGCGACAAAGCGTCCGCCGGGCTTGAGGACGCGGCGCACCTCAGCCATCATCGCGTCCTGATTGCGAACCCAGTGCAAGACGGCGTTGGAGAAGACGGCATCAAACGCGCCATCGGGAAAGGGCAGCAACTCGGCGCTGGCTTCACGCGCATCGATTCCCCGTGAACGCGCCGCGGCGATCATCTCCGGCGAGAGATCGACGCCGATGACGCGGGCGCCGGTGGCGGCAATCCGCTCCGTCAGTTGGCCATCGCCGCAGCCGAGATCGAGGATGGATTCACTGGCCTTCGCTTCCAGCCATTCGACCACTCCGCCGGCCAATCCATGCACGAAAGCGGCATTCTTCCCATAATCCGTTGCATCCCAGGTCTGTATCATTCTGAGCCTCTGTACTCAGTTTGGCGGGGAATCGCTCATAAATCCAAGTTATTATTCTTTGGATTTCAATAAGAGATCGTTATGTTAAATCGACTGCACGGGAATGAGCGAAAGATCATCAACCAGTCCCACTTCCTTCTGCACGAAAGGCTCTCCGTAACGAACGCCGGCCAGGAGGCCGTAATGACGGGCCTCGGCGAAGGTGCGCTCGCGAATCTCCTCTTCAGGAACAAAGAGTCCCCTGCCTGCTTGCTGATTGGCATACTGCGAGCGGTAGGCCATCAAAGCCTGGTGGCGCTGCTCCATAAAAGGTGTGATGTCCACGATAAAGCTGGGACGGACGTCGGCGTAAAGGCTGGCGTAGACGATCTTGAAGGGCCGATAGGGATGCGAGTCCGTCTCTACCTTCGCCAAACCGGAGAGGAAGCAGGCCTCGTAGCCGAGCGTAGCGACGGCGGCGTGGTCTGGATGACGCGCCTGCCAGTAGGGCAGTATCACAACGCGCGGGCGTAGGAGGCGCAAGACGCGCACAATCTTGAGGCGGTTTTCCAGGGTGTTTTCGATGGCTCCGTCGGGCAGATCAAGAGCCTGACGCCAGCAAACACCCAAAAGGCGCGCAGCTTCGGCGGCTTCGCGGGCGCGGTCTTCCGCGCTGCCGCGGGTTCCGGCCTCGCCTTGCGTCAGATCCAGAATCGCGGTGCGCAAGCTGCGCGAAGCCATGCGCAGCAGAGTTCCGCCACAGGTCTGTTCCACGTCATCGCGGTGGGCGGCGATGGCCAACACATCGGCAACGAAAGTCCCGGTTTCAAAGACGCTCATCGCATCAGTAGACGGTGTTGTTATCGTCGGTGTAGGCATCCATGTACGCCACATCGTAGGCGGTTCCGGTGACGGTAACGTACTGATTGTCAAGCAACGAGCCGTCCAGAGTCGAGTGGATGTACACCTGGCCATTCTCCGCGGTATAGACCTTATGCAGTCCGGTGACCGCGGCAATGCCGGTGGCGTTGCCGATATAAGGCAGAACCGTCACGGCATTGGTGGAGGTGTTGACCATCGTCAGGCAGCCGAAGGGCTGGCCATTATTGGCCCGCTCGCCGGTGTTGCAGTGGGTCATGCCAATCCACATCGTATTGTCGTCGGCCATGAGCATACGGCTAGTGGCGCCGGGAGCTCCGTCACTGATGGAGACCGCCGGAGTCGAGATGCTGTTTTTAGAGAGATCTATCACCGTCAGATGGCCGCCGAAGTAGCCGTCAGGCATCTTTTGTTGACCCACTACGTACAGGATGGATCCGGCGACCCGCGCATTGCTGGCTCCGCCGGGGGTGAGGAGAGTAGTGGCATTGATAGCACTTTGGGTAGGCAGAAGTCCCGACTGCTGGCCGACAAGAAAGTTCATCGGCGCAATTGGAAGCGTTGAGATCGAGGCCGTGGTTCCACCGCATTCCGGACCGCAATTCAGAATGTAGGCCGTGGAGCCGTCGGCGGAGAAGACAGCCTTGATTGGCCGGTCGAAGGTCAGCGGCGTTCCATAGTAGTTACCGGTCGCATCCACGTGATCGGGGCTTTGCGCCTGAAAGAGGCACCATCCCGGTCCGCTCTGTGGCTCGCAGTCCACCGCAGCCTTGGGCCAGGTGGTGGGGCCTCCTGAGTAGGCGATGGTCTGCGCAGCCGTCAGTTGCCGCGGATAGTAAATTGAATTCGAGTTTTGAACAAATGCCAGAGCGACCGAGCCGCCGGGATTTACGCTGACGCCATAGACACCGGGCAGGCTGAGGGGATAGCTGCCGCCGTTGGCTTGGTTAACCACCGTCAGCACGTGCTGTGACTGGCTGGCAGCGAAGGCATAGGACTGGTTGCGGGTGATGAAGACACTGGACAACAAGCCGTTGAGATTATTCACGGAACCGGCACTGGCTTCTTTGGCATAGTTGACCAGACTGAAGCTGCCGCTGCCGTAACTATAGATCGCTCCGATCCCTTCGTCCGGCATATTTTGGATCGAGATGGGCAGCTTGACCGAAACCCCGGAGACGGAGAAGGCTGGACCAACATTGGTGCTGTTGTATTTGAAGCGGATGTCATAATAGGCATCCACGATCTCCAGTGTCCCGGAGCTGATCGTGCTGGGGTTCTGAATAGCGATCAGGACGCGATTGGTCAACCCGCTGGGCGGCAGCGTCCGGCCCGCGAAATAGGTGGTGCCGCCACAGCCTGCCAGCGCGACCGCAACCGCCAGGGCTCCCGCGGCGCTCATCCAAAGACTTCTCTTGTTCAAAATCACTTACCTCGACGGAGGCGCGGAAGAATCCGCGCTTGATGCCAGCGGCTGGGCCGCGGTGTGAATAAACTTACGGCGCTTGCCGGAGCGTTGAGCAGCTGGAAGAAAGCCTGCCGAAAGCTGGCGCAACCTGAATGAATGACTACCGAAGTATAGCAAAGCAGCCCCACCCATTGGCGCAGCAGGCCCGCATGGCTTAGCATGACTAGAGAATGCCGCAATTCACCGATATCTTCGCCAGTCGTCCCGTTCTTGCCGACGGCGCCATGGGCACGGTCCTTTATGCCCGCGGCGTCACCATCAACCGCTGCTACGACGAGTTGAACCTGACCGATGCGGGCCTGATCCTGTCGATCCACGAGGAGTATTTGCAGGCCGGCGCCGAGATTATCGAGAGCAACACCTTTGGCGCCAACCGCTTCCGTCTGGCCCGCCATGGATTGGCGGGAAAGATGGAGGAGATCAATGCCGCCGGTGTGCGGCTGGCCCGTCAGGCGGTGGAGCATCTGAAGGAAAAGCAGGCGGGCGAAGCCTGGGTGGCTGGCGCGGTGGGACCGCTGGGCGTGCGCTTGGAGCCGCTGGGCAAGACCGGGTTGGATGAGGCCCGCGAGGCCTTTGCCGAACAGATCGGCGCGTTGGCAAAGGCCGGCGTTGACCTGCTGATTCTTGAAACGATGCCGGCTCTGAATGAAGCCCGCGAGGCTCTGGCCGCCGCCCGCGAGACCGCGCCCGATCTGCCGGTTCTGGTCATGGTAACGGTGGACGACGATGGCAATTGCCTGGATGGCGCATCCCCGGCTCAGGCCGCCGCTCTGTTGACCGAGTGGGGCGCCGGAGCGATAGGCGTGAACTGCTCGACGGGGCCGGCGACGGTGCTGACGGCGATCGAGGCCATGCGACCGGCTACCGCACTGCCATTGGCGGCCATGCCCAACGCCGGAATGCCGCGTGCCGTCGAGGGGCGCAATATCTATCTCTGCTCGCCAGAGTACATGGCCAGCTTTGCCCGCAAAGCCATCCAGGCCGGTGTGCAGTTTGTTGGCGGATGCTGCGGTACGACGCCCAACCATATTCGCGCCATGCGCTCGGCGATGCGGGCGATCGACGCGCAGGCTCGTGTCGAAGTCACTGGAGCGGCTCCGGAGCTGAACACCGAAACGCCGCCGGCTCCCCTGGGCGAGCGCTCCCGCGTCGGCGCTCTGGTCGCCGAAGGCAGCTTCGTTACGCTGGTCGAGATCGTTCCGCCGCGCGGCATCGATTGCACCAAAGAGATTGAAGGCGCTCGCCTGCTGGCCTCGCTCGGCGTTCACGCCATCAATGTGCCCGACTCGCCACGCGCCTCGGCCCGCATGAGCGCGCAGAGCCTCTGCATTCAGATCGAGCAACACACCAGCATTGAGACGATTCTTCATTACACCTGCCGCGACCGCAATCTGCTCAGCATCCAGTCGGATCTGCTGGGCGCTTCGTCGATCGGTCTGAAAAACATTCTGTGCCTCACCGGCGATCCGCCCAAGCTGGGAAATTATCCCGATGCCACTGCTGTCTTTGACGTGGACTCCATCGGTCTGGTCAACATCGTCCGCCGACTGAATTTTGGCTTGGACATTGGCGCCAACGCAATCGGCGCCAGCACCAACTTCACCATCGCAGTGGCAGCCAATCCCGGTGTGCCAGACATTGAGCAGGAACTGCGCCGCTTTGCCTTCAAAGTCGAAGCCGGCGCCGAGTATGCCATCACCCAGCCTGTCTTCGACCTGCGCCTGCTGGAGAGCTTCCTCAAGCGCATCGAGGAGCATCGCATTCCGGTGATCGCCGGCATCTGGCCGCTGGTAAGTCTGCGCAATGCCGAGTTCCTGAAGAACGACTTGCGCGTCTCCATGCCGGAGGAGATCATGCTGCGCATGGCCCAGGCCGATAGCCCCGAGGCTGCGCGGAAGGAGGGCATTCTTATTGCCCAGGAGATGCTGGAGTCCGTGCGCCCGTTTGTCCAGGGCGTGCAAGTCAGCGCTCCCTTTGGCCGCTATAACGTTGCTGCGGAGGTCATCGCCAACGTGCTTCCCAAGCCTGAGTGAGGATTGCCGCGCATGAATCCGGGCACTTTATCGGTCCTTTAGCGAGGGTCAGAGCAGCGGCATAATCCAGCCATGGGAAGCCCCCGGAGCCGCGCCCAGCAAGGAGGCTTGGATGGATGTGATAAATGCAGTATATATTCAAGCAAAATAAGGACTTATTTCCATGTATCTGCCTTGCTAAAACCCGCCTCGAACGGTTAAAATAAAAGCATCGCCCGCAAGGTCCGGCCCTGCTATCACCGGAGTCTTTTGCCGCCTCTCTGCGGGCCAAGAAAACCCTTATGCCAGACGATCAGAACCCTCAGCTACCTCTCGGTGCGCCAACGCCACCAAACAGCGGCACAAACTATCTCCCCATGAACATTGAAGAGGAGATGCGCCGTTCTTATCTTGCGTATTCAATGTCGGTTATCGTTGGACGCGCGTTGCCGGATGCTCGTGATGGATTAAAGCCCGTGCATCGGCGCATTCTCACCGCGATGGACCGCGAAGGTCTACAGCACAACAAGCGGTACTCCAAGTGCGCTGGTGTGGTGGGCGAGTGCCTGAAGAAGTATCACCCCCATGGCGATTCGTCTGTTTATGATGCGCTGGTGCGCATGGCGCAACCGTGGTCGTTGCGCTATCCACTGGTGGATGGGCAGGGAAACTTCGGTTCAGTCGACGGCGACCCACCGGCTGCCTACCGTTACACCGAGTGCCGCATGGAGCGCATCGCCGAGGCGATGATGGCCGACATCGAGATGGAGACCGTCGACATGATGGCCAACTTCGATGAGACGACCGACGAGCCGACGGTTCTACCAACCCGGATTCCAACACTGATCGTCAACGGGTCGAATGGTATTGCCGTGGGCATGGCTACCAACATTCCGCCGCACAATTTGACCGAAGTGGTGAATGCGACCATTGAACTGGTCAATAATCCCAATGCCGGCTTGGCCGAGGTTTTGAAGCACGTGCTTGGGCCAGACTTCCCAACCGGCGGTTACCTTTATGGAAAGTCAGGGATTCCCGCAGCCTATAAACACGGTCGCGGCCGCTTCCTGATGCGCGCCAAAACCGGCCTCGAAAACCTGACGAAAGAGAAACAGGCGATCATCGTCACCGAGATTCCCTATCAGGTGAACAAGTCCAAGCTGATCGAGCGCATCGCCGAGCTGGTGACCGACAAGATCGTTGACGACATCAGCGACGTGCGCGATGAGAGCGACCGCGACGGAATGCGCATTGTCATCGAACTCAAGCGCGGCGCGCAGCCGGAGATTGTGCTCAATCAGCTTTACAAGCACACGCAGATGCAAGAGAGCTTCTCGATGATCTTTCTCGCGGTGCTGAACGGGCAGCCGCGGGAGCTGGGACTCGATCAGGCGATTCGCTGCTTTATCGATCATCGCATCGACGTAGTGCAGCGCCGCACCGTCTTCCTGCTGAAGAAGGATCGGGCGCGCGAGCACATATTGGAAGGCCTCAAGATTGCACTCGACAATCTCGATAAGGTTATCAAGATTATTCGCGGATCGGGTTCGCGAGCTGAGGCTCGCGAGAATCTGTACGCGTGGGGCAAGGGCAAGGAGATTGTTCTCAACCTGGACCGGGAGCGCCTGCCGAACGAGGAAAAGGGCCTGACGCTGCGCCAGATCGACGCGATTCTCGAATTGCAACTTTATCGTCTGACGCAGCTCTCCATCGACGAACTGCTGAAAGAGTTGCAGCAGGTGCGCGAACGCATCGCCGAGTACGAATCGATTCTGGCCAGCGAGAAGAAGCTGCGTGCCGTCATTGTGAAGGAACTCGAAGAGGTCCGCGACAAGTACGGCGACGCGCGGCGCACACAGATTGTGGACGAGAGCGCCGAGTTACAACTGGAAGACCTGATCGCCGACGAGCAGGTTGCCGTGACAGTAAGTCATCAGGGCTATCTGAAGCGGACGCCGATCTCGATCTATCGCCAGCAGCGGCGGGGCGGCACCGGGCGCATGGGCATGAAGACGCGCGAAGAGGATTTTGTCGCGCAGTTGATTGTCGATTCGACGCACGCATTTCTGCTGTGCTTCACCAACACCGGGCGCGTCTATTGGCTGAAGGTCTATGAGATTCCCGACGTGGGCGCGGCGGGCAAGGGCAAGTCGATGCAGAGCCTGCTCGACCTGCAACCGGGCGAAAATGTTCGCGCGATTCTGCCGGTGCGGGATTTGGAAGAAGAGGGCAAGTTCATCTTCTTCACCACACAAAAAGGAACCGTGAAGAAGACGCCGCTCAAGGACTTCTCGAATGTGATGGCTCGCGGCATTATTGCCATCGGCATCGACAAGGATGATGAACTGGTCAAGGCCTGCATCACCGATGGCAGCCAGATTGTTTTTCTGGCTACGCATTTAGGACAGGCGATTCGCTTCGACGAAAATGATGTTCGCTCGATGGGCCGCCCGGCGTATGGCGTGCGCGGCATCGATCTTGCCAAGAACGATTTCGTGGTTGGCGTCGCCATTACTCCCAAGGAGCATGAGCCGGGGGCCTTCCGCATTCTTGCCATCACTGAAAACGGTTTTGGCAAGCGCACCGATGTGGAGGAGTACCGCTTGCAGACCCGTGGAGGCAAGGGCGTGAAGAATATGGCCGTTACGCCGCGCATTGGCCGCGTCAATACCATTCAACTGGTGGAAGATACTTCGGAGTTGATGGTTATCAGCCAATTCGGCAAGATCATCCGCATCGACACCAAGACCATCCGCGCCGCCGGACGCGCCACGCAGGGCGTTCGTCTCCTGAACCTGGAGCCGGACGACAAGGTCGCTGCCGCAGTCATCATTCCGCCGGATGAGTTGAATGGCAAGGAGGATGAGCCGACGCTGTTGCAGTAGCGAACTGCTTGGATTGCATACCAGCAATTGGCCGTCAGAAAGAGTTCCGCGTCTGGATTTCGAGCAGCTTGCGGATGCGCGGCTTCACGCTTCCCGGCTGCGGCGCGGGCAGCAGCGCCAAGCCTTCCTTTGCTGCCGCGCGGCTCTTCTCCGGCTGACCCGCGGCGCGATAGGCCTGCGCCAGGGTTAGAAGCATGGACGGCATCTTGCGATGGCTCAATGTGACTGCGCGCTCCGCATAAGAGACAGCCAAATGCGGATTCCTGAGTGCGGATGGCTCGGCAATCAGATAGTTCTTTGCCGCCGAATCCAGAATATTCGATGAAGGTTGATCCTTCGCTCCCAATTGCCTCATCGTGGCGAGACCTCGCTTGACGAGATCTTCTGCATCCGCTCCGCCGCGCAGAATGGATTGAATCGTGCCGAGACGAACCTGTACGTCTGCCCTCTCCGGTTCCACCTCATCCTCAGAATGATTTAGCCTCTGCAACTTTTCCAAAACAAGAAGTTCCTGCATCAACAGCTTCTCTGCCGAGGCCAGGTTTTTCCGTCTATCAACGGCTGTGGCACCGAGGTCAGGATCAGCCGCTGCCTCATACCGTTGTGCCCAACAGTCGAAGGAAATCTCCAGATCGAGCAGCGCGCGCTGGTCCTGAGGGTCCGCCGCCACAAGACCTTTCTGCTCACGAACAATCCCGGCTGTGAGTGTGCTGGCCTCCAAGTACTCTCCCAGTTGGATGCGGGCATTCGCTTGCTCCTGGAGCAGGTGCTCCCGCAGCCGGATATTTCCCAATTTCCCCTGTTCCTCGTCAGGGAGCGAAGCGAGGCGTTGTATGCCCAATTGAGTGTCATTCAGCGCCTGCGAAGGATCTGTCTCGGTCTCAACTTCAGCTATCTTCAACTGGATCACCGCGAGTCCCCGTCTGGCACGTTCCAGCTTCGGATCAATCTGCAATGCCTGGTTCATCAAATCGAGGTCTTTCCGATATGCAGACAGAGCGCCCGGCAGGTCATTCAAACTCTCGGTACTGGTCAAGCCCAACTCGTCGCCCAGAGCGCCATATGCAGTGGCTGTATCGACTATCTCGATCGATGTGACGGCGGGAATCGCAAGTAGCCGGTCATAGCTGTCTATTGCCGCATGAGCCGAATCGATAGCCTGTTGGGTGGGTGCATTTCCGAAGAGAATCTCGCTGCGGAAAAGCTGTGCATTGGCCAGCGCGTGAATTGCCTCTCCATCTCTGGATTTTGGACCGGCAAAAGGTTCGCACAAGGCGATCGCTTTATTGATGCTGATCAGCGCGCCGGAGACATTGCCCAGATTCTGTTCGTAGGAGTTTCCTTGCAGATTCCCCAGCCGGGCGTAGGCATCTGCCATGTCGAGCTGTGTCTGGCGGTCTCCTTTCGCGTCGGCGGCCATGCGGTCCAGATGTTGAAGCACGCTGGTGACCAGCAGCTTTTGCGCGCCGGTCGAGCCGGGTATCTGCTGGATGGCCGTGTCCAGCTCGTTGAGCAGGCTGTTGCTCAACTGGCGCAGGTCGGCCGAGCGTGCCTCGGCTTTGCGCCGTTCTTCGTTGGCTAAATTCCTTTCCCGGTTGGCCACTCTGGCCTGCCAGAGAACTCCAGCGATGCCCGCAACGAGAGTAAGAACCAGCAGAGCCGCCGCTGCCAGACTCCATCGATGGCGGCGGATGAATTTACCGGCGCGATAACGAAATGAGCCGTGCTGCGCGTCGACGGGCCTTCCCTCAAGAAAGGCGCGGAGATCGTCGGCCATTCGTTCGGCGGTCAGATACCGTTCTTGCGGCTCCTTGCGCAGTGCCTTCTGAAGAATTGCTTCCAGATCGCTGTCCAGCCGCTTGCCGCTGCTCGCCTCAGCCGGCTTGCGCGGAGGCTCTTGGCAGATCACGCGCAGCATCTCTCCTGTTGTCAGTTCCTTGAACTCATATGGCTTCTCGTCCGTCAGCAGCAGATAGAGCAGAACCCCCAGCGAGTAGGTGTCGGATGCGGTAGTGATCGGATTGCCCAGCACTTGTTCGGGGCTGGCGTACTGCGGAGTAAAGGAATGCTGCCCCTCCCGCGTCAACTCGCTGCTCGGATCGGCATCCGGCGATGAGAGTATCTTGGCGGTCCCAAAGTCTAACAGCCGCGGAGTGCCGTCTTCGGCGACCAGGATGTTATCTGGCTTCAAATCGCGGTGGACGATGAAGTTCTGATGGGCAAACTGCACCGCCTCGCAGACGCGCAAAAATAGCATAAGCCGCTGCTGCACCGTGAGGCTATGCTCCTGGCAGTAGAGATGAATGGGATTGCCATTGACATACTCCATGACCAGATACAGATCGCCGGCTTCAGTGACGCCGCCATCCAGCAGCCGTGCAATATATGGATGTTGCAGAGCGGCCAGGATCTGCCGCTCCTGGCGAAATCTCTTCACGAAGAGGCTGGTTGCCAGAGGCAGATCAATCAGCTTGATGGCGACCTTCTGCTCGAAGTGTCCGTCGGCGCGATGCGCCAGATAGACAGCGCCCATGCCGCCTCGACCCAACAGGCGGTCCAGCAGATAGGGACCGATCGGCCTGCATTCGGCCTGCTGTTCACGGCCTGTTCCCTGCGCCTGCTGACGCGATGCCGTCAGCCGCTCCTCCGCTTCGCAGGCCTCCAGCAGTGTCCAAATCTCGGCCATCAGCTCCCGGTCTCCGCCGCATTGACGTTCAATCAGCTCTGCTCGTGTGCTCTCGGCTTCGGCAATGGCCTCATAAAAGATTGCCTCTATGCGCCGAAAGTTTTCTGTGGATTCAACCATCTGTGCGGCAACCTCGTCCCTGTCTTTCAGTTCCTGCGCCTGAGGTCGTGTTCACAGGCTCTAAACTAAGATTGCGGAATCCAGAGCGAAACTGAATCAACGGCCGGCGGCGTTTTCAAAAAGAGCGGGGTGAATGCGGCGGTAGAGCCAGCCGCGGATGAATTTCAGCTCCCGATCGACGGTGGACTTGGATAATTGCATCAGATCGGCCGTCTCCTCGGCTGTGCAGCCGAGAAAGTAGCGCAGTTCGACCATTCGTACTTTCTGAGCATCCAGCGCTTCCAGCTCATCCAGCGCACGGCTCAGGTCCAAAAGCTCTGCGCTGTCGATATTGATCCAGGCCAGATCGTCGCTGAGAGGAACGCGCTCAAAGCCGCCACCGCGCAACTGCGTCAGGCATTCGCGCGCGTGGTCGATCAGGATCATGCGCATCACCTTGGCTGCGAAGGTGTAGAAGTGCCGGCGGTCCTCCCAATCGGCTTTTTTCTGATTGAGCAATCGAAGATACAGCTCGTGAACCAGTACAGTCGCCTGCAGGAGATCGGGATTTCGCTCCCGGCGAATATAGGAGGCTGCCACCTCGCGCAGATGCGAATAAACCAGCGGCATCAGATCCTCGAATGCCGTTGGATCTCCGTTCTTCCACTTTGCCAGAAGCAAAGTGATTTCTCCCCTGGCTGGCTGCAAGACCGCCTCCGCGCACACGGTGCAACAGCAGAGCTATCTCAGGGTCGCAAGAGCACAAACCAATGGATTCGTGCGGCTTCTTCTTTACCGGCTGCAGAGCAACTGGCCGTGACCGCCGCGCCGGACGCGCAAATCCATCCCCAGACTGTGTCTGTAACCCTGAAAACTTTTCTCGCTATCCTGACGAATTTTATCACAATTGTCTTATTTCCTTTATCTTGTGCTGGTTCGCAGCCAGGGCAATCGCATGAACATCATTTGAGTCCGAGCAGTTCAGCGCGGTAGGAATCGGACGTGGCGGCGATGAGTCTTCGGGCCTTGATGCCGCCTTTTCGTTGGATTGGATCGAGGCGGATGAGGTT
>JBAVDS010000082.1:0-128611 GCA_049587335.1 Occallatibacter sp. | reverse complement strand
TGAACCAGAGGGGCGGGCAGGAAAAGACGTTGTTCGCCCCAAAATCATCAGAGGGATAGACCCCATGCCTTGAAAATCCAATGCCCACTCGCCAAAAATGCTTGACTTTCAACAGAGAATCTTCGGGGATGGAATGCCGATAGGCTTGACGCTCTCTCCGGCCTTCCGTAAAGGTGATCTTTCGACTCGTTCTCGAAGCCAGTAAATCATCACTATAGAAACCAGTCAAGCCACTCAAGCGGGAGCAACAGCTGATCGACATATTTTAAGGTTTCAGTTGAATCGCGAAAACACATCGAACGCGCTCCGACAGACAATTGCAGCCATTGCGAAGACGGAAATCCTTACGGGCCACCATGAAATTGGAGTAAGGAATCTCGCGTTGAGAACAATGAGCGCCGCGAACAATCCACAAACGAAGAATCCCCATTTGAGGAACTGATGAACAAATCGTTTCATTTTCCGGTTCCTTCCCTATCACCCTGAATTTCTATCGACAATGAAGCGCAGGCAGTTGCGGTCGGCATCCCTCACGTACATCTCCCGCGTCCCCCATGTCTGATCGACCGGTGGTGTGTCAATGTGAACGCCAGCCGCAGCGAATTCTATATGCAGCGCATCGACGTCATCGACGAGAAGATTCACTACGCCGCCGACGACGCCGTCGCAACTGAAGGAGGAAAGATGAATCCAAACACCGTCGCGGGAGATGCCCATGTAGCATGGATCGGCCTCAATGCCGTCTGGCCGGTGTGAGAATTCCAGGCGGAAGCCCAGACGTTTGACATAGAACTCTCGGGCCGCCGTTGCTGAAGTTATATGTAGCAAGGGAACTGCGACTTTGATCATAGGAGACCTCCCGTTCATCTGATGTCTTTGACCGGGCCTTTTTGTTTCGCCAGCCGCGCCACCACGGCGATCTCGCGCAGAACCTGGGTGAGCGGACGGGCCGGTGTACCCCAGAAGACAGTTCCGGGCTTGTGGCCTTCATTGGTTACGGTCTTGCCGCTCAAGACGCCGGCCTGCCCGCCGAGGATGACGCCGGGACCGATGTGCGCGTGGTCGCCGATGCCCACCTGACCGGCGATCACCGCGCCGTTGCCGACCGTGCAAGAGCCGCTGATGCCGACTCCTGCCACCAGAATCACGTCTTCGCCGATCTCGCAGTTGTGGCCAACGTGAACCAGATTGTCAAACTTGGTTCCCCGCCCGATTCTGGTTGCTTTCAGCGCGCCGCGGTCGATGGTGGTGTTGGCGCCGATCTCCACATCGTCTTCGATCACCAGCGTTCCCTGCTGCGGGAATTGCGTGTATGAGCCGGTGGTGCTGTCGCGTACATAGCCGAAGCCGTCGGCGCCGAGAACCGCGCCTGCGTGGACAATGACGCGATTGCCCAGAGTGGTTCCGGCGTAAAGGACAGCACGTGGATAGATGTGGCAGTCGTTGCCGATGTGAACTTCCGCGCCAATCACCGCGCCCGCTTCAATGCGCGTTCCTGCTCCGATACTGGCCTTTTCGCCGATGACAGCGCAAGGGCCGATGCTGATGTTCTCGCCGAGCTTCACATTCGCGGCGAGGAGGGCGGCGGGATGTACGCCAGTTGCAGCCGTCTTCGGCGCAAGAAGATTGGCTGCCCGTGCAAACCAGAGGCGCGGCTGACCGGCTTCGATGACGGCCTTGTTCTGCGGATATTTTTCTGAAATGTTGGGCGGCAACACGACCACTCCGGCATCGCAGGCAAGGGCTTTGGCGGCTGAGGTTGTATCCCCGGCAAAGACCAGCTCAGATGCTCCGGCCACATCAACGGAGTTCACACCCGTGACGGCATGGTCTGCATCTCCCGCAGAGAGTTTGCCGCCCAGAGCTTCAATTAGTTCGCCCAGCTTCATGCGTTCTCCTCAGGGGCTAGAGTCCGAAGTGATACTGCAGCACATACGGCCAGATAAGCCTTTCCGCAGACTGCAAAGCCCCTGCTCTTCAATTCAAATTAGCGAACGCGATCAAACGAGTCCACGTTGATTTCTCAGTACAACCCTGCTTCGCCCTCGGGTCTTGTCTTCCAGCGGCGATGGATCCAGAGCCACTGGTCGGGATAGCGGCGAATCCAGGTCTCGATGGTCTTGGTGCAAAGCTGTGTGGCGGCGAGGAGGTCGGCTTCGGGATTCTCGGTCTGCTGGAAGGTCAACTGCGGTCCAAAGTGGAGGACATAGCGGCGCTCAGCCTCCTCCCAGAGCATGAAACCGGGCAGCACCGCGGCGCCGGTTTTGAGCGCGATATGAGCGAGGCCGGTTCCGGTGCAGGCCTGCTTGCCAAAGAACTCGACAAACTCGCCCTGCGGAGGCGTCATATTGGTGTCCATGAGAATTCCGACGGTCATGTTCTGGCGCATGGAGGTCAGCAGGCCGCGTGCAAAGTCGTCTTTGGAGAGGACGCGGTTGCCATGCAGGCAGCGGATGCGGTTGACATACTCTTCCAGGCGCGGATTGTCGAGCCGGCGCGCAACCATGCTCATGGGATAGCCCATCAGCGAGTGGTAGAAGCTGGAGAGCTCCCATGCGCCCAAGTGGGCTGTGACGATCAGAACACCTTTTTCTCGTGCCCTGGCGGCCAGATAGTGGTCCAGACCCTCGGTGCGGATCCAGCCGTGAGTCTTCTCAGGGGTGTAAGCGGACATCCGGCAGAACTCGACCAACTGCCAGCCGAGATGCCGGAAGACACCACGCAGGATGCGTTTGCGTTCCCGCGCCGAGAGTTTGGGCAAGGCAAATGCCAGATTCCGTTTGCCGACGCGTCGCAGGCGGCCATGCAGGCAATAGACGCAGTATGCCAGCGCTGCGGCCAGGGAGCGCGCCAAACCGCGCGGCAGCGATCCGAGGATGCGCGCCACGGTCATGACCAGCCAAAACTGAAGGTTCTTCCGCATTGTCAGAGGCAAAATTCAGTTTAACGCTCGAATGCGGCTTGCAAAGGGAAAAAAGGGGCAGCCTGCCGGACCACCCCTCTGGCTTTTCTTTCGCCAAGCATTGCGTTTCTAGCGGTTCTTGGCAGTGACAAAGTAGTGTGCGACAGTTCTGACAAAGGGTACAGCACCGGCGGGAACGGCGACGTTGCCCTTGAGAACCGTCTCGAAGTTGAGCGGCTGACCGTAAAAGAATTCGGTATCTTCGCGGTTCTGGCTGACGCTGGTGCCGTCCAGGTCAATGCCGGCAAAGATTCCCTTGGAGCGCGAATAGCTGAGCAGCTCAGCGCCCATCTTCCAGTCTGTGGAGGCCTCCGTGTTGCGTCCTACAGGGCCTGCCGCGGCCGAGGCGTCGCCGCCAATCTTGAATTTGCTATGGAGCAGATCCTGAAAGCCGCGGTCATTGACAGCCACCAGCACCAGGTCTGTGGATTGGCCGCCAATCTGAAAGCCGAAGGACATCCCGGCCATGCGGATGAAGACCGGCGCGCTCCAGCCGTGGCCGGTGCGGCAGGTCACGACACCCTGGCCATATTGTCCGCCCCAGCCGAGCGCACCCTTCTTCATTCCGGGCACGACGCCGACACAGGTGGCCGACTGAAGGATATCCAATGGAATGCTGTGGTCCTGGGCGGCCATGATCTCGTCCAGAACCACTTTGGCGGCATCGATGCGATCCTGCAGGCTTTCCTTCGTAGAGCCGGCGAAGGAGGTCGATGTAAGCATGAAACAGAGACTGAGCAGAGCAAGTGTCTTCTTCATATCCAGGTCCTTTCCACTCCGCGCATGGCGGCGCGGGTTGTTGAGTCGTCGAAGATGAGTCGTCGAAAACCGGAGTTGTGCGACGTTGAAGCCACAGCGCAATAGCCCACTGAAGCCCGTAGGCCCCTGGCGAAGCGGCAAAGACGCTCCAGGGTGCTCCCAGACAGGCTACAACATGGAAGCCCGATTGCGCATCTGCAATGTGTAAAAGGCCTGTCAGAGGGGTGGAAAGCAGCCGCTGCAATGGGGTGAGGGCAGCGAGAGGGTATACGGCGAGCGTGGTGGGGTGTGAAAGGGACGCTAAACGAAAGACGCGAGAGAGGCAACTCGCGGGTGGAAAGAAGCATCAAACTATAAAGAACCGAATATAAGTAAAAAAGAGGAGTTCCCAGGCGTCATGGGAAACATACCGCCTGGGAACTCCTTTCCCCAGATCTGCGTTGTTTCTGTAACCCATTCTGTGGAAAAGCATGAAATCACGCAAGATTACAGATGACGTGTAGACCTAAGTAACTTGATATGTTTACTTATTAGTAAATAAAATCGATTCCAGATGGATTGAAATATGTCAGTATAAAGTCTTTTAGTTAAATGACTTAACTTGAAATCTATTTACAGTAGGGAGGATTTTTCGGCTGGAGAAAAACAACGGTGCAGAAAGGCAAATGAGTAGGAATATCTCTATTCCGGCTTCGCTCTGAAGTCGCCACGGCGGCGGCGATCATTTTGGCGGCGATCATTTTGGCGGCGATCATTCTGCCGGCGGTCTTGAATGCCGGCGGCTATCAGCAGGGAGGGGTTGGAGGCGCGCATGAGCAGGTTGACGCGGTTGTCCGAACCGGTTTTGCGCAGCAGTCGTCCCACATGGGCCTGTACAGTACGCTCCTCGATGCCGAGTTCGCGGGCGATCTCGCGATTGGAGCGAGCGGTGAGGATCAGATCGAGGACCTGACGTTCGCGGTCGGTCAGGCGAGGCGGATCGCTGGTGAGGCTGGTGTCGGAGTCGCCCAGCAACCGGTCGATGAGCATGGAGAGCAGCCTACGCGGCGCCCAGATGGAGCCGCTGGTGACCACTTCGACGGCCTGACGGACGATTCGCGGGCTGGCTTTCAGGTCCAAGTAGGCGCGTGCGCCCGCTATGATCGACTCCAGGACGAGTTGATCGTCGCCCTCTGGGCCGATGACGATGAGCCGCATATCGGGACGCCTGCGACGAATCGATTCCAAGGTCTCCATCCAGCGCACGAAGGAGTTCAGATCCACGACCAAGTAGGTCAGCGAGGAATCGGACAAGAGTTGATCGATTTTACCGATCACGGGAGAAAGCGGAGCGTAGCCGTCGTCGGGCCGGTCCTCAAAGATGCTGGAAAGCCCCTCAAGGCGGATTGGCTCCTCAGTAAGAACGCCGACGCGTATCGCTTCGGGGTTGCGGATCGAAGACATCGAATGCCTCCTGACATGCAGGAAGACTGGGCCCAGGGCGAGCAGAAAAGAGATCTGCATCGACCCGCAAAGCAGTCCGCTCCAAAATCAGCTCAACGGTTATCTTGCCGCAAACCCCTATAGTTTGGGAAGCACAATTCCCTGTTGATACTGATATTTGCCGTTACGGTCGGCATAGCTGACCTGGCAAGGCTCATTGGAACGGAAGAAAAGAATCTGGCACAGTCCTTCGTTGGCGTAAACCTTGGCCGGTAGCGGGGTGGTGTTGGAGATTTCCAGTGTTGCAAATCCCTCCCACTCCGGCTCGAATGGCGTCACGTTCACGATGATTCCGCAACGCGCATAGGTTGACTTCCCAACGCAGATCGTCAGTACATCCCTGGGGATACGAAAGTATTCAACAGAACGGGCCAATGCAAACGAGTTCGGCGGCACAATCACCGATTCAGCCTGGATGGTGATGAATGATCGCTCATCGAAGGCTTTGGGATCAATGACGGCGCTATTCACATTGGTAAAGATCTTGAATTCGTCGCTGACGCGCAGATCATAGCCGAACGAAGAAAGGCCGAACGAGATGACGCCGGCAGCCACCTGCTTTTCGCTGAATGGCTCGATCATCTTGTGCTGGATGGCCTGTTCTCTGATCCAACGGTCGCTTTGAATCGACATGAACCTCCTGCTTAGACCCCGGCATACACCCCCAGACCGGAGTTCACTTTCATGAAGAGGCTGAACAGCTTCATCATACGGAATGATATTCGAATTATCAATCGAAAAAGATTTCAATGGACAGAATTTTTCAATCGGCAAGGACAAATCGAGCTAAGCCTACATGGCGAGGTTGCAAGAGCCACAAAGCGGAGTTTTTCCTCAAAAAAAGAGCGCGGAGCGGCTGATTGCCGTGCGGTATCTTCGATAACCACGCTAAATCCTGTAGCATCACACCCATAGAACGTAGTAGAGTCAATACAGTAACGCCAGCGAGGTGCCCATTGATAAAGCAGGATATCGTCCACCATGTGATTGAGCGCACGGGCCTGCCCCGCACGAAGGCGGAGGCAGCCGTGGATACGGTCTTCGAGGGTCTGAAGCAAGCCTTGACGGCCGGAGAACGGATCGAATTGCGCGGCTTCGGCGTCTTCAGCGTCCGCGCCCGCAAAACGGGCATTGGCCGCAATCCCCGCACCGGCACCGAGGTCAGCATCACTCCCGGCAAAGCGGTGCGCTTCAAACCCGGCAAGGAACTGCACGAGTTGGAGAACGGCGAAGCGGCGAAGTAAAGGCGTGCGCGGGGATGAAACACATCGCATATTGTGGCTCAATTGGGCTACAATATAAGCATGGCCACAAATGCCGTTGTCCGTTCCCGAATCAGCGTTGACGTAAAAGAGAAGGCTACCGCTGTGCTCGATGAGATGGGCCTCACGGTCTCCGACGTGATGCGCATCGTACTGACGCGCATAGCCAATGAGAATGCCCTGCCCTTTGACCTGAAGCCGAACAAACTCACGCGAGAGACCATGCGCAAGACCGCCCAGGGCATAGAAGTCCATCAGGCCAGGGATGCCGCCGATCTCTTCAATAAGCTGGGCATCTGATGCGCTCTCCGAGTGGAATGGCGATTTGGCATCATTCCAGAAGTGGCTCCCGGACCCTGCGGCGTTTACCGAGACTGATCTACGGCCGGGCTGATTGCATTCCTTCTTGTTCTTTGTTTCATCGGAATTGCGGGGACTTCCAGACCACCGTCAGCTTTGGGTTCCGCCTCTGAGAGCAATGGGCCGGCGCAGATTGTCGGATCGTATCCAATTTCTTGTTTTAGAAATCGGCCAGTGACACCTGGCGAGACCTGAGGAACCAGGCCCTAAGTGCAAGAAACCATTGCGACAGACTTTGGCAGGAACATTTTCCATTGCAGCAACGTACAAAATCAAAACATCACTTGTCGAATGGTGTGAGATTTCAACTTCCTGTAGGCGCTCAGTGGCCGCAGGCGTGCGAATGTCGGACGCAGATCGAGACGAAAGAGGGTCGAAATGGCAGGCTGTGAAACCGAAAGATCGCAGATCAGGTACGCAAAACTTGCGGGTTTCATGTATCTCTTCATTGTGGCGGTCTACCTGTTGGGAGCATGGATTACCAGCCGATTGGAAGTCCCCGGAAATATCGTGGAGACCGCTCATCGCGTGGTCGAAGATGAACTTCTTTTCCGCTTCGGACAGGCCTTGGGATCGCTCAGCGCTTTGTGCGCCGTGCTTTTGGCAGTGAGCCTTTATGCGGCGGTCCGTGTGATCGACAGAAATTTGGCGTTGCTGGCTTTGGCATTTGAACTGGTCTACGCAGCCGTGGGCGCTGTCTCGCAACTGATCGATTACGCCTTCTTGAAGCAACAGTTGGACGCATATTCCTCAGGCATCCTGGACGTGAAGCAGTTATCGGCTCAAGCGGATTTACATTCGTTCCTGGATGCGGCGGCATTGAACATCGCTTGCATTCTGTATGGCGCGGGGTCCATTCTCTTTTTCTATCTCTTTCTCAAAGCAAAATACATTCCGCGAATCCTTGCGGCATTGGGACTGTTTGGGTCAGTCCTTGTGCCATTTACCGGCTTTGCGTCCATCATTTTTCCGCATCCATCCAAGCTGCTGCAACTCGGATGGCTGCCCATCTTTGTTGCGGAAGTTTCCGTTGGCCTGTGGCTGCTGTTCAAAGGCGTAAACCTTCGGTCGCAGAGAGACGAATCTCTGTCATAGGCTGCCAGTTCGCCCGGATTAACCATGGCCAGCGTTCTCGCGGTCAAAAGGAAAAGAATGACATATTCCGACAATGAGAAATCGCAAATCAGGTACGCAAGACTTGCAGGCTTCATGTATCTGTTCGTCGACCTTGCCTATGTGGCGGGCGTCATGATTGCCAACCGCTTTGAAGTTCCAGGAAATTTCACAGAAACTGCCCATGCGATTATGAAGTCGGAACTGCTCTATCGCATCGGACTTACCAGCATATTCATCGGGGCTCTGAGCACAGTTTTCTTGGCGATGGGGCTATACGTGACAGTCAAGCCTATCGACAAGAATCTGGCGCTGCTCGCGCTTCTTTTCAGACTAGTGGAGGCCACGATCTTCGGACTCCAGAGTCTTTTTGGTTTTGTTGTCTTGAAGGTATTTATCGGCTCTGATTACACGAATGCATTTGGATCGAGTCAGCCGGCAGTTCTTGTGAATTTGCGTTCAGCTGTGAATTCCGATGGATTCATCGTGGCCGGTTTGTTTTTTTGCATGGGGTCGATTATATTCTTCTATCTGCTTCTCAAATCGACCTATCTTCCAAAGGCCCTTTCGGCTTTCGGCCTTTTTGGAACGCTGCTGGTGACGATCACCAATTTTGCGGATCTCTTATTGCCCCAGTTTCACAAGACTCTGCAACTCGGCGTGATGCCTCTGGGCGTTGCCGAAATACTGGTTGGCCTGTGGCTCTTGATCAAAGGATTAGACCTCCATTCGCGGGAGAGCTGAATCGAGGAACGCGCTATGAAAGCGATTGTCTATGAACAATACGAACCTCCGAATGTCTTGCAGCTAAGGAACACAGCAAAACACGTGCTCACGGACAATGATGTTCCGGCCAAAGTTTGCACAGCTTCCATCAATCCGCTCGACTGGCACTACATGGGAGGCGCCCCAGGGATGCTCCCTTGAGGTCTTGCTTCTGGAGTTCAACGCAGGGGCTTGTGCCACCACGCGATGAGATCTGAGAATACACCTGCAAAATGGTGCCGGTTCGATTATCGAGAGCTAGCTCCGCACGGGCCGCAAGACCACGTGGACCCGCAAGATCGAGAGACCCTTCGCAAACTGTAATCGACCAATCAGTCCTGTGAAGTCGCCAATTGTCCGCTGATCTACCTTAGGGTAGAATCCGGGCTGACGACAACAGCCCGTAGCGCGAAACAAAGACCAAGCGTCCGGTTGCCGTAGGAAATCCCATCCGCCGCGCCGAAGACCGTTGGTCGTACCGTAGGTGGTTACATCATCCGCAGCGCATCCACATCCACAAACAGATTCCCGCACGGAATCCCCGCCTCGCCGGCATGAGTCAACATGCCGCGAATAGCCGCGTTCAGAGCCCGGTGCTAGGCTGCGGGTACTTCAGCTCCCGCTTTTGCGCCCTGGGAATCCACGAACCTCAAGCGAGTAAATAGTGAGCCGCTGGCCCCACCGTAGGTGGCTTGACCGGGTGTGCGTGATGCGCTACACTTAACAGGTGATTAAGAGCTTTCGGCACGCCGGTATAGAGAAATTCTTTATGACCGGGAGCAAAGCGGGCATCCAGCCAACTCATGCCGACAATCTCTCCCTACAGCTTTATGCGCTGGATGGGGCAAAATCGCCCGCCGACTTGAAGATGCCGGGATGGCGATTGCATCCGCTGAAGGGCAATCTGAAAGGCCATTGGTCGATGAGGGTCAACGGCAATTGGCGGCTCACCTTCAGATTTGAAGGCGAAGATGCAATTTTGATCGACTATCAGGATTACCACGGGAGTTAGTGCCATGACGCAAATGTTCAATCCGCCGCATCCCGGCAGGGTCTTGCGTGAATACCTTGGAGAGATGGACGTAACCAGCGCGGCCAAGCGCCTGCACGTCTCGCGCACTACACTTTCGCGCATTCTCAATGGCGCGTCGGGCATCTCGGCGGATATGTCGCTGCGCCTCTCAGACGCGCTTGGAACCCATGCGAGCTTTTGGTACGACCTGCAAGCGGGCTACGATATGTGGCAGGCCTCTCACCATAAGCGACCCAAGATCGAACGCTTCGATATCGTCGCATAGTACACCACGCGCCAGCGGATGCCCCAGATCCGACCATCGCATAATGATTGGGTGCCCCAGGATCAGCTTTTGGGACCTTTGAATCCACGAACCTCAAGCGAGCGGATAGCGAGCGTATGGCCCCACCGCAGGTGGTTACATCAGCCTCAGCGCATCAACGTCCACAATCAGATTCCTGCGTGGAACTCCGGCCTCATCGGCGTGGGTGAGCATGGCGCGCAGGGTGGCGTTGAGGGCCTTGCGCGAAGCCGCCTTCAGAATCAGGTGAAAGCGGTAGACGCCTTTGATGCGGGCGATGGGCGCGGTGCAAGGACCGAGGACGCGTACGCCCTCCGGTGCGGTATTCTGGAACCACTTGCCGAGGATGGACGACCAGGCGACAGCTTCTTCGAGCTTTCCCGATTGCACCAGCACATTGGCCAGCACGCCGAAGGGCGGGTAGTGCATCCAGCGGCGGTACTTCAGCTCGCGCTCGACAAAGCTCGCGTAGTCGTGCGTGCTGGCGGCCAGAATCGCATAGTGATCGGGATAGTAGGTCTGGACGACGACGCGGCCTGGCAGCTCGCCTCGACCGGCGCGGCCTGAGACCTGCGTCATCAATTGAAAGACGCGTTCGGCGGCGCGGAAGTCGGGCATGGAGAGCGAGTGGTCGCAGCCGACGACGCCGACCAGCGTGACGCCGTGAATATCGTGACCTTTGGCGATCATCTGCGTGCCTACGAGCAGATTGATCTCGCCGGAGTGCAGGCGAGCCAGCAGCCGTTCCATATCGTAACGGCCACGGACCGTATCGCGGTCCATGCGGCCGATGCGCGCGGTAGGGAAGATCTCGCCCAGGCGCTCCTCTCCCTGCTGCGAGCCTGCGCCGAGGTAGTAGAGATGCTCGCTCTCGCAACTGGGACAGCGCGCCGGAACCGTGCGACGGAAGCCGCAGTAATGGCATTCAAGGCGCTGGCCCTCGCGTGCGACTTCAGCGTCTTCTCCTGATGGCTTATGGTGAGTGAGCGCAATCGCGCAGTTTTCGCACTCCAGCTTTGCACCGCAGGCGCGGCAGATGACGGCAAAGGAGTAACCGCGCCGGTTGAGCAGAATCAGCGCCTGCTCGCCGCGGTCGAGAGCCGTCTGCGTCTCCGCCACCAGCGCGCGGGAGAAGAGCTGCTCCTGCCCGGTCTCTTGGAACTCACGGCGCATATCGATCAGTTCGACAGATGGCAGCGGACGGTTCATCACGCGATCACGCATTTCAATGCGCTGATACTTGCCCGCGGCCGAATTTTGCCAACTCTCCAGCGACGGAGTTGCCGAGCCCATTACGACGACGGCACCCTCAAATTTGGCGCGCATTACGGCGACATCGCGCGCATTGTAGCGCGGCGTCTCCTCTTGTTTGTAACTCTGGTCGTGCTCTTCATCGACCAGAATCAGACCTAGCTTCTGTGCCGGAGCAAAGATCGCCGAGCGGGTGCCAACGATGATCGGCGCATCGCCGCGCCGGATACGCCGCCACTGTTCGCTACGTTCTTCGGGCGTCAGCGCGGAGTGAAGCAGCGCAACCTTTTGTCCAAAGGCCGCGTCGAGCAGGCCTACGCTCTGCGGCGTCAAACCAATCTCAGGAACCAGCAGAATCGACGACAAGCCCTGGTCGAGCGCACGCTGCATTGCGGCCAGATAGACTGCCGTTTTTCCCGAACCCGTCACTCCATGAAGTAGAAAAGCATGGAATCCACCAAGCGCCGAGGCTAATCCCGCCAACGCATCCATCTGCGGTTCGTTGAGCTTGAGCGGAGCCGGCTGGCTTTGCAAGCCGCCGAGATGAAAGACGGCGGGGCGTTCTTCAATGCGCACGAGACCGCGGCGAACGAGGGTTTGCAGCGTCGAGGAGGGGAGATCTTTTCTGCGCAACTCGGTCAGCGGCAGTTCACCATCGCAGGCCGCCAACTCGGCCAGAATCGCCTGCTGCTTTACGGTCAAGGCAGGCAGCCGGGCATCGGGAATCAGCACTGCAAAGCGCTCCATCCGCCGAGCGTCGCGCTCTGCCGCCGCCGTTTCGCGGACAATCCACTTCTTGCGCGTCAAAGCCGCCAGCACGGGAAGCGTTGCCGCAGTCGCCGTGCGTAGCGTAGAAACCTTCACCGCTTCGCCTGAGGCCAGCCGCGCCAGAACTCGCCGCTCCAGGTCCTGCTCTTCGGCGGAGCACTTCCCGATCTGCTTCCCTTTGCGCTTGGAGCTGCTCAGCTTCATGAAGCCAAGCATAGGAGCATCATGTCTTGATTCCGGGATCCGGGAGTCTACAGTTCCTTCTTCGATGCTGGCGGCGAGCACATCGCGCCCCAGATCGGAGATGCGGTAGTAGACTGTGCGGCGCACCTCAGCCATCAACGGCAGCATCCCGCGCAGCACTTCGCCGAGAGGCGCCAGATAATACTGCGCCATCCATTCGGCGAGCTTTAGCAGAGAATCGCTGAGTAGCGGCTGGTCATCGAGAACCGCTTCAAGGAAGCGCACCTCAAAGTTTTCCGGCGCGCTGGTACGGAGCGCGGTAACTACACCGATCAGCTTTTCGTTGCGAAAGGGCACAATCACCCGCGCGCCGCGCAGCGGACGCTGCTCCTCGCGCACCGCGTAGGTAAATGCGCGGTCCAGAGGCACGGGCAATGCGACTTCGCAATAGGCGATCATAGGCGGCAAGATTCAGTGTAGGGGATGGGGTCGTAGAAAGACACAAATCACGATTTGCATTTTACGAGCGCAACTACCGGCGCGGTTCCGGGTTTGCCTGAATGTCCAGGTTTCGAGGTAAAGGAACCAAATGGAAAGAAAAGGGAGAAGATTCATGAATCGCATTTTGTTGTTTGCTGTTGCCGCTTCTACGCTGCTGACTTGTTCCACTTTTGCACAGTTGGCTCCCACAACTCAGCCTGCCGGCCCCAACCAGCCGAATACCATCCAGGAGCGCAAGGAGAATCAGCAGGATCGTATCGCCAATGGCGTACAATCCGGTGAGCTGACCGCTGGCGAGACCAAGAACCTGGAGTCGCGCGAAGCCAATATCAATCGTGAAACCAGAGACGATCGCTCAGCCAACGGCGGAAGCCTGACACCGGCCGAACGCCAGCAAGTCAATCGCCAGCAGAATCGCGTGAGCCGGTCGATCTACGCGGACAAGCACAATGCCGCCCGGCAGAATTACAAGGGCGAGGTTGGCGCTCGCCAGAGAAACCAGCAGCAGAGGATTGCCCAGGGCATTCGCAGCGGCCAGATGACCGCGGGCGAAACGGCGCGCGCGGAGAATCGCCAGCAAGGGATCAACCAGCAGATTCATGCCGACCGCGCGGCGAACGGCGGCAGGCTGACCGGCGGTGAGCGCAACCAGATCAACCGCGAGCAGAATGGCGCCAGCCGCCAAATCTATCGTGAAAAGCACAACGCAGCCAAACAGCGTCCATAGCGTCAATGAGATATTTTCATGGTCCATTCATAGAACGCCGGAAAGCCGGAGCCAAGCGCCCCGGCTTTCCGTTGCAATGATTCTTCTTATGGTGATGAATTTGTAACAATTCTCGCGCGGGGTCCGGGATACCATCGATGCATGACTGAAGTCATGAACGTTGAAATAGCCGGTCCTGTCAGCCGGATCGTCCTTCCCGATCTTTGCGCTTGCTGTGGTCATGAGCCTGCCCCAGAGCGAATCCTGATTGAAAGAGCCTTTCAGCATTGGTATCGCAATGAAGGGACTTTCAAACGGTGGGAATTCACCGATATGCGGGTGCCATTTTGCGCGATTTGCGCGGAGAAGCATCGCTTGCAGGAGGTGCGATTGAGTTTTTCCGGTCGTCTCCTCCTGTTGTTTCAGACCTGGACCGCGATTCCGATGTTGATCTGTGCGGCCCTTGCCGTCCGCTTCTTGCAGATAGCGGCAGCAACTCCCGGAAGCTGGTTCCTTCCTTTCGCCGTATCCTCGATCTTCGCGCTACTTGGCGTAGGCGCGGTGGCGACCGGTTGGCGAAATACCCGGCATCGCGCGATTCCTAAGCCTACAGAAGTTACAGCGTCTTTCGTCTTCTCCGAAGATCGCTCGAAGGTGCTGGAACCGGAGCACCGAAGCTTCACGCTGTGGAATTCCGCCTTCGCGTCTGCCTTTGTCGAGGCAAATCGCAGCCGCTTGTGGAACCCGGCGGGGCCCCACGCTCAAATCGCCAGAAGTTTGCGACTAGTGGGTTGGAGCCTTTTCGTAGGAGCGTCGCTTCTGATCCTCGCTTGGATGTATCTGCTACACCACTGACCGGCGAGTCTTTGCAAGGGCGTTGAAATCTCGACCCAGAAAAGAACTTCACGGAAGTTTTCAAATCGCCACTTGCAATCCAGCCCGTACGCGCTACAATCCTGCTGATGACCACTGAAAATTCCACACTCTCCGCCGCCGCTCCCGCCGTTGCCACGAAACCAACCGGCCCGATCACCATGTCGATTGACATTGGCGGTTCAGGCTTGAAAGCGATGCTGCTTGACCCGGAGGGAAAGCCGGTGAGCGAGCGGCAGCGGGTGCTGACCCCAGAGGTGCCTACGCCCGATGCCGTGTTGGCCGGGCTTGACGCTCTGCGCAAGCTGATGGGAGAGTTCGACCGGGTTTCGGTTGGATTTCCCGGCGTTGTCAAGCACGGCTCGACCTTCGGCGCCTTCAATTTGCATCCGCTCTGGGCTGCGGGTTTTCCGCTGCAGGAGGAACTTGAAAAACGTTGGAAGAAGCCGGTTCGTGTGGGCAACGATGCCGATGTCGCCGGCTACGGAGCCATCAAGGGGCAGGGCGTGGAGCTGGTGCTGACGCTGGGCACCGGGCTTGGCGGCGCGCTCTTCACGAATGGTCATTTGGTTCCCGGACTTGAAATCGGCCACCATCCCTGGCGCAAGAAGGGCATGACCTACGAGGATTATCTGGGCCGGCGCGGTTTGGACAAATACGGCAAAGCCCGCTGGAATGACTTTCTTCAGGCCGCTATTGCGCAGACTGAAGCGCTCTTCAACTGGGATTTCCTCTATCTGGGCGGCGGCAACACCAAGAAGATTCTCTTCACTCCCGCCAAGAATGTGAGCATCGTCTCGAACGAGAGCGGCTTGCTGGGCGGTGTGGTTTTGTGGCGGGATCAGAGCTGAGCGATCTGGCTTATTACTGTTCCGGCAAGAAAAAAGTGAGATTCTTTCCCACCCATTCCCACAAAAAATGCGGGAATGGATGGGGCACCCATCCAGTATTTTGTTGCCTGATCAATCGATGTCACACGGATTGGCTAGTTGAGCTTTTGCGATAGCCGCTGTCCCACTCGCCACGGGCGCGCAGCGCGTCAATCTCAAGCCGGGCCAATTTCTGTGCGTGGAGGTAATCGGGCTTGGCGATGCGATTCAGCGGCATCTGGCCGGCTTCGAGAAGGATCCAATGGCGCGGCCGCATATAGGGGGCGAGGGAACGCGCATGGCGATCCAGCTCCTGGCGGCTGAGTTCAACACCGGGTCTCTTCTCCACGACCGCAACGACCGCCTCGGAAACCACGGCATGGGCAACTCCTACCACAACACAGCGGGCGACTTTATCAGAAAGGGTGCAGATATGCGCTTCCACATCGCCTGGGAATATCTGGTAGCCAAGCGACTTGATGACCCATTTTTCTCTGCCGGTCAGATGCAATCCCGCAGCGTCTTGAAAGCCAAGATCGCCGGTATATAGGAAGCCGTCGCGCGAGATCGCCTTTGCGGTAGCGGCGGGATCGTTGACATAGCCGAGAAAGGTTTGTGGCCCGCGAAAACAGAGGTGGCCGATTTCACCGGAGGGAAGCTCATCGCCGGCGTTGCCATCATCGCGCATGGGCTGACGAATGGAACAGGGATAGACCGGCATTGCGCGGCCAACTCCAGCGAGAATCGATTGCCTGTCTTCCGCATTCGCTTGAATATACGTGCAGAATCCAGCGGCTTCAGTGAGGCCGAGGCCGGTGCCGATAACCGGCGCCATGGCGGAAAGCTGTTCAACGAATGGCTGCGAGACCGCATTGCCTCCATAAGCGGCAAATTTCAGGCTGGAGAGATCGTAGTGCTCGTAGTCCTTGAGCATCCATTCGAGATTGAACATGGCCGGAATCTGGCCCAGGATCTCCACACGATGCTGGGTGACGGCGCGCAACGAACGGCTGGCGTCGAAGATTTCGAGCAGGATGGCGACGCCTCCGCCGAAGAAGGTGCTCATCAATAGTTCGGTCTGGCCTCCAACATGAGAGGGAGGCAGATTGACGAGAGTGCGGACACCGCGATCTCCGCCAAAAAATGCGCCGCACAGACACATATTTTGCACCGTAATGTTGCGGTGAGAGAGCAGAGCCGGCTTGGGCGAACCTGTGGAACCGGTGGTAAAGATGACCAGCGCGCCATCATTCCCATTCAAGGCGATCTCTGACCGGGAGGCAAAATTCACCGTGGTTGAGTTATTCGCGGAGTCCAGGGCGCGGAGGGCAGGCGTGGCGATCGAAGCGTAGGATAGCGTGCCGGAGATTTCTTCGTTCGAGTCCATAACGATGAAAGAGTGAATCCACTTGCACCGTGTTTGCACTTCTCGCCAGAGCGGGCGAAGATCAAAGGGAGGCTTCACTCCCAGAGAGACAAAGCCGCGGGGCTTGAGAATCTCCAATGCTTGAATGACCTCAGCGGAGGAGAGACGCAGATCGAGCGGAGCGACAATCACGCCGATTTTGAAACACGCATATTCGAGCAAAATGTGATTGATGGAGAGCGGCAGCATGGTGACCAGAAAATCGCCTTTGGCAAAGCCCAGCCGCAACAATTCCTGCGCCAGGGCGGAGGTCATCAGGTCGAATTCGCGCCAGGTGACAATGCGGCCGCTCTCCGCGCCGATCATGGCGGCGGCCTCCGGCTTCTGCTTTGCCCACTTCGCTACCACGCCGTGAAGAAGATGGCGATCGGCGAAGTCATTTTCATAGTCATTCAATGTAAATTGGGGTGTGTGCATCGGTTCACTCGAAGATCTTCCTGAACCATTCGATCATTCGCAACGATGCACGTCAAGGACGGAAGTTCAATTATGGTTTGGGTTCATGGAAGACAACTGCGGTGAAGCTGAAGATGTCAGTGTTTTCATCCTTCCAGCAATCGGAGCTCATGCGCGCTTTGATGCAGGTCTGCTCGATGAAGGTTTGCCGGTCCCATTTCTGCTCCACCGGCACCTGTGGCAGCAGGAGTCCTTCATTGCCGCCATTCTTCATCAGCAGGCCGTGCTCGCCGATCTTGATCTGTTGCAGATCGGTTACGCGTCGCAGAGGCGAGAGCACGGAGATTTCATATTCGAGATCCGGCAACTCCGATGCCGTCACCGGCTTGAAGCGGGGATCGCGCATGGCGGCCAGCGTGGCCGTGTCGCGCACGGTGAGGTAGAGGGGTTTGGCGGCGGAGGTATAGCCGATACAGCCACGCAATACGCCCGACTCGGAGAGAGTGACGAAGGCCCCGCGCTCTTGATTGAGGGTTGCACTGGCGGAGGCGGGAGGCTCATACGCATCCCCCGATTGCACCACGTGCTCCACAGATTTTCGCGCCAACGCGAGCAACTCGTTCTTCTCGGTCTCGCTCAAGGAGAAAGGAGTTTCTTTTGTCTTGTTTGCAACGTCTTTCACAAAAAGATCCGCGCTGTAGCCTACAACGCGGGAATGATCGCCGGTAATATCGCCGGAGTTCGCGTACTTCAAGAGAAGCGCATGATTGGCTCCCATGCGCTCGGCATAAATCATTGCTGCCACGATCGGAGCGCCGCCGCAGGCCTCCCACGTGCGCGATTGGAAGTTGCGCGACATACTGAAATAATCCCACGCCTGAAGCGCATTGAGGGCCTTATGGTCCATCTTCACGGCATCCTCGTAGGTGTGATAGTGGGAGAGATCGGAGGAGGCGAGTACGAGTGTATCGCCGCTCTCCTTTTCCGACTTGATGAGTTTTTCAAGAGCGAGAGCCAGAGCGCGGCTGCTTTCGTAACTTTGATCGCCCATAATAATGGGCACGAGTTCGAAATTTCCCAGCACCTTTTGCAGCCAGGGCAATTGCACTTCGATTGCGTGTTCGCCGCCGGCCGCAGTCGGATCATGTCCTTCGCCGGAGAGGCGCATCGTCGAACTCATTTTTGCAAGCTGGTGAGCGAACCGCTTATCAACCTGGACGTTCCCCAGCGGCGTTGCGTAGGCGTCTCCGTCGTAGATCGATGTGTAGTTGAAGGCCACGTAGTGCGTGGGAGCAATCAAGACGACGCGCGAAAACCTGAGCCCCTTCAGTTGTGCATAGGTATACGCCGCCACGGGGCCGGAGAACTGATAACCGGCGTGCGGAGCGACCGCAGCGAGAACCGGGGCAGTTATTCGCGGAGCCGCGGCCTGGGAGAGCAGATTGTCAATCATCGCTGAAAGAATCTTTGGATCGGCGGGATAAAAGCCGCCGGCGACCGATGCTGGCCGCACTTTTTGCGCGATGGGGGATTGAGCGTTCCCAAGAGGCTGAAATGGCAGAAAGGCGATGAGCGGTACAGCCAGAATCAGTGCGCTATGGACGATGACGAGATTCATCTGCGAAGCCTCCTCAGAATTCTCATACGCGCCAGATGCCGGGAATTGGATGCTGGCAGAACGGGCAACAATCATTGCAGATCAGCACGCGATCAACCGAGAATCCCAGGCGCTCCACCAAAAGGCGGCGGCAGTTGGGACAATAGGTGTTCTGCGCCGGATGCCCAGGCACATTGCCAATATAAACGTAATGCAATCCCTCCGCATCGGCAATGGCTTTGGCCCGCTCCAGTGTGGAAACCGGCGTTACGGGCAGATCCTTCAGAAGATATTCGGGATGATATTGCGTAAAATGAAGAGGAATATCCTCGCCGAGATTCATTTTGATCCATTGCGCAAGAGCGCGGAACTCCGCATCGCTGTCGTTCAGCGTGGGAATCACCAAATAAACAATCTCCGTCCATTTATCCATCTTGCGCAAGGTGATCAGCGCATCCAGAACCGGTTTCAATTGGCCGCTGACGACTTGGCGATAAAAGGAATCGGAAAACGATTTGAGATCGATTTTGACGGAATCGACTGTGCTGTAGGCACTCTGTAAGGCCTTCGGCTGCATATAGCCATTCGAGACTACGATCGTGCGAACTCCGGCCTGGTGCGCCGCTTCGGAGGTATCCATCAGATATTCGACAAAGACGGTTGGCTCGTTGTATGTGAAGGCAATCGTGGCAGCGTGGTATTGCACCGCGAGTTCTATGGCACGTTGTGGCGGAAGGTATTCGGCGTGAAGCTCTTCGGGACGCGATTGCGCGAGATTCCAGTTTTGGCAGAATTTGCAGCGGACGTTGCAGCCTGCGGCACCTAGCGAGAAGGCCAGGCTTCCGGGAAGATAGTGAAAGAGCGGCTTCTTCTCAATGGGATCAACGTGTGCGGCTGAGATGCGCGAGTGGACCAGCGAATAAAAGCTGCCGTTGCGATTTTCGCGGACGCCGCAGAAGCCGCGCTCCATGTTTTTGACGACGCAACTACGAGGACACAACTCACAGTTGATGTTGCCGTCTGACAGCTTTCGATAGAACCTTGCCTCGGCGAGGAAATGCTCGTCATTTTGGGCCGCAGTGGATTTGCCGTCCAGAGAATCCTTTGAAAGAGATTGCCGGTTTTGGTTCTGCACCCTGCGCATTGGCAAGCTCCGAGGGCGCGACAAATCGGTGCGCCTTATCAAGGCGTACGGCAAGATGAAGCGAAGTCGCAGTGACGGCCAGCACGTGCCCGCACTTGTGCAAACAGGCGCCGACTTGCGGATGCGACCGCGAGCGTTGAGAATCAATGAATTGAGCTGAAGATGAGCTGCTGACTCCGCCACCACCGATGACTAAGATTGCGATGTTGAAACTCGAATCATTCCTGTTATTCAGAGGCTGGCGCTGGTGCGATTCGGCCGCAGCGTCGATGCTCTTTCTGGCCAGCGCTGCGGTGGTCCTCTGGCAAAATGCTCATCTGGCGATTCTCTGGGATGGAAGCTATACGCTGGACACGAGCATTCGCATTGCTATGGGCCAGATGCCTTATCGGGATTTTCCACTGGTTCACTCGCCACTTACTTTTATCACCCAGGCCGCTATCATTCGTCTGTGGGGACGGGTTTATCTTCATCATGTGCTCTATGCCGCAGTTGTTGGCGGCCTGAGTACGGTCTTGGCTTGGCGAATTACACTGCACTCACTACGAGGCCGCCTGCGCGCTGCTTGGTTGGTCTCGCTATGTCTTGGCGCGCCACTGATCGTATTGGGCAACTATAGTATCCTGCCGTTTCCCTCGTATGATTGCGATACCGTATTTTCGATTCTTCTTGCCGTACTGATTCTGCAGCGAGTGGACGAGAACTCTTCAGATTTGTCATCGAAGCGTGGCGGGAGGCTTCCGAGACCTTGTCTTGCGGGTGCCGCGCTTACGCTGCCGCTCTTCTTCAAACAGAATATAGGGCTTCCATTTCTTGTGGCCGCACTTGCTCTCGTGTTTCTGCTTTTGCTTGCACGGCTTGCGCATTACAACAGGACCTCACACAGCAGCCCGGCGACACTGGGCGCAATCCTAGCAGGAGCAGCTGCATCGCTACTTGGAGCAAGCCTGCTTCTGCATTTCACTGCTGGAATCGGCAATGCGGTCTATTGGACGATTCAGTTTGCAGCAGAGCGACGGCTTCCTGGTCTCGATCTCATGTTCTCTGTGTATACGGAGCCTATGCTGCTATGGCAGCTCCCGGCAGTCGCGGCAGCTCTTGTGCTATTGCACAGCCGCCTTGCCCATTCTCGATGGGCGCGAATGACAGCTCTGGGTTTGCTGGCCGCACCGTTTCTCTGGACGCTGGCAGGTATTTTCATCTCTTCGGATGCCGACGACCGCGCCAGCAATCTTCTCGCTTTATGGCCGCTGCTTCTTGTCCTTTCTGGAACGCTTACTCTAGTACAGCTTTGGCGTACTCCGGGCCTGCGTTCTATATTGCCTGCAATCGTGCTAGCAGCCATTCAAGGAACGCTGCTTTCGCAGCAGTTGTGGGGATCGACGTACGCCATTTGGCCGTTGCTGGTTTTTCTCATCGCCGATATGATTGCATTTCTCGCATCGATGGAAGAGCGCGCGGCGGTCAGACCTCGATTGCCGTCTATTGTGCCGGCATTGGCTTTGACTATTTCAGTGGCGCTGCTGATTTGCGGCGGCTTGTATACCGCAAGCGAAGAGCGGCTTTCGTATGTGCAACTGCCTGAGGGGCCGATCTACCAATCGGCATTTCCCGCGCTGCGAGGAATGGCCATAGCAGGCCCTTATTTGCCGGAGTTCGAAGAATTGCTGCGCTTTGCCGGCAAGGAAATCCCATCTTCCGACGGACTGATCCTCATCCCAGGTGAAGACCCGTTCTACTTTGCTACCGGACGCATCTCGCAGTTTCCCGTTTTGCTCTTCGATCGATCCACGGATCCATATTCGCCTGCGCAGCTTGTTGAAGAGGCGCGGCGCCGCCCTATCCGCTGGCTGATTGTGAAGCGCAATCTGCAAATCAAGGAAGATGTTACGCCGCAGCGCGCAGCCACGATCGAAGCGCTTCAGCAAATTTTCTTGCCGTATTGCAAACTGGCTGGCTACGATGTCTATCGTCGTCCGTAACCTGGCGTGCGAGCGCCCCGATCTCATCGAATGCAACCGGTCGACGAATCAATTTGCCGTTTCAAAGGAGCTGTCGACAGATGCCTCCTGCGCAGGTGGTGGAGGGAAAGCCAAGATTTGAGTCGAAGCGCTGCGAAAGACGATGGGTGTGCGCGCAGGCGCCAGACAGGCCGTAAAGGTTGCGCCAATCAAACGCAAGTCGCTCCAGAACGTAGCCCGGCCCATATAACGCGCATCGATGCGCGCCTTGAGGGGACGGATATGCAGGTGATAGAAGGGATCAAGCTGACTGGGATGAACACGGCTCAGAATTTCTTCTTCACGGCGGAAGGCGAGTGTTGCAGCACCAGTGATTCCGGGACGATAAGGCATATCGACAATACCGGCATACTGTGGCAACTTGGGCCGTGGGCCGACAAGGCTCATCTCGCCGCGAAGAACGTTATAGAACTGCGGAAGCTCATCGAATTTGAGCTTGCGCAGCCAGCGTCCCATGCCAGTGATGCGTCCGTCGCCATCGCGTGTCAGTCCTGGACCGCTCTGTCCTGTGCTAGCGATCATGGTGCGGAATTTGTAAATGCGGAAGAGACGCCCGCCCTGGCCAATGCGTTGCTGGGAGAAGATGGATGGCCCCTGCGAGGAAAGACGCACGCATAAAGCGATAATCAGCATCGGAAGCCCAAAAACGAAGAGTACGAAGAGAGCCGCCGCTAGATCAAGCAGCCGCTTGGAAGAAGAGAGGCTCCAGCCGCTCGCCGAAGGACGGATGAGGCGCTCTTCTCGATCCGGCTTGTTATCGAAAATGGGCCGTGGACTGACGAGGGAAGATACCACTGCGGAAACAGTGCCCGGCGTATTCACAGAGCTAGAAAGTTGCATCAATGCAGACCTCGTAAACGGAATGGATAGTTACTGCGATGGCAACACCAGGTCGCGCAATTGCCAGCGTGCATGGCAGAAGGCGTACGTGAAGATCCGAACGTACGGTCCCTCATTCGCATGGTGTCCACATCTGCATCATCGTCGGAACGGCTGTGGATTGGCGGGCAAAAAAAAGAAAATGAAGGAGACGGAGAGCGATATTGGGAAGATTCCCGCAATCGAAATTGAATCAGCGAAAGCCCATGAGAAGATGCTTAGAAAAGTTGTTCAAGTGATGTTGTATGGTAGGGATGCTTGCACGCCAGAATCTACTTGAGTACATCGATTGCTGCGGCGCCGAGGGCAAGCTGGGAGAATATCTGCGTCCATCCCAGGAGCTCGTGCAGCGCACCCTGCCCAACGCTCTTTTCTGGAACGAAGATCGTGTCACCGGGATAAACACGAGTTCTATCGAATCCGGAGGCGGAGAAGATCGACTGACCGGTATCGCGGCTGGTAACGGATCCATCGGCGCGCAGCACATAGCTGTGCTTGCGGTCCGCATCGCGGCTGGGACCTCCGGCCAGATGAAGGTAGTCCGAGACATGGCCATCGTTGCGATAGAGGAAGGCATTCTGATTGAGTACCGCGCCAATGACCTGCACGGTTGCGGGAGTGGGCGGCACCAGCATGACATCGCCGTCTTCCAGCGGCATATCCGGGAGTTCATTATCTCCAGAGCTGCGCGGATGCAGACTCAGTACGATTCTTCCCGTTGGCCGCAACTGGCGCAGTCGCGCGATCAGATCGTGGTTGACGGAAGCTGCCTGTCCCGATTGCCCGCTCTCCGGCGAGCTGCTCGCCGTGCTGCTCATTGCCATCGAGCTGCGCGCCATCTGATGTTCAAGATGGTCGGCGTACTCGTTCAAACGCTGTTGTTCAATCACCTGCGTGCTTTTGCGGGTAAACTCCGATCCGTAAAGATACGCCTTTCCGGTGAGGCCTCCGGCCCGCGCAACCAATTCGCGCAAGCTCTCGTTGGGCAGTACGCTGTAAATGCCAGCGTGCACAAACTCACCTTCCAGGCGCACATATTTCGTCTGCTGTTCTGTGGGTTGATGGATATCGTCCTGCGAGAAGATGGTGACGATGTCGCCGGGTTGAAGCTCCATATTCTGTGAAGGATCGTGGTCGAGCATCAACTTGCCCAGATCGAAAGGGATCAACGAAGTGGCCATGGTAGAGGCATCCAGCCGCTCAATTACCGCGTAATTCCAATCGGTTTCTGATGAGGGGCGAAGAAGCGCTGTCTCTTGCCCCATTCGAGAGTTCACCAGGATTCCACCTAGCGTGCCGGCGGCTCCCGATGCGCGATTATCGATGGCCTTTTGCATTGCCGCGGAGGGATCGTCTGCGGAGGATGGAGTCAATCTCCTATCCGAAAGGCTGTTTGCATTACGATCTGATAGCGGATTGGAGAGGTATTCACTCTGCTCGTCAGAGTCGTCACCGGAAGATCGTTCTGAAAGCAGGCCTTTCTCCTTGTAGGAGGTGGAAGAGCTGTCCGTGGAGACAAACTCTGGAGCTGGAAAGCCGAGTTGGGTGCGCCGCCACCAGTAGTTGCGCGAGAGCAGCGAATCCCGGTCGGGCATGAGATCGCTTAACCGCATTCCCCGATGCCAGAGGAAGCGTCCGGGGTTGGCCACCGATCCGCGTAGCGTGACCGTCTCGCGGTAGTTGGAGGCGATCGGATTGATGCGCACAATATCGCCGTCGACCAGCAAGGTCGCCAGTCCGGCTGCATCAGCCTTCAGATCGAAGGCGCGCCGTTCGGCATGATCCATGATGCGCTCCACCAAGATGTGACCGCCGGAGGCAACCGCCGTTCTTCCGCCAGCCGCATCAAGCAACTGTTCAACAGACTCCTGGCCGCGCAGTTCATAAATAGCCTCTTGGCGCACGCTGCCCAGCAGGGCTACCTCCGGACCTGCGGCGGGAATAAAGAGCACATCGCCCGGCTGCAGTTGCACATCTCCGGTCTTGTCGCCGCTGACCAGCAGCGCATAAAGATCGAAGTCTGTGAGAATCTTGCCTTCGCGCTTCAGCTCGGCGTGGCGCATCGAGCCGGCTCCGGATGGACCTCCGCTCAAGAAGACCGCATCCACCAGGGTGCTGAGTGCGCTGACCGTGTATTCGCCCGGCTGCCGCGCTTGCCCGGTTACGTACACCTGAATGGAATGAATCTCTCCTAGATCGACGCTCAGATCGAAGTTGCGATAGACCCTCTCCAGTGCGGTGCGCAGGTGGCCAGTGACGGAGGAAAATGCAAGACCGGCGACATGAACAGCGCCCACCTTGGGAAGATAAATCTCACCCTCGCGGCTCACGCGCAGATTGGCGCTGAAGTTGATCTGACCCCAGATGCGGATGCGTAATTCGTCTCCCGTGCCGACCACCAAATCCTGTGGCGCCGGGGCCTGATCGATGGGACCAAAGGAGGCCGGCCGCTGGGCAAAGAGACTGGCGCCATAGATGGTCAGCATATGGCCGGTGCTGTCAGCCACGAAGCGCTGAAACTCCGTATGCGGCTCTGGTGCAAACAGCCGTGCTGCACGCTGGCCGCTTGCTTGAATTGCATTGCGCAATGCTGCTTCGTTGTCATGCGATCCGTTGACAGGACCGTTGTCTGTGAAGGTCTGTGTGGAGAGGTCTGGCCTCGGAGGTCCCTGCTGCGGCTGCTCCTGCATCGACAGCACAGTCGAGGATGCCTGCGACGGAACCGTGGAGGGCAGAGGAGCGGATTGCTGCAACTGACAGCCGTAGGAATCGGAATCCTCCCCAGAAGAACATTGCGCCAAGACTTGCTGTGCGAAGAAGACCAGGAGCACGGCGCCCGCAACCTGGAGAAGAGTTGCCCGGCAATTGAAGGAGCGAGAAGATGGATGGTTTCTCATAGACGCCTCATTGTTCACATATCCGGCAGGCGGGACAAAGAGAAAAATGCAATTGGGATGAGGACTTGTTCCGAAATCGGACAGATCTATGAGTGTCTTCCCATAATCGATTTGGGAATGGCGGTTTTCTCGATTTCCTGGATGATGCATCGACGAAGGCGGGTAATCTGATCGCAGTTTATGAAGAAGTGACCGGTTCATCATTTGCTTCCGGTCCTCTGATTGAATGAGCCGGATTGCGGCATTGCATGGCGCCATTGGCCGGGAACGATTGGCAGTGCGCCGAAGATTCGGAAGAAAGCGCTGTGCTCATTGAAGAAAATCACCGAATACAAAGAGGAAGTTTAGCGTGCCAACAGAGATCCAGGAACTCGTCGCTCCCAGTTCCCATGCTTCATTCGGCTCTTTGCCGCCGGTGATGCGGGTTGCACTCAAACGGAAAAGATTGATCGGGATGACTGCGCTCGTTATCGCCGCTGTCACCATCGCTGTGGTATTGCTTCTTCCCAATGCCTATACGGCCAGCATTGCCTTTCTTCCACCTCAGCAGGGAAGTTCGGCGGGAACGACGATGATTGCGCAACTGAACAGTTTGGGAGCGATCGCCGGAATGGGCGGCAGCAATCTGGGCGCCAAGAATCCCAACGACCTGCAGGTCGCCTTGATGAAAAGCCGCACGGTGGAGGATGCAATGGTGGAGCGCTTTCATCTGCAAACTCTCTATCACCGCAGATATCTCTCGACTGCGCGCAAAAAATGGGAGCGGGAAAGCTCGGTTGACAATGGGCTGAAGGACGGGCTGATCCGCCTTTCGGTCACCGACCGGGATCCGCGCCGCGCTGCAGAACTGGCCAATGGGTGGCTGGAAGAATACCGGCGCTTTTCGGCGAATCTGGCGATTACCGAAGCAGCGCAGAGAAGGCTATTCTTCGAGCGGCAGTTGAATGCCGCGCGCACAGCTCTGGCACAGGCAGAAGAAGAGATGAAGCAGACCGAGCAACACACTGGCGTGATTGAACTCGACGGTCAGGCCCACGCCATGATTGCCTCGGCAGCGATGCTGCGCGCCCAAATTGCGACCAAGCAGATGGAGATCCAATCGATGCGCCAGTTTGCCGCCGATGAGAACCCGGATCTTGAGCGCACCGAGCGTGAGTTATCGAGCCTGGAGTCGCAGTTGTCCGCCATGGACGTTGACAATGATCGACCGGATGGCGATCTGGTGGCGCCCAAAGGCAAGCTGGGCGAAGCCGGTCTGGAGTATGCGCGCGCGTTGCGCGAGGTCAAGTACCGTGAGATGGTTCAGGATCTGTTGACGCGCCAGTATGAGGCTGCTCGCGTGGACGAAGCACGGCAAGGCTCGATGGTGCAGGTGGTTGATCCAGCCGTGGTCCCGGACCGTCCCAACTATCTTTACAAAATCTGGATCCTGCTGGCCGCGCTGCTGCTGGCTCTGCCTTTGGCCTTGCTGATCGGGCTTTCAGTCGAAGTCGTTGCCCTGCTTCGCGCCTGTCGCAGCCGCACGGGTTCCTGGGCCGTGGCGTTGGAAGAGGCCTGGGCTGGAGGAGTGCGATGAGAGGGCTTTGCGTGCTAGGCATGGATGGCGCCGTTGCCTATACCTTTCTTGCGCGGGCCGTCGGTATAGTGGGCAGCACGGGAACGGTGCTGCTCATCGTGCGCTATCTCACGCCTGTCGAGCAAGGCTACTACTACACACTGCTTAGCCTGGTCTCGTTGCAGGTGGTCTTCGAGATGGGCTTCTCCTTCGTGATTCAGCAGTTGGCAGCACACGAGTGCGTTCACCTGGAGATCGCCGGCGACGGAAGAGTGCGCGGGGATGCGACAGCCCATGCGCGGCTGGCGTCGGCGTTGCAACTCAGTCTGCGCTGGTATACAGTGGCAGCGCTGGCAATGGGATTGATTCTGGCGCCAATGGGATGGATATTCTTCTCCCGTCATGCAGAACCGGCCTCTTCGCTGGTGGCCTGGCAGGGACCCTGGTTCGCGGCGGTTGCTGCCTCGATGGCTGGTTTGTGGTGCGTTCCCTTCTACTCGTTTGTGGAGGGATGCGGCGAAGTGCGGGCAGTCGCCGCAATGCGTATGCGTCAGGCGGTTGCGGCCTCGGCGCTGGCCTGGATGGCATTGCTGCTCCATCACGGTTTATATGCTCCAGCTCTCGCTATTACGGGCTACGTTGGCGTGGGACTCTTCTTTCTGGCTTCGCGCCGCTCTCTATTGGCGGGGCTGCTCAACCATCAGGCCCGCGAATCCGCCATCCACTGGAGCCGGGAGGTCTGGCCCTTTCAGTGGCGCATTGCCGTCAGTTGGATGTGTTCCTACTTCACGGTTCAGGTATTCATCCCGGTACTATTTGCGCTGCGTGGACCTGTCGATGCCGGACAGATGGGGATGTCGCTCAGCGTCACCGGATACATGACGATTCTGGCGCTGGCCTGGTCCTCGACCAAGGCCACGCCCTTCGGCCGCATGATTGCGCGGCGCGAGTTCTTGGGGCTAGACCGGCTATTTCAGCGCACACTGGTTCAGTCGATCACCGCCTTTGTGGTGATTGCGCTGGCCGCTTGCTGGTTGTGCGCCTTATTGCCCGCGCTCGCTCCCCGATTGGCCGCGCGCATGGTTTCACCACAACTGTTTGCTGTGCTGGTGGTGGCGGCTGGCGCCAATTGCATCGTGCAGAGTTTGGCGATGCTACTGCGCTCCTTCAAGAACGAACCTTTTCTCGCCCAGTCTCTGGTTGTGGCTTTGCTGACCCTTCTACTGGCAGCGCTGACAGCGCCGCGATGGGGCAATACCGGCGCGGCCTTCAGTTATCTTGTTGCCACCGCGATCATTGGCCTGCCATTTGCCTGGGGAATATTTGCGCGCGCCCGCCGCGGTTATCTTGCCGTCAGTAAGCTGGCGGCAGTGGGAAATGAGGCGGGATGAGCGCCGCAGCGGGGTGTCTCTTCGCTGGTATCAGCGGTGAATTTCAAGGGAACGAGGGAGCAGAACTCCAAGGAGAAAAATGTGTTCTTGTCAAGATGCAGAAAAACCGTCGATACATTTGCGCCGCCGCTTGGGCGGCAGTACCGTTTGCTGCGGGACGTGACGAATCGACGCCGTTCAATTCCGACAAAATACGGCTTCAGTTTGTCGGGCGATCCAACGATGACCAGAGACGGCTGGGAAGAGAATGAGATCGAAGCGTTTCTGGAACTCGTGAAATGCCACGAGACGGTAATCGATATTGGGGCCAATGTGGGTTTCTACTCATGTCTGGCAGCGAGCCGTGGAAAGCAGACGATCGCAGTTGAACCCTCCTCCAGAAACTTGAATTTTCTTTATAGAAACCTGTGGGAAAACAAGTTTCTCGATGTCGAAGTATTTCCGCTTGGCCTGGCGGGACGAAGCGGACTGGGACGCATCTACGGATACGGCGGCATTGCCTCGTTTGTGCCGGGTTGGGCGCAGGCATATGAGGCGCAGTCCACTCTGGCGCCATTGACAACGCTCGACGCCATCGCGGCCGGCAGATTTGAAGGCAAGAAGTTGCTGATCAAGATGGACGTCGAAGGCTTCGAATTGGATGTGCTGGCCGGTGCGACGGCAACGTTGAATCTGAATCCAAGACCGACCTGGCTGGTGGAGATCCTGCTCAGCGGCGAGGTGATTCCCGGCGGAGTCAGCAGCCGGTTCGCCGAAGCCTTTGAGGTCTTTTGGAGGCACGGCTATCAGAGCAGGATGCTCGATGAGGCGCGGACTCCAGTGGGATGGGTGGATATCAGCCGGTGGATCTCCAATGGCATGGTGGACTCAGGAACGCATGATTTTCTTTTTTCAAAGGACTGACTTTCGATGGACGCAGCAGACAAGAGCACGGGCAGTCGCCGGCAGGAGCGGGAGGGAAGGGAATGAACGGCCGTCCACCATCGAAGGTCTTGCTCACAGGCGGCCATCCAAACGGCGGCGTTGCCAGCTTTGCCGAAGCATTGCGCTGCGGCTTTGCCGAACTCGGCCTGGCTGCCGAAGTGATTTCACCTGCCAAGATTCCGGCTCGGCTTGGCGAAGTGCGCGATCCCGGCGTATTGAAGATACTCAGCACGACGGCTGTTTTTGCCGCGCCACTGGCCCGGCGCGCGATCTGCATGGCGCACGGCGTTCCCTGCGCCGCACACCAGGGCTGGACGAGAACGCTGGCGATCCTGGCCTCCTACCGGATGGCCAATGCCTGTCGCGGCGTTCAGTTGGTTGAGGTCTCGGAGTACTCGGCGCTGCATCTGCGAGCGATCTTCGGGTTGCGCGTGGATGCAGTGATCCGCAATCCGGTCCATCCGCTCTTTATGGAAGCAATGCCGGAGGACGGAGCCAAGCGCGAGGCGATCACCTATGTTGGACGGCTGCATTGCGCCAAGAATGTGGACCGGCTGCTGCCTGCTATCCGCGACGTGCTGGACGAGAATCCCGGTCTGCGGGCGTGGATCGTGGGAGACGGTCCGATGCGTCCGGAACTGGAGCGCATTCATCACGGAGACGAGCGTATTGCGTTTACGGGCGCGCTGACGCCGGTTGAGGTGCGGGAGAGGCTGCGGCGCACGCGCGTGTTTGTCTCCGGCAATCCTGCAGAGCCATTCGGCATCGCCTATCTTGAAGCTCTGAGCCAGGGATGTGCAGTGGTGATGCCGGCCTCGGGTGGCGGCCTGGAGATTGCGCCAGAGCGAATCGGCACAGGAATTCAATTGTTCTCCGCATCCGTGGAGCGCACCGAGGTTGCCGCCGCGCTGCGCAATGCTCTGCAAGCGGCGCCTTTACCGCCTCTGCCGCTCACCGCTTATTCGGCGCGCTCGGTAGCGGAGGCTTATCTTTCGCTCGATTCCCGTTTCAACGCGCAGGGAAGGCTCGACGCGGAGGATGGCCGATGAGCGCAGCCATCCGCCACGGCTCTCTGCAAAGCGCCTCTTCAACGCGCGCGGCCCAGGATTGCGTGTACGCGCCGCAGAGGCAGGAGCGCGGAAAGTGGTTCTATCTCGGCTCGTTTATCTTTGCCTGCATCCTGTTCTGGTGGCTTCCCAGCATTTTCTACCGTATGGTCGTTCATCAATCCGACGCGGTAGAGAGCGATACGATCGCGATCAGCATCTTTGCGTTGATTCTCTTCATCTCCGGTTATCTTCTTCCAGTATTTGGTCCTCCGGCGCATCGTTTTTCTCCGCGCCGGCTCGATGCCTGCGGGGAGTTCGCCTACAAGGCAACGGTCCTCATCTTTCTTCCCGCGCTTGCCATCTCCGTCCATCTCTTATACAGCAGGATCGGCATGGATTATGGATTAGGCGGCGCGATTCCCAGACCGTATCAAGCCCTGCTCTACACGCATCTCTTCTTCGGCTTTCTATGCGTCGGGGTGTCGGAGCCGGAGAAGCAGGGATGGAGGCGTGTTCTGATGACGACGGCGATGGTCATATTGCCTCGTCTGATTGTGTCGCTGCATGGAGGGCGGTTCTTTCTGGCGCAGGCCGTGGTCCCCGCAGTGCTGATCGGCGTGGCGCGCGGCTGGATCCGCCTCTCCGCCAAGCGAATGGCGCAGCTCGCGGTTCTGGCGCTAGTAATTATCTTTGTGCCTGCGTTGACGCGCGGCGACGACGTGATTGGAGCCGACGATACCATCAGGTTCTTTGCCGCCGGAAGTTCGCTACGACTCTTCCAGGACAATACTGGCCTGAGTTTGTCTGGACGCTGTCCGCCGCTGATTGTCTCGTTGACGGCAAAGACCATTCCATACGGCTGGATGGGCGTATGCGTGATCGATATTGAAGGCTTGAAGAATATGCCTGCGACATTGGATCGCATTCTCACCATCAATGATCCCTCGACTCTCGATGGCACAGTCTCCGGGACAGGTTCAAATTATCTGCTCGATCTTTATCTGTTTGGCGGGATGTTCGCGGTATTTGCCGGCTCGGCGCTGTTGGGCTTCAGTTGCCGGCGCTTCATGGGATGGATCGGTCATCGCTCGCTCTTTTCGGGAATCTGGGCCGAGTGTCTAACGCGTTCGCTATTGGCGCCGCGAGGCTCTCTCGGCTACGTGTATGAACGAATTCCATCCTTGGTTCTGACCACGCTGCTGGTCGTCGTGGTGGTCACTGCGGGAGGTTTGCTGAAGCGGGAGTATGCGCCCGCTCCAGTCGAGGAAGTCTCAACCTAGAATGCGTGTGAGCAATCGTACGGCGGCGAGCAATCCAAGCGAATCCATAACAGGCACCCCAAGAGGTTTTATGAAGACGAATTACGCAAACCTGGACGTGTTGCGGTCGCTGGCGGTATTGTCGGTCGTCGCCGCTCACTGGCGGGTCGAGGGTGTTGCATTTCATCTCTGGGCATACGATCCGGGAACCAATCAGCTCCTGCATAATCTCAGCTATACCGGCGTTATGTTCTTTTTTGTTCATACCTGCCTGGTGCTGATGCTTTCGATGCATCGCGCTCCTGCGATTCATCGCGGTAGCAGCTTTCTTGTTCGTCGCGCCTTCCGCATCTATCCCTTGTGTTGGGCAACGATTTTTCTGGTATTGACGACCGGCCTCACCGACCAGCCGGATGGGACGGTTCATGCTATGGGCTGGAATGGCATCGTGGCCAACTTGCTGTTGGTGCAGAACATGGCGCGCAGCATTCCCAGCGTGATCGGCCCGCTCTGGAGCCTTCCCTGGGAGGTCCAGATGTATCTAGTACTGCCCCTCTTCTTTTTTGTACTACGGCGCTTCGCAGGCCGGCCCGTGGTTTTTGCGCTCTGGCTGGGCGCGGCGTTGCTGGCGATTGCCGCAACGCAACCCTCGATGCCGCGACTACTGCACGCGGCGATCTTCCCGCCGATGTTCATCGCGGGCATGGTGGCCTTTAAGCTGCTCGAAGGGCAGAGGGAGCAGCCAAGCCGTGCCGCGCTGCCTGCATGGGCGTGGCCCTTGTTCGTTGCCGGCCTCTTTGCAGTTCAAGGCGGAATCGTTGGCTGGCACTCCTTCGAATCCTCCTATGCGGCGGGCGTCAACGCCTGCATCTGTCTGGTTCTAGCTCTTGCCATTCCGCAGTTTGGCGAACTGAAAGTGGGCTGGATCGCTCATCCGGCAGCGCAGATCGCAAAATACTCCTATGGCATTTATCTACTTCATGTTCCAGCGCTGGTCTTTGTCTTCCGCTATCTGCCTCAACTGCCTCTGGCGCTGAAGTTGATCGCATTTATTACATTGACGGCTTTGCTATCATTTGTCTCCTTTCATCTCATTGAGAATCCTCTTATCCGTCAAGGCAAGCGGCTGGCCGAGCGAGTGCAAGCTCCTGATGTGTCCGGCTTGATCGATCCGGTTCCATCCAGTGCGGTGCCCGCAACGTATCCAGTCGCCGGCTCTGGGCAGCGCCTTTGCGGCAGATTGAGTGTCTTCGGTCAGGCTGGCGAGAAGTGATTGGATTCAGGGGAAAAGCAATGAAACTTTCTGTACTGATGTCGGTTTATCACAAGGAGTCTACGGCCAATCTGCGCCAATCTCTGGAGAGCCTTGCAACACAGACTCGTCCCGCCGATGAGGTGGTCATTGTTGAAGACGGGCCGCTGGGCGAGCCGCTTCATGCGACGATCGCGGAGTACAGAAAGATACTGCCCATTCTTTCGCTGCCCTTGCCCCGACAGATGGGATTAGGGGCAGCGCTACGAGCCGGACTGTATCTGTGCGGGGGAGAGTATGTGGCGCGCATGGATTCGGATGACATTTCTTTGCCGGAGCGGTTTGCCAAGCAGGTGAGCTTCCTTGATAGTCATCGCGAGGTCGATGTGGTTGGGGGCGTGATCGCTGAGTTCGAGCAGGACAGCACCGCTCCGCGCGCGATCCGGCTTCTGCCCGCGGCGGGTCAGGCGTTGCGGCGCTTTGCCAAGTCCAGGACGCCGATGAACCATGTGACGGTTGTTTTCCGCAAAGCCTCGGTGGTGGCGGCAGGCAACTACGAATCCTGCCAGGGTTTTGAGGATTATCATCTTTGGGCAAGAATGCTGACGCTAGGCTATCGCCTGCATAACCTCAACGAGATTCTGGTATATGTTCGCTGCGGCAATGGAATGCAAGGTCGCAGGGGCGGACTGGCGTATCTGAAGGGCGAGATCGAGTTTCAAGGGTTTCTGCGCAAGATGGGCCTGCTCGATGCCGCCGGTTCGATCAGGAATATACTGATGCGCGGGCCAATCCGCCTTGCTCCAGACTCGGTTCGTTCTCTCTGCTACAGCCTCTTTCTCAGAACATCTTCCGTTCCCGTTCAAAGGATTGTACATTGAATGATTTTGCCAGTCTTCCTATGCCACTTCGCCCGGGCAGCCGTCTCCTGCCGCCGGAGGAAGGGCGACGTGCATCCGCTTTGGCTGCGCTCTGGAGCCATGTATGCCAGCATCGGCAGTTGCCCTTCCTTCTGATTGCAGCGTTCTATCTGATACTGCCGAATCTTCCGTTGCTGCTCTCCGCTCATGTGCTGGGCGCGGCTCCGCACGGATATATCAACCTTGAATATCTTATAATCGGCGTCGCCAGCGTCTTCTTGCCGCGAAGCGCGGTTTTTCTTCTGCTTGCAGTGGATTCACTTGCCGACCTCGCGTATACCATCTGCTATGCCTACCAGTTCCCGGTGGGAGATTTACTGTCGTCGGTACGCTATCTTCCTCAACTGCCCGTGAACAGAGTGCTAGGGGGAATAGCGTTCCTGGTATTGCTGCTGGCGATCTGCGCGTTGCTTGCCTGGTTCCGGCCGCGCTTCCACCAGAATCTTCGGACTGCCGCAACGCTTCTGGTTCTGATCGCCCTGCTGACTCCCATCGATTGGCTGAGTGGACAGAATCCGCTGAGTCACCGGGATACGGCCACACTTTCTTTTCGCATAGCGCGCAGTCCGGTTCTGACGCTTCTGTGGCGTCAGGTCAAGACCGTTCGTGCGAGTGGCGGACCGCCGAATGCGAGCGAGCGCTCGGCGTCTGCTCAGGTATTGATGCTTCTCGACAGCCATTCCAGCGCGGCTGGCTCTCCCAATGTGGTGCTCGTTCTGGTTGAATCGTGGGGTTTGTTGCGTGATCCCCATCTTGCGCAGGCGCTTGCTGCGCCTTATGACGATCCCCGCGTTGCGAGCAGGTACAAGGTCTCGTACGGAAGTGTTCCCTTCACAGGACTCACAGTTCCTGGCGAGGCGCGCGAGCTTTGTCACTCTGCGATCGGCTTTGGAATCATTCAATCCTCAACCGAGCATATGGAGCAGTGCCTGCCTGCCTACTTTCATGCCCGGGGCTACCAGAATATGGCAGTTCATGGCTATGTCGGCAAGATGTTCTACCGCTCCACATGGTACAGAAATCTGGGCTTCGATCAACTCTGGTTCGAACGCCTGCTCAAACGAGAAGGACTTCCGGTTTGCCACGGGGCATTTCCGGGAATCTGCGACGCCTCCATCGCCCACTGGATCGGCAGTTCGCTTCTTTCCGTAGATCAGCAGAAGCCTGAATTCATCTATTGGGTTACACTCAACTCGCATATCCCCGTGCCGGCACACCCCGATCTTCCTGACGACAGTGTTTGCGCAACCCAGCCCGCGCTTCAGAATTCGATTCCGCTCTGCTCATGGTTTCGTCTAGTGCGATCCGTTCATCAGTCGGTTCAGCAGACGGCTTTGGGTGCAACCGCGAGACCAACCATCTTCATCCTGGTTGGCGATCACGCGCCGCCCTTCAGCGACCCGAAATTGCGCAGCCAGTTTTCATCCACGCAGGTTCCTTATGTGATGCTGACGCCGGTCGAGATCGCTGCGTTGAAGCCCGATCCCTCATCCGAGGAAATGTCGCTGGAGGTATAATCGGCTTCATGATGGCTGATGCGCAGACGGATTTTACTTCAATGGGGGACGCGGGAGGCGAAGGGTGCGGCATCCCTGCCGCTGTCCAAAGCGCCGAGTGCAAGCTGAGCGCGCTCGAGGCGCGAATTAGGCAGTTGGACAGCCTGATGGTGGCGTATTCGGGTGGTGTGGACTCTGCGTTTCTGGCGGCAACAGCGCATCGCATACTCGGCGGCAGGATGCTCGCCGTGCTCGCCGATTCTCCCAGTCTTAGCCGCCGCGATTTTGAGCTGGCTTGCGAGTTTGCGCGCGTGCAGGGGATTCCGCTACACATTCTTGCAACCGACGAATTGAGCAGCCCCGCTTACCGGCGCAACGATGCTGACCGCTGCTTTCATTGCAAGGACGAACTTTTTCGGGCTATGGAGACCCAGGGGCCGAGGCTGGGATTCGAGCGCATCGCTTATGGCATGAACGCGGACGATCGTAGAGATTACCGCCCCGGTCAGCGCGCCGCTGAGGAGCACTCTGTGCTGGCGCCGCTGGCTGAGGCTGGGCTGACGAAGAACGATATTCGCGCACTGGCCAAGGCGGCGGGCTTCGCGTTCTGGGAGCGTCCGGCGGCGCCTTGCCTTGCCTCGCGCGTCGAATATGGGCGCGTTGTGACTCGCGAGATTCTTATGCAAGTGGAAATGGCCGAGGAGAGTCTGCGCCAGTTGGGGTTTGTTGAGCTGCGCGTTCGTCATCACGGCGATCTGGCTCGTATTGAACTGGCACGTACGGAATTGTCACGCGCCCTGACGATGGAGATGCTCGGCGCGATTACGGCGGCGCTCAAGCAAGCTGGTTTCCATTTCGTCACGTTGGATTGTGAAGGATTCCGATCCGGTGCGATGAACGAAATTCTCCCTGCCGAAGTTCTTGAGAAGCGCGGCGCAGCGGCGGCGATTTAGAATTACATTGCTATGCGTATAGGCTATCTGGATTGTTTTTCCGGCATCAGCGGCGATATGCTGCTGGGTGCTCTGGTGGATGCGGGTGTTTCCTTTGCCTTTCTGGAGGAGACAGCAGCTTCACTGAATGTTGGCGCCCGGCTGGAGTCGCGTAAGGTCAGCCGCGGTGCCCTGGCTGCGACTCAAGTATGCGTGATTGCGCCCGGCGTGCCAATGGTCGTGCCGGAGCACACGCACAACGATCATGTGCACACACATCATGAACATGAGCACCGCAATGAACACGTTCATGCTCCTCATCGTGCCCTGTCCACAATTCTCGGAATGATTCGCTCAGCGCCGCTTGCCGAGAGCGTGAAGCAGCGCTCAATGAGTGCCTTTCAATTGCTCGGCGAGGCAGAAGCCGCTATTCATTCCGTCCCCGTCGAGGAGGTGCATTTTCACGAGGTGGGCGCGGTGGATACCATCGTGGACATCGTTTGCGCAGCCGCTGGCGCGGAGGCTTTCGGAGTGGATCGCTGGTTCGCTTCGCCGCTCAACGTGGGCAGCGGAACGGTTGTTTGCCAGCATGGCACGCTTCCCGTTCCCGCGCCGGCAACATTGTCTCTGCTGGGAGATGCGCCAGTCTACGCGGCAGGCGAGCCGATGGAGCGCGTGACACCGACAGGCGCTGTCTTGCTGCGGATGTTGGATGTGCACTACGCCGCACTGCCGATGATGCGCATTGTGAAGACAGGCTACGGCGCGGGGGGACGCGAGACCGTGGGTCTGCCGAATTTACTCCGTCTGATGGTGGGAGAAGCGGCTTCGAATGCCGCCACGGAATCCATCGCAGTGATCGAATCGGTGATCGACGATTGCAATCCGCAGTTGCTCGCCTACGTCAGCGAGAAGCTGCTTGAAGCCGGCGCGTGGGATGTTTACCGCGCCCCGGTGCAGATGAAGAAGGGACGCAGCGGCGTGCAGATGACCGTCCTTTGCCGGCCCGATCTGGCGCCCACGCTGCAGGAGCTGCTTTTTCGTGAGACCACCACCATCGGTTTGCGCTGGCGCTTGGAGAACAAGATTGCTCTGGTGCGTGAGTTTGCAGAGGTCGAGACCCGTTGGGGCAAGGTGCGCATCAAGATCGCACGCCTGCCCAACGGCAGCCTAGCCAACGTGTTGCCGGAGTATGAGGATTGCCGCCAGATTGCCACAAAGCATTCGCTACCACTCAAGCAGGTGATGGGAGAAGCGATGCGCGTCTACTCGGCTATAGAAAACATAAAATCATAGCTCGTTTCCGTTATTTGAAGAAAGGTGGCTCAATGGATCGCGCGAAGATTGAAGATATGCTCAATGAAGTCCGCGAGGGACGCATGGCGGTCAGCGATGCGCTCGACCGGCTGCGCGACCTGCCCTTTGAGGACATTGGCTTCGCCAAGCTCGATCATCATCGGTCGCTGCGTACAGGAATGCCAGAGGTGATCTTTGCAGCGGGCAAAACAGCACAGCAGGTGGCGGCGATCTTTGCCCGCATGGCGGCCAACGGAGGCAATGTGCTGGCCACACGGGCCACACGCGAGATGTACGATGCCGTCTTTGCAATCGAGCCTCGCGCCGTCTTTCACGAGACCGCCCGCGCCATCACGCTCACGCAGGCCGCAGCCGCACCGGGCAAGGGAACCATCGCCGTGGTCTGCGCCGGAACCTCCGATCTTCCTGTTGCCGAGGAGGCCGTAGTCACCGCCCGCCTGATGGGCAACACGGTAGAACTGATCGCCGATGTTGGCGTTGCCGGCATTCACCGCCTTCTTGCGCAGAAGCAAGGCCTTCAATCGGCGCGTGTGCTGATTGTCTGCGCTGGCATGGAAGGCGCGCTTCCTACCGTCGTCGGCGGACTTGTGAATGCGCCTGTGCTGGCTGTTCCCACGAGCGTCGGCTATGGCGCTTCCTTCGGTGGTATAGCCGCATTGCTGGGAATGCTGAATACCTGTTCACCCAACGTTTCCGTGGTCAATATCGACAATGGTTTTGGCGCGGCTTGCATGGCTTCGCTCATCAATCGGCTGTAAGCGCTGGCCCGATTTACGCATAGTAACTGCGTTTATGTTACTCCGCACAAAGGCCGCTCCCGATGAGAGCGGCCCTTATACATACGGTGCGAGTGCAAGAAATCAGTCGCCGGCAACCAACTCGGATTCTTTTTGCTCGACTTGTTTAGCAGGGGCAATGGAGCCGAGCGGAACCAGGCCTTCGACGGGCTTTTCACCGAGGATGTGTTCACGATAGAGCTTGGCCATGCGAGCATTTTCCGCAGCATCCAACTGCTTGCCATCGCGGGTGCGAATCTTTTCTTCGCGGGCGTTTTTGGCAATGCCCAACTCGTCCAGGGTGTGGTTGGCCTCGGAGTTTACGTGAGCCTGGTTCAGCGCAAGGTCGTGGCCGATGTGCTCCATCGCAACCTTCTTGCCGCCGGCGAAGATTTCGTGGCGGCCATGCTCCTCATACCATTTGGTCAGGGTAGCCGTCATATGCATCTTCTCGATGATATTGCGCCATCCGACGCCCGTGTTATACGCGCAGAAGCTGATCTCGCCCTCCTGCGTCGCATAGGGAATGATGCACTGCTCGGTGCGGCGGAAGTCATAGTTGAACAAATCCTGGAACCACATTCCAGCGATAAACAGGAAGTTCCAGCGATCCTGGCGGCGCTTCTGAATGTCCTCAAGAGTGCGGTCGCCCTTGACGCTGCCGTAGTCATGGCCTGTGGCGTTGAAGGTCTTGTCCATCTTCTTGAGCATATCGCTGATTTTGAAATGCGTGGGCGACATGAAGGGATCGTAATTGCGTAGTAGCGCCAGGCCGAAACCGATCACCGACATCCACTTGCCGCGCGCCGCATCGTTGACCTTAGCCAGATCTTTGGCCACCTTGTTCATGTTAAGGAAGGCAGTAACCGGCGCGGCTTCCTTGGTTTCTTTGTCGATCATCATCGCCATGCCGATACCGCAGTTGGGATGGCATCCGCAGGAGAGCTGGCCCCACTCGGCGCTAGGTCCGTGAATCAGATCGGCCCAGTCTGAGAAGGTGCTCATAAAGCTGATGGGGAACCAATCGCGCTCCGGCTCTCCGAATCCGACCTGCTTCTTGATGTCGTGCGCCATATGCGAGAGCGTGTAGCGCTGCGCGAAACGGCGCTCGTCGCTGATCTCCTCGTCGCGGCCTGTAAAGCTGACCGGCTGGAAGCTGAGGAAGCTGATCTTCCTGGGGTTATCGAGTGCGAACTGAATGATGCGGCCCACCTGCTCGTTGTTGATGCCGTTGATAATGGTCGTCACCGGAACGATCTCAACACCGGCTTCATGAAGATTGTTGATCGCTTGCAGCTTCACATCAAAAAGATTGCCCACCTTGCGATGGGAGTTGGCGGCGTTGCCGATGCCGTCGAATTGGAGATAGACATAGCGAAGTCCAGCTTCAGCGGCGGCGCGGCAGAGTTCCTTGCTCTTGGCGAATTCGATGCCATTGGAGGCAGCCTGCACGCTGTTGTAGCCGACCTTGCGGCAGTAAGCGACTGCATCGAGGAAGTAAGGGGAGAGCGTTGGTTCGCCGCCTGAGAACTGCACGCTCATCTGCCGACGAGGCTTGACGGTGATGGCATTGTCAAGCATGGTTTTAATCTCGTCCCAGGTGAGTTCGTGGACGAAGCCGACCTGATTGGCGTCCATGAAGCAGGGATCGCACATCATATTGCAGCGGTTGGTCAGATCGATGGTAAGCACTGCGCCGCGCCCGTGGGTGACGGTTGATGTGCCGTGGTTGCGCAGGCGAATGTCGTTGTGGGAACGAATGTCACGTCCCGGGAAGCTCTCTTCGAGATGCTTGAAGAAGGCCGCATCCATCGACATGATGTCTTCAAAGTGACCGTGCTTGGGGCAGTCCTTGAGCATCCATATCTGGCCGTCGCGCTCGATAATTTGCGCCTTGATCTCGCCGACCTTTTCGTTGAGGAGAACTTCATAAGGGAGCTTTCCGTCGAGAATTTGTTTGCGTATCTCTGGCACGCACTTGGGACAAAGCGAGTCTGTGGTGCGCGGCCAGCCCAGAGGCGGCTTTTCCTTCTCATAGCTCTTCTGTAAAGGCTTGTCTGACCACTTGGGGGTAAAGGAGGGGTTGGGGCTGATGCGATTCAGCCGCTCATATACAACCCAGGCTCCCTTGGCCGCGTAGACGACGGCTTTCTCGGCGTACTTGACTGCTTTGGACATAAATGCAATCTCCTCGAAGAATTAATCACACGAACTAGACCTGCGTCAGCCTATTCCTTGCGATTGAAGGTGTACGGCACGCAGGGATAAAGCTCCAATAATAGGGTAAATGCGGGGTACAGCCAACGCAAAGGCTGAGCAGTGAATGGCAAAAAATGCTGTTGAATGGTGGTGAATAAGGGGCGAATGGGGCGCTCAGCTTCGATCGGGGCATTCAGGGGCGCAACATTCGGATTTGAGGTCAAGGGTTGATCTGCATCCAGAAAACTCCTTGAAAAAACAGCGCAGGCAATCATCGCATGATTCTGCAATGATATCCTGCGCTGTTTTCAGATTCAACCGTAAGAAGCACAGCCAAAAGTTGGGCTATGAATTGAAGGACGGAATGTCTTTCAATCGAACTCCCAATGTGCGATGGCAGATCGCATCCAGTTGCTCTTCAGTCCCCTCAAAATGCAATGTGCGATGGGTGTGCTGGATCGACTCGTTCGAACCAAGTTCTTTTGCCGGAGAAGAGGATTCCAGTTCATAGAATTGTCCAAGCTGGCCGCCGCCAGGCGCCGCGGGTCCATCGTTATAGGTGTTGGCGACATCTCCGTTATAAGGGTCTTCCTGAATCTTCCATGCGGAGTTGACATACATCTCCGGTCCGGATGGCTGATTGTATTGTGCAACTGTTAGTACGCGATTCTTTCCGTCATAACTGCCGAGTATTCCCTTGGCGCGCTGTGGGCTCAAACCAAGCTTGCTGCGGCAATTGGAATCGGCCTTAAAAAAGACAACATCCTCTCGAACAGAAATTCGATCTTCGGGAACAACGCCGAAATAATCCGTGGTTACAGGAATACCCAGCTCAGCACGCGGGCCGGACCGGATCGGAAGTATGACAGTAGTCTGAGGGGTCGATTGAAACTGTCCTAAAACCCACAAAGAAAGCAAGCCAGATTGTTTTGTCCAGTTCTTTGCCGACTGATTGGTAAGCTTGTTTTCTGACTCGTAACCCACAGTCTTGACGCCGTCAATTGCATCGAGATGAATGCCGTTCCAAATTTGGGCGGATAAGAGCAGACGAATCTCTCTGTCAATCTGCACGTCAAACTTTGTTCCAGAATAGTTAATGAGAGAAAAAGCACGGCGAAACGAGACAGAGTTCTTGCTTTGTCCAACAATCTCGAATGCCTCGGTGTCGATCGGCGCAGGAGTGAACCAGTGTTCAAAATCAAAGGGTGCATTCGGCGCAAAGAAAATGGAGAATTGGCCGCCTTCAGGCCCCAGCCAGATGCGGTCTTCACCGCCGACGGCGTTCATGTGTTCCTGTAACTTCCCGGAGGCAATCAACTCGCGGTTAACCCATCCGAAGCCGAATCCTTCCGATCCGGCGACCGAACTGGTAAGCACCCGGCCTTGCATGGCGGGCCATACTGCGATCGAGGCTCCGCTCTGCCCATCAGACAATACAACCAGCTTGCTATGCCTATTTACAAATGCGACAACTTCACCAAAACGATTTTCAGATGCAATTTCATGACTCATCGATCATCTCCTTCTCTGTTGTAAAAACATTCAAAGCAAAATCATGTCATCGCCAGTAGCAATCCGGCACAGTCTACATCAAGAATCGTCCTCTTCGCGTGTGCTACTCCGGGACGATTCGATAGACTAACGCAAACTTTCCTGTCACGGATGCGGGTAAGTGAATGTGAAGGCCGTCGGGCAGTTGCTGAATGGGAAGCGTGCCTTGCACTCCGAGCAAAGTTACAGACCCGATTTTAGAGGTCATCGCAGCGCTGCCCAGCGAGTGAATCACAATATCGCTTTTCAAGGGCGTTGCCAGTTCTATGGCGTAGAGAATGTTCCCTTTGGTCGTAAACCGGAAATCATTCTCCGTGTAGGTCGCGGTGCTTGTGTCTTGAAAGGAGCCAGACGCTACTTTTGTTGGGCCTTCGCCGTATAACCTCCACGGACGAGTCCCATAAATCGCTTCGCCATTGATCTTCAGCCATGCGCCAACATCCAGCAAAACCTTTTGAACCTCATCTGGAATGGTTCCATCCGACCGCGGACCGATATTCAACAGAAGATTGCCGTTCTTGCTGACAATGTCAGACAACTGGTCAATTACAAATGCAGGCGACTTGAAGGAATCGTGCTCGATGTACCCCCACGACCTATTGCTGATGGAAGTGTCGGTTTGCCAGGGAAGAGCGTGAATGTCACCCAGTTGTCCACGTTCCAAATCAAGCACAGCGGAGTGTTCCATCATGGCGTAGTCCTTGTAGTTGATAACCCCAACGTGGTCGCCATACTTTAATGAAGTGTTGTAGTAGAACGCGGCAAAACGAGTAAGTGCGGAACGTACCGAAGACTGTCCGATCCACCAATCGAAGTACATGACATCAGGGTGGTATTTCTCGACGATTTCCGCTGAGCGAGCGAGCCAATCGTCTGTCCATGCATTGGAAACGTAGGTAAAGTCATTCGACAATGGCGTTGGAGAGGGATTCTGCAGCGAGATATGCGCTGGACCATAGAAAGCGGCATACTTTGGATCGTTCACATCGGAGGGTATCTCGCGCCCGGGTCCGAGAAAGAAATTGTGTTCAACACGGTGAGAAGAAGCCCCAAAGTGCATTCCTTCCGCACGCACAGCCTTGGCTAATTCGCCAATCAAATCGCGGTGTGGTCCCATCTTTTCCGCCGTCCAGTCGCTCAAGCCGCTGTCGTACATGGCAAAGCCGTCATGATGTTCTGCTACCGGAACGACATATTGAGCACCGGCCTCTTTGAAGAGCCGCGCCCATGCTTGAGGATCATAGTTTGCAGCTTTGAAGATGGGAATAAAGTCCTTATAGCCAAACTTATCCTGCGTTCCATAGGTGGCAATGTGATGCGCATATTCGGGCGATCCAGGGATATACATATTTCGCGGATACCACTCATTCCCAAAAGCAGGAACAGAATAAACGCCCCAGTGAATGAAGATGCCAAACTTGGCATCCCTATACCATTCAGGCACTTCATACTTTTGCAGGGATTGCCAGTCGGCGCGGTAGGGACCATCATTGTCCGCTTGATCGACAGTGTTAAGTAGTTCCTGGCGGTGGGTATCGTACTTTGCGCTGGCCTGCTGCCAGACTTGATCGATTGCTTCCGGAGTTTGCGATGCAGTGGGAGAAACCGGAGTTGCTTCCACCTGCGAGTGCAATGCAGGAGAAAAGAGTGCAAGTACGGCAAGAGCAAAGATCGCCCCAGCCAATCTACGGTTTTGAGTCAGTGTGAATGACTTAACCATGGGGTCCAATCCTCTTCCATTCGTTTTCATCAGTCAAAACTCTCCGCTGGCAAAGCCGTGGTGATATGCGAACCAAAAAATCCATAAAGACCAACCACTACATATCCCGCGAGTGGAACCAAGTAAGCCAGCGCAACACTATGTGTCCGATCGTTAATCAGCCCCATCAATGGTGTCAGCACTGCACCGCCAATGATGGCCATGACGATAAGCGACCCTCCAATCTTCGTGTTGGGACCCAGTCCCTTGAGACCCAAGGCAAAGATGGTTGGAAACATGAGCGACATGAAAAAGCTGGTGAGCACCATCGCCCAGACACCGATCCAGCCCGGATGCAGTACACCTACAAAAACAAGCAGTATGTTGATGGCGGCGTAAGAACCCATCAACAGGTTAGGCCGCACCAGTCGCATCAGTGCAGTAGAGGCGAAGCGTCCCACGCCGAAGGCAATGAGAGAATAAATCAGATAATTCGCCGCGGCTTTTTCTCCCAAGCGGGTATTGTCTTGTACATATTGAATCAGGTAACTCCAGGTTCCAACTTGCGCGCCGACATACGCAAACTGCGCCAAAACCGCAAGTCGGAAATGGCGATACTTGATTAACTTTGGGAGATGTAGAAATTGTATCAATGCCCACAAAAATGCAAAGATATACGAAGTAAAAAGTCCAAATTTATATTCGTCCTTTAGATGGTGAAATGGGCTACAAAAATGGTCACTAAAAAGTTCGTGATCGCCTCCATCTTCGTGTTCACTTTGAATCGCGGGAAATTTCTTAATCAGAATCAGTACGGCCCACACAAGCACAACCGCGCCGAGAATAAGATATGGTTTGACGACGCGCATCGTCTCAAAGGCAAGATAGGCCTTATAAGTTCCAGCAGCTTGCTTGGCGGCTATCTCGTCTGGCCGCAGTTCAATGCCGGAGAAGATAAAAACCTTGCCGATGATGACGCCGGTAATGGAGCCGAGAGGATTGAATGCCTGCGAGAAATTCAGGCGCTGCTCTGAGCTTTGCGGCGAGCCCATTTGTGCAATGAAGGGATTGGACGCCGTCTCAAGGAAGGACAGGCCCGTGGCGATGACAAAGAGCGCCATCAAGAAAAACCAGTACTGACCGACGATTGCCGCCGGCCAGAAGAGCAATGTGCCCATGCCGTAGAGCAGGAGTCCGGTCAGGAAGCCAAATTTATAGCCCAGTTTGCGCATCACCAATGCCGCAGGGATGGCGAGCAAAAAGTAGCCCATATAAAAAGCTGACTGGAGCAATCCCGCACGAAAGCGAGTAATCTCAAACGACTTCATGAACTGGCGGATCAAAACATCGTTGAGATTGTTGGGAATGGCCCACAAAAAAAAGAGCGCAGTAATAAGAATGAAAAGGGTCATCTGGCCGGCAGGAAAGATTCGTCCATTGCCAGGCTCATTCGCTGAAGAACTCGTATTCATAGCAAACATGATTTATCCTTGGGCCAGCCTAAAATACTGCCAGCCATCGCATGGCATTTCGATACAACCGAGTTCAACTACACGATGCAACGTTCGATTCTACGGCTTGTGATTTTCACTACGAAATGTGGCGCGCAAGCGAGCCTCCGATTCCGGATTCCAGTAGCCGCAGTCCAGCTCGAAAAAAACCGAGGTATATGGGATTGTCATCGTTGATTTGACGATCAAGATGGAGAACATCTCTGCGGCACGATCAAGTTTGGCAATAATGTCTTCGTGTGGAGTTGAGTTTACGGCAAGCCCTTTCAGTGCTACCTTCAAATAATCGCGATACGCACTGACACCGGGCGCGTCCTTTTCTTCGACAAACTCCAACTCCTGGTCCAAGTAGATTATGGGCCGGATGTGCTGGCTGGTGCGCAAAGGCTTCAGTATGGCCTCTAAAGTGGCTTGCTGACTTTGGGTGGAGACAAGTGTTTCGATCCCCGGCGCAGAATGGAGTGGATACGCAGCATCGGCAACGACCAGCCAATTGCGGTGCCCAAACAATGGCAGCCGCTCGTTGAAAGTCTTTTCCCAATTCTGTTGAGGATTCACCGGTTTTTCTCCAGAGTTACAACGCAGTGCGGCGGATTTATTTGACTGTGATGGCCAACTCTTCATCCGCGCAGACAGAGACTTTGCCGCACTTTCCCGAAGCCATCAGCGAATAAGCATCCGCCGCCTGAGTCAGCGAAAAGCGATGCGTAATGATGCTGGCAGGATGCAGATTCCAGCGCACCAGGCGCTCGACCAACTCCTCCATCAGCCACGTAGAAGTGACCCAGGAACCATAGAGAGTCTTCTGATCGTGAATCATATCAGGCGAAGGATTCATCTGGAAGCCGCCGCCTTCTCCGATGAGCACCATCTTTCCCCATTTTCGCGTGGCGCGGATCGCCGTGTTGCGCGCGGTCGCATTGGCCGAGCATTCAACAGCGCGCTCAACGCCGAAACCGCCAGTCAAAGCCTTTACCTGTGCGACGTTATCCTCACCAGAGACGAGCGTCACATCGCAAAGTCCGAGTTCTTTAGCCAGCTTCAAGCGCTCATCCACAACGTCGATGCCGATGATCTTCTCCGCACCCAATTTTCGGCAGAGAGCCGCAGCGGCAAGTCCGACAGGCCCCAAGCCGGTAATCAATACCGCGTGGTTTCCGCTGATTCCGATCTTCTCCAGGCCCTCATACACGGTTCCAAATCCACAGGCCACCTGTGCGCCATCGGCATAGGTCAGTTGATTGGGCAACGCGATCAAATCCTTCTCTTCGGCGATCATGTAATCCGCCATCCCGCCATCGCGCTGCCAACCATATGCGCGCCGGAATCTTTCACTGGTGCATGAGATCATGTATCCACGCCGGCAATCGTTGCAGACGCCGCAACCGGAGATGTGATAGACAATCACACGGTCTCCCGCCTTGAAATGCCGGCATCCGGGACCAGCTTCAACAATTTGGCCGCAGGGTTCATGACCTGCGATCACCCCTTGATACCCCTCCGGCCCTTTGCCCAGATGTTCGTGATAGATGCAGCGTATATCCGAACCGCAGATGGTCGATGCCTTGACACGGATCAAAACTTCGCCGTGACTTGGGACGGGCACTGGAACAGTTCGCATCTCAACCGTGCTGTTTCCCGGCAGATATGCCGCTTGCATCGTCTTTTCCATTTACATTCCTCCCCTGCTTTACCGCAATCAATTTCAAATTGCCACCGGCTCCGCATTGCGCCCCGCAGCTTAGGGCGGTGTGATTTCACCGTTCATATCCCATAGATCTTGCCAATCTTGATCTTCTTTCCAGAGAAAAACCTGTCCTTTGATCAGACGGCAATTCCTGTCAAGATCCTCGATCTGTTGCATCTCCTCCTCCGTCAGCGGATCGCCTGTTACGGCGAGAAGGTTGTTGAAGATATTCTTGGGATTCGCAGAAAAAGGAATCGGTGTTTGTCCGCGCTGCACAGCCCATTTGAGGCAGACTGCGGCAGGATGAATCCCGTGGCGCGCGGCAATCTTCAAAATCGCCGGATCCTCTGTCGGAGCGCTGTCTTCCGGCGTGCGGTCACGCTCCGGCCGGTGAGGCGAGCCGAGCGGGGAATAGCCAACTGGTTCAATTCCATTTGCGCGCACAAATTCGAATAGCGCTGGCTGCTGAAAATGCGGGTGGATCTCCATCTCGTTGACTGCCGGACGAATCTTCGCATCCTGAAGAACGAGTTTGAGCTTTGGAATCGTCATGTTCGAAGTGCCGATGTGGCGAACCCATCCCCGTTGCAGAAGTTCTTCCATCGCTTCCCAGGTTTTCATGAAGCTGGCGTGGAGATAAGGTTTGGAGTCTTTGCTGCGTGCGGTCACGTCGCAGCCGGGAGCGTGAAAGTTGGGGAAAGGCCAGTGAACGAGGTACAAATCCAGATAATCGAGACGCAGGTCTGAAAGCGATTTTTTGCAGGATGCAATGACATCATCGGGTGCATGCTTATCGTTCCAGAGTTTCGATGTAATCCACAACTGCTCACGCTTCATGCCTGCGGCAAAGATCTCAGCCAGGGCGCCACCGATTTCGGCTTCATTTCCGTAGACGGACGCGCAATCGAAGTGCCGGTAGCCGATTCGCGCCGCGATCTTTACGGCATCAGCGATTTGCCCAGCGGAAACGTGATCGGAGCCGAAGGTTCCCAGGCCGATGGCGGGCATCCGCGCGCCCGTATAAAGTGTTCTTTGCGGAATCCGCGCTGGATCGATGCGGCCCACAGATGTATCATCCGTTGCATGATTGACTTGCATTTGAACTCCTGTTTCTCTTTACTGACCGGTGAAAAGCGCCCGTCTTGAAGTGTAGCGTCTGGCGGCGCTGCGGCCAGCAGACAAAGATTACCGACCATTTTTCATGCGTTACAGTAAACGATACCGTAGTTGCTTACTAGAGTATCGCGAGAGCGGTATGGCTGGCAAAAAATGAAAATCAGGGAAGGCTGTAAAAGCACGGAAGCAGCGCAGGACGCAACAAGAGCGGGCATTCCAACCAACTGAATCCAATGCGTAAAGTTGTTCTCCCTTGCCATTCCGCCAATGGCTCGAATTCAGAATTCATTTGGGAAATCTCGCTTCGAGTGGGAGCTTGACAGACGATAGAAGCAGATTATAACTTCAAACTTTTGGATTGCGATATGGTTTGCCGCGCCGCCATCAGAGTCAATGCCGGTAAATGAAATGAGCTGTTGGGATCAGCGAGCAGTGCTGCAATTGAGAGCACTGCGTTCTGGAGCGAATTGAATGGAGTTGTTGCGTCTGCGAGCTGAGGTTTTGGAAGCTAATCTCGAACTCGTCCGCCGCGGACTGGTGCTTTACACCTTTGGCAACGCCAGCGGAATCGACCGGGAGGCTGGTTTGGTGGCCATCAAGCCGAGCGGCGTTCCTTATGAGAAGATGACGGCCGAGGATATGGTCGTCTGCGATCTGAACGGCAAGATTATTGAAGGACGGTTGAGGCCGTCTTCCGATCTCAATACGCACCTGGAACTCTACCGGGAGTTTTCCGCCATCGGCGGTGTCGTTCACACTCACTCCAAAGCAGCCACGGCTTGGGCTCAGGCCGGTCAAGAGATTCCCGCATTTGGCACCACTCATGCGGACTATTTTTACGGTCCAGTGCCAGCTACGGACGAACTCCGCGATGCGGAGATTCAAGGCGCATACGAGTTGAATACAGGCAGGGCGATCGTGCGCCGCTTTCACGGCCTCGATCCCATGGCGACACCAGCTGTGCTGGTTGCGGGGCACGCTCCTTTTAGTTGGGGGAAGACAGCGGCTGAGGCCGCGCATAACGCGGTGATTTTGGAGTATGTGGCAGAAATGGCATTTCATACGGCAGTTTTGCGCCCGGATTACGCAGGCGTATCACAGGCGCTGCTCGACCGGCATTACTTCCGCAAGCATGGGCCGGATGCAACGTATGGGCAGCGATAAAGAATTACGCTGGCCAGCAGAGCAGGCCGGCGGCCACAAACAATCTGTGAGGAAAGAGTCGCTGCAGTTTGCGACTGAGGTTTAATGCCGTGGTAGTGAGCAGTATGAACCATCTTGCGGCGCCTTCGCTGCTGGCTTTCAGCACTGCGCCAATCGCGCATCTGCGTCTATTGGACATTGTCGTCATTGCCATCTACTTCGGCATGGTGATCTGGATCGGCTTCTACCTCAAAGGCCGCTCCAACACCAGCGAAGAGTTCTTCATGGCGGGGCGCGAGATGACTGCGTGGATTGCCGGGTTGAGTTTTGTTTCGGCCAATCTCGGTTCGTTGGAACTGATGGGCTGGGCCGGATCGGCATACCAATACGGCATCCTGGCTACACACTGGTACTGGATCGGCGCCATTCCCGCCATGCTCTTCCTGGGCTTGGTGATGATGCCCTTCTATTACGTCTCGAAGACGCACTCGGTCCCCGGCTATCTTTTCCTGCGTTACGGCGAGCACGCCCGCGTTTTGGCCGCTATCTCTTTTGCCATGGAGATGATCTTGATGAGCGGCGTGAATATGTTCGCAATGGCCGTGGTAATGAAGATCGTGCTGGGTTGGAGTCTGACGTTCAGCATTGTGGTTTCGGCCTGCGCGGTTACGCTGTATGTGGCTCTGGGCGGGTTGCGTTCGGCGATCTTCAATGAGGTTTTGCAGTTCGTGCTGATATGGGGCGGCGCGCTGCTCGTGCCGGTCCTGGGCCTGGTGCAGACCGGGGGATGGAGCGGCCTGAAGACACAGATTATCGCCAATATGCACTCGACCAGCTACTTCCATCTGTGGCGCGACACCGGCCACTTTGTCTCCAACCCCATGGGCACGCACTGGTCAGGCATCGTGCTGGGCCTGGGCTTCGTAATCAGCTTCGGTTACTGGACGACTGATTTTCTGGTTGTTCAGCGTGTACTGGCGGCCCACAACCTGCGCGCCGCGCGCATGGCGCCAGTTATTGGATCATTCTTCAAGATGGCGGTTCCGTTCATCGTCATTCTGCCGGGCCTGCTGAGCCTGGTGCTGCTACAGAACTCGGATGGCAGCCGGCGCCAACTGGTTCCGGAAGATACCGTGAAAGCCTGCTCGCCGATGTCGTCCGATTGCGCAGCGCTGCTGAAAAAGACATCGCTCTCTGCCTCGGTGCAGCAGGATGTGCTGAATCAGAAAGTGACTCCGCAGTCTGAGTTGCACAGCTATAACGAAGTGCTGCCGTTGATGATGGTACGCTACCTCGGTCCTGGCCTGCTTGGCCTCGGCATTACTGCGCTGATCGCTGGCTTCATGAGCGGCATGGCCGGTAACATCAGCGCCTTCTCGACGGTCTGGACATACGACATCTACAAGCCGCTCATCAACAAGAAGGGTTCGGACAGTCACTATGTGCTGGTCGGAAGGCTGTCGATTCTAATCGGCGTTGCAGTCTCCATCGGCGCGGGCTATCTGGTGCAGCACGCACATGGCATTATGGATTATGTCCAGGCTCTGTTCAGCTTCTTCATCGCGCCTCTGCTGGGCGCCATTCTTATGGGAATGTTCTGGAAGCGGGCCACTGCGCCGGCCGGATTTCTGGGATTACTGATCGGTATCGTCTCCTCGGTCGCTATGTTTGTGTGGGTCAAATTTGATCACGCGGCGCTGGGGATTGTGGCGCTTTATCCCGATGCCACCGACATGGCCGCTAACCTGTACCGCGCATGGTGGGCCTTCTCGATTACGGTGCTCATTATCTTTTTGGTGAGTCTGGTCACCAAGCCCAAGCCCGTCGCCGAACTGGACGGCCTGGTCTATGGCGCAACCGTTCTGCCCAAGGAAGAGTGGGTTCCATTCTACAAGCGGGTCTGGGTATGGGCCTTTCTGGCGGTATGCATCTTTGCCGCACTGAACATTCTCTTCTGGTAACAACTGTTTCGATCTCTCAGCAGAGGGGAGATGAAAGGAATTAGAATGATGCACAGTACCGGGATTCAAATCTGGTTTTTTATTGGTGTGCTGCTGCTGATCTATGGGACGCTGATTCTTGGCTACGGGATCTTCGAGTTGGCGACCGGCTGCTATCCAGTAGGCGTCGAGTTAACCAATCTGCACACACCCATCTGGTGGGGCGGTCTACTGACAGCGATAGGCGCGCTGTACTGCATTAAATTCCGTCCCGGCCGCGCTTAGTATTAACTTTGCAGATCGGAGATTCCGGAGAGAGCAGAAGAGGTTAGCACCTTGTAAGAGTGCAATGAGGACGAACCCATAGTCTTTGGTTGTGCCCATCTTTCCAATCCGGCGGTTTTGAACAGTCTCAATCACCATTTCAGTTGTCGCGCTTGCGGCAAAGATCAAGGGAGCGAAGAACATGGCAGCACAGCGTAAAGTGACTTTTGGCGTAGTAGTAGGCAACCGCGGCTTTTTCCCGGACCATCTGGCGAAAAGCGGCCGCGAAGAGATCATCAAGGTTCTGGAGGCGGCTGGCGCGAATGTTGTCGTACTCGGGCCAGAGCAATCCAAGTATGGCGCGGTCGAGACCTATGCGGAGGCGCAGCGGTGCGCCGAACTCTTCAAGAAGCACGCGGAAGCGATTGACGGCATCATCGTCACACTGCCCAACTTCGGCGACGAACGCGGCATTGCCGACGCCATTCGCCTCTCCGGACTGAGGGTTCCGGTGCTGGTGCAGGCCACGCCCGACCGCTCCGAAGATATGACCATCGCCGTCCGCCGCGACAGCTTTTGCGGTAAGATGAGCGCCTGTAACAACCTGATGCAGTACAAGATTCCTTATTCGTTGACCACACTGCACACCGAGAGTCTGACCTCGCCGGAGTTCACCGCCGATCTGGAGTGGTTCACTGCGGTTTGCCGCATCGTCAAGGGGCTGAAGAATCTGCGCATCGGCGCCATTGGCGCGCGTCCCGCGGCCTTCAACACGGTCCGCTACTCGGAGCGTCTCTATGAGTCCAGCGGCATTTCAGTAGAACCGATCGATCTCTCGGAAATCTTTGGCCGCATCCAAAAGCTGAGTGACAACGATGATGCTGCGCAAGCCAAGCTGGCCGCCATCAAGAGCTATGTCACTACCGGCGGCGTGCCTGAAGCGGCTCTGCTCAAGATGGCCAAGCTGGGCGCGGTCATCGACACATGGATGAAGCAGACCAACTGCGCCGTCACCGCCGTGCAGTGCTGGACCAGCTTCGAAGAGTACTTCGGCGTCGTGCCCTGCACCATCATGAGCATGATGAGCAACGACCTTATTCCCTCAGCCTGCGAAGTGGACATTCCCGGCGTGCTGGGGATGTATATGATGACACTGGCCAGCGGCACGCCTTCGGCGCTTCTGGATTGGAACAACAACTACGGCAGCGATCCCAACAAGTGCGTCTGCTTTCATTGTTCCAATCTGCCCAAGCACTTCTTCAAGGAAGTCAGGATGGACTACCAGGAGATCATCGCTGGCACGGTGGGCAAGGCCAACACCTTCGGCACCTGCGTGGGCCGCGTCAAGGCTGGCGTGATGAGCTACGCGCGCTACTCCACCGACGACAACCACGGTATCATCCGCGGTTATACCGGCAAAGGCTCTTTCACCGACGATCCGCTGGAGACCTTTGGCGGAGCAGGCGTCGCTCACATTCCCCAACTGCAGAAGCTGCTCCGCTTCATCTGCCGCGAGGGCTTCGAACACCATGTGGCCTCCAACTTTAGCGACGTATCCAAATCCATTCACGAAGCCGCGACGCGCTACATGGGCTGGGATTCCTACTTCCACGGGCAAGAGGAAATCTAGGGAGCAGTTGCTCAGGGCGATGTTTTGAAAGGACACGGCTTCAGCCATGCCGCAAAGCTAGCCACTTAAAATGGGCTTTAGTCCCTGAGGAAATTTCAGCATTCGCATGAAATCTCTTCGAGAACTAAAGCCCGAAATTTTGTTTTGTATTAACGTTCGGGCTGAAGTATGTGCACTTCAACGCAAATCATTTCGACACTTTTGAGAGGTTCAATGACCATCGTTGCGGGAGTGGATTTTGGAACACTGAGCGTTCGCGTCTCAATCATGGATAGCGATCGGGGCCGTCTTTCCACAGCCGTTGCGGAGTATCCGCTGCATCGCCGGCGCGACGATCCCAACTTTGCAACTCAATCCCACGCTGATCAGATGAACGCGCTGGTGAAGGCTTCACGAGAGGCGGTCGCCAATGCGCAGATCGATGGTTCGCTGGTTGCAGCCATCGCGCTTGACACCACCGGCTCCAGCGTTGTGCCGGTGGACGAGCAAATGCAGCCCCTCAACGACTATTACCTTTGGTGCGACCATCGCGCTAACTCCGAGGCGAGGGAGATCACAGAACTGGCGCACAGTGAAAAGCTGGAAGCCATCGATTGGTGCGGCGGCGTCTATTCGCACGAGTGGGGCTTCGCCAAGCTGCTGCACTGGTTGCGCAACAATCCCGACAAACGCGATCAGTTTGCTTCGGCCTTCGAGCATTGCGACATGGTGGCGGCCACGTTGTGCGGCGTCACCGATCCCAAGCTCGCCAAGCGCAGTGTCTGCGCGATGGGCCACAAATGGATGTGGAATCCCAAGTGGGGCGGCCTGCCATCGCAGGAGTTTTTGTCCAAGCTCGACCCGCTCTTAGACGGCGTCCGCGAGAAACTATCGGGCGATTATTTGACCTCCGATCATCTCGCCGGCACTCTTGCTCCGCAATGGGCAGAAAGACTCGGACTCAAGACCGGCATCCCTATCCCCGTCGGCGCTTTTGATGCGCACTGGGATGCGCTGGGCGCTGGCTGCCGCGAGGGCGATGTCGTCAATGTCGTCGGCACATCCACCTGCATCATTGCGATGAGTCCTAAGACGCAACTGATTCCCGGTGTCTGCGGCGTGGTGCCGGGCAGCGTGCATCCCAGCTTCACTGGTATCGAGGCGGGTCTCTCTGCTACAGGCGATATCTTTGAAGCCATCGCCCGCCGTGCCGGAACGAAGGTTGCAGAGCTCTCTCGGGGGTTGGAGTCGTATCGTCCTGGACAGACCGGCCTGCTGCGCCTCACATGGGACAATGGCGACCGCACGGTCTTGGTCAATCCGGAACTCGGCGGCATGACTCTCGGCTGGAATCTGGTGCAATCCGCGCAAGATGAACTCTTCGCAGCGATTGAAGGCACGGCATTTCACACTCGCATCATCCTCGAACGCATGGCCGAGTACGGTGTGCCGGTCGAACGCGTTATCAATGCCGGCGGCATCCCGCAGAATAATTCCGTTCTCAATCAGGTCTATGCCGACGTGCTGGGCAAGCCGGTGTTGGTTCCGGCGGGCGTACCCACCAGTCGCGGCTCGGCGATCATCGCGCTGCTTGCGGCGGGAGCATTTTCCACCATCGAAGAGGCGCAGCAGAAGCTCTGCCTTCCTTTCACTGTCTTCTCGCCCAGGCCGGATGCAGTAGCGGTCTACCAGAGGCTCTTTGCGCTCTATCGCAAGGTTTATTTCGCGCTGGGTACGCGCACGGCCGAAGCGGTTCCGCTCGGAGAGATTCTGCCCGAATTGAGAAAGATTGCTGGCGATTCTCTGGCGAGTGTCTCGTAAGCAGGCGGCTGCTTCTTCGTGCCTCCGCTTTGTATTCTTGCCAGACGTAAGCGGAAGCGTCCAGTGTGCAGAACTGCCCCTGCCTTTATACTGATATGTTTGCCACCGGCGTTGTGGCGAGTCGGTCGCAGTTGGCTGAATTAAGTGGATCGGGAGGGAGCAGATTTTGTCTCAAGCGGAGATTGGCATCATCGGCGGTAGCGGGCTGTATTCTATGCCTGGATTCACCAACGTGCGCGAAGAGCACGTGGATACGCCCTTTGGGGAGCCGTCCGACGCTTTTGTGCTGGGCGAATTGGAGGGGCGCAAGGTGGCTTTTTTGGCGCGCCACGGGCGTGGCCACCGCATCCTGCCCTCGGAGCTGAACTTCCGCGCCAACATCTATGCGATGAAGTCGCTGGGCGTCGAGCGCATCCTTTCGGTCTCGGCTGTCGGCTCGCTCAAAGAGGAGCACAAGCCGACCGATTTCGTGATTCCCGATCAGTTTATCGATCGCACCTTCAATCGTGTCGCCACATTCTTTGGCGAGGGCATTGTCGGCCACGTGGCTTTCGGCGATCCAATCTGTGCCACGGTAGCCGCGACCGCCGCTGAGGCTTGCACGACGGTGGGCGTGGTCAGCAAGCTGGGCGGAACCTATGTCTGCATGGAGGGACCGCAGTTTTCAACCAAGGCCGAGTCGAAGCTCTATCGCAGTTGGGGCGCGGACGTGATCGGCATGACCAATCTGCAAGAGGCCAAGCTGGCCCGCGAGGCAGAGATCTGCTACTCGACCATTGCCATGGTCACCGACTACGATTGCTGGCGCGAGGGGCATGATTCGGTGACGATTGAGGAGATTGTGCGCGTGCTGCATCAGAACGCCGAGAACGCCGCAAAGGTAGTCAAGGCCGCTGTAGCCGCTATGCCGCATGAGCGCGCGTGCGCCTGCGCCTCGGCGGCCAAGTACGCTGTGCTGACTGCGCCGGAGGCGATTCCAGCGGCGGCGAAAGAGAGGCTGGCGCTACTGTTTGGGAAGTATTTAGGGAGTTAGTAGAGTCAATAAGTCAGCGAGATTGAGTTAACGAGGACATATGGCCATCACCGTTGTGGGCAGCGTAGCATACGACACGATTGAAACTCCGGCGGGAAAGCGCGAGCGCTGCCTGGGCGGCGCGGCGACGTACTTCTCGCTGGCGGCGAGTTTTTTCACAGATGTGCGGGTCATCGCCGTGGTGGGCGAGGATTTCGGCAAGCGGCAAGAGGCTGTCTTCGAGGCGCGCAAGATCGATACGCGCGGCATTGAACACACGGCGGGCAAGAGCTTTTTCTGGGAGGGATCGTACCTGGAAAATCTCAACGAAGCCAAGACGCATAATACCGAATTAAATGTTTTTGCCGCCTTCAATCCCAAGATTCCTGACTCCTATCGCGATTCGGAGTTTCTCTTTTTGGCGAATATCGATCCCGTCTTGCAGCGCCGCGTGCGCGAACAGATGCCCGATGTGAAGCTGGTCGCCGGCGACACGATGAACTACTGGATCAAGGATCATCGCTCTGCATTGCTCGAAGTCTTGAAGGGCTTGGATATTCTGCTCATCAATGATACCGAGGCCAAGATGCTGGCCGGCAACAACAACCTTGTGCAGGCCGCGCGCGCAGTGATGGCGATGGGGCCGAAGACGCTCGTCGTCAAGCACGGCGAGTATGGCGCAACGCTCTTTCACGGGAGCAAGATTTTTCGCGCTCCGGCCTTGCCGCTGGAAGAGGTCATCGATCCGACCGGCGCGGGCGACAGCTTTGCCGGCGGCTTCTTCGGCTATCTTGCCTCGCAGCCGGAACAGACTCCGGCGGCTTATCGGCGCGCCATGTTTTACGGCAGCGTGATGGGATCCTTTGCCTGCGAGCGCTTTGGCACCGAGCGGACGCAGCAGCTCACGCGCGCGGAGATCGACGCGCGCTTCAACTTTTTCCGCGAGTTGACGCACCTTGACTAAGAAGCCGATCTCGCTTTCAGAGTGGCTCACCGTGCTTTTGTTTTGCTCGGCAGCTTCAATCAGTGCAATTGTTTGGAGCTGGCGTTACGCTGCGTTGCTCAACTACGGGGATGCCGTCGCCCATCTGCATATTGCGCGGCGAGTTTTTGATTCGCGCATTCCGCGGCTGACCGAGCTTGGCTCGGTATGGCTGCCGCTGCCGCACGTGCTGCTGCTGCCTTTTGTTCAGATTTACAGTTGGTGGGCTAATGGAATGGCCGGTGTGATTCCTTCGGCGTTGGCCTACCTCACGGCCTGTGCGGGAATTTATCGTCTGGCGCGAAACTGGCTAGCTCCTACAGCATCCGCGCTGGCACTGGCCTTCTTCGCGCTCAATCCCAATCTGCTTTATCTGCAAACCACGGCGATGACCGAGCCGCTCTTCGTCTGCGAGATGGTATGGGTTGCGGTGTGGCTGGTCGAGTGGCGCGCGAGTTTGAATGGCGATGTGCATAGCACTGGCAGTCTACAATGTTTAATTGCGCTGGTGCTGATTGCATCCATCTTCACGCGCTACGACGGATGGATCATGGCGCTGGTTGCATGGATGTGCATGGGTGTGACGCTGCTGCGCCGTGGACGGCTGCGTTCGCTGAGTTTCTGGATCGCCAGTCTTTTTCTCCTAGCGGCTCCCATCGCATGGTTTGTATACAACGCTGTCGGTTTCGGCGATTGGCTCTACTTTGTGCGCGGTCCGTATTCGGCCAAGGCCATCGAGTTGCGTACCATGTCGCATGGAGACGGACCACCGCATCCAGGCTGGCACAATCCCTGGGTTGCATTGTTCTTCTTCGTCAAAGTTGCCGAAATGGACGCGGTTGCAGCGGCATGGGGAAATGTTTTGCTGGTCATCAGTATGCTGGGAACGGCATGGGCATGGCTGACAGAGCGGCGGCGCGCCTTTACTTGGGCTCTCCTCTTGTGGATTCCGATTCCTTTTTACGCTTACTCGGTCGCCTATGGCTCGGTGCCGATTTTTCTGCCGCCGTGGTGGCCTCACTCGTGGTACAACACGCGCTATGGAATGGAACTGTTGCCGGCCCTGGCGCTTGGAGTAGGCTTTGCCGCAAGTTTTTTGCTGGCTGTAATCCAAGAGTTCAAGCCGCGCGAGGCTTATACGATCTGGCAGCGCTGCGCAGCGAGTCTTTTCTACGTGGTTGTGATTCTGGATGCAGGTCAGATGATGCGCGAGCGTCCTCTCACTTACGTCGAGGGTCTCAAGAACATTGAGGCGCGCAGAAATTACGAAATTGAAATTCCTCCGGTGTTGAGAACTTTGCTGGCAGCGCGGCCAGGAGCTGCGGTGCTGATGGATACGTCAACATTCCCTAATCTCGTTGCCTTTACCGGCATTCCGCTCCGCCAGACGATCAACGAGAGCGATCTCGGAATTTATACTGCTGCACTGGCAGCGCCCGCTTCCCATGCGGTAATTGTTCTCGCCTTCGATGGGGATCAGATCGATCGCGCTGTGAAAGCGCATCCTGAGGACCTGACAGCAGTTCGCCGCTTCAGCACGCCTGGCCAGCCTGCCGGAACAATTTATACTTCGGATAAGATTGTTGGTCCATAACGAAACCGGCGGATGCAATTTTTATCCCTAAGTGAATGCACCGATTGAAGCAGAGTTTTTGTAATTTGGAGGATGTTTGATTTCTTTTACGAAAGCGCACGCCTGCGGCAACGACTTTCTGGTTGTGACCGAAGAGGCCGCGGCAGATCACGATTGGGCAAATTTGGCGCGCCGTCTGTGTGCACGCAACACTGGCATTGGCGCCGACGGCATTGAGTTTTTCGCCTGGACCGGGCCGAAGTCGGGTCGCATCCGACTGCACAATGCTGACGGCTCCATTGCCGAGATCAGCGGCAACGGCACACGCTGCGTGGCGGCGTGGATGGCGCGGGAGCGCGACTTGCAGCAGGGCGATGAATTGGAGATTACGACCGATGCCGGCCCGCGTATCTGCAAGATCAACGCACTCAAGACGAACGATAGATTCACCGTGGAAGTCACTGCGGGAATGGGCGTTCCAGCGTTTGCTGCACGCTCGGTAACGCTGACCAATGGGCTTACAGTCGAGGGCGTAGAGGTCTCCACCGGCAATCCGCATTTTGTTATCGCGGTGGAAGATGCGGAGTTCACGATCTCCGGATCAACCTGGCGGCAGATTGGCGCGGAGATTTGCATACATCCAGATTTTCCCAATCAAACGAACGTAGAATTCATGCGAATCATCAGTTCTTCCGAGATTGAGATTCGCATCTGGGAGCGCGGTGTAGGACCAACATCCTCTTCGGGCACTGGCAGTTCGGCTTGTGCGACCGCCGCAATCGCCGTGCATGGCTGCCAATCGCCGCTCACTGTCGTCGCGCCTGGTGGCGCGCAGACCATAGCATGGAGAGGACTTGGGACCGAGCTGTACCTGACAGGCCCCGCGTCGCTGATCGCACGTGGCGAGGCGTGGATCGCATGACAGCCTTGCGCAGATTGTTTACTGTTCCTGAGGGCGCGGAGATTGGCGCCATCTCTCCCGCTTCTACGCCAAAGCCGGAGCGCGTCGAGCGCGGTCTGGCCGTACTGCGTGCATTAGGGTACGCACCGCAGCCAAGCGAGCACATCCTTGCGCGTGGTCCGCTTTATTTTGCGGGAACGCCGGCGATGCGCCTCAGTGATTTACATCATGCCTTTGCCGACGATCAACAGCGCGCAATCTTCTGTACGCGCGGCGGCTACGGATCGAACTATCTGCTCGATCAACTTGACCTCGATCTCATCGCCGAAAGCCCCAAGCCCTTCATTGGTTACAGCGATCTGACCGCAATGCAGTTGTGGCTGCTCGATCAGATTCAGCTTCCGGCCTTTCATGGTCCCATGCTCTCGGCGGATTTTGCTCGTGAAGACGGAGTGCATCTGGCCAGCTTGCAAGCGGCGTTGGGCGGCAAGCCTTACATCGTTGGGGCTGCCGAGGGTCTACGGCCCCTGCGCCCCGGTCGTATGCGCGGAACGCTCTATGGCGGCTGCCTCAGCATTCTTATTGCGCTATTGGGTACGCCCTATGAACCGCAGACCGAAGGCAAGCTGCTCTTCCTCGAAGATGTGAATGCCAAGCCTTATCAAATCGACCGTATGCTCTGGCAATTGCGCGAAGCGGGTAAGCTCGAAGGTGTGCGTGGCATCGTCTTCGGCGAGATGCTCGATTGCACCTCACCCGGCGCGCCGCCGGAGTTGCTCGATCAGGTCATCCTGCACGCCCTCGACAATTTCAAAGGTCCGATCGCCATCGGCTTGCGATCGGGCCATGTCTCGCATCAGAATGTTACGTTGACCTTCGGCGTTGATGCAGAGTTGCTGGTCCATCAAGAAGCGCGTCTGCATTTGATCGAACCGGCGTTGAGGACGCTCGGAACAGCGTCGCACGCGACAAAGCCGGAGGTGGAGCTGTGAGCATATCTTCACACCACATCCATCTCAGCGGCATCTGCGGTACTGCGATGGCATCGCTTGCTGGTCTTTTGCAGTTGCGGGGCCACCACATCACCGGCTCCGACAAAGCGGCCTATCCGCCGATGAGCGATCAATTGCGCGCGATGGGTATCAGAGTGATGGAGCCTTACGCCGAGGTTAATCTTGATCCCAAGCCGGATTTGGTAGTTATCGGCAATGCACTCTCGCGCGGCAATCCGGAGATTGAGAGGGTCCTCGACGATCGCATTCCCTTCACATCGATGGCTGCTCTCTTGCGCGAAGAGTTCCTTGCTGGCCGCGAGTCGCTCGTGGTTTCTGGAACGCACGGCAAGACAACGACAACTTCGATGCTGGCGTGGATCTATCAGGTGGCTTCGCGCGAAGACCCGGCGTTGGAGCCGTCGTTTCTGATCGGTGGCGTGGCGGAGAATTTTGGCGGCAGCTTTCAACTGCGCCCCACACGCACTTTCATCATCGAAGGCGACGAATATGACACAGCCTTCTTCGACAAGGGGCCAAAGTTCCTGCACTACTTTCCTGACGCGCTGATTCTGACTCACGTCGAGTTCGATCACGCCGACATATATTCCGATTTAGCTGCTGTGAAGACAGCCTTCAAACGGCTGGTCAATCTGGTTCCTCGCCGTGGACTGATCGTCGCCTATGACGGCAGCGACAATGTAAGCGAGTGCGTCTCCAAAGCGCTCTGCCGCGTCGAGCGTTACGGCTTTTCGGATCGTTCCGAATGGCGCCTCCGCAATCTGCGCTACAGCGGCGGGCTGACACGCTGGGAGGTATGGCGCAGCGATACGCTGTGGGCCGATTTGGCGATGGAACTTGCTGGCGAGCACAACGCGCTGAATGCAACAGCGGCGGTGGCGCTGGCTGCGGGGCAGGGAATCGGCAAAGATTCGATTGTGCGGGCGTTGGCCAGTTTCAAGAGTGTGAAGCGCCGGCTGGAGGTGCGCGCTGTCATCAACGGCGTCACCATCATCGATGACTTCGCCCATCATCCCACTGCCATACGCGAAACTCTGCGGGCACTCCGTGCCGTTTATCCCCAGTCGCGTCTTTGGGCAATTTTAGAGCCGCGTTCCAACACGCTGCGGCGCAAGGTGCTCGAAGTCGATCTCGTCGAAAGCCTGCGCCAAGCCGACCGCGTACTGCTGGCCGGTGTCTATCAGCAGCAGCTCATCGCGGAGGGCGAGCGGCTGCACCCTGAGGAGGTGGTGCGCGCGCTGAATGCGGTGGGAACACCGGCGGAACTTTGCGCGGATGTGGAGGCGATTATCAACCATATTGCGCCGCTCCTCCGTTCCGGCGATGTTGTTGCGATTCTCTCCAACGGCGGCTTTGACGGCATCTATGAGAAGTTGCCCGCGCGACTCGATGAGCGATCGAAAGGGCCGGCATGATCTCATCCCTCTTGTTGCTGGCCACGCTCGCCGTGCTCATACCGATCGTCGGGAGCATCTTCATTCCCTGGATGCTGATTACCGGCAACATCATGCCGCTCTATAAGGCCACGCATTGGCTGGTGCGTACCAGTTACCGCGTTGCAGGAATTCGCATCGCCGTCGAAGGCCGGGAGCGCGTGCCGGCTGGAACGGCGTGCATCTTCATGGCCAATCATGTCTCCAATCTCGATCCGCAGGCACTGATCCCAGAGATTCCCGGCCGCACCTCGGCATTTCTGAAGCGCTCACTGATGAAGATTCCTATCGTCGGCTACGGCTTCCGCCTGGGAGAGTTCATTCCCGTGGATCGCAAAGGCAGCGCAGTCAGTGCGCAAGAGAGTGTCGCCGCCGCCCAGCGCTTGCTGGACAAAGGCATTCACATCACCACCTTTGTCGAAGGAACGCGTTCCCCGGATGGACGACTGCTGCCCTTCAAGAAAGGCCCATTCTATCTCGCCATGCAGACAGGCGCTCCCTGCATTCCGGTCTCTATATACGGCACCGAGACGATGATGGCCAAAGGCAGCTTGCGTATCAAGCCTGGCACGGCGCACATCGTCTTTCAAGTGCCGATCTATCCCGGCAATTTCGCCACGCGCGAGGAACTGTCGGAGGCCGTACGCGCTTCCATCGCCTCAGGCCTTCCGGAGTGGATGCGGGGATGAATCTCTACGGTTGCACAATCGCGTTATAGCCGTCGTTCAGCAGCCGGATGCGCATCGCATTGGCGTCGTTGCGACTGCTGAAGGGGCCGACCCGCACATGAATAAGATTGTCGGCGGCATCGCGAATTTCTGTTACAGAGTAGCCGTGCTTGCGTAGCGCTCCGGCCAGAACATCCGCGTCCTCCTGGTGCGACACAGCGGCAATCTGAACCATCAATGCGTTGGTTGGCGCGGCAGCGGACGATGTGTCAGGCAGAGCGGGCTTCACGACCGGCTGGATGGAGTTTGTACTGCTTGCGACGGAAGCTGGTCCTGGGTTTTGAGCATTGACCGCTGACTCTGCGCCCGATGGTCCGGATGCGGGTTGGCTCTCTGCGCCAATCTGCGGTGCAGAATTATTTTGAGGAGCTGGGGATGGCTTGGGAAGGGAGTTGCCGGAGGCGGCTTGAACATTCGATGGCTGGTTGTTCGTTGACGGCCCCTGTGAACTGTGGCCGCCCATCGAGTAGCCTAGCCCGAAGCAGAGTGCGCAAAGCACAACCAAGCCAAGACCAAGACCGAACAGCACTACTGGCCCCAGCGTGATTTCTGTGTCGCGCGGGCGCAAGGCGGGTTTAAGCTCATCCTCTTCAAAAACGTCTTGCATGGAATACTCTCTGGGGTAAAAATTCAAAAAAACGAACACAAGAAGCGCGGGCGGCGCCGCGCCTCTTGCCAAGAAATCGAAGTCTTGCAGCCTCGTCCCGTTGAAAGAGCGGTTTTTCTTTACTTCTTCTCCGCTTCCAGCTTGGGCGGGACCGTCGCACTGATCTTGTTGAGCAGCGTCATCAACTCCATCGGCAGCGGGAAGACAATGGTAGTGTTCTTCTCGACGCCGATTTCGGTGAGCGTTTGCAGGTAGCGCAATTGCAGCGTCATCGGCTCGGTAGCCAGCAGGTGCGCAGCGTCCACCAGCTTCTGTGCGGCGTTGAACTCGCCTTCGGCATGGATGATCTTCGACCGTTTTTCGCGCTCGGCTTCGGCCTGTTTGGCCATGGCTCGCTGCATCTGGTCGGGCAGGTCCACTTGTTTGACCTCGACCGAGACGACCTTCACGCCAAACGGTTCCGTCCGCTGGTCCATGATCGACTGGATGCGAACATTCAGCTTGTCGCGATGGCTGAGCAGTTCGTCCAACTCGACCTCGCCCAGCACCGTGCGTAGCGTAGTCTGGGCCAACTGCGAGGTCTGATAGACGTAGTTGGCCACCTTGATGGCCGCGTCATTGGGGCTGACCACGTAAAGAGTGACGACGGCATTCACCTTGATGGTGACGTTGTCGCGAGTGATTACGTCCTGGGCTGGAACTTCAAGCACTTCCTGTCGCAGTGAAATGCGGACCATCTGTTGTATGGGCCGGAAGACAAAGATGATGCCCGGCCCGTACGGCTCAGGCGAGACGCGGCCTAAGGTATAAATCACTCCGCGCTCGTACTCGCGGAGTATCTTGATGCAGTTGAGAACATAGAGGACAACGATGGCAAGAAAGATCAGAAGCGGAGTTAGCAGATCTGGCATTGATATTCCCTCACTCAGGACGGATTGTACTCCACTACAGTTTATGCAGGAAATGGAAAAACGGTGGATTTTATCCGTGGCGCCAAAGGGAAAATGAGAGGATTTTCCATTCGGCGCCTCCTATGCCACTTTTTATCGAACCCGCAGCCTGCTGTTTCATGCCAGACGAAGCAGGTTGACCGCCAACTTCCGCTCTCAACCTGCTATTCAGGATGCCAGAATCTTGAAGCAACTGCTGTCGTTTACCTCTGAATCTGTGTTAGGTCTCGCACCGCGCCGCGCGATGCGCTGGTGGCCATGGCGGCATAAGCCTGCAGAGCTTTGGAGACCTTGCGTTCACGAGTTGCGGGCTTCCATGCGGCTGCACCTTTCGCCTCCGCGGCTTCGCGCCGCTTGGCCATCTCCGCGTCCGATAGATTTACGCGTAGCACGCGCCGGGGAATGTCGATCTCAATGATATCGCCCTCTTCGACAAGAGCCAGCGAACCGCCCTCGGCAGCTTCCGGTGAAATATGGCCGATACAGAGTCCAGAAGACCCGCCGGAGAAGCGTCCATCAGTAATCAGTGCGCAGACCTTGCCCAAACCCTTCGACTTGAGATAACTGGTCGGATAGAGCATCTCCTGCATTCCTGGCCCGCCCCTGGGTCCTTCATAGCGAATGACCACGACATCACCGGGAACGATCTTGTCTCCCAGAATCGCCTCGACTGCTGTATCCTGGCTCTCGAAGATACGCGCCCGCCCGGTAAACGTCAGGTGCGCGGGATCGACGCCAGCCGTCTTCACAATACAGCCCTCCTCGGCGATATTGCCGAAGAGCACGGCTAGGCCGCCGTCTTTGCTGAAGGCGTGCGCCAGGTTGCGGATCACTCCGCTATCGCGGTCTAAATCCAACTCGTCGTAGCGATTGCTCTGGCTGAAGGCCTCCGTGGTGCGGACTCCTCCAGGTGCAGCGCGATAGAACTCCTGGATCGCTTTAGTTGGCGAACCTTTAACGTCCAGCTTGTCAATGGCCTTGCCTAGCGTTGGTGAATGAACAGTGTGCGTTGAGCGATGCAGCAACCCAGCCCGGTCCAGCTCGCCGAGAATAGCGAAAATTCCGCCGGCGCGGTGCACATCCTCCAAATGAACGGAAGGTGCCGATGGAGCCACTTTGCAAAGATTCGGAACGCGGCGTGAGAGGCGGTCAATATCGGCCATCGTGAAGGGCACCTCGCCCTCTTGCGCCATAGCCAGCAGATGAAGAACTGTGTTCGTCGAGCCGCCCATGGCAATGTCCAGCGTCATTGCATTCTCGAAGGCCTCGAAGGTCGCAATGCTGCGCGGAAGCACCGTTGTGTCGTCCTGTTCGTAATAGCGCTTGGCCAGATCGACGATCGTTCTTCCCGCCTGAAGGAACAACTCTTTCCGGTCGGAGTGGGTGGCCACGATGCTTCCATTGCCGGGAAGCCCCAACCCCATCGCCTCAACCAGGCAGTTCATCGAATTGGCAGTGAACATTCCTGAACAGGAACCGCAGGTGGGGCAAGCGGAGTGCTCATACTCATCTACTTCCGCATCGCTTACATTGGGATCTCCTGCGACGATCATTGCATCGATCAGATCGACGGTCTTGACGATGTTGCCGCTCAGCTTGACTTTGCCCGCTTCCATCGGTCCGCCGGAGACAAAAACCACGGGAATGTTCAGCCGCAGCGCTGCCATCAGCATTCCCGGCGTAATCTTGTCGCAGTTGGAGATGCAAACCAGCGCATCGGCGCAGTGGGCATTCACCATGTATTCGACCGAATCGGCAATCAGATCTCTTGAGGGCAGGCTATAAAGCATTCCGTCGTGCCCCATCGCGATGCCGTCATCGATGGCGATGGTATTGAATTCCTTCGCAACTCCGCCCACACGCGCTATCTCCGCGGCGACCAGTTGACCCAGGTCTTTGAGGTGAACGTGTCCGGGAACAAACTGGGTGAAGGAGTTGGCAATGGCGATGATGGGCTTGCCGAAGTCGCCGTCCTGCATTCCGGTGGCGCGCCACAGGCTGCGTGCTCCGGCCATATTGCGTCCATGCGTCGAGGTTCGAGAGCGATAAACTGGCATGAGAATTATTTTACGCCTCCAGGTGTAGTGCTATGCATACCGGCTGAACTCGCGCCGCGAACGCAATGACATCGCCATCCGTACGCCTCAGGAAACCGGAAACAGGTTGATTCCAGTGAAGGAGATTTAGCGCCTCTACTCGATATTGCGCGCCGCGTGGATGGCGAAGGCCGCACTTCTCCAACCCCCTCACCACACTCGATGCGGCTTCGACTGGCAGCAGTCCAACCTTTATGCGACACTAAATCAGATTCAAGCGAAAGTGACGCGAAGAGTGTCGCTGGAACCTTTGCCGCCATTCCCGAATTGCGGTGAAGTTGGAGTCATTGACTCATGATCCTATGATTGAAGTGTATGCCCGGATGGCGAAATTGGCAGACGCAGCGGACTTAAAATCCGCAGACCGCAAGGTCGTGGGGGTTCAAGTCCCCCTCCGGGCACCATTTTAACATGTTGATAATAAGCAACTTGACGGTAACTTCTGGGAGCGTATACTGCTGTTGTCGTCCGTTTCTTGATTGCGAGGTACAATCCTGGTTACGCCCAGTATCCGACTTTAAATAAAAGACTTGGTTAGAGTGTGGCTATTTTTCAGCGTGGCCTATATGTTTTGCTATATTACGCTTAATTTCGCGATGATCTGCGGACTGAATTTGTGGATTCCTGCCTTCTCGGATCGGCGATTCACAATGGCCTCAGTTTTTTCATCTGCCGGGTCGGTTGTGAGCTGCTGGTCGGCCTCATGGGGGACTGGGACCAGTTCGTATGCGTGGCTGGTGATCGCCGGCTTGATGAGTATTTGGGCGGCCTTTGCCGATCTGTACGGCGGCATCTGGGGCGCCTCTCGCCACGCTCTCACTGTTGGTTTTGCTGCCACAATGGTCTTCTCCATCGGGCCGCACATCCTTCCTCACTTTGGCGGCGTGCATAGCATCTTCAGTAAGCGATTGATGTTCTTGAGCCTGCTGTTTCTTCAGACGGGGTGCCTGCTGCGTGAATATTCCGAACCTCTAGCTTGCGAAGGGCTGCTTCCCTTCGCATGGAGGGTGCTGCCTATCTCTGGAATGCTGAAGTTGAGCGGAGTGCTTCTCTTCGCAGTCAACCTATCGCTCACTTTTCTTCTTGGCTGGTCCGCGTTTGCTGGGGACAGTCCGAGCAAACAAGCTCTGGCGCACCCGAACTCACAATGAGTGGCGCGTCGTTCACTTTATAACTCGATTCAATCGGCAGCGCTCACTTCTTCTTCTGGATGCGCCCAGGCATAAGCAGCACCAAGCCAGGAGTTGCCGGTGGCTGTATCTGGAAGATGCGGAAGCAGAGCCCACAGTCCGATCAGCGCCAATCCCACTAGATTCGGAAATAATAGTGGAGCCATGGGCGGCGCGCCATTCACTAATTTGTCGAAGAGATTGTGCCCCGGCTCGACCATATTTGCGCGCATATGGAACCAGAATCCCAACACACCCACGAACGCCTGCATGCACATTACCAGCAAACAGAGATCGAGAAAGCGGCGCGTAACGGAGATAACGACCGGAATGATGAGGAACCCAGTGGCGAATGCCGACGAGATTACGGGAATCCACTCGGTTCTTGCGAAGAATCCGTTCGATGCATGATCCGTCAGTGAAAGCACGAAGTTTCCCAAGAAGCCTCCAAGCGCAAGCAATATCACCCAGCGCGCCCATTCCATGCTGCGTACCGCAACCATGCGATTCATGAGCAAAAGGAAGCCGAGTCCGGTATAGGCCAATGGCGCTGCAAAGGGCGCCGCGTAGGTGAGACTCTTCAGTGTTTTGTCGAGAAAGAAGCGACTTTCCAGGTGGTAAAGAACTCCTCCGAGCCCGATCAACACCGAGAGCCAACCGACCAGATAGCCCATATCCCGCCACGCTGCATGCAACTTCCAGATCCAGCGCAACGCGATCGCACAACCAAGAATCAGCGCTGCGCCCATAGAGAAGTACAGCGGAATATACTCGGCGGTTTTTTGAAAATGATTGACCGAGTGCGCAATGTAGATGTCCGCCGCGAGGATCGCAAGATTAGCAGTGACAAATAGTTCCACCCATAGCTGCGGATCGTGCGCCCAACGTAGGCGCGGGTTGGCGACAAGTCTCTGAAGACGAGAGGACAATTTATTTATGTGCATGTTCTCTCCGTAGTTCGTCGGCGTCGTGTTGCAACTCGACGGTCTTCGCGAGCAACTCGAAGTTTCCGTGCCACTGCACGAAATCCGCTCCACCCATGAAGGCGCCGTGCTTGCTGGTGCGGCCGTCGTAGTGCCAAAGATTGAAGTAGGTGAAGTCGATGGGATGCGTGAAGGGCGGTCCGGTGAGCGTACCGTCCTTGTGCAAACTGTCCATGATGGCTTTAGCAGCGAGAACTCGATCGTTGGTGCTGGCGACGACCTGTTCAGCCTGAGTATAGACGCGGTCGATTGCGGCCTGTGTATGGCACTGGGTGCAGACCTGCTTCATGTTGATCTGCGCCTGGAGATAGTTTGGCCGGTGTGTGCTGACGGCGTCGGCAAGGTACCAACTGAGCCGGTCGGAAGGGTTATGCGTGACCTTGAGGCCGTTAATGCCGCTCATATGGCAGGTGGCGCAGGTGGGCACAAAAATATCGCGCGTTGTCAGTGTGCGCGGATCGGCGTCGAGCTTGAGCAGGTTGCGCTGGGCGGCGAACATCACGCCGTGCTTGGACTCGTTGTAGATCTCCATCTGCGAGTGGTCAGGGCCCATGTGGCATTGCCCGCAGGTAGTAGGCAATCGCGCAAGAGCGACCGAGCTGGTGTGTCGCGAATGACATTCGGTGCAACTGCCGATGGTGCCGTCGTCATTTGGCTTACCGATAGCGTGGCACTGCTCGCAGCCAGAGGTGATGGCGGGGTGTCCTTCGGGCAGCGTAAGCGGGTTGGGCGGACGCTTGGTGCCTCCGGGCTGGAACTGCTCGCTGAAGGCGACTTGCTCGGTACTCAAACCCTGCTCGCCATGTACCGCGGCCCAACTCGCTGCGGCATGACGGCTGCGCAAGAACTCCTGGTAGATGCCTTCGTGGCAGGCGCGACAATTGCCCGCTGTGAGATGGACGCTGATCACGAAGCCGTGATGATCGACCTTCTGCTGATTCGGAGCCGGCTGGTGGCAGTCCAGGCAATTCACACCTTTCTTCGCATGGGCGGACATTTCGTATTCATGCACCACGGAATACTGAAGCCGTGCATGACACTCCGCGCACTTGCCCGAAGCCCGAACGAAGTCGGCAGTGGGCTGCTCGGTTTCGATCTTGGGCCGAGCGCGGTTGACTAGAAATGCCGAAAGGATCAGCGCGAACGCAATGACGACAGCCAGAAAAACAGATCGGAACGACATAGAATTGCCCTCCGGAGAATGTGAGTTTATGAACCGCCGTGGGGAGCAGTCTTCCACCCCTGATGTGAACATTGCTACCGTAGCAGGCCTGTTTGCCGATTTACATCCACCGGGTAGTACAGCCTGTGGACTGTCCCAGTGCCAAGCTCGTCCGTTGGGAGAGGACAAAGTCAACGCCCAACCCGGTTCATTTGTCTACATGCCGCCCATGCTGCCCCACGGCATCTTGGCCAAAACCTCTCTTCGTATGCTGCTAGTTCAAATGAAGAATCCCGCGCTGTTACAGGTTCGGGATTCGCCGTGAGATCAGCCGGAAGGAACTGTTGCGCTCTGACTCCCTCTCCACATTTCTCCTCCGTCCTGACAATAACTCCTGTGTGCTGATGCTTCCGCATACTCGCCCGCTTTCGCGATCCACCACTGGCATACTCATCACCCCGGTAGTAGCCATCTCCTCCGCCACGGCTCGGCAGGTTTCATCCGTGTAAGCAAGAACCTCGGGCAATGCATCGGGCGGTTCGCTCGTCTCCCCGGCACTGGCAGGCGCGGAAAACTCCGTCATTACCTCCGCGACACTGACCATCTCAAGGGGATCAACGCCATATTCGCGCGACAGATGGTATCCGCGGCGACTCAGCTTCTCTGTCAGAATCGACCGCCGCATCACTAGCGAAGTGACCATGTAGGCTGCCGTACACGCAAGCGTCAACGGCAGAAGCGCCGGAAGAGCATGGGTAAGTTCAACTGAGAAAAGAATCGCCGTCAGCGGCACGCCTAACGCGCCTGAGAGCATCGCTCCCATTCCCATCAGCGCCCAAAGCGCCTGTGTCTCGCCGGGCATATGCGCTAATTGAGCGGCTGCTTCTCCGATCGCTGCTCCAATCATTAACAAGGGCGCCAACACTCCGCCTGACGTTCCCGAACTCAGTGAAAATGCCCACATCAGCGATTTGGCGATCAGCAATCCAAGTAGTAACGATACCGGAGCATTGCCACGAAGCAGTTCCGCGATGTTGTCGTATCCAACGCCCAACCCGCGTGGAAAGAAAATGCCGCCCAGGCCGATGCCGATGCCGCCAATCGCCGGCCACCACATCCAATGCAGCTTCAGACGACCACAAAGGTCTTCGAATCCATCCTCGAAGCCATACATCAAGCGGCTCAGAGCTGTCGAAGCAATGCCAACAAGCATTCCCAACGGAGCCGCCACAAGCATTGACCTCGTCAAGTGAAGATCCGTGTGCAGAGCAACAGGAAAAAGCGGTCCTGCGCCGAGCCAGCCAATACGCAACACGCCTGCCATTACACTGGCCGCTGCTACCGGGATCAGCGAACGCGGACGCCACTCGAAGAGTAGCAACTCGACTGCCAGCAGGATCGCAGCCATCGGAACCGCAAAGGTTGCCGCCATACCGGCAGCCGCGCCCGCCACCAGCAGCGTCGTCCGTTCAGCATCCGTCAGCTTGAGCCACTGCGCGACCAGAGAGCCAAATGCTCCGCCGGTCATGATGATCGGACCTTCTGCGCCGAACGGCCCGCCCGAACCAATTGCTATCGCTGCCGAGAGCGGCTTTAGCACGGCAACTTTGGGGTCAACCCGCGCACCGCGCAATAGGATTGCTTCAATGGCCTCTGGAATTCCATGCCCGCGAATCTTGTCCGATCCGTAGTGAGCAATGAATCCGACAATCACTCCACCAACCACGGGAACAAGCGGAATGATCCAGGGTGACAGCGTCGATCCTGCCGGTCCGACCATCGCCAAACTCAGACGATGATAGTAGAAAATATTGGTTGCCAATGCAATGCCCCGCAACAGAAACACGGCTAAAGCCGCCGCACCTGCTCCGATCATGAGCGCCACGACTGTCAGCATCCATACCCTGTGATCGACGGTAAAGTCGCGCAATGCGGAGGTACGTGACCTCATTGCACCTCCATCTGCGCCGACTTTAGCGAATATGTGCTAATGTGTTTCAACGTCTTTGCCAGCCGCGGTCCAAGCTCGTTCAACTCGCGCGCATGATCGCATGCAAGTTTGTCGAGAATCCGCTTCCCTTTGCGCGTAAGCTGCAAGATTGCCCGGCGCTTGTCGGTGGCGTCCACCGTTCGCGCCAGCAAGCCTTCGTGCTCGGAGCGATCGACAAGCTCGACTGCGCTGTTGTGCTTCAGCCCAAGTCGCTCAGCCGCATATGCAACCGTTACGGATATACCTTCGGGAGCACCGGCAACCTGCAATAAAAGCTGGTGTTGCTGAGGCTGTAACCCCGCTCCGAGCGCCGCGGTTTCACTGAAGTGCAGGAAACAGCGCAGTTCAAAGCGAAATTCAGCCAAAGTTCTCAGCAACAGGTCAGGTTCGTTGGGGACAGTTGGAATTCCCATATATACATCGTGACACGATATAACATACTGTGCAAGTTTCGCGGCCAATCACTTTCGTTTACTCTTGTGACAGGTGAACCCATGCGGAGAGGAATGTCTCCGCAATCCCCGCACCCGTCCTGACACCGGAGCGCCTCCATGACCGCTGAATTGATTCATCGCCTGCACTTCGCCTTTACCATCACCTTCCACTATCTCTTTCCCCAGCTCACCATGGGGCTGGCATTGTTGATCGTGGTGCTCAAGTCGGTGGCGCTCAAAACCGGCAGAGAGCAATGGGACCGGGCGGCACGCTTCTGGGGGCGCATCTTTGCCATCAACTTCGTCTTTGGCGTTGTCACCGGTATTCCCATGGAGTTCGAGTTTGGCACCAACTGGGCGCGCTTTTCGCGGCTCTCAGGTGGTGTCATCGGCCAGCCATTGGCCATGGAAGGCGTCTTCAGCTTCTTTCTGGAGTCGGCGTTTCTGGGTCTCTTTCTCTATGGCGAAAAACGAATTTCAAAACTCATGCATTGGTTCTCGGCGGTGATGGTCTTCGTTGGTTCGTGGATATCGGGCTTCTTTATCATCGTTACCGATGCCTGGATGCAGCATCCCGTGGCCTATGATCGCCTCCCCAACGGGCAATTCGAAGTACTTAGCTTCTGGCAACTGCTGTTGAATCCCTGGGGCCTGCTGCAATACGCGCACAATATGACTGGCGCGGTGGTAACCGGTTCCTTCGTGATGGCTGCCACCGGCGCATTCTACCTTTTGGAGGGAAGGATCGAAAACTACGGCCGCATTTTTCTTAAAGTCGGTGTCATCGCCGGACTTGCCTCTTCCATTCTTATCATCTTTCCCACCGGCGACCTGCATGGAAAGTTCGTTGCGCGCAACCAACCGGCCGCCATCGCCGCCATGGAGGGCCTCTTCCATAGCGAGGCCGGTGCGGGCCTGGTGCTGATGGGACAACCCAATGAAGAGACTGGCCAGATCGACAATCCCATCGTGGTCAACGATCTGTTGAGCTTTCTCATCTATGGGACAACCAAGGCCGAAGTCAAAGGGCTCGACCAGATTCCCCACGACCAATGGCCCACTGCGCTGCCGCTGCTCTACTACGCCTATCACATCATGGCCGGTCTCGGAACCTGGTTCCTGCTGTTGATGTCCGTCTCCGCACTGTTGCTCTGGCGCAAACGTCTGTACACGACGCGCTTGGCATTGTGGGCGCTGCTGCTCAGCTTTCCATTGCCATACATCGCCAACACCGCCGGCTGGATGACCGCCGAACTCGGCCGCCAGCCCTGGCTTATCTATGGTCTGATGCGCACCAGTGAAGGGTACTCGAATACCGTTTCCGCCAGCAACGGCCTCTTTACGCTGCTCGGCTTCATGGGACTTTACCTGCTGATGGGCATTCTCTTCACCGTTTTGATCTATCGCGAAATTAGCCTTGGACCGGATGCCAAGACTAGCCCTGCCGAAGCGGCTCACGACGAATAACGACTACCGCTCTCTTGACACTCTGAAGAGGAAGGAAGATCACCATGATGGGTTTTATCTGGTTCTGGCTGGTTGCAGTGATGATCGTCGGATACGTCGTGCTCGACGGCTTTGACCTTGGCGTAGGTGTGCTGCATCTTTTTCTGGTTCGCAATGAAGCGGAGCGGAGGGCGACTCTCGCCAGCATCGGCCCGGTATGGGACGGCAATGAGGTTTGGCTGCTGGCTGGCGGCGGCACGCTCTACTTTGCCTTTCCGCTGCTCTATGCCTCGGCCTTCAGTGGCTTTTATCTGCCACTGATGATCGTGCTCTGGCTGTTGATATTGCGCGGCATAAGCATCGAGTTACGCAACCACGTCGAAGTGGGTGTCTGGCGCGCATTGCTCGACGGCCTCTTCGGTCTCTCCAGCGGGCTGCTCACCATCTTCTTCGGCGCAGCCCTCGCCAACGTGCTGCGCGGCGTTCCGCTGCAAGCCGACGGATACTTCTTTCTGCCGCTGTGGACTAACTGGCAGCCCGGCCCGCATCCCGGAATTCTTGATTGGTACACGGTGATCGGCGGTCTCGTCGCTCTCGTGGCGCTCACGCTCCACGGCGCTCTCTGGCTCACCATCAAGACCTCGGGCGAACTGGAACAGCGTGCCCGCCGCATCGTCACTCCACTCTGGCTTGCGCTGGCGGCCCTTACAGTTGTTAGTCTTATCGCCACCATCATTGTGCACCCGGCGAGCCTGAACAACTACTTCAATTACCCATTCACCTTCGTCGTTCCCGTGGGAGTCATCGCGTCGATGGCCGGCATCTGGCTTCTTAATCGAAGCGCCAAGCCCGTCAAGGCCTTCCTCGCTTCCTGCCTCTATCTCTTCTTCATGCTGGCCGGAGCCTGCTGGGGACTCTATCCAACGCTGCTGCCCGCCACCACCGGCGTCGCCAACGACATCACCCTCAGCCGCGCCATATCCGGCCCGCACACGCTCGCCGTGGGCCTGGTCTGGTGGAGCTTCGGCATGATTTTGGCCATCGGCTACGTCGTCTTCGTCTACAACAAGTTCCGCGGCAAGGTCGATTCGCACTCGGGTGGGCACTGAGCATCTTCAAGAATTCGATTGTGCCTTAGCCTTACACTGTTGTAGGCAATCGCCAGGCAACTCTATTGGCGGCTATAAGCGCATTATGAAATGAGCATTGCAATATAGGAGTTACAAGTGCGGTACACCCGTCAGTTCGGCTTGATTACGCTCGATTGCGCTAAATCTTTGTTATTGAAGGAGTTACTCGGTCGCTAGATTACGGTAAGTTTTCCTTATTTTTCATAGGTTTACAGTGTTTGTCACAAACTTATAATCCGCAGGCCGCAAGGTCGTGGGGGGGCAAGTCCCCCTCCGGGCACCAATTTTCGAACTCCTGCCAATTTCGGGAATGCTCCAATAACCAACTTAATTTCTATAAGATTCCGATGAAAATTAGAGACAAAAGCAATGGAAACCTCCGCGAAACCGTCAAATGATTTGCGCAGGCGATAGAATAGTAGTTGGGATTTTTCTGATGCGGCTGTGTTTGAGGAAGATTTCGCTGCTTTTGGCTCCGGCGCTGCTTCTTGTGGCTGGCTGCGGCAGCGATTTTGTCACTGCGAATTCCTCGAATGCGGTCTTTTCCATCACGCCCGGCACGGCAGCGATTGACACCAACTGCACTGGCTGCAACGCTATCAGCGCACAAGGAACTTCCGTTCAACAGTTTACGGCCATGCTCGCGAATAGGGCTCCGGCTGAGGTGATCTGGTCGGTTTCCGGCGGCGACGCTGTGAGTGGTCACGGAAGCATAAACGCCAGCGGCCAATACATTCCACCGAGCTATCTGAGCGCCGACCGCGTCGAAGTGGTGGTGACGGCGGTGCAGGCGGCGAATCCCAGCCTTCGGGCCAGTTCCGTGCTGACCGTGACACCAGGTTTTCTGCAGCCGCTGACGCCGGAGAATGTGGCGCTGGGCGCGAATGGGAGCGTTACGATTACCGGCGTTCTAGCCGAGGCGGGCGGTTCGACCGGCATTCACTTCGAGTTGACTAACTCGGCAACCGGAGCATCGGGCGGACAAGCGGGAACTCAGGGCTGGTTGGGCGCGACCAGTTGCCAACGCGACAAGAAGACCTTCACCTCCTGCACGGTCACCTACTATGCGCCCAATTCAGTGCAATCGACTGGCGCCACCTATGTTCTGGCTACATCTGGAGGCTCAGCATCGAGGGCCTCCGCCGTTGTGTTGGTGAATACAGCGGGAGTAACCAGCAATCCAGCCTCGCATCAGGGACCATTGCCGGCGACAGTTGCGCTGGGTAGTTCTGGCGGCAACAATACGGATTACGACACGCGCGGCAACCAGATTGTGGATTGCTGCAGCGGCACGCTAGGCGCGCTGGTGGAAGACGCAAACAAGCGCCAGTATCTAGTGAGCAATAACCATGTGCTGGCCAAGAGCGATCACGCCAGTTTAGGTGACACGATTGTCCAGCCGGGGCTGATCGACAACAACTGCACGCCGCTAGGCAATGGAGCGGGGCTTCAGCCGGTGGCCTCGCTGAGCGGATGGCTGCCGCTCAGTTCAAAGCAGACCAACGCGGATGCTGCCATCGCCCAGGTCACATCGAGCATCATGGACGCATCCGGCAGCATTCTGGAGTTGGGCGGCAGGCAGTCGGATGGCACGCTGGCAGCCGCGCCACCAGGCATCAGCTCGACTGGCGGCAAAGGTGAAAACGCGTGGCTCGATATGAAGGTGGCCAAGAGCGGGCGGACAACGGGATTGACCTGCGGCGGCGTTTCGGCCGTCGATCTGGATGTAACCGTCGATTACTTTCTTGATTGTGCAGAGACACGGCCTTACCTGACCAAGACCTTCACGCATCAACTGGGCCTGAGCGGCAATCAGTTCAGCGACGCGGGCGACTCCGGCGCGCTGGTTGTCGATGCCGCGAATGCCGAGCCAGTGGGAGTGTACTTTGCCGGCGGGACGGATCTCTCTGGAGTCAGTCAGGGCGTGGCCAATCCGGCGCCGGATGTATTGAATGAATTGGGTGCGCAGTTAGGCGGGAGTTACACCTTTGTCGGCGCCTCCGACCACGCGGTCAGTTGCCTGAGTTACGGCGATAATACCCTGGCTTCAGCGCAGAGCCGCGTGCTCAACGATGCGGAGGCGGCGCGCGCTCAACAGGCTCTGGGGCAGGCGCGAATGCTCGTGAATCCGCTGGCGGGAATTCTGGGCGTGGCCATCGGCAAGAGCATCGACCGGCCCGGCGAGGCCGCAGTGATTCTTTTTACGGACGAGAGCAGGACCGTCAACGTGCCAGCGACGGTGGATGGCGTTCGCACCATTGCGATTCCTACCACTGCCCACGCTGTGACCTTTGGAACAACACCACAGAGTCCATTCGAGCAGGGAGTTCCACCGCTCTCATCCGCCGCGCTGGCGCAGGCTGTGAAGATCAAGAATCAAGTGGCAGCCAGCCTGATGCGCCAGAATCCAGCCTTTTTCGGCGTGGGCGCCGGCCAGAGTCTGGATAACCCGCGCGAGGCGGCACTGGTGATTTATGTGGACCGGAATCGCCTGCCAGCGCAACTGCCGGCGCAGGTTGACGGGTTGCGCACCCGCTACGTGGTGATGGACCGGCTGCACGTGACACGCTCTTATGCCGCTCCGGCGCAATCGCGGTTGCACTGCATGGCGCATCCTGCAAAGAACGGCCCTATAAACTTCTTGCGAAGTCTGCTGCAGAAGTGAGCAGTTATTCGGGGAGCGATTCCCAGGACGTTGGCGAAAGCTGCTGGCAAAGTTTATCTCGAATAATTCACTATTCCAACGGAATATGTGTTGGCTGCCCCGATGTTGTAAATATACTTTCCGCGGCCCAGTATAGCCGGTTCAGCGGCCCGATTGATGCCCGCATCCAGCCTGAGCTTTCCAGATTCGAGCAGGTGGCCGTTTTCAATAACCTCGACATCCAGCGTACTTCCCACTACCCTTTCCTGCACGAAAGTCAGCGGCGGCAGGAACGCCACTTCCTTTCCATCGATACGAACCAGCAAACTCTTTTCAGTCGCGTTATCGATGGTGATCTTCCTGCCGGAAATATATCCAAATAGAATCGTCAGACTTACTATGGGGAGAATGAGGAATGCCCAAATCGCCAAATCACGTGAAAACATTCCCTTGGAGTGGGACTTCGCGATCTCAAGAATCGCAACGGGAATGACGATACAGCTCAGGATCAAGAAAACAACATAAACAACAGCCGCAACGCCACGCCATGAGAACAACGAACTCTGCGCTGAATGCGTGAAGATGGCGCGGGATAATTCTGTTCTGGAATCGCTTTCTGCTCCACCGGAAACCGAGACTGAGGAAGGCGCACTATCGTCAAAGCCATAATTTGCTCTGTAGCGGCAGAGCCGATAGTGTCCGCCGGCGTCCTCTTCGCTGATTTTTTTGGAAGCGTCCACATCAAAGCCGATGACGAATTGCCGTTGAGCCATTCGCGCGTCCGACAACTCACCGGATAGCGGCTGATTACCTGACTCTCCCAGCGTGTGAACCGTTGGCTGTGTATCCCGGACCGGGACTGTCTTGAGGCCTGGAATGGAAAACGGAACACCGTGCGCGAAAGCCAATAGAAGAAATACCGGAGCAATGGTAAGCACGAGCTTGGCGAACCACGAAAACCGATAGCTCTTCCATAACCCATAAATTCCGACGGGCCATACCAGCAGTAACAGCAGAACCACGAGCAATCGCGAGTTGTACCAACGAGCTGCGCGCATCCAGGGAATCATACTCTGTCGAACTTTTCCCTGTCGAACTGGAGTTACAGATTACTTGGCGGCAAGCGCTGCTGCGATCAGCCGCCCATGAAAGCGGCCGTTCTCGATGAAGATTTCATTGGTGCGAGAGCCGGCTACGATGACTCCGGCCAGATAGATGCCGGGGACATTGCTTTCCAACGTCTCCGGGTTGCAGACCGGCAGCCGGTCCTCGCCCTCAAAGCGCACGCCCATCGCCTCAAGGAACTCAAAGTCGGGATGGTAGCCGGTCATGGCGAAGACGAAATCGTTCTTAATGATTTCGCGGCCCTGAGGCGTCTCGATGACGACGGTGTCCGGGTTGATTTCAACGACCTCGGAGCGGAAGTACGCTTTGATCTCATGGCCTTTGATGCGATTTTCGATGTCGGGCTTGATCCAGTACTTGACGTGCTGCTGGATCTCCGGTCCACGATGCACCAGCGTAACACGTGCCCCGCTGCGCCACAGCTCCAGAGCGGCAATGGCCGCGGAGTTTTTTCCGCCGATAACCAGCACGTCCATTCCGAAGTAAGGATGGGGATCGAAGTAATAATGATGCACCTTGCTCAGGCTTTCACCGGGAACGTGCAGATAATTGGGCAGGTCGTAATAGCCGGTGGCGACGGCCAGCTTTCGGGCGTGAAGTTTGCCACCGCGGCCAAAGCGATCCATGGTGCGAACCACAAAATTGCCGATCACTCCGGTGACTCGCTCGACACGATGATACTGGCGGATGTCGAGTTTGTAGTGAGCCGCCACATGCCGGTAATACTGGAGCGCCTCGTTGCGGTTGGGCTTGGCATTGGGGCTGGGAAAGGGGATGTCACCTATCTCCAGCAGCTCCGGCGTGGTGAAGAAGGTCATATGAGCGGGATAGTGAAAGAGCGAGTTGCAGACGCAACCCTTGTCCACCACCGCGACGTGCAGACCCTGTTTCTGCGCCTCGATGGCACAGGCGAGGCCGGTGGGGCCAGCGCCGATGACCACCAGATCGAAGATTTCTTCCGGAGTTTCCGCTGTATTCAGTTTGAAGCCGCTCATGCCCATAGAGTATTGCATTGGGGCAGGAATTGAAACGGCAGAATGAACCGATCTGGCTTGAAGAGCGGATCAGAGGAGCCGAATCCGGATTACTGTAGAAAAGTGAAAGAAAGACAAATTGGGCATTGCCGCCGCAGTTTGCAATAGACTGGTATCAGCGGCGCAGAGATTTGTTCCGCACTCTTTTCCATGAATGAGCGCACCACAATTGCCGTAGCTATGTCCGGAGGGGTAGACTCCTCGACGGTGGCGGCGATGCTTGCCGAAAGCGGCGGCGAAGTGATCGGCCTTACGCTTCAGTTGTGGGATCAGACACGGCTGGCGGGAAGGCGTGGGATTCCCGATGCACCGAAGGCGGGCCGCTGCTGTTCGCTGGACGATGTGTATGATGCGCGCCGCGTTGCCGAACACCTGGGCATTCCCTACTATGTCGTCAATCAGCAGGAGCGCTTTGAAGAGGCCGTGGTTCGTCCCTTTGTGACCGAGTATCTGGCTGGGCGGACACCGATTCCCTGTTCGCTCTGCAATAACCATCTGAAGTTCGACCAGCTTTTGAAGACCGCACAGAGCATTGGCGCCGAAAGCATCGCCACCGGGCACTACGCGGTGAACGAGTACGACCCTGCGCGCGGCCGCTGGATCCTGAAGCGGCCCGCAGACCGGGCCAAGGATCAGACCTACTTTCTCTTTGGGCTCACGCAGGAGCAACTGGCGCATACGCTTTTTCCGCTGGGCCGGATGACCAAGCCGGAGGTCCGCGCGGCGGCGGCGCGGCACGGGTTGGCTCTGGCCGAAAAGCCCGACTCGCAGGAGATATGCTTTATTCCCGGCGGGGACTACAAGCAGTTTTTGACGGCATATCTGGAAGAAAATGGCGAGCAACTGCCGGAGACGGCCGGGGATCTGATTGGCTCGGATGGCGCAGTAGTGGGCCGGCACGAGGGCATTTACAACTTCACTGTGGGCCAGCGCAAAGGGCTGGGCGTCAGTTCACCGACGCCGCTCTATGTGCTGAAGATCGATCCGGCAAGCCATTGCGTGACGATTGGCGCTGACGAGGAATTGGCGACAAATACTTTGCGCGCGCGCGGTTTGAACTGGATTTCCATTCCTGGATTGACTGAGCCAATGCGCGTGCAGATCAAGATTCGCCATCGCCACGAGCCGGCGTGGGCCACGCTGGCGCCTGCAGGAAGCGGGGAAGTGACGGCTACCTTCGACGAAGCACAGCGCGCCGTGACGCCGGGGCAGTCGGCGGTCTTTTACGACGAAGACGTTGTGGTCGGCGGTGGATGGATCGTATAGAACCGCTCCACTCCGGCAGGCCCTAGGGCGCATCGACCTAGCGGCGCAACAAAGGCCCGCTGAGCGATTCGATGATGGATTTCACTGTTCCCAACACTCCGGAAATCTGCCGCATCGGCTTGCTGACGGTCTCGGTGACGTACTCTCCGGCGCGATCCACCGTATTCAGGAGGCTGGAGAACATACTATCCACTCGGTCGCTTTGCTTGCGCACGCGCTCCATAATCTCCTGGGCCGAGGATTGAATATCCGCAGTCTGCTTGCGTAGTGAAGAGGTGATCTCGGTCAAATCTTTGACGGAGGCCTCAATTTTGGGCGCGACACGGTGAAAGACACCCTGCGCTCCGGCAATAAAATCCTGCGCGTTTGCAACGACAGTCTGCGAACTGGCAATGAAGTCTCTCGCATCGTAGACGACGGGCATGATCGCGGCGCGGAGACTCTCGGCCTCTTCCCGCATGGCCCGGGCGGCTTTGCGCACAGCGAGAGAGATGACCAGTAGCAAGATAGTCTGGAGCAGCATGGCCAACGCCGTGACAGCGATGAAGGTCATCAGGATGGTTTCGTGGCTCAGTTTTGGCATTGGTATTGGCATTGAATTTGCCTCGAACGGTCAAACTGTTGCTGGGATTCCGAACAAATTGCAAATCCCAAACGTGCAAAGCATTGAGCCTGGAGCCAGCGCTTGAGGGATTTTCTGCCACTCAAGCGCGGCCTCGCGGGGATGATGGAAGTCCTTACTGGATGGAGCGCGATCCGGCCAGGAGGTAAAGCCGCGGAGTGAAAGACTGGCTTACTACTCGGCCGGTTCGGCGGGAGCCACAGGCGGCTTGAAGGCCGGACGACTGGTATCGACGGCGGCATTTACCCGGCCGGTTTGCTCCGAGACGAGATTCTTGCCTCGCTCCACAAACTCTTCCCACTGCGCTCGTCCCCGATCCACGTATTCGTTGACCTGCTCTTTCCCCTTTTCCACGATGTTGCTGACCTGCTCGGCGGCCTGCCGGGTACGGGCGCGCAGATACTCGGTTCCCTCGCGTGCGCCATTCACCAGGTCTTCGCGGGTTTCGCGGCCGCTCTTGGGTGCGTAAAGGATGCCCACCAATGCGCCAACACCCAGTCCAGCTACAAACCACGCCAGACCGTTCACTTTGCTCTCTTCTGCCATGATAGAAACTCTCCTTTCGCTCAGCTTGAAGATGGCCTGAGCGTATCAAATTTTCCTGTATGCCGCAAACATCGTAGCAAATACGGTTCGCCGTAAAGACTGCCTTGCACTCCACGAGCGCAAAATCGCGCGGCGTCCTCACAGCGAGGATGCACCTCCAGTATAAGGATTCAAACTGGAAATAGGGGGAAACAAAGCTAACTTTTGGTGACTTGGCGGAGAAGTGGTCAGAATTGCACAAGGAGTTCAATCGTGGGAATGAGCGGTGCGAAGAATGCCATCTTCTGACTAGCGGCGTATTGGAGATGATTCCGCAGGGTTCGAGCGCAAACTGGCCGGCAGCGTCCCCCAAGCCTCAAAGCGGCCTTTGAATAGCTCCCGAAATTGGTGCGGATTCGCGGCTTGCCAGCTTTTCTGTCAGGCCTCCCATCACCACAAGATAGGGCAAAATCATGGCTCCATTGAGCAGATTGTCGAAGGCGACGACGAGAATTGCCGCGGCCAACAACTGACGGAGGCTGGCTTCATGCGGTTGGCGTTCGTCTGCCGGCGACCAGACGGAACGCAGGATCGGAAGGAACAAGATCGATCCAAAGGCGAGCAAGCCGACCAGCCCATACATTCCCAGCACCAGCAGCCAAAGGCTCCAGGGCCGGGAATCGCCATCCTGCCACCAGTTCCACTTTCCCGAACCGAGCCATGGAGAGCGCATCGCAAGGGCCATATCGCTTTCTTCGCGGGCGATGCGCCATGCAAGGGAATGGCGGCCGATCTCGGTAAGGGCGGCAGCAAAGGAATGCGCAGCGTGATTCTCCTTGACGAATGCGCGCAGCGAGATGCGGTTGGAGATTTGAAAAAGCGCGAAGAGCATGATCGCCATGATAAGGAGTGTCACGAGAGATCGCATTACGAAGCGACGCTTCAACAACGCCATCGGAAGCAGGAAGAGCAGCAGCAGGATGCTTCCAACCGACTGGCAGAGCAGAGTCACAACAGCCAGCAAGGAAGCGGCCCATTTCACAGGCAAGCCAAGAATACGCGGTGCGAGTCCGCGCACGGAGAGTGAAACAGCAATCAGCGTGGCCACCGCCATCCAGATGCCTAGCTGGTTTCCATCTTCTAAAAAGCCGATGGGGCGAAAGCCGAGATAGCGCTGCGCTCCTACCCAGCGGTAAGGCTGATAGCCATATAGGAAGGCATAGATCCGGGGTCCACAATATATTTCGACGAGACAGATGGGTATGTAACAGAGTCCAGAGATCACAGATGCCTTTGCGGCTAGCAGCAGGGAGTCAAACGTGGAGAAGAAGATGCGGCCGATGGTCCAGGGCACGCCCCATGCGAGGGTGAGATAAGCAGCGCCGAAAAAGGCACCGCGGAAGGTATCCGGGTGCGCGAGCGCCGAGAGTAGAGGTACGATGCACCAGAGAGCCATCGGGAGGTCGCAAAGATGCGGCCGGAAACGCTTCAGTTCAGCGAAATGAAAGAGAGAGACTCCGGCAATCGCGGCAATTCCAGTGACCGAGGCCTTGGTGAGGAAATAATTTGCCGGGAGAGCGACGCCGAGAATCCAATATGGAAAGGGTGAAGTGGAAGGCGTGTAATTTGCACCCGGCAGCAGTGCCCACCCACCGAAGAAATTAGCGAGGATCGCAACACGGACCGGAAAGCGGCGGAAGAGATAGATTCCGGCAGGTATCCAAGCAAGGAGGGCGGCAATTGGAGACAAATGCATACCGGTCTGGAAACGCCTCCTTCCCAGAATAGGGATAAGTTCAAGTTTCAGAAACGGGCTTCAGCGATGAGGCTGGCAGCAGAGCAGGGAAGTCAGTGCGAAGAAAGCGCAGCATGGCTGACAAAGATCAACGAAGCCCGCAATGATGATAGCAGTTGCAGTTTGCAGAGGCGAACGCGGAAAATAGGAAGTCCATGAGCATGGGCACTTCACATGAAAGACCGGCTTCCGCAGCGACCATTGAAGTATGGGTGATCGAGCTGGATCAGCCGTTGAATCCTGGAGTAAAACTCGACAATATATTGTCGAAGGAAGAGCGCAAGCGCGCTGAAGGTTATCGCTATGCGAAAGACGCGACTCGTTTCAGGAAATGTCGTGCGATGTTGCGGCTGGGATTGGCCCGGTATCTGGAGAAGAGTCCCCGGGAGATAGCATTGACGGCGAATCGATACGGCAAGCCGGAAGTTGCCGATCCGGCCGCGGTGAGATTCAATGTGACGCATTCCGAGGGGCTTGGACTGATTGCATTCTCGATCGCCAGCGAAGTGGGGATCGATGTGGAGACGATTGGGCGTGATGTTGAGATGCTTGAGCTAGCCGCCGCGAATTTTACAACGAACGAGGCGGCGATGGTTGCTGCAGCGCAGACAGAAGATGAGCAGGCCCGTTTTTTCTTTCGACTCTGGACGCGGAAAGAGGCGGTTTTGAAGGCTGCCGGATGCGGGATTGCAAATGGCTTGAAGGGAGTGGATGTTTCGTGCGAGAGGTTGAATCGGATTGGTGTCAGGGTCCGGTTGGAAGAAGCCTCCGGAATCTACTGGCGTGTTGACGATCTTGTTGTGGGCGAAGGTTTTGCAGCTGCCATTGCGGCGCCAGTGGGAGATTGGACGGTTGTGCTACGAAGAGTTGGTTGGGAAGAGGCGAGTGACGGATACGGGGGGTAAATCGATTGAGCGAGGTGGCCGCGAGTCAGTAAAAATCTTTTCTTGCGACGCACGATGAAAGACAATTATTTGCCAATTTCATCTAAATATGGGCCGCGCTAGTTTGAGTGTGAGATGAATTCTGATCATTGCTGAGCGCTTTCGGAATCAGATAAGCCGAAGAGGAACAGTTTTAGATTCTATAGAATAGATAGCAAAATGGCCGCAGTAACCGGCGAAAAAATTACTTTGATACACGAATCCCATTACCAGAAAAGAGTTGCATAAAGTTGCCAGAGTCGATAGCGTACTCTTATCTGAAAGTATAATTCTTGTTAAGAAATCGTGAATGTGACAGCAGTCACGATTGTTTGAAGCGATAGACCAGTAATCGGCACTATAGAGTGTGCTCATGCCGGAAAGGAGCGAAGTATTTACCCGAATCTCAAATTGCGAATGTATACCACCGGAATGCGCCAGAACCGGCTTGCCAAGATGCTGGGCATGGATCAGGCGTACCTGAGCCGCATTGTGAACGGTGTTCGTCAACCCCGCCAGCGGACGCGCCAGGAGATTGCCAGGTTGCTGGGTTGCGATGTGGAGTGGCTATTTGAACAAACCGTGTTTGAAGCCGGCAAGGATATGCAGGGGAAGAACACGGAGTTTAGCAAGGAACTTTTGACCGGGGATTGATAGACTTGTACGTCTTTTCTGTTGCATTGGCGCAATGAGCGACTCGCTCTTGCATAATCCTTCGGCAATCCCAACGACAATTTTAATCGTCAGAACTCAGAATGGGAGTGACATGGGCGAAGCCTGCTTTAGCGCGGATATGCAGACGGGGAAGATGCTTTTCTCGGAGAGTGTTCATTCTGGCTGGTACGCGGTGCAAACCTCTTACCGCTGCGAACAGCGAGTAGCCGCAGCTCTGATGACGAAAGGCCTCACGACGTATCTTCCTTTGTTGCAAGAGGTCCACCAATGGAAGGATCGCCGGAAGGTCGTGAATGTTCCGGCGTTCAGCGGCTACCTGTTTGTGCACCATGAGCCCAGTTTGCGAAACCGGGTCCGGGTGCTGGAGACGAGCGGTATCGTTCGTCTTTTGGGTGGAAATCATGCTCCGAGCGAGATTCCCGAAGTTGAGATCGAGGCGATTCGGCGGACGCTGGGCAGTGGAATGGCGTGCGACCGGTGCGATGCGCTGACGCCTGGTACTCAGGTAACGGTGATGCGGGGGCCGTTGGCAGGTGTTGAGGGACGGCTGGCGCGAATCAAGAACGGCTTGCGGCTGGTGGTCACGATCTCGATATTCTCGCAAGCGATCTCGGCCGAAGTCGGGCTGAACGATGTACAAGCAGTCCATGAATACGCGACGGCAGGTGTCTCCGCCCGCACTAACTGATGCGATTCGATGCGATAGTGGCCGGATCGTATTGAGCGGATACATCAAGTGCCTTTGCATGATTAGGCAGGTTCGTACTTCCTGAAATCTTGTGGTCGATGAGCGAGACGGATATTTCCTGAGAAAGAAGTTCTTCGACTGTTTTCCTTGAGTATCAATCGATTACGAGAGCGTGAAAGCCTCGTTCCCTTCCCCAGCTACGGATTTAACCACCGATCAAAGAGCATTAAACGAGTGGGATGAACCGCAACTGACCGAGAAATTGAGGAGCGATCATCATGGCAAAATCTAGAGATCTACGTGTTGCCATATTAGGGGTGGCAGTTGACAACCTGACGATGGATGAAGTTTTGCAAGCAGTGGAAGCGAAGATTGCCGAGGGAGGTTTTCATCAGATAGCGACGGCCAATGTGGATTTTCTGATGAAGTCCATCCATGATGAAGAGTTGTACGAGACGCTGAGCCAGTGCGATCTGGTGCTGGCGGATGGAATGCCGCTGGTGTGGGCGTCGCGACTGCTGGGGGCGGGCTTGAAAGAGCGTGTGGCGGGGGCCGATCTGGTGCCTCAGCTTGCGAAGTTATCGGCACGCCGCGGCTATCGCATTTTTCTGTTGGGAGCTGAAGAGGAGAGTTCGGCTGGCGCTGCGGCATGGATGGAGAAGAATTATCCGGGTGTGCAGATCACCGGACGCTATTGCCCGGAGTATCGGCCATTGGAGGAGATGGATCACGAGGAGATCCTGGACAAGATCAAGGCGGCCAAGCCCGACATACTCCTGGTGGCTTTCGGCAATCCCAAGCAGGAAAAATGGCTGGCGATGCATCGGCACAGGCTGGGAGTTCCTGTTTGTATCGGCATTGGAGGATCACTCGATTTTCTGAGTGGCAGAACCAATCGCGCTCCAGCATGGATGCAGCGTTGCGGAATGGAATGGTTTCACCGCATGGTTGAGAATCCAACGCGTCTGGCAAAGCGGTATTTCGGCAATGCGGCGGGACTTTTGCGGTATCTGCCTGTGCAACTGATGGCGATGGCCATGCAGGGAAAGCGTCGTCAAGAGGCGCAGATCTCGCAAGAGAAGACGGGCAGTGCCACAGTGCTGCGGATTGATGGCTATTTCACAGGTGCGTTGTTGCCGAAGTTTGAATCCGATGTTCGCAGCGCGGTATTGGCCGGCTCACACGTGGTGCTGGACATGAGTAATACAGCATATATCGGAGCGGATGCGCTGGCATCGCTGATCTATGTCATGAATATCGCTCGCAGTTGGAAGCGTGAACTCTGGCTGGCGGGTCTCGACCGGATTCTGACTCAGGTTCTCGGAGCTTCCCGGTTAAGACTTTTCTTCCGCATGGCCCCCAAAGTCTCAGAGGCATTGCGGCGAATTCAGCCGGATTTGATACCGGTTGCGCAAACGGGAGCTGATTGGGCCTTCTGCCGAATCGGCGGCCAGTTGATTCCGATTCATCTTCAAGAAGTGCCGGGCGTTTACCGCCAGGTTCAGCAAATGCTAGGCCGCAGGTTGACTTCTTTGGCAACTCCTGCTCAAGCATCGAATGGAATGGAGATGGAAACAATGATTCAGAAGCTCGCATCTGCAGATGCCGTATGAAATCAAGCGGCAAATCATTGGAAGTCATGGAAGTTCAAGTGCGGTGACAGAGATAAGGTAAGCACGCGAGCGGCTGTTCATCGTTAGTCGAGTGAATTGGAGTCAAGGAATATGCATCTTTCCAACGCGTTTCAAATCTTCGGGATTGCTCTGGCGTTGATGACTCTTCCGTTGGTTGCCGAGCTTCTGGCGCTAACTGTGGCAGCGCTTGTGCCGAAGATGCGGACGCACCATTTGAAGGCAGATTCAGAACCGTTCTCGCTCATGGTATTAGTGCCAGCACACAATGAAGAAGCACTGGTTGGGCGCTGCGTTCGCAGCATCATGAACTCGTCGGGCTCCAATTCGGAAGTGCTGGTGATCGCACACAATTGCAGCGATGCAACTGCGGCGGTTGCGAAGGATGCTGGCGCAACAGTGCTGGAACTAAACGATTCCGCGCAGCAAGGCAAAGGCTGCGCGCTGAATGCCGGATTCTCTGTCGCGTTGAACGGGCCAGCACAGGCGGTGCTGGTTGTGGACGCAGACTCCATTGTCGACATAGGTCTACTTGATGCTGTGCGGAGGAGATTCCTGGCTGGTGCACAGGCGCTGCAATGCCGCTACGAAGTGAACAATTCAGCAGGGAGCCGGCGGACAAAGCTGATGACGCTTGCTTTCCAAGCGTTCAATGTAATTCGTCCTCGCGGACGCCATCGTCTTGGTCTTTCAGCGGGCATTTTAGGTAACGGCTTTGCTCTTTGCCGTGGAGTGCTGAGTCAAATTCCATATGGTGCCTATTCTGTTGTCGAAGATCTTGAGTATCACCTGACATTGGTGAGAGCGGGCATTCGCGTTGAGTTCGTCGATGAGGCTACTGTGCGCGGCGAGATGCCACTCTCCGACAGCGGCGCACGTACGCAGCGCGCTCGCTGGGAGGGTGGGCGAATGCGCATAATGAGACGCTTAGCTCCGCAGCTGATGGGTGATGTACTGCACGGACGGTTGAGGATGATTGAGCCATTGCTTGATCTATTGTCGGCACCGATTGCTACGGGGGTGCTTCTACTTTTGATTGCCGCTTGCCTTCCGGTCGCCTGGCTTAGGTTATATGTGCTCGGAGCGTTTTTGGTTCTCATGTTTCATATAACGGCTGCGGCTTCTTGTGGCTCCGGATTCTGGGGATCGATGCGAGTTTTGGCGAGCGCGCCGGTCTATATTCTTTGGAAAGTTTGGACATTCCCGGAGATATGGCGCACGTCACGATCCGAATCCGCTTGGGTGCGGACAAGGCGCGACACTGTGATAGATGGATAAGTGCATTTCCGCGCATCGAACCCTGCAGCGAAGAAGGAGTAATCCGTGGATCGAAGGAATCGACGCTCAACACGCATTCTATTAGGCGTGCTTGCAATTTGCTTGTCCGCAGCACAGAGCGCTTGGTCGAGGTCGCCGGAGAGTCAGCTGGCAGCGAATGATCTGACGCAGCCGCAGCAACCATCAGGAGATTCAGGAGAGGCGAATCCTCCCGACCCTAAGTTGAAACTGAGTCCGATCGAGACTCTGCGCAGATTCGAGCCGTCAGCGGATGAAGAGTATACGCTTGGAGCCGGAGACGAAATCTCCATCCAATATCCTGGCCGACCAGAACTGACGGGCAAGGATGTGATTGGTCCTGATGGCCGGATCACCCTGCCCTTGGCGGGTCCGATCAAGGTAGCCGAACTGACCCGTGAGGCAGCGGGAAAGAAGATTGCCGAGGCGATGTCGGCTTACTACACGAATCTGACGGCGACGGTGCAGGTGGAGAAATACGGATCGAATCATGTGATTCTTCTTGGGAATGTGAAGAGTCCTGGTGTGGTGAACTTCGAGCAGACGCCAACACTGCTGGAGGTTCTATCGAGGGGCGGAGTAGAGACCAGTCCGGATGGCAATGTTCCTGAGCAATGCGTGATCTACCGTGGAGACCAGGTATATTGGGTTGACTTACAGGAGTTACTGGCGACCGGCAGCCCCTTGGCGGATCTTCGTTTGCGCCGCAACGACGTGATTTTTGTGCCCGCCTTGTCGACAAGAACCGTGACGGTGATGGGCCAGGTTCAGCATCCAGGAGAGATTGCGTTGAAGCATAACTCGACTGTAGCTTCCATTTTAGGTGAGGCAGGCGGTGTGAGTGATGCTGCAGGAAGCAATCCGGAAGTGCAGGTTGTTCACCGGTCCAAGGGCGACAAGACTCAGTATGTTCGCTTCAAAGATCTTCTTAAGCCGAATGGAGGCATGGAAGTGTCGCTCTATCCAGGCGATATTGTCTACGTGCCCAAGAGTGGAATCTCAAAAGTAGGCTTTGTGATGCAGCAACTGGCTCCATTTTTGTCTATGGGAAGCTTTGCGGCGCTGGCCGTTCACTGATTCGGAAAGGTCGTCATGCAGAATTCAACGCCGGAAAATCCATCTCACGGAAGCGCCAAGAGCCTACCGTCGTTTCCGCTACGCCGGGCCGAAGGTTCAACTGAAGCAACGCGGCCCAACATCAGTGTGGTAGACAGCCTGCGCCGTCACTGGTTTGTTACAGGGTGTGTATTTGTGGTGTTATTCGGCTGCGGTCTATTTGTACTCTGGAAGAAAGACAAGCAGAGTTACGAATCGCATAGTGTAGTGTATCTCTCGCCAAAATTTCCCAAGATGCTGTCCAGCGATAGCGAGCTGGAACTTCCATACGATTCATATGTTCAAGATCAGCTTCAGACGGTGACGCGGCATGACATTATTGCGGATGCGATTGCGAAGCTGCCATACTCAGTGCGGCACCGGAGCGGCCCGGCGCTTCCCTATGAGATTCAGGTGCTGCAGCAAGCGCTTGACGTGAAGAGGATTGGATCGACTTATGAGATGTCGGTGGGTTTGACGGGACCCTCGCCGGATGGGCTTGCCGAGGTTGTGAATACGGTGACCGACACCTATGTTGAACGAACAAAGAGCGAGGAGTTTTTTGGGCTCGACGAACGCTTGAATACGCTTCAACAGGAAAAAGAGAAGCTGCAAAAGCAGATGGACGACAGCCTCGCTGAGCAGGCGCAGCTGATGCAACAACTGGGAGTGGCAACGATCACTTCGGCGGAGGGAACGTCGAATCCCTATGACGAGTCATTGCAGAAGCTCCGTGATGAATTGGCTACCGCGCGGATGCAGCGTGTTGCGGCCGAAGCGCAATTGGCGGCGGCACTGAAGAATAATGGTACGGGGGATGCGACAGTGAGGACTTCATCGGCTGATGAAGCGATTGCATCCGACGCTGGAGCATCCGGTACTAGAGTCGCGCTGAACAACCGCCGGACTGCGTTGATGGAAGAGATGAATGGATTGCGTCCGGACCATCCGATTTACCAGAAGGATCAGGCAGAGCTGACTTCAATTGACAGGATGTTGAATGACCTGAGAGGCAAAGCCGGAGAAGAGCTTCAGGACAAGCTGCGCCAGGAGGTAGCGCGGACGCGCATGATCGAAATCCAACTGACAAAGGAACTCGGAGAGAAGACACATACGGCCGCTACGGCGGCACCGAAGTTTCAGCGAGCGACGGAGTTGGGACCGGAGATCGACAGTCTACAGAAGGCCTACGATGCAATCAACGACCGAATCCGCGACCTCGAGCTGGAGAGCAGCTCGCCTGGTTCGATCCATGTATCGTCGAGGGCGTTGACTCCGCTGGGGCCGGAAAAGAGCAGACGGAGGTTATTTCTGCTTGCTCTGATACTGATGAGTCTTGTGTGTGCCGCAGGCGTTCCGGTGGTGATCGATCTTTTAGATGGGAAGATTTATACCGCGCGGGATGTTGAGGGAGTGGTCGGCTTTCACCCACTTGGTATTCTCCTCGACAATCGCGAGTTTCGCCGCGAAGTTACCAGCGAATATCATTTCCGGCTGGCGGCGGGCATTGATCATGCTGTGCGAAATTCTGGAGCGCGCGTATTTCTCTTCACTTCACCATCGCATGGATGCGGAACGAGTACTGTGGTGAGGGAGGTGAGCGAAAAGCTGCGCAGTTTGGATCTGCGAACTCGAATGATTATGGCCTCGGAGATTGACGGTTTAGATGCCCCTCCCGGAGAGGTTTCCTGGAGGTCGGAGTTGCAACTATTGCAAAGGAGGAGCAAGTCCGAGTTACAACCCGTTGCGCTGGCGCCGCTAACATCTGTTCATGATCACAAGGGACACCGGATGGAAGCGGAATCTCCCGCGCCGAATGCGGTGATGAGGACGCTGCATCACGCTGTGGAGCAATATGACGTAATTCTGATTGACGCGAATCCTCTGCCGGTTTCAGCGCACACCGAATATCTGGCGCGCGTTTCGGACGCAACAGTGCTAGTGTTGAGGTCGAGCATGACGACCAAGCAGGAGTTGGATCGGGCGGCGCGTCTACTTGAGCGGCTGGATGTCGCTGGCGTGGCGGCTGTGCTGAACAAGATCGGCATGGATCGTGCGGATCGCGCGCTGAGGAAGGAGCTTCGGACGTACGAACAAACATTTAAGCAGCGTCGTGCCGCGGCCGCAAAGGCACCCTCAAGGCAGGACAAAGTGAGCGCCTGAGCCGGAATGCCGCGACTTCAGAAATGGCAGTGATCGCGGTTACGGAGAAATTCAGCGGAGATGAGTCCGCGAGTAGCCTATGCGTTTGTTTGAATTGCTTCTCGTTGCATTGACTGCCTGTACCGCTGTGTGTCTGCTGATGGGTTGGATGCCACGTGGCGAGCGATGGCTTTCTGCAGGAGTATTGGCGGCCGCGATATTGCATGGGATTCTGGAGGGCGCGCGCTGGCAGATGATTCCGGCATACGCAGCCGTTATTATTCTCGGCTATGTTGTGTGGAAGTCTGCAAGAAAGGAGTTTCGATTCAAGAAAGCTACTTCTGGAGTTGCATTGCTGTTAGTATCCGCAAGCGTTCTGTTCTCGATCCTTCTGCCGATGTTTCACCTACCCACACCCACTGGACCCTATCCTGTTGGCACATCGATCCTATACTTCAAAGACACCTCGCGCATTGAGGATGCTGCGCCTTACGCTGGTTCGGCGCGCGAATTGATGGTTCAGATATGGTACCCAGCTCTGGCATCGCAGAATCCATTTGCCCGCTATCGCGAACCGCGAGAGACCGATTTGCTCAGTTCCTACCAGAGCGATATATTGACGAATTCGCGGCTGAATGCCCCGGTTGCAATCCAAGGGGCTCCGTTTCCCGTGATTCTTTTCAACCCAGCCTGGCGCGGGCGACGCACCAACGATACCTTTTTAACTGAGGAACTGGCAAGTCAAGGATATATTGTGGTTAGCATCGATCACACCTACAACGCGCGGCTCGTGGCATTTCCAGATGGACGGGTCGAACATGGAAATGCATCAATCGAAATTGACGATCCTGAGAGTAGCACTCCGCAGCGCGTCAGGGCTATCTGGAACAAAGAGTTGAAAAAGTGGGTAGCAGACGAGCGCTTTGTAATCGATAGCATGGAGACTATGAATACTACCGCAGGCTCCCCGTGGTTCGGACGCATGAACACAGGAAATGTTGGGGCGATCGGTCATTCGTTTGGTGGTGCTGCGGCGACAGCGGTGTGCGCCGAAGACCATAGAGTCCGCGCATCAATAAACATGGATGGCTGGTTCTTCGATGCAATCCGTATGCGGGGTCCTCAGCAGCCATTGCTATATATGGTGGCGAGTACTGGAGAGGCTGATGTGATTCCAGATTCAGACGGGAATGTTGAGGCAGCACTCGACGCAAGAGACATCTCTGACGTGAAGACTTCGCTGAACAGCTTTGGCGGGTATCTTCTAACAGTGAAGGGAGCTTCTCATGAGGACTTCACGGACCAGCCGTTGGTTTCGCCTCTACCAATGCTCTCGCATCGCGGAACAATTTCAGCCGTTAGAATTCAGAAGATTGTGAGAAGCTACGTGACAGCCTTTTTTGACAAATCGCTTCGCAGCGAAGACACAGTACTTCTTCGCAATGATTATCGTGCTTATAACGAGGTTTCGCTAAACACTTGGCGTACAAACCAGAGTGGCGTCTTACCGCTCTCCGGCTCCGGCGGCCAATGAAAATTCAGAACTAAACCGCGAGAAAACCTCTGCACATATTATCCGATGCAGTCGGCAGGGAGGGGCAATGCCCGCGACATCAGAGCATATTATTCATTGTGAATCTGAGATATTTCAGCAGAACATGAACCGGCTGCCATACGAGTTTACTCATAGTCTCGCTGGAAACCGACTCTTTGAGCTTTCCTGCCTTATGGATTTAGCGGAGAAGGTAGCCCTTCGCAGTGCTCCTCATTTATCGGGCGGAGATGTCTATTTCAATGAAGGTCGAATTGAGCCTGATGAAAAGCCGCTACGGCCGGATAAGCCGCGAACTGCAGTCATAGATCTGATTCGCCAAATAGAGAATGCACAAGCATGGATTATTTTGAAGCACGTGGAGCGTGAAGAAGGCTATCGGGATGTATTGGAAAGCTGCATACGTGACATTTTGGAACTGTCAGGGCAGGAACTTTTGCGTAAAATCAAGTGGTTCGAGGCAATTCTCTTTATCACTTCGCCGAATCGCGTAACGGAGTATCACCTTGACCGCGAAGTATCCTGGATTTTACAGATCCAGGGCGACAAGGAGATTCACATCTTCGACCGCGCCGATAAGGACATTGTTCCAGATAAGGAGTTGGAAGTCTACTGGACAGCCGACAACCGAGCAGCGCAATATAAACCGGAGTATGAATCGAGGGCAATTGTCTATCCTATGCGCCCTGGAACCGGAGTGCATATTCCCGTCAATTCTCCACACTGGCTGCGGAACAAGAACGATATATCTGTCACGTTAAATGTTAACTTTCAATTTCACGACAGGCACTGGGCGAACCTTTATAGAGCGAATTATTATCTTCGCCGCGCGGGCATCGTTCCGCGTCCTCCTGGCTCCCATCCTGTATCGGACCAATTGAAAAGCGCGGCTTTTACAGTGATGCAAATAGCGAAGCAAACAGTGAAGGGGCGCCCAATGATCCCGCCGGAAGCGCGTGAACAAAATCGACGGATTGCCAGGTTGACGAGGTAGAACAGTAGTTCGTAGCAGATTCTGCGAAGGAATCACGAGCAAAATTCTGCGAGAGAAGCGGAGATGGACTTTAACATTGGCGGTTGAGGATAGAAATGCCCTCCTGGGAAGAAGCGCAATGCGAAGCGACCCCGAGTTTGAGTCTTCCAAGCAAGCAACTGATGCCAATTTATTGTGGTATCCCTGATTCCTGCAAACACCGAGATTGGGCAGTTCAGGGGTTCACCGTTCTGGAAGTGATAACTTTCCACCACTGCAATGTCAGCGCGCAAAATAGGCAGATAAACCTCCATTAACTCCGCGTTATGAAAAAACTCTTGTGGGAATCCATCGTAGCGGCGAGCAAGTTCGACCATGAATTCGCGGTCGGTGAGAGTTTGAAGAGATGCATTGGTGTCGTTAACATTTGGAGCGCGCCGTCCGGAAAGATAAAGGCCGATAGGTTGGGCAAGCACATTCCTTTGCAGTCTGCGCGCCCATTCGAAGGCCAACAAAGCACCCATGCTGTGACCGAAGATGGCAAATGGGATATCGAGCCAAGGCGACAATGCCAAAGTCATATCGTCCAATAGTGGATTGATGTGGTTGTAAAGCGGTTCGGAAAGACGAGATTCTCTGCCGGGGAGCAGAATCGAGCAAACCTGTACGGAGGTAGGCAGTGAGGTATTCCAGGAATTGAAGGCCGAGGCACCGCCTCCTGCGTGAGGCAAACAAAACAGGCGCAGTTGAGGTTTTTCTGCTTCTGGGCGGCACTGAAGCCAGAGCGTGTGTCTATTCAAAATCATACTTCCTTCCAGTTTCGATTCTAGGATCCTAAATACATTTAGTTTGCAAAAGAAGTGAAAATAAATCAACTTATGTCTATTCAAGAGAACACCACTGCAATGTTCAGGGCTTTCGACTGCGAGAACGTCATTATGCGCTTTTGGAGAGTACTGAAGTGTGTAGGTGAAGTGCTTCCGAAACATAGTTTAACCGATTTACTAAGTATGTGAGGTCAATGGAACCGATATGGCTACTTCGGAATTTGTGCAAAGAGCTCCAGCATTCCGGCCTTCTTCCCCTGATTGGGAGAAAAGCCCAACGTCAAGCCCTTCACGCAATTCAAGAGGCATGGTGGCGCTATGGATGTTCATTGATGGAGTTACAACACTGCTTTCCGCTATGCTGGTTGCGATATATGAACAGCATCAAAATTCGATGACGGGAGCGAGAAACTTTTGGAATGGTGCGTTCATGCATGACCAATCCATTGGGATAATGCTAGCGGCGTTGTGTGGGTTTACGGTTTCGCTCATAATCATGAGCAAGAAAATGAATCTATATACACCTATGCGCTTAAGCAGCTTCCTTCACGAGCAAAGGCTGAGTGTGCAGGCCTGCTTCACTTCGGGCCTTCTACTGACGGGCGCACTCTTTCTGGTTAATGCCGGAAGTATTTCTCGTTTTATTGTCTTGATGACAATTGGTTTTGTCACGATTGGGCTTAGCTTGCGCCGATTTGTCTATCGAATGCTTATCTACAGGGATTTCGATCGAGGTATCGGCACACGGAATGTGTTTATCGTCGGTACCGGTCCAGAAGCAAACGCATTGCGCAATCATATGGAAAGCATTCATCATCTTGGCTACAAGTTCAAGGGATTCATCGAATTTCCAGCTGCCTGCCCCCGCTTTTCTGTGGCTTCGAACGACGTGGTGGGTACACTAGACACGCTCTTTCAGCATACCCGAAAGCATTTTGTGGATGAAGTGTTCTTTACTGCACCTTGCGAACAACGTGGAGTCGTTAAGAGCGTTTTGGAGCAGGCTCGAGTCTACGGCGTAGATTTGCGTGTGGTTCCCGATATGTATGATGGCCTTGCCTGGAACAGTCCTATCGAATACATAGGGCAATTTCCGACCATTCCACTGCATCGTGGTCACGTACCTGAGATTGCGCTGGTGCTGAAGCGCTTTGTGGATATAGCAATTTCCAGCTTGCTCTTGATTGCAATTTCTCCCTTCTTGCTTGCTATCGCTGTTGCCATTAAGCTGGATTCACATGGTCCCGTCTTCTACTATTCGGAACGTATTGGCAAAAAGGGACGTGTCTTCCGTTGCATTAAGTTTCGCACGATGGTTCGAGATGCGGAAAAGCGTCGTGCAGATGTGATGCATATGAACGAGCGGGATGGTGTGCTATTCAAGATTGCCAACGATCCCCGGATTACAAAGCTAGGACGCTTTTTGCGCAAGTATTCGCTGGACGAGCTGCCTCAGTTCATTAATGTGCTGCATGGCGACATGAGCGTTGTCGGGCCTCGTCCACCCATTGCCAGTGAAGTGCGCGAGTATAAGCTCAGCCATTTACGACGTCTCGATGTAACTCCAGGAATTACAGGGCTGTGGCAAGTGCAGGCTCGTCAGGACCCATCCTTCGACAGCTATATTTCCTTGGATGTCGCTTATGTGGAAAACTGGAGCGTATGGCTGGACATTAAGATCATTTTGCGTACGATTGGGGTGGTGTTTGCCGGAACAGGGTCATGAGGCATAATTTCGATTTATGATTATCATTTGACCTCAATTTGCACAGCGACTGAGTGCTTGATGTACACTGACTATATTGCCTCTTCGATTGCAGAAATGGTGTTGGCTGCGAAGGCAATTGTGGATCTCTATTTTAAAGGCGTGATGCAATGTACGACAGTTCGTCGATCATCGTGACAGGAGGTGCGGGCTTTATAGGCTCGAATTTTGTATTGCGTTGGTTGGCAACACAAAAAACAGGCGTGACTGTATTTGACAAATTGACTTATGCTGGCAATCTTGAGAATTTGGCTACGGTGACTCAGGATAGTCGCTATCGTTTTGTTCATGGTGACATTGTGAATGGCGCCCATGTTCGGCGAATTCTTGAAGAAGAGAAGCCGTGGGCCGTTGTGCATTTTGCGGCGGAAAGCCACGTGGACCGCTCGATTGTAGGCCCTGCTGAGTTTATCAGAACCAATATTGAGGGAACCTTTCAGTTGCTGGAGGCGGTTAGGGATTATTGGGGGAAGTTGTCTGTAGGCAAGAAGAAAGCATTTCGCTTTTTGCACGTGTCTACGGATGAAGTATTTGGCTCTTTAGGTCCAAATGATCCAGCGTTTAGCGAAAGTACGCCGTATACACCGAATAGTCCATACTCTGCGTCTAAAGCAGCCTCGGATCACTTAGTACGCGCTTATCATCACACGTATGGCATACCAGTACTTACAACGAACTGTTCGAATAACTATGGGCCCCGTCAATTCCCTGAAAAACTGATTCCGCTAATGATACTTAACGCCCTAAAGGGGTTGCCACTTCCGGTGTATGGCGACGGGGGAAATGTACGCGACTGGCTTTATGTGGACGACCATTGTGACGGTATTCAGTCAGTATTGGATAGGGGCATATGCGGCGAGACATATAACATTGGTGGGATGCAAGAGATGTCAAACATCGAAGTGGTTCGGCAAATATGTTGCGCATTGGACGAGATCAAGCCGGCAGCCAAGCCGTATGCCGAGCAGATATGTTTTGTAAAGGATCGTCTGGGGCATGATCGCCGCTATGCAATGGATATTACCAAGATCAGTCGTGACTTGGAATGGAGACCAAAGGAGAGTTTTGCTGGTGGATTGCGCAAGACTATCCAATGGTATCTTGATAACTCGGATTGGGTCGAAAATGTGACGAGCGGCTCATATCGAAGCTGGATGAATAGGCAGTATGCTTTTTCTGGCATGGAAGGTGATGCACAATTATGAGTTCGCGCAAAGGAATCATTCTGGCAGGAGGTTCTGGAACGCGTTTGTATCCGATTACAAACTCAATGTCGAAGCAGCTTCTTCCAATCTACGACAAGCCGATGATTTATTATCCTCTCAGTGTCTTGATGCTGGCGGGTATTCGTGAAGTGCTAGTGATTTCAACCCCGCAGGATACTCCGCGCTTTGAGCAACTTCTGGGAAACGGTTCGCAATGGGGAGTGCGTTTTGAGTATGTAGTGCAACCTCGACCTGAAGGCTTAGCGCAAGCTTTTATTTTAGGCCGTGAGTTTATAGGCAAGGACGACTGCGCATTGGTGTTAGGAGACAATATATTCTTTGGTCATCAATTGGTGAGTTTATTGAGGTCGGCTGCATGCAGGAGATCGGGTGCTACTATATTTGCTTACCCGGTGAAGGATCCAGAGCGTTACGGCGTGGTGGAATTGGATGCAGCCGGCCAAGCAATTGGTTTGGAGGAAAAGCCAACAAACCCAAAGTCTCGATACGCTGTAACCGGTCTATATTTTTATGACAATCGAGTACTGGATATTGCCGCCGGACTACAACCTTCGGCGCGCGGCGAGTTGGAGATTACTGATGTCAATCGCAGGTATCTGCAAAGTGGAGATATGGTCGTTGAGATGTTGAGCCGTGGCATTGCGTGGCTGGATACAGGCACTCATGATTCTCTGTTGGAAGCCAGTTCCTTTGTTCAGACTATAGAAAAGCGCCAGGGGTTGAAGGTTGCCTGCCCAGAAGAGATTGCATACAGGTCTGGTTTTATCGATGCGAGGCAACTTGAAGCGTTGGCCGTAAGTATCAAAAGCGGCTATGGAGAGTACTTGCGTGAGATACTGAATACTCCGGGGTTCTAGATGAAAGTTCAAACGACGCAGATACCTGGTGTTTTGATCATTGAACCGAAAGTCTTCGGTGACGAGAGAGGCTATTTTCTGGAGTGCTATAACGAGAAGGCGATGAGCTTGATCGGAATAAACGCGCACTTTGTACAAGACAATCACTCTCGTTCGCAGTCCGGTGTGGTTCGCGGCTTGCATTATCAGATTCAACAGCCTCAAGGGAAACTGGTTCGAGTTGTGAGCGGCTGCATATTCGATGTAGCCGTAGACCTTCGTCGCGATTCTCTCACATTTGGGAAGTGGATTGGAGTGGAGTTATCGAACGAAAACAAGCGCTCATTTTGGTTGCCTGCCGGACTTGCGCACGGTTTTGTCGTAATGTCGGAATATGCGGATGTTCTATACAAGGCCACTGATTACTATGCGCCGGATTATGAGCGGACAATTCTTTGGAACGATCCAGAGTTGAATATCGAATGGCCGTTGGAAGTCGAGCCGATTCTTTCAAGCAAGGATGCAGCAGGTAAGTTGTTTCATGAAGCGGAAGCTTTTGAATCCAAATCATATTTAAGGGACGATGATGGCGACAAATAGGATTCTAATCTTTGGCCGGATGGGGCAATTGGGATGGGAGTTGCGGCACAGACTGGCTTGCCTCGGTCATGTAATATCCGTCGAGTATCCAGATGTGGATTTTTTATATCCAGAATCGATTCGCGGCATTGTGCGGAACATCGAACCGAATGTCATTGTGAATGCGGCCGCTTACACGGCGGTCGATAAGGCGGAGAGCGATGTTGAGTTGGCCGGCAAGATTAATGGTGAGGCGCCAGGCATATTAGCGGAAGAAGCCAAGCGGCTAGGGAGCTTGTTGGTACATTATTCGACCGACTACGTCTTTGATGGATTGAAGCAAGGCGCATATTCTGAATGCGATGAACCGAACCCAATGAACGTTTATGGCAAAAGCAAATTGGCGGGTGATTGCGCGATTCAATCTTTGAATGGTGATTATCTGATATTTCGTACGAGCTGGGTTTATGGCGCTCGAGGGAATAATTTTCTATTAACAATGCTGCGTCTGGCTAAAGAAGTCGGTGAACTGCAAGTCGTCAATGACCAAATTGGTGCTCCCACATCGAGTGAGTGTATTGCACAGGCGACCGCAAACGTTTTGGCGCAAGTGCTCACGCCGAGCGGTACTGGGCTTGATGGACGTAGTGGCATTTACAACATGACTAGTGCAGGGGAGACCTCGTGGCATGGATTTGCTAAGAGTTTATTGACTAAGTCTGCAAAATGCATGGGATTCAAAGTTCCGAACCTAGTTCCGATTGCGACGAGTGAGTTTCCTCGTCCTGCGAAGAGGCCAGCAAATTCGCGTCTTTGCTGCCAGCGTTTGGAAGATGCCTTTGGCGTGAGATTGCCTGAGTGGGAAGAAGCTCTTTCGCTGGTTATTGAAACGCTGCCAGAGAATGCGTAGAGTGGCGATTATGCGGAGTGCATTTATCGACCATCAATATCGCTTGATTCTACTGAAAAGAGAAAAATGAGTCATCAGGGCAATCACGAGTAAACATGAAGTAGTTCATTTGAAGGTATGGAGAGACATAAATGACAATTGTTTGCAACGTTTCCATGCGATCTGCATCCATATTGATATGCAAGATTATCTATTGCACTGACGGACGGGAGTGACATGGGCGAAGCCTGCCGCGAGTCGCAAGCGTACACTAGTTCTGCAAGATAGTTTATCAATTAGGTGGATTATCTTGCATATTAGATAAATGATTCCAGTGAATTATCAGATATACGTTCAACAGAGGCGAATTGGTAGTCGGATTATACTTCAGCATCGCTCATTCTAATTGATGATCTGTGATGGTGAGGATGGAGAATGTACATGGTTACAACGATTCATTCGGATACCAAGACGGTGGTCTTCCCGCATGATTACGAGACCTCCAATGAAGTTTCCGCGAAATTTGATAAGCAGCCATTTCAGTTTAGCCACAACCTTGATTCGATGGAGATCTTTCAGATGCCTGCACTGCTGAGGCTGGCGAATCGTTGTATGCAGAAGCGTGAACACAAAAGCCACTTTGAAAGCGGCGAGCCAGTGGTGGACGGATATTTCGGCAGCAAGCCATCCGGTATGACCCTGGTAGAGGCGTTGGAACATATTGGAGAAGGTAAGAACTGGATTATTCTGAAGCGCATTCATGAAGACCCAGAGTACCATGACGCGTTAGAGTTGCTAATTACTGAGCTTTCAGAGATGACAGCAACGGATTTGCGTCGAGAGTATCATGATCCGATTCTGACGATATTTATTACCTCGCCGAATCGCATCACGCCATACCATCTGGACGGCGAGGCCAATTTTCTGGCGCAGGTGCAGGGCCGCAAGCAGATATATCTTTATGATGCGTGCGACCCGTATATTCTGACGGCCGAGGAGATGGAACGATATTGGACAGGGCATCTATTGGCGCCGAGATGGCACGAAGAACTATCAGAAGGCCAGTGGCGATTTGAAGTATCTCCGGGAGAAGGTGTCTTCAATCCGGCCACGTTTCCGCATTGGGTAAAGAATCTGAACAACATTTCAATATCGGTGAGCATTAACTTTAAGAGGGTGAGAAATGATGAGATTGGGGCGAACAGAACTAACTACTATATGCGTAAGATGGGCTTGCATCCTAATAAACCAGGCAGGTCAGCAGTTATGGATAAAGTAAAAAATCTGACATTTGGCAAGTTGTACGAAGGGATGCACGCGACACGCCGCGTACTGCGCTCTCGCTTTGGATTATAGTGAATATTCGCTGCATTGATCGATATAGTACGGAGCATGAACAATGCGAAAAATGATCAGAGCAATCGTGCGTCGTATCGCCTTTAGGACAGGATGGTGGAAGGGACTCTATTTGCGTATATGCAAGCCTGATGGACGCGAATTTGCACTTTATATGAAACTATACGGCGGCTTGTATGAGATGGGTGAGAATTGCAGCATTCTTTCTAGCACGACATTTACTGATCCCGCATACGTAAAACTAGGCAATAATGTGCACTTCTCGACCTGCACTCTGATTGGTCATGACGGAGCTGTGGCGATGTTGAATCGTGTCTATGACACAAGACTCGATTCTGTGGGAAAGATTGATATTCGCGATGATGTATTCATCGGGTATGGAGCGATTGTGCTACCTGGTGTGACGATCGGGCCGAACGCGATCGTTGCTGCTGGCGCAGTAGTTAGTCGCGACGTAGCTAGTGGAGACATTGTCGGTGGAGTTCCGGCGAAACCGATCGGAAGGGTGGAGGACATTGTGACCCGGCTAAGGGCTAAGACGGATTCGCTTCCCTGGGGAGATTTGATTCGGAGCCGAGGCATCGATTTTGATAGCAAGATTGAGGAAGAACTTGTTCGCTACCGGGTGGAGTATTTTTACGGAATCAAGAGCGCAATCGATAATTAATTCACTTGCAAATCATATCAGTATGCAGAGGGCCATTTGACCTACGACTCGACAGTATTGACGCCGGAACTCAGCGAAGAGGAGCGGGATATTAATGACGGCGCTCACGATGATTGCTTTGCTCACGCCGCCCTGGAATCGACGGCGATGCGGGCGACATTCTGGACCGTGACTGACTATGGATGTTCCATGGCGCTACGCGTTGTTAACAGCATGGTTCTTACACGTTTGTTGATGCCGGAAGCGTTCGGTTTGATGACACTGGTGTCGACGTTGATTGTTGGAATCAGCCTGCTATCAGATATTGGTCTTGGTCCGAGCGTAATTCAGAATCCTCGCGGAGACGAGCCTACGTTATTGAATACTGCTTGGACATTGCAAGTGCTTCGTGGCGCAGGCATCTTTTTAGTATCGCTAATCTTTGCCTTTCCTATATCGCTGATTTACCACGAGCCCCGCCTTTTGGCTTTATTACCTGCGCTGGGCACAAGTGTTTTCATCAGCTCCTTCAATAGCACTAACCTGCTTTCGATGTCACGGCACATGGGTTTACGCAGACTGTTTGTCCTGGACATTACTACGCAGATTGTTTCACTTGCGGTTACAGTGGGTTGCGCATTGATGTATCGATCGGTATGGGCTTTGGTAGTCGGCGCGATAATGAGTATGGTCTACCGGCTCTCACTAAGTTACTATAGGCGGTTGATTCCTGGCATTCGCAACTCCTTTTCTTGGGATCGGGAGAGTCTTCATAGCTTGGTTCACTTTGGCAAATGGATCCTGTTGGCCACGGCTTTTTACTTCTTCGCATCGCAGGCAGATCGGTTGATTCTCGGAAAACTGATAAGTTTCAGCCTGCTTGGCGTGTATGGCATAGCTTTTTCCGTTTCGGAGATTCCACGTTCGATTATTAACGCATTTGCCCAAAGAGTCGGATATCCATTTATCGCCAAGATGTCTTATTTGCCAGTAGCGGAATTCCGAAACGTGTTTTTGCGCTACCGCCGTTATACTCTCTGGGCGGGCGCGGTCTTGCTATGTCTGATGGTGCATTTAGGCGGTTTGCTGGTCACGATAATGTACGATGCTCGCTATCACGCTGCGTCATGGATGGTGCCAATTCTGGCACTTGGCTTGTGGCATACGTTGATGTACGCCACGACGATGCCAGCGTTGTTTACTCTTGGCAAGTCGCACTATGGCGCGATAGGCAACGCATCGTACTGCATTGCGGTGGTTACTGCTATTCCTCTGGCCTTTAATTATTACGGAATGCTCGGTGCCGTGGTCGCTGTTGCGGCGGGAGACTTTCCACTGTATATCGTGACGGTTGTTGGAGCTAGTCGTGAAGGGGTTTCAACCTGGAAGCAGGATTTGGCGGCAACGGGAGTATTTATCGTACTTCTTGGGACGGGCTTGTTATTGCGAATTGTAATTGCTGGATGAAAAAGTAGCATACTTTATCGCTTCATTCAAAATAAGTGACACTATGAAATGACTTCCAACTACGGACAAACTAAGATGACTACGACTGTTTCAGCGCAGAACTTATCGGATAATGTTGTGGCGAAGGAGCGATCGGCCGAAGGCGGAATCGCGTCACGATTGCGGCCTTTAGGACAAATTTTCGATGAAGTAGCGACAATGCACTCAGAGCGGACTGCACTGAGCTTTGGTGATGAGCAGTTATCTTACCGTGAGCTGCAAGCGCAAGTAACTTTGTTAGCGAGTCGGCTGCGTGGCATTGGCGTGGGACCGGAATCACTCGTCGGCGTATTCATGGAGCGTTCTATGCCGGCGATTGTTGCGTTGTTAGCTGTTATCAAGGCCGGTGGAGCTTATCTACCGATTGATCCTGCTTATCCGGGAGAGCGCGTGACATTCATTTTGGACGATGCCAAGCCGTCTGTTCTGCTAACAGAGGCGCATCTGCTCGAAAAACTGCCTGAGCATAGTGCGATTGCGATTTGCCTGGATCGTGAAGAGATGGCAGATTGTCATTCGGGGGGCGACTGGAGTGAACCCGGATTGACAGCAGGAAATCTGGCGTATGTGATCTATACGTCTGGATCGACAGGTAATCCCAAGGGTGTGATGGTGACGCATGGCAACGTCGCACGCCTGCTACAAGCAACAGAAGAATGGTTTCACTTTAATGAGCAGGATGTGTGGACACTCTTTCATTCGTTGGCCTTTGACTTTTCTGTCTGGGAGATATGGGGCTGTCTGCTGCATGGCGGTAGGCTGGTGATTGTTCCTTTCACCGTCTCACGTTCGCCAGAGGACTTTCATGATTTGCTCTTGAGAGAGCAGGTTACTGTATTGAACCAAACACCGTCTGCATTCTATCAACTTATGACGGTTGACCAGCTTCGACGGTCGCCTAAACTAGCTTTGCGAACGGTAATCTTCGGCGGCGAGGCGTTGAATTTCAAGGCGCTGCTGCCGTGGTTTGAAACGCATCCTGAGAGTTATCCGCGCTTGATCAATATGTACGGAATTACTGAGACCACGGTTCACGTGACGTATCGGGAGGTAACCGCAGCCGATGCCAGAAAAGAATCTCAAAGTTTGATTGGCGTGCCGATTTCGGATATGCAGATTTATTTGCTCGGCAGCGAGGGACAGCCCATTGCGTCCGGAGAAATAGGAGAGATATATGTAGGCGGTGCAGGCGTTGCGCGTGGATACTTGAATCGCCCAGAGTTGAATGCAGAGCGCTTTATTGCCGATTCGTTTACGGGAATTCCTGGTGCCCGGCTGTACAAATCCGGCGATCTAGCGCGTCTTTTGCCGGATGGAGAAGTTGAGTATCTTGGACGCAGCGACACACAGGTGAAGATTCACGGTTTTCGCATCGAACTTGGCGAAATCGAAGCCGCCCTTGCGGGGCATGAGCGGATTCGGGAGGCGCGCGTGGTAGCGCATACAGATGAAGCAGGGAATAAGCGGCTGGTGGCCTATTATGTGACTCGCGATCGAGAGCCATTAGAAACGCTTGAACTCAGCAAGTATCTTAGAGCTAAGCTGCCGACATGGATGGTGCCCTCTGTGTATCTTTCGATCAGGTGTTTTCCGCTGACTTCTCACGGCAAGGTGGATTTCGCGGCATTGCCGGCTCCTGTTGCTGGCTCAGCAAAGAACAGCATGGAATCGAACGGCACAGAGATGGAAGAGATGGTAGCGGGAGTATGGCGGGAAGTGTTGGGAGCGCAACACGTAGAGGCAGACGATAATTTTTTCGATATTGGAGGAAGTTCATTGCTGCTGATTGTTGTTCATGCAAGATTGCAAGCGCTGTTAAACAAGAAGATTCCTATTACAGAGCTTTTTGCCTGCACTACTGTACGCGCACTTTCTGAGAGGTTGGGAGGTATTGCTGTTGATTCCGGATTGTGGCCTACCTTGGCGCAGGATCTGGCTCACAAGCAGCGGAATGCGTTTGCACGTGCAAGAGCTGCAAGAAAGGCGATCCTATGAGTGGCCACGAGAATGAAAATAACCTTGAAGGCATTGCGATTATTGGTATGTCTGGCAGGTTCCCCGGCGCGCGGGATCTGGATGCATTCTGGACGAACATTGTATCGGGTAAGGATACGATCACACGTTTTTCGCGCGCTGAACTGGAAGCACAGGATCGAGCGTCACTAGAGTTTGGTCAAGATTACGTAGCGGCTCACGGCGTTTTGGATGGCGCAGATTTGTTTGATGCGGATTTCTTTGGCATCTCACCACGCGAAGCGGATTATCTAGATCCGCAGCATCGGCTCTTCTTGGAAACCTGCTGGAATGCGCTGGAAGATGGTGGATACGATGCATCGCAGTTTCCCGGACAGATCGGTGTGTTTGGTGGATGCAGCCTGAATACCTATCTGTTGGCGAACATTTGCGCAAACAGGGAAGTCATTGACGAACTTACCGGCAATTATCAGGTTGGCGAATTGCAAGCGACGCTGGGTAATGACAAAGACTTTCTTTGCACACGTGCAGCATACAAGTTGAATCTGCGCGGACCTTGCATGACGGTTCAAGGAGCGTGCGCGACATCTCTGGTTGCCATCAGCCAAGCTTGCCAGAGCCTCCTGACCTATCAGTGCGACATGGCCCTAGCTGGAGGCGTCTCAGTTACCTTTCCGCAACATCGTGGCCATGTATTTCAGGAAGGCAGCATGGGGTCTCGTGATGGTTGCTGCCGTCCTTTTGATGCCGACGCGTCAGGGACTGTTTTCGGACACGGTGTGGGGGTTGTGCTGCTGAAACGGCTTGAAGATGCTCTTGATGGAGGGGATCGAATCGAAGCCGTGATCCGCGGTTTTGCGGTCAACAATGACGGCGCTGCAAAGGTCAGCTACATGGCACCAGGAGTGGATGGTCAAGCAGCGGTGATTGCATCTGCCCAAGCGATGGCTGGAATCAGTGCGGAGTCGATTACCTATTTAGAAGCGCATGGCACAGCTACACCGCTCGGCGATCCGGTAGAGGTAGCGGCGCTGACGCGCGCATTCCGCAGGAGTACGCAGCGAAACGGTTATTGCGCCTTAGGCAGCACGAAAGCCAACATTGGCCATCTTGACGCAGCTGCTGGAGTAAGCGGACTTATCAAGACAGTCCTTGCTATGCAGCATCGAACGATTCCGCCGATGGCTAACTTTCGTCAACCGAATCCACGCATCGATTTTGCAAAGACGCCTTTTTATGTGAGCAGTGAAGCTCTGTCATGGAAGACAAAGGGGCCACGCATGGCTGGCGTAAGCGCCTTTGGCGTGGGAGGTGTTAACGCACACGTAGTTCTGGAAGAGGGGCCAGAAATTCGATCGGAAGCGTCTCTCCGCTCTGGCCAATTGCTCTGCATTTCTGCGCGCACTGATGCTGCTCTTGATGCGACACTCGGTAATCTCGGTCAATATCTGAAGAAGCATCCTGAACTGAATCTAGCCGACGTTAGTTTCACGCTACAAAATGGCCGGCGCGCTTTTCATCATCGTGCTTCAGTGGTTTGTAGAAGTGTGGAGGAGGCGGAACGCGCGATTGCACAGCTAGGGAGCCGTCTGATTCACAGAAGTTCCAGCGTACTCATGCGGCCGCACACTGTCTATCTCTTTACTGGGCAGGGCGCACAGTTTCCGGGCATGGGCCGCGCGCTCTATGAGTCGGAGCCGGTTTATCGGCAACAAATCGACGAATGCGCCGAGATACTGAGACCTATGCTGAACCTCGACCTGTGCACACTGCTCTACCCGAAGGATGCAGACGCAGAGAGAAGCGCTCAAGAGTTAACAGAGACGCGACTGGCGCAACCTGCACTCTTTGTCACAGAACTCGCGATGGCCAAGCTTTGGATGGAGTGGGGAGTTGAGCCGAAGGCGATGACGGGGCACAGCCTTGGAGAGTTTGTCGCGGCAGTTTTGGCTGGTGTGATGAGTTGTGAAGATGGACTCAGACTAGTGGCGATACGTGGACGATTGATGCAGCAGATGAAGCGCGGTGCTATGCTCTCGGTTCGGCTTGGCGAGGAGAAATTATCAGCGATGCTGGACGAGAGGCTTTCTATTGCTGCACTAAACAGTCCGTTCCTGAGCGTAGTCTCCGGGCCAGTCAAGGACGTTGAGGAACTGGAGCATCGGCTTGAGCGGGAATCAGTTGAATGCAAGCGTTTGCGTACATCTCATGCCTTTCATTCTGTCATGATGGATCCGATGTTAGACGCCTTTGAGGAAGAGGTGCGGAAGACACGACTGAGTGCGCCATTGATACCTTATGTATCGGGAGTGACGGGCAAATGGATCAAACCGGAAGAGGCAACGGACCCGCGTTACTGGAGAGATCATTGCCGTAAACCTGTGCGTTTCGCGGATGCTGTTGCATTACTGCTCGACGAGTCCGGTGCTGTTCTGCTTGAAGTGGGTCCAGGGCAATCGCTGACAACGCTTGCGCTTCAGCAGCGTGGTAAGCGAACGACTCCGGTCGTAGCGTCAATGCCGGAGCGCGCTGTTGATGACATCGCTTCAGGAACAATGCTGGAGGCGTTGGGGCGGTTATGGGCTGCGGGTATTCAACCGGAATGGAAGCGATTCTGGAGTCATGAGCACAGGCAGCGTGTGTCGCTACCCACCTATCCGTTTGAGCGCAAGAAACACTGGATCGAGCCGCCGGCTAACGCTGCGAAGAGGAGTGCTTCTCGACAAGCCACAGTTGAATCGCGAGAGAATGAAACGCAAATCCAGAGAGAGAGCGATATGCCCATTGACGTAAAAGGAAGTGTTGCAGATCGGCGGCTTAGACTCCAGCCCATTGTGGCTAGTCTCTTTGAAGATCTGAGCGGAATAGTGACCGAAGCCGACAATTATGAAACGTCTTTCTTGGAGTTAGGATTCGACTCTCTATTTCTGACTCAAGTAACGCAGGCCGTGCAGAAGCGCTTCGGCGTCAAGGTGACTTTCCGTCAGATCGTCGAAGAGTATTCGAGCATACGCGCACTTGCCGATCGTTTGGATTCGATTCTGCCCGCGGATGCCTTTCCAGCAGAGCAAACACAACCAAAGCTACAGCCGCAGATATCTGCAACTGCGACGAGTGCGGCTTCAGCTACTGCTATGTCGGCAAGTGATGCTGGTTCGTCGCTCGAAGGACTAATCCGGGCGCAGATGCAGGCCATGTCGCTACTTTTCGAACAGCAATTGGCAGCAGTTCGTGGAGCGGTGCCATTCTCCGAATTGTCGCTACGTTCTGTCCAGTCAATGAATCCATTATCTGTTGCAGCGAAGAAGATTGTATCGAGTGACGAGGCGCCAGCAAGTGCGACCAAACCGCACGGTCCCTTCAAGCCAGTGCAGCCTGGAACAAACGATGGGTTGACGGAGTCACAACGAGAGTATATTCAAACTCTAATCGCGCGATATACTCACCATACCAAGAAGTCGAAGGAATATACACAGAAGTATCGAAAGCATCTAACCGATCCACGCGCAGTCGCCGGTTTCCGCACATTGTGGAAAGATATGGTCTATCCTCTGGTGACGAACCGCTCGAAAGGCTCGCGCATTTGGGATATCGATGGCAACGAGTACATCGACATCGTCAATGGATTTGGCGCGATCATGTTCGGGCACGGACCGGAGTTTGTGACTGAGGCGGTACGGAAGCAGATCGAAGCCGGAGTGGAGATTGGGCCACAGAGTTCTCTGGCCGGAGAGGTTGCAGAACTGATTTGCGAACTAACGGGTATGGAACGGACCGCATTTTGCAATACCGGGTCCGAAGCGGTGATGGCTGCGCTGCGCGTGGCGCGTACCGCGACCGCACGCGACCAAATTATATATTTCACAGGTGACTATCACGGCACCTTTGACGAAGTGCTTTTGCGTGCCACTCCACACGGCGCTCAGCCGATTGCTCCCGGCATCATGGCGGGTGGCGCAAACAATGCGGTGGTGTTGGAGTACGGAACCGCGGCCGCTTTGGAGTACATAAGAGCTCACGGCAATGAGATTGCCGCAGTTCTGGTCGAACCAATTCAGAGCCGTCATCCGGAGGTGCAGCCCAGTGAGTTTTTGCATGAGTTGCGCAAGATTACGGCAGAATGTGGAACTGCTTTGATCTTCGATGAAGTTGTGACAGGCTTCCGCGTGGCGTTGGGGGGAGCGCAGGAGTACTACGGGATACAAGCCGATCTGGCCACGTATGGAAAGGTTATCGGAGGCGGCTATCCCATCGGTGTTTTGGCGGGAAGGGCGGAGTATCTGGATACGCTCGATGGAGGAGCATGGCAATACGGCGATGATTCGGCTCCTGAGGTTGGAATGACGTTTTTCGCTGGAACATTTGTGCGTCATCCTCTCGCGCTTGCGGCAGCCAGAGCTGTCTTGCTTTACCTAAAGGAGTCAGGACCAGAGTTGCAAAATTTGCTAAGCCAAAAGGTTGCCAAAGCTGCGCGTGCCATTGAGGAAGTTTTCCACGAAGCTGGAGTGGAGGTGGGCGTGCATCCGTGCGGAGCATGGCTCTCGTTCAGTATGCCTGTGGATGCACGATTCGGCAGCCTTCTTTATTACCATATGCGTGAAAAAGGAGTTCACATACTTGAAAGTTACCCATGCTTTTTTACTACAGCGCATACGGATGAAGATTATGCGCGTGTGGTAGAGTGTTTTCGCGAATCGATCCGGGAGATGCGTGTAGGCGGTATGCTTCCTGCTTCGGCAACGACTGTATCTGCAGTGGACAACTTAGCACGGGGTGCAGAGAAGATATTAGAAATGCATCCGGCTGCTCGCAGTGAAAGTCCCGACATGGCTCCTTTGACCGAATCGCAACGCGAGATATGGCTGGCTGCAACGCGAGGAGATGAGGCGAATTGCGCCTTCAACGAATCGCTAACGCTTTGCCTGCGCGGGGAGGCGAATGAAGAACAGGTACGCTATGCGATTGAGTCGGCGATTGCCCGGCACGATGCTCTTCGTTCTACGATCGATCCAAATGAAGAATGTATGCGGATTTCGCCCGCCTTTACGAGTCAAATACCGTTCGTCGATTTAAGTGCGCTTTCTGCCGAGGAGCGCGAGGCAGTTCTCCACGCAAGGGTTATCGATGAGGGCCGTACACCCTTCGATTTGTCCAGTGGTCCACTGGTGCGTGCTACGCTCTTCCGCACTAAACCCGATGAGTTAGCGCTGTTATTGACAGGGCATCACATTGTTCTGGATGGATGGTCGGCAAATCAGCTTCTGGAAGACATGAGTATGATCTACAGCGCAACAATAGCAAAAACTCAACCTGCTTTGGCACCGCTGATGCCTTTCAGCAGTTATGCATTGAATGAACAGGAAAAGACGAAGGCTGGCGCCTATCGAGAGAACGAGAGCTATTGGGTGAGTCTTTTTGCGGGACGGTTGCCAGTTCTTGACCTGCCGACTGACCGGCCGCGGCCGGCGTTAAAGGGTTACAATGGCGCCACTCTGCATACGGCCCTGGGCGGGGAATTATACGCGGAACTCAAGAAGGCGAGTTCACGCCTAGGCTGCACACTTTATGTGACGCTACTCTCGGCATTCCAAATACTTCTGCACCGGCTCACTCGGCAATCTGAGGTGGTGGTTGGCATCTCATCCGCAGGTCAAGCTCTTTTTGACGAAGTGAGTCTGGTAGGACACTGCGTGCATTTCCTGCCGATGCTGAGTGAGCTTTCTACTAGCTGCACTGTTAACGATCATTTGGCCGCCACACGCCGGAAGTTGCTCGACGCATATGATCATCAGGAGTTCACCTATGGAACATTGCTGCGCAAGCTGCCTATTCAGCGCGATGCAAGCCGATTGCCGCTTATCGAAGTGCAGTTTAATTTGGAAAAGCTGGGGACGAATCTTCATTTCGACGGATTGCAATCTGAAGTGCACGCAAATCCGAAAGAATTCGTGAATACTGATCTCTTTATCAATGCAGTGGAGTCCGGTGAAGATATCCTTCTCAATTGCGATTACAACACGGATCTATTCGATCAGAGCACGATGGAACGTTGGCTGGCCTCGTATGCGACGATTCTGCGCGCAATAGCTGCGGATGCGAACCGCGAAGTGCAAGATGTGGATATCTTGTCGGAGGCCGAGCAGAAGCTGGTGGTAGACGAATGGAATCGCACGACTGTGGACTTGGGAAAATTCGAGCCGGTTTACCGGTGCATTGAGCAGCAAGCGTTGCGGACGCCGAATCGAGTTGCAGTGATATGTGACGGAGTTGAGTGGACGTATCGGCAGCTTAACGAATATAGCAACCGGCTAGCTCGGCATCTGAATCGCCAGGGTATCCGCGAGGGATCGCTGGTGGGCGTATGCATGGAGCGCTCGCATCAGATGCTGGGTGCTGTTCTGGCTGTACTGAAAGCTGGCGCGGCTTATCTGCCTTTGGATCCAAGTCATCCTGTCAGCCGCTTGGAACTAGTATTATCGGATGCCGAAGCATCCATGCTGTTGACACAGGAACATCTCGCTTCACGGTTGCATACAGAGGCTCGCGTTGTATGTCTCGACAGTGAACAATCATTGTGGGGGCGGGAGAACGGAGCGAATCTGGAGATTGCCAACACAGCGGATTCACTGGCATACGTGATTTATACATCCGGATCGACAGGTAAGCCCAAGGGTGTGGCAATCGAGCATGGCGCGTTAACCAATCTGTTGCGCAGCATGGAGCGGGAACCGGGGCTGAACGCTGAGGATACTTTAGTTTCGGTAACAACACTATCTTTTGATATTGCAGCGCTAGAACTATTTCTTCCATTGATGGCAGGTGGGCGGTTGGTGATTGCTGTCAAAGAACAGGTTCTCGACGGATTTCAACTACTGAAGCTGCTGAAACAGTCACAGGCGACGGTGATGCAAGCTACTCCATCAGGCTGGAGGATTCTGTTGGAGGCGGGTTGGAAGAGCGAGCCGAAGTTGAAAGTGCTGTGCGGTGGTGAGGCATTGCCCCGTGATCTAGCCGATTCGCTGCTGGCTTTAAGCGATGAGGTGTGGAATGTTTACGGACCGACAGAGACAACGATCTGGTCTTCGGCGACGCGGCTCGATAGTCAGAATGGTCCGGTACTGATCGGACCACCGATCGCCAATACGCAGTTCTATGTGCTTGACGAGCGATTGCATCCGGTTCCAATCGGCGTGACAGGTGAGCTGTTTATCGGCGGTGCGGGGTTGGCGCGTGGATACTGGCGCCGGCCCGAATTGACGGCGGAGAAGTTTTTTGCAAATCCATTTGGCACTGGGCGGATCTATCGCACGGGAGATCAAGCGCGCTGGCATCGCGACGGTCACATCGAGTTATTGGGCAGGACTGACTTCCAAGTAAAGTTGCGGGGCTTCCGGATTGAACTGAGTGAAATCGAGAGTACGTTGACCAGTCATCCGGCGGTACGCGATGCAGTGGTTGTTGCCATCGAAGTTGCATCCGGCGACAAACGGTTGGCCGCCTGGGTTGACTCACCATTGGCCAATCCTCCCGCAGATATGGACACTCAACTGCGCGAGTTGCTTTCTGCGAAACTTCCTGAGTATATGCATCCGGCTGTTATTACATTCCTGCCAGCTCTTCCCAGGACCGCGAATGGAAAAATTGATCGCAAATCTCTTCCAAGTCCATCTTTCGCCGGCAACTCGTCCACAAAGATATTTACTCCAGCGGAAACGCCCCAGCAGGCGAAGATGGCAGCAATCTGGGCTGATGTTCTCAAGATTGAACGAGTCGGAATCACAGACAGCATCTTCGAACTGGGCGCCGACTCGTTGTTGATCTTCAGAATCTCCGCGCGCGCCAGCCAAGAGGGCCTGCCTATCCAACCTGCACAGATCTTTCAATACCGCACTATCGCAAATCTGACAAAAGCTCTTGATGAGGTCGAGACTGCGAATGCGGAACACCCCCCCACAGGTCCGGTTATTTCCGCAGTTTCCAGAGAAAGATTTCGGAGAACGAAAGCCTGATGCAAAGCACAATCGACAATATCTTTTCTGTTCCAGAGGTCAAGCATACTGCGGCAGCATCCGAAGAGGATGTTTTCGTGATGCCAGCGACGCCATGCCAAATTCGCTTCTGGCTATTGCACAGCATTCATCCAGACAATTATGCATTGAATATGCCGATTGCATGGACTTGCAAGGGGAACTTCAATCCCGATGTGGTGGTTGCAGCTCTGGCAAATCTGGTGCAGCGTCATGAGTCGTTGCGCACAACCTTCGACGTTGTGGACGGTAAGATTGCGCAGGTGATTCATCCCTCCATTGAAATCTCTCTTCCGGTCGAAGATCTGCATCATCTTCCTCCCGAAGAGCGCGAGCAGAAAGCCAAAGAGATCATACATCGGCAAGCCAGAATTACGATGGACATGAAAGAGGGGCCGCTGTTGTTTGCTCGTGCGATCCGGATGGATGCCGACGAACATATTCTCTTGCTCACGATTCATCACAGCGTCTGTGATGGATGGTCGAATGGAGTTCTGATCCGAGACTTTGCAGCAATCTATGATGGATTGATACGTGAGGTTTCCACAGGATTGCCGGATCTGCCGATTCAGTTTGGCGATTACGCTGTCTGGTTGGATGAGTGGAGAAAAGGGAAGGAGCTGACAGAATACCTGAAGTACTGGCGCGAAACTTTAGGCGGAAACTTTAAACCACTACCGATCAGGCACGACTTTGCCGGGGATGGAGACCAGCAGCATGGTGCGATCGAGACTCTTCTTTTGCCCGCGGGATTAGCACAGGCTGCACGGGATTTCTGCGCCGCGCAGGGGATAACGCTCTATATGCTGCTGCTGACGGTCTATTCTGTTATGCTACATCAGTTAACCGGTGAGCGAGATATTCTCATTGGCACACCTTGCGCTAACCGGCGACAGGAGATGGAGCATCTAATTGGGCCTTTTTCGAATCCGCAAGTAATCCGTGTGAGGATGGAAAAAGAAAATAACTTGGGAGCGGTTTTGGAATATGTGCGTAAATGGACGCTAGGCGCGATGATGCATCAGATCCTTCCCTTTGAGGATTTGAACGAAGACGAATTCTTCTCACGCGCCGAGAACCAGATTTCTCTCCAAGTCTACTTTATATATCAGAAGGCATTCATGCAGGTTCAACATACTCCGTCACTGGTGATTGTTCCCTTGCGCTCCGTCAGTCCAGGAACAACATTTGATCTGCTGCTTAGTATTGTGGAACGCGCTGAAGGACCGCGTCTACAATTGGAGTATAATCCAGGCCTCTTTAGTGCCTTGTCCATCCAGCAGATTCTCCAAAGATACATCCATGTTCTTGAAGCCATTCTGTCGAATTTGGAAAGTCCGGTGTGTGAAACGACGGAGTGGACTGGTGGCGAACAGCAGTTGTTACCACCGTCATCCAGTGCGGCGGACAGCGGAGCAGCCGAACCAGCGCGTAATTTGCCGGATTCTTTGAGAAGAAATCTGGATAACGGAACACTGACATCGGATAAGCTAAGAGGCGATTGTGCGCCGCCTGATTCTTTAGAGCTGCAAATCGCTGAGATTTGGAAGATTGCGATGGGACTGAAATGTCTGGGGGGACGAGAGAGCTTTTTTGATCTTGGTGGGAGATCGCTCGCAGCGATGAGAATTGTTTCGCGGATCAATCGAACCTATTCTCTTGATTTTGGTTTGGCGACTTTGTTTTCCGCCCCGACGGTCGAGCGTATGGCGGAACTGGTGCGGAAACGCCTTTCGGCCAATGTCAGTTCTTCAATCGTGGCTATGCAGCCGCGTGGGTCGTCAGAGCCTCTATTTATTATTCACGGTGCAGGGGGAAACATTATTCGCTTTTATCAGCTTGCCATGCTTGTTGGAACGGACCATCCGGTTTACGGCATTCAAGCGCAATCCTTGCTTGCTGGAAAACCTGCGCTGCTTCGTATAGAAGATCAAGCGGCGTTTTATCTGGACGAGATTCGAAAGATACAACCTAAAGGGCCATATTACTTTCTTGGATACTCTTTTGGAGGAATGGTGGCTCTTGAGATTGCACATCAATTGCAGGAGTTAGGTGAACAAGTTGCCCTGCTGGGAATGCTTGATAGCCGACAGCTCAATTGTATAGCGATGGCACAGAAGGATGACGATGTATTGGCACGTATTGATCGGCGCATTGCGCGATTCCTGGGAAATGTAAGGTCTTTGTCAGTCAAGGAAATGGGTGCATATCTTTGCGATAAGCTATTAACACGGACGTTGCGCAGGATTTATGGTATAGCCGTAGCATTTGGCTTTCGTTCTGTGCCGTCCTACATGAAGAGTACCAACGATATTTCCTGGATAGCGGCCATGAACTACCGACAGAGGATTTGGTCTGGCAAGATCACGCTCTTTCGCACCTCTGTCCAACCTGATCCACGGTTGCCAATGGATTTAGGATGGACTTCCTATGCAAGGGGCGGCGTCGAAGTGTATGAACTTCCTGGCGATCACGACCTGATATTCCGGGAACCGAATATCCAAGTCATGGCCGATCAACTGCGAGTTTGTCTCCAGCGATCAAATTGTGAACAATCGGATGGTGCGGTGGTTTACAGAACTGAACCCGTGGTCTGCGTAAAGTAACGAGTAGAAAGCCTTCTAATGGTCAACGTCCGACAAGTTTATATGGTGCTTTCGCCGCGCTCATTGGGTTATGCCAAAGATGCGCTGGAGAGTCTTTTGTCAAATTCTCTCGAATCGCTACATTTGCGTTTAATCACCGATTCAGAACAGGACAAGGTGAAACTTTCCGAGACGATGGCGTCCATCGATGCCGGCGTACATCGATGGACGGTTTATTCGGAGTTCGACTTGGCTGAGCGCGAAGAGGCTGTTTTTGCAGCGCACGACAACTTGCGCGAATTTCGTCATGGTCATCCCTGCTGGCGTAAGATTACAGATCCACTCCTGCTAAGCGATCCAGACGAAGAGCTGATATTGCTTGATCCTGATCTTTACTTTCCCAACCGTTTTAAGTTTGAGTCAACACCACAGGACGGATTGCTATTGATGTGGCAACGTCCAAGCTGCCTTTTCCCGCCCGAGGTAGTAAAGGCAGCTATTAACAACGGAATACATCTTGCGCATCATGTGGACATCGGCGTTGCACACTGGCGCGCGTCAGCGGATCTGGATTGGCTGGATTGGCTTATAGGCAGGCTAGGCGGCAATTATCTTCCGCGCATCATGCACGTGGAAGCAATTGTTTGGGCTGCTTTGGCGATGCGAGTCGGAGGAGGTCATCTCGACCCTGCCTATTGGAAATGCTGGCACCGTTCTTCGGCAAAGCGAGTGCTGACAAAACTCGGCGTAAGCGGACGCAGCATTCTGAGGTCGGAGCCCTGGTCTAACCTCAAATGCTTTCATGCCGGTGGCGAAGCGAAGTGGTGGTTGCACAAAGCACGAGAGACAGGGATGCTAAACGGAGGAACCGTGCGCAGCCAGCAAGGTCGCGTCATTCCGTTTGTGGAACTGACCCCTGCGCACTTTGCAAGGGAACTTGTCTTCAAGCGAGTGTTGAAATCAATGGGGTATTATAAAATCTTCCGAACCGCGTGAGTTGATATGCGAATTTGTATTGTTGCAGAAAATGCATCGACTCGTTTTGGCGGCGAGGCCATTCTTCCTGTGCATTACTTCCGCCAGTTGCGATCGCGCGGCGTCGAATGCTGGCTAATTGTTCATGCGCGAGTGCAGATGGAAGTGGAGGGTTTGTTTCCACAGGAGTTGGACAGGATTGTTTTTGTTCCTGATACGTGGCTTCAAAAACATCTGTTTTCTCTTGGAAGTTTCTTGCCTGATCGCTTATCTGAATCTACATTGGGACTTATCAATCAGCTGATTACGCAATTCCATCAGCGTGTGATAGCGCGCCGCTTGATTCGTAATGAACGAATTGATGTGGTTCACCAGCCCATTCCGGTTTCTCCCCGTTTTCCATCTGCCATGTTTGGACTTGGCGTTCCAGTGGTGATCGGACCGCTGAACGGAGGTATGGAGTACCCGCCGGCATTTCGTCGCACCGAGAAATGGATGAGCCGCTCGGCAATCGCAATAACCAGGCGTTTTGTGAATGTAGGCAACACGCTACTTCCAGGAAAGAAGCGGGCCAGTGTTGTACTCGTTGCCAATGATCGCACTAGGAAAGCACTGCCCTCGGGTCTTCGCGGCGAAATTATCGAATTAGTCGAGAACGGCATTGACGTTGGAGTTTGGCAAGCTACGCGTGCTATTCAGATAGGTACAAACTCGCGTTTTATATTCCTCGGACGCTTGGTAGATTGGAAGGCTGTTGATGTTGTGATTCGTGCACTGCAGGAGCTTCCAACTGCCGAACTTGAAGTCATTGGCGATGGCCCCATGCTTAGAAGTTGGCGGACTCTGGCTAGTGAACTAGGGTTGAAGGATCGCGTACATTTCACAGGATGGCTTCCACAGCAGGAGTGTGCGGCGCGTTTGCGAGATTCTGTCGCATTGGTTCTGCCGAGTCTATATGAATGCGGAGGCGCCGTAGTTCTGGAGGCTATGTCTATGGGTAAGCCGGTAATAGCTACCGATTGGGGTGGCCCTGCAGATTACCTGGACACCTCCTGTGGTGTGCTGATTGCACCGGACAGCTATACGGGATTAGTGGCTGGATTTGCCTCGGCGATGCGGAAGATGATCGACTCACCGGAACTTCCAAGAGTTATGGGTGCTGCGGGACGTGAGCGTGCAATTCATGATTATGATTGGCAAAGAAAGATTGATCAAGTGATTTCTATTTATCGCGCACTTTTAGAGAAGTTAGATGTTTGCAGTGACAATCACGAAAACCAGACAGCTTCCGTCGTGATTTCGCGGGAGAACCAAAAGTTAAATCAATAGCATGGATACGAAGAATGATAATTCGAAACTGTTGGTTGAGGGCTAAAAAATGTCTTTGAATATGGAACAATACACAGGACTCGATCCCGATGCAGGAGTATTAAAGGCAAAGTCCTCTGCGGCATCGCCGCAGAGGATTGCTTATCTTCTCAGTCGCTTTCCCGCCGTTTCGCATACATTCTTTTTGAATGAAGTCCGCGAGTTGAGAAGGCTAGGCTTGTCAGTTGAGACTGCTTCCATCAACCAACCTGACCGTTCCCGTTCGTCGATGCCCGCCGTTGAAGTGGAAGAGTCGAGGAAGACATATTACATCAAGTCAGCGGGAGCTGCGCGCGTAGCGATGATCGCAGCAAAAACAGTCTTGCTAAGACCAGATGTATTTGTTCGTGGCTTGGCGAACGCATTGCGGTTGAGCCGATGGGATCTGAATGCAATAGTTTTCGCGCTGTTCTATTTCGTGGAGGCTCTGCTCCTGGGAGACTGGATGCGATCTCGCAGTCATCGTCATCTGCACATTCACTTTTGTGGGCCGGTGGCGACCGTGGGTATGATTGCCGCAAAAGCATGGGGTTTTACATATTCGTTGACTGTACATGGCCCTGACGAGTTTTACGATGTGGAGAAGTTCTATCTTCGTCAAAAGGTTGAGAACGCAAAGTTCATTTTATGTATTAGTGATTTCTGCCGTAGCCAGCTAATGCGAATTGCAGCTCCGAAGCACTGGAACAAGATGCGCGTAATAAGATTGGGGATTGCCCCCGATGTTTTTGTGCCAGCGCGGAAGAATTCCAAACTTGAGGACGTGCTGGAGATTCTGTGTGTGGGCCGTCTGGTTCCGTCAAAAGGACATCTCATCCTATTGCGCGCTTGTGCGGATCTGGTTGCCAAGGGTTACTTGTTTCGGGTTCGGTTGGTAGGTGCTGGGGCGGACCGTAAGCATCTGGAGGTTTTTGCAAAGCAAGTAGGAATTGCAGCGATATTCGAGGGCGCAAAGAGCCACGAGGAGATCAGACAGTTGCTGGATCAGGCAGACATCTTTGCCTTAGCCAGTTTTGCCGAAGGTGTTCCGGTAGCGCTGATGGAGGCGATGGCAATGGAAATCCCCTGTGTAAGTACAAGCATTGCAGGAATTCCAGAGCTGATTCGCGACGGCTTTGATGGGTTGCTTGTTCCGGCTTCATCTGTTGAAGCGCTAGCCTCAGCGATTGAGAGGCTCATCGAAGACCCGCTACTGCGGCGCAGCTTGGGGGCATCTGGACGTAAGCGTGTGCTTGCGCTCTATAATTTGCCGCAAAATGTAGCTTTACTAGCACAGGTGTTTAGAACGCTTGCAGCCGATAGCCTTTGAAAGGACAATGCATATTCAGAATCAAAGTTTATACCAATTCGATGTCTCCATCGTGATCGTTTCTTTCAATACGCGCGATGTATTGCGGGATTGCTTGCTCTCAGTTTATCGAGAGAAAAGGAATATTCGCGTACAAGTTATTGTGGTTGACAACGCCTCTTGCGATGGATCAGTTGCGATGATTGAGCAGGAGTTTCCAGATGTAATATTGGTCCGGAGCAGCGTCAACCTGGGATTTGGTCCGGCAAACAATGTGGGGTTTCAATCGGCGAGTGGACGCTATATTGTCCTGCTTAACTCAGACGCGCTTTTAACTGAACGATCGCTGGAACTCTCCGTTGCCTGCATGGACGCGAATCCTAGCGCTGGACTTGGCGGCGGTCGACTCATCGGGCGCGATGGCACACTGCAGCCTTCTGCGCGTATGTTTCCCACGGTTTTCAACGACCTGATCGTGCTTTCCGGGCTTGCAGCGCGATTTCCACGATCACGCATTTGTGGGCGTGCCGATCGGACCTGGGCCGATCCTATGAAAGCGGCTAATGTAGATTGGATACCAGGGGCGTATTCAATCATACGCGCAGAGGCCCTTGCGTCCGCCGAGGCCTTTGACCCGCGCTTTTTTCTGTACTATGAGGAAGTTGATCTCTGCCGGCGTATTAAGAGTAATGGGTATTCGGTTTGGTATTGGCCAGATATTTCTGTCGTGCATATTGGAGGGGAGTCTTCACGACAGGTTCGAACGCTTCATATTTCGCAGACTGGAGCGCAGTTGACACTTTGGCGTATGCGCAGTATGCTGCTTTACTATCGTAAGCATAGTGGAGTTAAAGCGTGGTTTGCAATGATGATGGAAATTGCTTGGTATTGGCTACGGTCACTCCGTAGAAGGTGGAGCAGTAATCTGGATCGTCGTATCAGTGCTGACTCGGATCGTATCATGATTTCTATTATGAAGAAAGCATGGCACGACACACAAGGCGGCCGATTATCTCCGAAACATCCGTGGTAAAAACAGATTAGTAATAGACCACAGGAGGATAATGATCGAAGTGACATATAACCTAATACGCCAAGAGATCAAGTCATTGCTGACTTCGATTTTATCTTCATATTATAAGTTAACATATGGTGTGCGAAGAAATCTGGAGCGCGTCCGCAATCACGCTCTGCTTTCTTCCAGGTTGACAGTGCCGCTCGATTTATCGGTGGTCGTATTGGGTCCTACTGAGGTACATGGTACTGGCCTGATCTATTTTGGAAAAGAGACGCTTTTGTATCCATCGATTTATTTAGAAACTGAAGAGAATGGATCGATCAATATAGGCGATGGAGTGGTGCTTTCGCGGGGAGTTCATATTGCATCGCGAGACAGGATCATCATTGGTGATGGCACAATGATTGGCGAATATTCGAGCATACGCGATGCTAATCATGTTCGGATTCCTGGCTTGGCGATCCGCGAATCCGGTCATATTGCGCGCCCTATTGTAATTGGAAGAGAAGTGTGGATCGGGCGTGGAGTAACAGTTCTTGGCGGTGTCGTGATCGGGAATGGTGCAACGGTTGGTGCTAATGCCGTAGTTACGCGCGATGTGCCGGCTGGAGAAACTGTTGTTGGAGTCCCCGCACGGACCGTAGGTGCGAGCCAATCGCAATAACTTCAGTTAAATCAAAGAGAGAATTATGTGCAATTGTGAAGCAAATTGTAAAAGTCTGTTTGCTATCACGGAAAATGTGGAGATGAAGTCGAGATTATTGACACGATTGTTTGCGATGATTGGAGTTTTTGCAGCAATTTATATTTGTTCTTGGCCGATTGTATTTTCATTTAATCTTTGGATACTGAAGGATCGCGGAAGCTTTCTAAATCTGGATTATTTGATTGAACAGCACTTTCGGTTAGGAGTAGACACATATTTCTCATATGGATTGCTGCCTGTGCTTATTCAGCACTGGTTATTCGTTATTGTAGGAAGAGGTTATTGGCCGTTAATTGGATGTGCTATTATAACGCTGATACTGGTTGCTCTGTTTTGCGCATCATTGCTACACTTTTTACCCAATGAATCAATTTGGTTTGCGGCGATCCTCGCAATGAGCAGGATTATCAATCCGGTCAATCCTAATCTTCCATATTCGATTGTTGAGTTATCATTATTGTTCGCTCTGCTTTTTGTTTTGATAGGGCGGTTAGACATTAGCCTGGCCGTCTCAGTAATCGGATGTTTGAGCGTGCCGTCATTGTCGCTGATCATGACTGTATCGCTGATTGTACTTATATTCATCGAATGGTTTACAGAACCAGTTTGTACGATATGGAGGTTGTTACGCGCGCTTGGCCCAGGTGTTCTAAGTTATTTTGTGCTGGTTGCTATTATAGCCGCTCAATTTGGCTGGAAATCTGTTTTCGCTACGGCAACACCCATAGAAGGAATGAGCTTTTACAGGAAAGTGAACTTTGGATCTTATCAGGCGCTAATGCAGTTTCTTCACCCGTGGAGGTACAGCGGGATTCGATATTTAGTTTATATTCTGTTCACACCTGCGGGTTGGTGGGTAGTAAGCACGATTCTTCTTGCTCTCCTCGCCGTGGTGGCAGTGGGCAGAATGGTGGTCGAACGCAAATTGAAGACCAGAGAAGAGGCCATTGCACTTTGTGCCTTGATTCAAGTTGTATTTGTTTGCTTTGCTTACGGTGCACCGCATCAGCATTACTTATTTGACCCTATTCTTGTAGTGGGGGTATTACTAGGATTGTCGATGATGGAGAAGAGAATGTTGCGCGATATCATAATATCGGTGTTTGTGGCACTTGGAGTGTTTGGACAAGCAGTACTTGTTCGAGAAGTGTTACAGGCATGGAACGAAATCCGTTTTCCTTCGGCAACCGAAAATCTGTATGCGAAGGCAGAATGGGTAGCAGAATGGAAGAAGATACTGGATGTGTCTGCACGGCACAATTTGCTCCTACTATCGTATAGCACGGGCGTTCATCATTATTTTCCGACTATTCATTCTCCAAATGTCTGGACGCTGCAGGCTGGACAGCTTTTGCCAGAAGATTATACACGAGTCATTCAGCAAATCGATAATGCGGATGTAGTGGTACTTGACCTGACCAGTCCCACTGATTATGTGGATACAGATGCCGAGGTTAAGCGGCATTTAAACTTATTATGCCTATCGCAATCGACTGAATACTTCCAAATATGGTGGCGGCGCTCAATGAAGCCCGCTGATCTGACTTGTATTGTTAATCCGCGAAAATCAGATCATTGAAGATAGTGTGGTGGACAATGTTCGAAAACATTCGAGAAGATTGGCGCACTCATGATCGACAACTTTCCCGGCAGGGTTTGTGGGCGATGGCTGTATATCGCTTCGGGCGTTGGCGTTACAGCATTCGCTGGCGTTGGTTGCGAATGCCTTTTTCAATTATTTATAAGATAATGAAACCTCTGTCCGAGGTGCTGACCGGAATTGAGCTTCCATGCGAGACGACGCTGGGACGGCGATTCCGAATCGATCATTTTGGCGGAATCATCATCAGCGGAGATGCAATATTTGGAGATGACTGTGTGATTCGCAACGGAGTGACAGTGGGTCTCAAGAACACAGGCCAGCGCGGCGCTCCGATGTTAGGGAATCGTGTAGACGTTGGTGCAGGCGCTAAGATACTGGGTGCAATTCGTATAGGAGACGATGTACAAATCGGTGCCAACGCCGTCGTGCTTACTGATGTTCCATCTAATTCGACGGCTGTAGGGGTTCCAGCGCGTGTGATTCAGCGGAATACCCTAAGGATGGACGAGGAACTGGTGCAGACAGCATCTGCTGAGTGAGGTTTGTACGTTGATAAACCATAACGAGATCGCCATATCTGGTACAGGCACAGTTTCTCCATCGCTTTCGATTGTTGTAATTGGACGCAATGAGGGTGCTCGGCTAACCAAATGTCTAGAGTCTATTTGTCATGTGCGAGGCGTCCTTGTTAATGAAGTAATTTATGTCGATTCAGACTCAAATGATGGAAGCCCGGAAGTGGCGTCCAACTTCGGAGCGACAGTGATAGTGTCCCGTGCAGAACGTCCGACTGCAGCACTGGGGAGGAATGCAGGTTGGCGGCGCGCTACCTCCGACCTGATTCTATTTTTGGATGGAGATACGGTGCTGCATCCAGAGTTTGCTTTTGTTGCGTGCGATACATTGTTGCGGGAGCCATCGATTGCTGCAGTGTGGGGACATCGCCGTGAGATTTCTCCCGAGACCTCAATCTACACCCGTGTTTTGGACTTAGATTGGATATACCGGTCCGGAGTTACTCAATTCTGCGGTGGTGATGTATTGATGCGTCGTACGGTTCTGATTGAGACTGATGGCTTCGATGATACTCTGATTGCTGGAGAGGAACCAGAGCTTTGTCGTCGCATTCGCGCGCTCGGATACTGTATTCTGCATATCGACCATCCAATGACTGGGCATGATTTGCAGATTACTCGCTGGAGCCAATACTGGAAACGAGCTACACGCGCAGGGTATGCATATGCAGAAGTATCGGAGCGCTTTCGAAAGAGCGAGGATCCATTCTGGACTTCGGATCGCAAAAGAAATCTGATTCGTGGTAGCTTTTGGATTACTTCACTTGTCTGCGTTATTGTAGCAAGTAGTTTTTTCGGAATTATTCCATTGGTACTCTGGATGACTTTGCTAATGTTGTTGTCCCTTCGTTCAGCTTGGAAATCGCATTGGAAGAGGAGCACGTTTGGAACTTTGATTCTATATGGAATTCACTCTCAGCTTCAACAAGTTCCAATTCTGATTGGACAGCTTCAATTTGAACTGAGCAAGAGGCGAAAGAAGGCTTCGGCGCTAATTGAGTACAAAGAGAGACGCGCCGATTGAGGCCGGTGGAGAAGAACCTGGGTTTTCGGATAGCAATAGCTATATTGTGGGATGTACGCGGACTCTGTTTTGGTGCGCTGGCGGTAGCATTGGTGACTCCACTATGCCTGGCTTTCCAAGCGGGAATCACGCTGACGGTGCAGGATAAAGCAGGGGGCGCACTAGCGGGTGCTTCGGCGGAGGATGCTGCCGGCCACCATTTGGGTTACACTAATGCCAATGGGCAGATAATTGTTCAGTGCAATATACCTTGTTTTGTTCGCATCTCTGCCGTCGGTTACGCAGAAGATGAATTGCTACTTAGTAGCGAAAGAATTATTCGGCTAGAGCCAGCTCCAAGCAAAGAAGAAGTTATGGTAACCGCGTATCGAACGCCGCTTGGATCACTGGAGAGCCCAACAGCGTCGCATTTGCTTTCACAAACAGCGCTGGAAAGCAACGCTGCCATTACCTTGGATGGTCAATTGCGCCAATTGTCAGGCGTCGAGTTGTTTCGCCGCTCCAGTTCGCTGGTGGCAAATCCCTCTTCGCAGGGCGTCAGTTTACGTGGCTTGGGTTCCACCTCAGCCAGCCGTACACTTGTGAGTGAAGACGACATTCCTCTGAACGATGTGGTTGGCGGATGGATACACTGGGAGGAGCAGCCCGAGCTCTCGATCAAGAGTATCGAAGTGGCCCGCGGGGGTGCCAGCGACCTCTATGGATCCAGCGCCATCGGTGGGGTGATCGGCTTGATTGCAGCGCAGCCCACCTCAGATCTTACCGAGTTGAGAACTAGCTACGGCATGGAAGGAACTTACGACGATAGCCTGCGTCTCCAAACCAACCGCGGCCCTTGGGGCGTGATAGCGAGCGGCGGTGTTCTCGGTACGGATGGTTATGTTCAGGAGGCTCCATGGCAGCGCGGCCCGGTGGATATCAACTCCAACGTGCATAGCCAGAACGGCTTGATTTTGTTTGAACACGTCAGTGATTCATTGCGCATCATATTCCGAGGCAGTGGCTTCAATGAATCACGCTCCAACGGAACACCTGATCAGACCAACGGAACCCGTCTATGGCGCTACGCGACCGGTGGCGATTGGCGAGGCCCGCATAGCGGATCGCTTGTTACTCGGATTTATGGCTCTACCGAAGACTACCGTCAGACCTTCTCGAATATTGCGAATCCAACCACCTTGCGCAACAGCGAGACACTCACAAAGTTTTCGCTGATTCCTGACAACGAGTTAGGCGCAGTGATCCACTGGAATCAGCCGCTGGGCGCAGGATTGCTCGTGGTGGCCGGGGCTGACGTTCACGACGTTCGAGTGTGGGACCGGGAGCAGACCTTCGGAAGTCCCCCTGCTCTGACGAATCTGCACGATCATCAACGAGACTCCGCGGTGTATGCCGAGCTGATGTGGGTTCAACACACCTGGACGCTTATCTCTTCCAGCCGCATAGACTGGTTTCAGAACTACGACGGCCGGCTGCTATCGTTGACCGGGTCAAGTTGGGTGCCGTCCGCTAGTCAACCGCCAATGTTCGGCCAGAGGGTTTTCGATCCCCGACTGGGGCTCTCGCGCAAGCTTTGGAATCACTGGGCCATATCGGGTTCCGGCTTCCGCGCCTTCCGCGCGCCCACGCCAAACGAGCTCTACCGCTCTACCCAGGTGGGAAGCCAACTCACCCTTCCTAACGGCACATTACTCAGCGAGCGCGCCACCGGATGGGAGAGCGGTCTGGCGACCGAGTGGCGCTGGGGAACCATGCGTTCTAGTTACTTTGTCACGCAGGTCAACCGACCCATTACCGCTGTGACTATCAACTCAAATTCGTTTCCTATTCTGTTACAGCGTGAGAATCTTGGCCAGATCGAGAGCCGCGGTGTATCACTGGACTTCACGCTTGCGCCCCGCCGCTGGTTGGCCGTAGACGGCGGCTACCAATATGCGCACGCCTCTGTGACTAAGTACAGCATCGAAAAATCGCTCGTTGGCAACTGGATTCCCGAGGTTGCCCGCAACATGGCAACGCTGAATGCGCGCGCCTACCGGCAGAGAATTGGAACCCTTAACCTGCAGGGCCGATTGAGCGGTCGGCAGTTTGACGATGCCGCCAATACTGCTCTGATTCACGGGTATTTTCGCTTGGATGCTTACGCATCCCATGATTTTGACAAGAGATATCAATTATTTGTCGCTGGCGAAAACCTGCTAAACCGTCAGATTGAAGTTTCCAAGACTCCAACAACTACTCTGTCCACACCTCGCGTGGCGCGAGTCGGCTTTCAGTTACGATTTGGCAATGAGTAGTTGTTCGAACAATCGGATCGTCAGCTTTGCCTTTGGAGCACAATTATGGTTATGACAAATCAATATGTTTGTGTTATTGCATGACTGTTAGCGTAACTGCAACGGATTGTGAAACCTCCCCGGTAGTTCCCATCACGATCAGCTTGTAACTCTGGGGCATGGGACCAGTGATCTGATTAGTCGATCCACAACCTTCGACTCCAATTAAGGTGATCATAATCACAGTGAGTAAGAATAGTGTTGGGATCGAGCACCCTTTCACCCGTTTACCTGCTCGTCTCAGCCCGCGAGCGAAGGGAAGCAGTAGAGACGCAAGCGCAAGTAGGGGCATTCGGGAGGCGGAATTGCCGCCAATTCCGCCCGGTGGTTCCAGATGTGCCACAGCTTGTTGTACCTGGACTGTCAATGTTATCGTGGTGGCTCCAGCTCCCTTGGGCACCTTAACTGGAGTGATGCTGTATGTTGCGCCCGGCGGTAATCCGCTCGCTGACAGATTAATGGCCTCAGGAAATATAGTCGCTGGAGCGAGTGGAGATACATTGAAATCATAAGCCACAGAACCTCCTGGTGTTACTGTGGCTATGGTGCTAGCTGCGCTGATACTAAAGCCAGAAATCGAATTGCTTGAGGTATTGCTTGCGATGGTGTAGAGCACGGAAGCGACAGTGCTGTTTGTGTATCCGTTCTCAATGGCAATTGCTTGGATGGTTTCGGTCACGCTAACGGTGATTGCGCCAGTGTACTTAGTTGATGAGGCTGTAGGTGTGGTTCCATTTGTGGTGTAGTAGATGCTTGCTCCCGCCGTCGAGTCGCTGATGGTCACCGCTTGAGGCGAGGGATAAGCTGCTGTGCCACCGGCCAGACTGAAAGTGGGCGTTGGCAGAACCGGAGCGATGGTATAAGCAGCCGTCGTAACCGGGCTGTTACCATAGCCCGCTTTGACTGCGATAGCCTGCAGGGTTTGTGTTTTAGACTGCCAAATCGCGCCCATATACATTGTGGATG
>JBAVDS010000081.1:0-43730 GCA_049587335.1 Occallatibacter sp. | reverse complement strand
AACTGATTAACGAAAACAGCGGCCTCGCTTTGGAGGTTCCAAACTACTCAACTGCCGAGGGTACGGACCTGGATCAATGGACCGTCAGCGGCGGCGCCAATCAACTGTGGTCGTTTTAATGAATTAAACGTTGTTGAGTTGCTCTCTCAGGAGGCCTTTCGGCCTCCTGAGAGTATATGACTTGTAGAGCAGAGTGATTTGATCGCCGCACCATCGGGCAGGAGCGTCCTCGATGGAAGGGGCTTATATTGTTCGAACTGCTTCCCGTTCTGCCTCCCAATTTACACCGCTTCCATTATGGGGCGCACTTCTCCCGGCAAATGGGAGAATGCCGTGTGAAGACGTTTATAGTAGTGATAGTTGCAGTTGATGTGGCAGAGATGAGTGAATGTATGACTTCACCATTTTCCATCAAAATTGGCAAAAACAAGAAGATACCGACCGAACAAATCCTGATTCTAAAGGCTGTTTGAGTGAATTTGCCCAACTCCATCACGATGAGCCGGATCGTCATGATCCCGCTGCTGCTCTGGATACTCTCGACGCATTTTCCCTGGCAGGGCAATGGCGCACAGGAGATTGCGGCCTCGGTGCTCTTTGTATTGGCTTCGATCACCGATGGAGTGGATGGCTATCTGGCCCGCAAGCACAAGCAGATCACCACGATGGGGATGCTGCTGGACCCTTTGGCCGACAAGATCATGGTGACCAGCGCGCTGGTGGCTTTGGTTCTATACAACCCGGCAGTGGTCAAAGTCTGGATTGTCGTGATCATCATCGGCCGTGAGTTTCTGATCAGCGGGCTGCGCTCGATTGCCTCGACCGAGGGCTTCACCATCGAGGCCAGCGATCTGGGCAAGCTGAAGACCGTGGTCCAGATTGTCTGCGTGGTTTCCGCTCTGCTGGCCCATCACTGGTACGAATGGCAGTTTGGCCTGCTCATTGTGCCGGTGAAGTGGATCGCCATCGCCGCTATCTACTTCACTTTGCTGGTTTCTACCGTTTCGGCGATCGACTATTTTGTGGGCTTTTGGAAGAAGATCGACCACGCCAGCAAGGATCGGCGCAAGTCCTTTGTGCTTAGCCGCCGCAAGAAAGCAGGCGCCTCTCCCAGTGCGCAATGAATCCCGCATGACGAGTGAGGTGGCGCTTTCTTTTCCTTCCGCGATCGCGTACGGGCGCCCCGTGCTCTGCGTCCGGAAGCCTGTATGCGACAATCCTCAAAAGACAGTTTTTCTTATGAGGCCCTTTCGTCTCCGATTCCTGAGCAGTGTGGGATTGCTTCTGGCGGCCATTGCCGCTTGGCCGCAAGCGCCATCTCCGTTGGCTCCCAAGCAGCCGTCCTCGATTCCGCTGGTGCTTGCCGGTGGCACGGTGGTGGACGTAACCGACTGGGGGCGCTCGGCAAAAGACTTGCCGGACGCGGTCGTCATCCTTCGTGACGGTCGCATCACCGATGTCGGCTCGCGTATGGCGGTCACCATTCCCAAAGGCGCGCGGGTGATTGACTGCACCGGCAAGTTTCTCATTCCGGGCTTGATCGACGGTTTTGCCGGCATGAACTCGCAAGGTCAGGCCAATGCTGACCTCTATATGGGAGTCACCACCGTGGTCGCGGTCAGCGATGCGCGGCGGGGCTCCGTTGATTCTTCTGCTTCTCCAAGCCCACATCTTTATCTGATGGATTCGATTGGCTCGACCGACAATTGGAGCCTGTTGGGCAAACAGCCGGAATGGGCTTTGAAACTGCGGGTGGGAGTGCGTCCGGCCGAGTTGAGCCCGGAGGATACTGCCCGCCAGCTCAATGACACCGAACGGCTGGGAACGCGCGCCGTCTGGATAGGCCACAACATTACCGCTGCCAACAGCCAGTGGATCATCGCCCGCGCTCATCAGATGGGGCTGGCTACCTATGGCGAGTTCGTTGCCACTCCTTACAGCGTCGGCGTCGATGCCGGCGTGGATGTGCTGGTGCACATGGGGCGGTACGAACTCGGCGTGATTCCCGACGAATTGCAGCAGCCGCTGGTGGAGGATTCGGAAGGTCCGGCGTCAGCCACTGCCTACGACTATGCCGAGCGCCTGCCACCCGCCGACCTGCACCTGCGCAACTATGCGCGCTTTCTGGCCACGCACCACGCGGCTTTGATGCCCGCCTTCAGCATCTACTATGCGCAATTGCCAGAGCATCGCAACCTGTGGAAGGAGCCAGCGGCCAAGTTGCTGAATCCATCCCGCGTCTACGAACCGACGGACCGTTCTACCGGCGAGATGGACTATCCACTGCTGCTCTCCTCCGTGATCCGCCATCTGCCGGCATCGACGCAGCGCTGGATGGAAGAGAGCCAGCGCAAAAAAGCCAACCAATCGGCGCTGCGGCTTTGGCAGATCAACGAGGCTTTTTTCCAGGCCGGCCCGCACTATCTGGCCGCCTCTGGCGCTCCGGTCTACGGCTCCCTGCCGGGCATCTCGCTGCATACGGAATTGGAACTGCTGGTTCGCCTGGGACTCAATCCGCGCGAGGCCCTGGCTGCCGCCACCAACAACTTCAGCCTGCAACTGGGCTGGAACGAACTGGGATTGATCGCTCCCGGCCGCCGCGCCGATATTCTGGTATTGGATGCTGACCCCACCGAGAACATCTGGAACGCCCGCCGCATCTCCGGACTCATCCTGGCTGGCAACGTGATCGACCGGGAGCGGCTGTTGCAGTTGAAGAGGTAAATGGCAGTGCGACCGCTTCTCAACCTATCGGAGGCGAGGGTATAGAGCCGCAAGAGGCTGGGTAACGTAAAGTCAGGAGTGGAGTATTTGCAGGGCCAAATCAAGATTATGACCAACTCCCCATCTCAGAACCCATCGAAGCGCCGGCACGATACAGGACTAATGCTTATCGCAGCGTACAAGCTGATTCAGGCGCTGCTCTTTGCCGCAGTCGGAGTGGGTGCGGTGCGTCTGATGCACAAAGATGTTGGCGACGAGCTCTCCAGGCTTGTAGACCATCTGCGCTTCAATCCGGAATCGCGGCTGGTCAACTTCATTCTGGATAAGGCCTCGCTGGTCAACGATCCGCTGCTGCGGCGCATCGGAGCGGCGGCATTCTCCTATGCGGGGCTCGGCATCCTGGAAGGAACCGGACTGTATCTGGAGAAGCGCTGGGGCGAGTATCTGACACTGCTCATTACAGCTTCATTTCTTCCCTGGGAGATCTTCGAGGTCATGCGCCGGGTGACGTGGTTCCGTGCCGGCTTGCTGACGGCCAATGTGCTGGTCTTCCTTTATCTTTTGCTATTGGTGGCCAAGCGGAATCGCGGTAAAAAAGCGGAAGCAGTGAAGGAAGAGTAGTTGTTTCGCTATTTGTTCGCTTATATCATGAGTGGCGCGCTCTGCCGAGCAAAAAATTAATGCCGGAACCATCCGAGTAAACTTGCGCTATTAGTTGTGGTTTTCATTTCTAAACATACAATCTATCGATATTTTGCCAGCCAGTCGTCCTCTTTCGCTCGATTCGCAGAAAAAATCTTTTGAAAATAGAGGATTTCCACCTATCGCGCCAGGGGGTTTTGCGAGATACTTGGGTCAACGCGGGTCAAAGAGGGCCAAATTGGGTAAATCTACCAGGCTCTCAAGGGTTTTGACCCTGAGAACAGCAAATGACTGAGAGTCCAGAGACCAACCCGGGCGGCGAAGCGGAGAGCTTGCATGAAGCCTCCGGTGCGGCTGCGGGAGTCTGGGACGATCTGCAGATCGGTTTCAGCGGAAATCCGAAAGCGAAGCTGGATGACCGCGGGCGTTTGAAATTGCCGGCTGAGTTCAAGGCCTTCCTCGAAAAGAAGTACGGCAAGGAGTTCAATGCCTTTTATATCACCAGCCGTGAGGGAGAGGACGCAGAAATTTATCCGATGCCCGAGTGGCAGCAACATTTGGGCAAAGTCTTCAAGCTGCCCAAGAGCCTGCCGGCGCGCAAGAAGCTGCTGGAACGGTATTCACTCTACGGCGACCGGGCGGACATGGACCCGCAGGGGCGTGTACAGATACCGGAGGAGCTGAGAAACGCTGGATTGGTGAATGTCGAGGTGCGGGTGACCGGCGAGGGCGCTCTGCTGCGAGTGAAGAGCGTGAACAGTCTGCGGGAGAGCGTGCGATCCAATCCGCTGACCGCGCAGGAAGTGGATTCACTGACTGGATACGATGTGTAACTCGTATCCGCAAAATCCCCTCAGGGGGAGCGCATGAAGAGTGCAAGCGAACGCCATGCGCCGGTTCTTTTTCAAGAAGCGATTGATCTTCTCCAGGTGCGCGCCGGCGGAACCTATGTGGACTGCACGCTGGGATTGGCAGGGCACTCGGCCGGCATCGCGCGGCAGCTTGGAGTGCAGGGGCATCTGATCGGCTTTGACCGCGATCCCGAAGCTCTGGCCTTGGCCAAAGAGAGGCTGGATGAAGTTTGCGCGGAGTTGGCAGGAAATGCGCCGCGAGTGACATTGATCGGCGAGGCCTTCAGTTCGATCACGCGGCATTTGCAGCCTGCTTCGGTGGATGGCCTGCTGGCCGACTTTGGAGTGAGCAGCCTGCAACTGGATGAGGCCGGGAGAGGATTTAGTTTCATGGCGGATGGGCCGTTGGATATGCGCATGGATACGCGCAGCGGGCCAACCGCCGCACAGGTGGTGAATGAGGCGAGCGAACGCGAGTTGGCGGACCTTATTTACGAATACGGAGAGGAAAGGAGGTCGCGGAGAATCGCCAGAGCCATTGTTCGCGGGCGGCCGGTGACAACCACGGGGCAGTTATCCCGGATTGTCGCCTCAGCCGCCCCGGCAATGAAACAGGCGCACCTTCATCCGGCGACCAGAAGCTTTCAAGCTCTTCGTATTTATGTCAATCGCGAGTTGGATGAGATACAGGCATTGCTGGAGGCCGCACCGAAGTTGCTGAAGCCCTCCGCAAGAATGGTGGTCATCAGCTTTCACTCGCTGGAAGACCGGATTGCGAAAGACAGTTTTCGAGAAGGCGCGCGGCAGGGAATCTGGGAGATTCTGACTAGGAAGCCGGTGACGGCAGGTGAAGAAGAGTTGCAGCGCAACCCGCGCTCACGGAGCGCAAAGCTGAGAGCGGCGGAAAAGACAGGGACTAAGGGACCAGGGACTAAAAAACCGGGACCAGGGAAATAGGGAATAAGGAGGACGCGATGGCGGCTTGCACAACCACATATTTTGAAGCGGGCAGAAGCTGGAGCGCGCGCGTCGCCGAGCGGAATGCCGAGCTGATGGCGCAGCAGCCGCTGCGGCGGCGTGGCGTGCGCACGCCGGAGTTCTGTTTTCCCAAGAATTTTGACAACAGCCGCCTGATCAAAGCGCCCGATCCGGCGCGTGTGCGTCAGATTCGCGTCTTTTCCGCGGCCATCACGATTCTTTTTTTGCTGACGATGATTTATGGATTGCAGCACTTCAGCGCCATCGAAAGCGGCTATCGCATCGAGTCGGAGAAGCAGGTTCTGGATCAGTTGCGGGAAGACAACCGGCAATTGCGCCTCAGCGAAGCGCAACTGACGCAGCCGGAGCGCATTGACAGGATGGCGCGCGAGTTGGGCCTTGCCGAGCCGCAGCCTGGGCAGATCGTTCAACCCAATGCCTCTCCTCAAGCCTCCGCTCCTGTGCTTGCGCAAGCTGCCCCTCCGGCTCTCGCCGCGCAGTAATCTGGCGGTGTAAGCCAAGCGGAGCGATTGCCATGCCGTCCCCTGTCCGACCCAGTCGAAACCGAAACCCAGCGGCGCGCGCCATGCCTCTCAAGCTGGCGCGCTTCTGGCTGGTGTGTCTATTTTTTCTGATCTGGGCGATTCTGATTGTCCTTCGCCTCTTCTGGCTTCAAGTGGTGCGCCACAACGAGTACATGGAGCGCGCGGCCAAGCAGCAGCAGCGCACCTTTGAGGTGGCGCCGCGGCGCGGCGTGCTCTATGACCGCAATCTGCGCGAGCTGGCGATGACGGTGCAGGTGGATTCGATCTTCGCCGTTCCCACCGAGATCGACGACAAGCCGGCAGCCGCGCGCGTGCTGGCCGCGATCGTTCACACCGACTCCGGCGACGCGCGAACCAGCGAAGAAGAGATTGCGGCGCGACTTGATGCTGGACACGGCTTTGCCTGGGTAGCGCGGCGAGTGACGCCGGAGGTGGCCGCCCGCGTGAGGGCGCTTTCGCTCAAAGGCATCTACTTCCAGAAGGAGTTTCAGCGCTTCTATCCAAACAACGAAATCGCCGCGCAGGTATTGGGTTACGTGGGGTTGGACGATAACGGACTGGGCGGCCTGGAGGAAAAGTTCGAGCCGCAACTCCACGGAGTTCCGGGGCGAATGTATACGGCCCTCGATGCGCGCCGCCACGTGCTTGGCTCCAGCGAACGCGATCCTCAGCCGGGAAAAAGCCTGGTGCTCACCATCGACGAGAACATTCAATTCCTGGCCGAGCGGGCACTGGATCACGCCATGCAGCGCACTCATGCGGACAACGGCACCGTGGTCGTGCAGGACGTGCACAGCGGAGAGATTCTGGCGCTGGCAATCCGTCCGACCTTCAATCCCAACGATGTTCGCCACACCACCGCGGCGCTTTTGCGCAATCACGCGGTGAGCGATGTCTATGAGCCAGGTTCGGTCTTCAAGCTGGTGACCTACTCGGCGGCGCTGGAACAGCGTGTGACCACACCCGATGCCATGATCGACTGCCTGGGCGGCAAGATCACGCTGGCAGGGCGGGTCATTCACGACAATCAGGGCGAACATTACGGCGTGATTCCCGTTCACAAGGCGCTGGAGGTATCGAGCGATGTGGCCGCAGTCAAGCTGGCGTTGGCGGTTGGCGCGGAGCGCTACTACCAATATGTTCACGACTTCGGATTTGGAGTGCGTTCGGGAGCCGAGCTGCCGGGCGAGACGCGCGGCCTGCTCAGGCCGGTGAAGAAGTGGAGCGGATCGTCGATCGGCTCGATTGCGATTGGACAAGAAGTGGGCGTAACACCGCTGCAACTGGTATCGATGGTCTCGACGATCGCCAATGGCGGAGTCTATCTGCCGCCACGAGTGCTGATGCCGGGGCAGGTCGACGCAACCGTTAATGGAAAATCGCCTGCCGCACCGCAGGTGCCGCAGCCCTTCAAGCCCGGCGGCGATCTTCCCAATCCACTACCTCCCGGCGCGCATCGCGTCATCTCGACGATGACGGCCGCCCAGATGCGCAAGATGATGGAGGGGGTGGTGCTCTTTGGCACCGGCAAGCCGGCGCAGCTCGACGGCTATTCGTCGGGCGGCAAGACAGGCACTGCGCAAAAGATCGATCCGGCCACGCATCTTTACTCGAAGACCATGCACATCGCCTCGTTTGCCGGCATCGCACCGGTCAATAACCCTGTGATCGCAGTGGCCGTGGTGATGGATAATCCCAAGGGCGCTTACTACGGCACGGAAGTCTCCGCCCCGGTCTTTGCCGAGGTGGCGCAGCAGGTGCTCGAATATCTGGGCGTGCCGCACGATATCGATCTGCGCCATCCCCGGCCCGCCGCCAAGAGCGATCTATCCATAGCGGAAGACGACGCCAACCAGGACGCGGGGGAGATCAATGCTCTTTACGATGCTGCCAACGATCTGCCTAGCGACGATCCGCTGCGTGGGGGCGGGCAAGAAGCGCAGCGCGCGCCATCAACTCAGGCCGCGCAGCCAGCTTCGCCAGCTGCACAGAGCGCAACGCCAGCCACACAGAACGCTACGCCGGTCACGACGGCCAGGGTTGTTGTAAGCGACAACAGAACTCTGCGCGTTCCTTCGCTGATTGGTTTGCCGATGCGCAAGGTGATTGAAGAGGCCGCCGCCGCCGGACTTGAAGTCCAAATCACCGGCAATGGAACGGTGCGCCAACAGGCTCCCGCGGCAGGAACGATGGTGGCACCGGGAACAAAGATTGTGGTGCGCTGCGGGAGATAAATCCTATTACTTTTTCAGGAATCCATGCAACGCCGTGCGAACGAATAGTGGGAGTCTGCCACACAGCGGGAGCTTGCGGATAATTTTCTGTCAAACTGAAAATCTCCGGCTGGCAACTCATCACTTTCCGAACTTCGAGCCATCAGAATCAAATTCGTCTGGCTCAGGCTTGGCGATAGCTCCGGAATTCAGGTGCGGGCGGGGCTGAAGCGGCGCGCCGACGAAAGCATCGGGAGCACTGCTATCTTCCGGCTCGCTGTTTTCTGAGGTCGCACGCAAGAGAAATGCCTGCAATTTTCCGATGGTTTCACGATCCGCTTCCAGATAGGCTTTGGCATACGCACGTACAAAGTCATCGACCGGATACCGGCCCAATCTGCGTTGCAAGTCTGCATAGAGGCTTGTCCTTTCCTCGCCCATGCAAGCATCTTACCTCCATTTTCATGCGATTGAAGCGCGACAATCTACAATGGAAGCCGTGATGAACTGGCAAGATTTAATTGCGGAAGTGACGGCGGTAGGAGCGGGCGGCGGCTCTGAAGCGCCGGTGACCGGCGTCGAGTACGACTCGCGGCGAGTGCGGCCGGGCGCGGTTTTTGTGGCGATGAAGGGCGGTTCTACCGACGGCAATCGCTACATTGAGAAGGCGCTTCAGGCGGGGGCGCTGGGGATTATCACCGACTCCGTGCAGAAGTTCGATCAACTGCTGGTCTTTGAGGCCGGCCTGCCGGTGCTGGAGGTCGAGCATGGGCGGAGGGCGCTGGCGCAGGCTTCGGCGGCATTCTTCGGCCATCCGGAGCGGCGGCTTGCGGCTACGGGAATTACGGGAACGAATGGGAAGACGACGACGGCGTACCTTATCGAGTCGCTGCTGAAAGCCGACGCGCGCAAGACGGTGCTGGTGGGAACCATCGAGTGCCACGTGGCGGGCGAAGTGCGGACCTCCGTGCATACGACCCCGGAGCCGCGCGACCTCTTCGAACTGATGGCGGAAGGCGTGGCCAAGGGCGCCACGGAACTGGTCACTGAAGTTTCAAGCCACGCGCTCGATCAGGGGCGGGCCACCGGAATCGATTTCGATGTGGCCGTCTTTACCAACCTTACACGCGACCATCTGGATTATCACCAGACGATGGAGAGGTATTTTGCCGCCAAGAGCCAGCTCTTCGACGGCAGCGTTTATGCGGCGCCGCGAGTAGCGGTGATCAACGCGCACGATCCGCGCAGCGAGCAACTGGCCGCGGCGGCGCGCAAGGCTGGCGCCGAGGTGCGAAGCTATGGGGTGGGCGCGGGCGAATGGCGCGCGGCTGCTTACAAGCTCACACCGTCAGGCGCGGAGATTGAGCTGGAGACTCCCGCGGGAGCGGCAAAAGTTGCCTCGCCACTGGCCGGCGAGGTGAACATTCTCAACTTGCTGGCGGCATTGACGGCAGCTGATGCGCGCGGCGTAGCGTTTGCGAAGCTGATCGAATCGATTCCGCAACTCCAGCCGGTTCCGGGGCGTTTTCAAGCGGTGGATGCGGGCCAGCCCTTCAGCGTGATTGTGGACTACGCGCATACCGACGATGCGCTGCGCAATTTGACCGCGCTGGCCAGGCAGATGACGGCGCAAACCGGCGGGCGCGTGATTACGCTCTTCGGCTGCGGCGGCGACCGCGACCGCACCAAGCGTCCCAAGATGGGCCAGGCGGCGGGTGAGGGCAGCGACTTTGTAGTGGCTACGAGTGACAATCCGCGCAGCGAGGAGCCGCTGGCGATTCTGGCGGAGATCGAGCCGGGGTTGAAGGCGAGCGGAGTTCGCTACACGATTGAGCCGGAGCGCGCCGTTGCCATTCAGAAGGCGCTTGCCGAAGCCAGCGCGGGCGACGTGGTTCTGATTGCCGGCAAGGGTCACGAGAAGGAGCAGATTCTGGCTGCCGGCGCGATTCCCTTCGACGATGTGGAGACGGCCCTTTCGGCTCTCAGTGAAATGGGATATGGTGGTGGGCGATGAAACTCACGCTTGCGGAAGCGGCAATCGGGATGGGCGCGGTGCTGGAAGCGGCGGCCAGTGTGGAGAATGCCGGCGCGCGTGTGGTATGCGGTTACTCGATCGACTCGCGCACGGTGGCAGAGGGCGAGCTTTTCTTCGCGGTGCGAGGCGAGCGGCTTGACGGGCACGATTTTGTCGCTGCCGCCATCGAACGCGGAGCCGTGGCCGCTGTGGTCTCGCGGGCGCGCGTGGCCACGTTGCCCGACGCGGCCCTGGCAGTTCCGCTGCTGATTACCGAGGATTCACTGGCCGCGTTGCAGTTGCTGGCCGCACACATTCGCCGTCTGTGGGGAAAGCGCGTGGTGGCGGTAACCGGATCTGCGGGCAAGACGACGACCAAGGAAGCCATTGCGGCGGCGCTGGGCGCGCGCTACAACGTGCTGAAGTCGCAGGGCAACTTGAACAACGGCTTTGGGTTGCCGCTGCAACTGCTGCGTCTGAAGAGGGATTACGATATTGCGGTCATCGAGATGGGCATGAACCATCCGGGCGAGATCGCGCAACTGGCCCGGATTGCCTCGCCGGATTGGGGAGTGGTGACCAATGTGGGGACCGCGCACATCGAGAACTTTGCCGACGGCCAGGCGGGCATCGCCCGCGCCAAGCTGGAGATGGTGGACGCTCTGCCCACCAACGGCGTCGTCTTTCTCAATTGCGACGATCCCTACGTCTCACAGTTTGGGCGCGACTTCCATGGAAGGGCGGTTTACTTCGGCTCCGGCCCCTGCGCCGATCCGCAGCTTCTGAAAGCAGCCGAAGACCTGGAAGGCCTGCACGTGCGCTATCGCGCCGGAGAGAGCGAAGGCTCATTTTCATTGAAGCTGCTGGGCGCGCACAATGCACTGAATGCGCTGGCCGGTCTGGCGGTTGCGCGGGAGGCGGGCGTCGATCTGGGGGATGCGGTGAAGGCCCTGGAGACTCTCACCGCCGGAGACAAACGCGGCGAAGTGATCGAAGTGAAGGGTGCGACCATTCTGAACGACTGCTATAACTCCAATCCCGAGGCACTGCGCTCGATGATCCGCACACTGGCTGCGCGTCCTGCGCAGCGGCGGATTCTGATAGCGGGAGAGATGCTGGAGATGGGCGAGCAAGGCCCCGCGCTGCACGCCGAAGCAGGACGCGCCGCCGCGGAAGCCGGGCTGGATCTGGTGGTTGGAGTGGGCGGCAACGCCGGGCATCTGGCCGCCGCCGCCTGCACGGGCGGAGTGGCCGCGCTGTTTTTGCCGGATGCCGAGACCGCTGGAGTCTGGCTCAAAAAGAATCTGCGCAAAGGCGACGTGGTGCTGGTGAAAGGCTCGCGCGGCGTGCATCTGGAGCGGATGATCGAGGCTGTCTGCACAAAGAAAAACGCAAAGAGTTAGAGCCTGCCGACAGATCTTGTCGATGAACCATCTTGCGCGGAGCGCGGATGGTTTGCCTCCGCCAGCCGGAAGTAGCGCTTCGCTCTGGCGACATCTTTGAAGATCTGCTCTTTGAGCGCTAGAGGTGTGGGCCACTCGATCTCGCCGCGCAGGCGGAGGAGAAACTCCAAGACAATTGGCGTCTGCTCGTCGAATTCGATCGGTTCGAAGTTGAGGATGTGCGACTCGACGGCGAAGGAGTCCACGCCGAATGTGGGCCGGTTACCGACATTGGTGACGGCCTGAAAGCAGCGCCCGCCGATAGTGAGCCGCGTGACGTAGACGCCGAAGGCGGGAAGCAGGCCATCGTACGCCGCCAGATTCACCGTGGGCACCAGCAACCGTGTGCCGATGCCGCGTCCACGCGCCTGCGAGGAAAGCACTTGAAAGGGACGGCCCAGCATCCAACGGGCGCGGGTCAGATCGCCCGTTGCTACGCGCTCGCGGATGGCGGAACTGGAAACCTCCCGTCCGCGTACGCGAACCGGTGAATGCACGTGAACCGCGAAGCCGAACTCCTCTCCGAATTCCTTGAGCTCGGCCACGCCAGCCTCGGCGCGATGACCGAAGCGGAAGTTGCCGCCCTCGTGAATGCCGCGAATCTTCAGCGCATTTATCAGAATGCCGCGCACAAACTCCCGCGCTGGCAGATCAGCCAGTGCAGCATTGAAGGGCAGAACCAGCGCCGCATCGATGCCGGCAAGACCCAGCAGCCGCAGCCGCTCCTCAATGGGTGTCAGCAATAGTGGCGCTTGAGCCGGACGGAGAAACTGCTCAGGATGGGGATCGAAGGTGATGGCGACCGCTCGCGCGCCTTGCGCCCGCGCTTCGGAAAGCACCGCGGAAAGAATCGCCTGATGGCCAAGATGAACGCCGTCAAAGTTGCCGATCGCGGCCACGCAGGGACCAAAGCCGGCGGGAACCTCCGCAACGGAATGGAAGACCGGAATCACTTTGTCCGCTGTCATCAAAGCGCGGTCTCCAGATTCACGTTGAGGCTCAAGCCATCGTGGGCCAGGCGAATCTCCTCAGGCAATGTGCGATTGGTCGCTTCATGTCCCAGTTCGTGCGCGATGTGCGTAAGCCAGGTTTGACGCGCGCCGATGCGCCGCGCCCAGCCGACGGCCTGATCGAGAGTTGCATGGCTGGGATGCGGTTTGTGGCGCAGCGCGGAGACAATCAGATGATCCAGGCCTGTGAGCAGAGCAAAACTCGATTCGGGGATGGCGCTGACGTCGGTCAGGTATGCAACGCCGCCGAAACGAAAACCTGCGATCTCCATTTCTCCATGCAGCAGCGGCACCCGAAGGAATTCAACACCGTGGACAACGGTTCGATCTGCAAGCGGCCGGAGTTCAACACGGGCGCGATTGGGATAGGTGGCCTGCGGCGAGAAGGTGTAATCGTAGATGCGCTCCAGCACTGCGATGGTCTCTGCCGTGGCGTATAGAGGAATCGGTGCGCCCTCGCGGAAGGCCGTGAAGCTGAGGGGGCGCAGGTCGTCCATGCCCAAGATATGGTCGGCATGAGAGTGGGTGTAAAAGACCGCATCCACGCGGTTGAGGCCGCTGCGCAGCGCCTGCTCGCGGAAGTCGGGGCCGGTGTCGATGACCACGATGCGCTCCCGGCCTTGCTCATGCCAGCGCAAGAGCACCGAGGGCCGGAGGCGCCGGTCGCGCGGATCGGCAGAGGTGCAAACCGGGCAATCGCAACCCAGCGTGGGAACCCCCATCGAAGTTCCCGTGCCGAGAAATGTGAGCAGACCGTCCATAAAATCCGTACGCAATCGATTTCAGCGGCAACCCGCGCGAGCAGCCTAACGCTTGGCAGGCGGCGGCGGTGGTGGCTGCATTGCCTGCAGGCTTATCATGTTGGTCAGCTCCATGAAGGCCATTCGCAGTTCAAAGAGCACAGTTTGCAGAGTGTGGTCCTCGGATTCGGTCAGATTGCCACGGGTCTTTTCCGCCAGTACGCCCAGCAAATCGATGGTGGTCCGCGCGCCGAGAATATCCACACGCGGACGCTGGCCCTCCTGACCGCCCGCGCCCATCTGAATCATCGCGGAGACGTAAAACTGCTGCACCAGATGCTCGAAGGCGACAGGCGGCTGCGCACCAGCGGCAGGATTCTGCGCACGCACCAGATCTTCAAGCCGTTGCGCCGAGGCATCGTAGGCCGCCTTCTGTTCGCGGCTCTCCTCTGCGGTGGGCAGAGGGGGCAACTCGGCTTCCTTGGCTGCCTCGACGGCCTCGACAGGAGCAGGCTTGGGTTCATTCACAACCAGCCGCGGCCCTCCTCCCGTCGCAGGCGGCCGAGCCGCTGTTTCATCTTGAGAGGCAGTTTGCGTCTGGCTCTCCTGTTCTTCTTCCGCCTTGATCTTGCGACGGTCAATCACGGTGAACTTCGGGGTTTCGCTCATGGTTTCTCTGCTTTCCAATCTGCTTTGCTTGCAATCGATCTCTGTCAGCTTCTTCGAATCTTCCATTGAAAAACCAGCGGCTTGCACAGCACGCTAACTCGCCTTCAACACGGGCGGCGCATCCAGAATGCGGGCCGATCCCGTGGTTGCGCCGGCGGTGTAGGTCAAGCTGCGGCTATGAATCCCGGCGGCGTCGCGGATCATGCCCAACGCGAAGATGCGGCTGCCATGGGGAAGCGCTAACCCGGCGGCACTGGTGATCTGCCCGGCGGCCTCTCCAGCCTCTGAAAACAGCTCTGTGCCCGCAGCCGGGGGCGGTCCAGAGATCTCCAGTGCGCGCAGATGCCGGTGAACGCTGCCGCGCGATCGAATGCGCTCGACAATCTCCTGGCCCAGGTAGCAGCCCTTGTCAAAGCAGAGCGCTCGCATCTGCGCAGTCTCCTGGGGCAAATCGCGCTCGGCAATGTCGATGGCGTAGGCGGGAATCGCTTCGGCGATGCGAAATGCCTCCAGGGCCGCTACGCCGACCGGGGTTGCGCCGGCAGCGGTCAGCGCCTGCCACAACGCGGCGATTTCCGTACTCTGAATCCATAGTTCGTAATGCGGCGCCAGCAGGCCGTAGGCGCGCACGGCTTTGATCTTGCGGCCATTCCACTCGGAGCAAAGGCCGGTCAGCGGCTCCTGTGGCGCGGGCAGGCCCAAGCGAGCCAGCAGGGCTGCCGCCATCGGGCCTGCCACTCCCAGCGCCGTCGCGCCAGTCACTTCCTGATTCGCGTCCAGGGTGAGCGGCACCAGCTCGACATCATCCATGATGATGAAGCGGTTCAGGTGAGCGAGCAGCTTTTCGTATTGGTCGGCGGCGATTACCAGTTCCAGATCTTCCCCATCGCGCCAAACGTAGAGGTCGCCCTGAATGCGTCCTTGCGCATTGAGCACCAGATTCCAAGCGCCGGCATTGGCGCCAAGATCGTTGACGGTGTTGGTGACCATGCCGCTGAGCCAGCGGAAGCGGTCTTCACCGCGCACAGCAACGCGCCGCAGCCAGCCGAGGTCGTGAACCGCCGCGCCAAAGGCCAGCGCTGCCGCTTCCCGCTCCGGCGCGTCCAACTCATGCGGGGTAAGCAGGCCGCGGTAGGCTGCGAGTTCCGGAGCTGAGGCCGCAGTCAGCAGCCGAGCCAGCGGAGTCGGCCGCGACGCCGCGAAGGGGGTCTCGCCGGCAGCGGATTCATCCGGAAGAGTTTGGGGAGGAGCCGTTTCCGTCATAGGGGATCTTTTTCAGTTCTAGCGCGGATTTTTTCGGGAAAACCCCGCACCAGACCGCATTCTGATTATAGCCTTGTAGAGAGACATGGAGAATCAATGAGCAGGAAGCAGAGAATAGCTTGGGGATGGGCTATCTTGCCGGAGTTGTGCCTTGCCGCATGGATGACAGCCGCTCAGCAAGCCCCCGTCGCAACCGCGCCGCAGACGCAGTCCGCGGGCAAGATCACCCCGGACGAGGCGCGCCAGCTCTTCAGCCTGGTTGACGAACTGATCAAGTTCTCATCCGTCGAGAGCGGCCTGCCCATCAAGAGCGATGTGAAGCGCCAGATCACATCGCGCACTGCCGTCGAAGCATATCTCAAAGAGAAGTTTGAAGAGGATGAGAGCGCCAAGCGGTTGCAGCGAGATGAAATCGTGCTCAAGAAGTTCGGCCTGCTCGACCGCGACTTCGACCTCAAGCCATTTCTTTTGCAGTTGCTCAAGGAGCAGATCGCAGCCTATTACGATTCCAAGACCAAGACCGTTTATATGCTGGACTGGGTGGGCATCGAAGAGCAGAAGCCGGTGCTGGCCCACGAACTGACGCACGCGCTTCAGGACCAGCACTCCGACCTGGAGAAATGGAATGACCAGACGCCGGACGACGTCTCGCTGAATGCTCCGGGCGACACCGACCACCTTGCCAAAGACGAGATGGACACGGCGCGCACCGCAGTCGTCGAGGGGCAGGCCACAGCCGTCATGATGGACTACGTCCTCAAGCCGATCGGCAAGAGCCTGGTGAAAAATCCCGAACTGATGGATCTGGTGCAGCAGCATATGAACGGATCGGATAACTCGCCGGTGCTGGGGCGCGCACCGATTCTACTCTCCGAATCCCTGCTCTTTCCCTATAGCGAGGGCCTTAGCTTCGAGCAGGATGTGTGGATGGATCAGGGCCGGACGGCGGCCTTTGCGGGGACTCTGGATCGTCCTCCCACCTCGAGTTGGGAGATCATGAATCCGCGCGAATATGAAAAGCAGCACGCGCCGGCCATTCCCCTCTTGCCCGACATTCATCCGCTGGTGGACCCTCTCTACAGGCCTTACGACATCGGCCAGATCGGCCAGCTCGATCTGCACATTCTGGCCGAAATCTATGGCGGCGAGGTTGCCGCGCGAGACCTGACTCCTGCCTGGAACGGCGGCCTCTATTGGGCGGGGCAGCAGCTCAGCGCCAAGACGCCCGCCGAACAGGCAAGCACCGGCTCCATCGCTCTCTTTTATCTCTCGGTCTGGAAGAGCGAGGCCTCCGCGCAGAGCTTCGTTCGCCTCTATGCCCAAGGACTGGGCCGCAAATACTCCGGCATCAAGCTCAGCCGCCCCAAGCAATTCTCCGTTTTTCCGCCCCCACCGACGCCGCCCGATGAATCCTTGACACCCATCTCATCCACTCCGGATGAGCAGGTCTACACGACCAGCGAGGGACCAGTCGTCATTACCACTCGCGGCAAGATGGTTTTCGTCACGGAGAGCTTTCCGCTGGAGCTGGCCCGCAAGCTGGCAGGGCAGATACTGGACGCGCAGGGAACCGGCGAGACGCGCACGGCCATGAGCGCAGCGATCGCTTCCGGCTTCAATGCCCGCAGCGCGGAGCCGCTCACCGCGAATCTGGTCAGCTTCTTTTCCAACTGTGGCGTAATGAAAGCAGCAGTCCAAGCGGTCGTTGAGGCGGGGAGATAGATACCGCTGGGGCTATAAGCCCTCGGTTTTCCTGCTCCACATCGGCACGGTTGAAGCCATGCACTGACACTTCATGCCTCCAGAATCCGGGAAAGCGCAGAAGGACCATCCTCATGAGGTCGTTATAGATTGAGTGCGCGAAGGGCGGAGACACCTGCGCCGAGCAGTGCCGTTTCATCGCCAGGCGGGAGGATTTCGAGCGAAAAACTCTGAAGGGGACTCATACGGACCATGCTTTCAAGGTGGCTGCGCAAGAGATTCAGATCAAGAAAGCTGACATTCTGTCCGGTAAAGTAAAAGCGGCCGGGACCGGCAAGATGAATGAAGGAAGCGGTTCCGGCGGCCAGAGCGCGGTGCCAGAGATCGACGAACTCACGGCAGCGGGCATCGCCCTGACGGGCCTGGGCAAAGATCTCTTCCGGCTCAAGGTCGAGGAATCTCATGCGCATGGCGCGATAGCCCATGATGCCTTCAAGATGTCCCACTCCGCCGCAGCCGCAGTATTTCTCTTTGGGGTCGAGCGTGACGGTGATGTGGCCGCCCTCCCAGACACCCTCGACATAAGGCCAGCGCCCATAGCCGATGCCTGTTCCGATCGTCCAGACACGGGTGAGTTTGTCGAGGCGACCGCGGGTTGCGGCAACACCGGCGGCAATGGCGTCGGCATCGTTGGCCACATGAACGGGAGCATGAATGCCCCGCTCAGCCAATGCCCTGGCGAGTTCATCGGTGAGGTGCATTCCCTTGATCTGCGTGAGATTGGGAGAATCCTCCACGACGCCGTGGCGGATGATGCCGGGAACGGCGACACCGATGGCCTCCACTGGATATGTGCTCTCGGCGGCCAGGATGCGTGCCTTTTCAGCCAGGATCTCCAACAGTTCGCTGCCAGGGATCGCGGAAAGAGCATTCAATCCATCCACTTCGGCGGAATCGCGCAGGAGTTTTCCGGCGAGATGTAGATCTTCCAGTCTGCCTGCCACAATGTGGCCGGTCATGACGATGCCGATCGCGGTGGTCATTGGACCCTCCTGGGAGATGGGGAAGGCTTACTCGGTCTGGTAGCGATGAAGCCTGCCCAGGCCATTGAAGGCGGCAACTTTATAACACTCGGCCAGCGTGGGGTAGTTGAAGACATTGTCGATGAAGTAATCCATCGTGCCGCCTAAAACCATGACCGCCTGACCGATGTGAACCAGTTCGCTGGCGTCCTCGCCGATGATATGCACGCCAAGTACTGCGCGTGTGTTGCGATGAAAGATCAGCTTCAACCGCCCAGTGGTATCGCCGCGAATCTGACCGCGGGCGGTCTCGCGGTAGTATGCCATTCCCACCTCGTAGGGCACATCCTCGGCGGTCAACTGCTCCTCGGTTTTGCCGATAAAGCTGATTTCGGGAATGGTGTAAATCCCGTACGGATAAAAGGCGGGAGTAGAGGCGGCAGCGCAGTCGTTAAAGGCGCGCGCGGCGGCAATGCGCCCCTGCTCCATGGAGACCGAGGCCAGCGAAGGAAAACCCACCACATCGCCAACGGCAAAGATGTGTTCGACCGCGGTCTGGTAGTGCTCATCGACGGGAATGCGGCCACGCGAGTCGGCTACAAGTCCAGCGGCGGCAAGATTCAATTCGTCGATGGCGCCCTGACGGCCGACTGCGAAGAGCAGTGCATCGCCGGAGACCTTCTTGTTGCTGGCCAGATTGGCGACAACCGTCGAGCCGGGCAGCTCTTCAACGCTCTCAACCTCTTCACCCAGTCGCAGCGTGACGCGGCTGTCGCGCAGGTGGTAGCTGAGCGCTTCGATCATCTCGCGGTCGGCGAATTCGAGCAGCCGGTCGCGCTTTTCGATGATGGTCACGCGCACGCCGAGGATGGCGAACATACACGCGTATTCGACACCGATCACGCCGCCGCCGACGACGATCAACGAGCGCGGCAGCTCTGGCAAGTCGAGAATCTGATCGCTGTTCACGATCGTCCGGCCATTGATGGGCACCTTGGGCGAAGTAGCCGGTCTGGTGCCCACGGCCAGGATGATGCGCTCTGCTTCAAGGGTCGCATCGGCCTGCGGGCCTTCCACGCGAATTTGATGGGGATCGGCGAATCGGGCAATGCCATGCACGACCTCGATGCCATTGCGCGATAGCTGCGCCTCGGTCACATCCGCTTCCGTCTTGATGACGGCTTGAACGCGGAAGGCCAGATCGGCCATCGTAATCTTTTCCTTGACCCGGTAATTGATGCCATAGACGGAACGGTAGTGATAGCCGGAGAGATGCAAGACAGCTTCCCGCATGGTCTTGGAAGGAATGGTTCCGGTATTGATGCAGACGCCGCCCACAATGGATCGCGCCTCGACAACAGCCACGCGCTTCTTCATTTTGGCGGCTGCCACGGCAGCCCTCTGCCCGGAAGGCCCGGAGCCAATGACGATCAGGTCGTATTTGACGGCGCTCATGTCAGTGTCTTTCTCGCTGTTGGATGTTTTACCGCTCAGCGCGGACTCCAGTGGATCGCAAAGACCGGCCCGCGCCCGTCCTGCTCCGCTTCCGCAATTCTATCTCCCAGTGCTGGGGGGCTGCTGCTGCCGCATCTCTCAGAGTAATCCCGGCAGAGTGAGAAGACAAAAGATTGCCTGCAAGAGAAGGATCGCCCCGGCGGCTCCCAATGCCATACGGCTCCGCGGCCCTTCGTAGGCGTCGGCAAAGACGCCGCCTACAAAGGTCAGCAGAAAGGGTAGTGCCCAGAGCCAGGGAGTGCCGGGTACGCCAGTCGTCACCAGAAGAAAGAGGAGCACAGCACACAACAGCGGAACCGCATTGCCAAAATAGCGCGACTTGCTCACTCCCAAAAAGAGCGCCACAGCAGCCCCGGCGGCCACTGTGATCCCGGCATTTGCAAAGGTAGAGAAGAAGCGGCGCGCTGGATCGAGGGAGAACCAGAGAAATCCAGAGGCGGAGCGGAAGAGGCAACTGAAGGCGTCGGGGGAAAAACCATAGCAGGCGAAGACCAGGAGCAGCGCCCCGGCAGCGGCGATCAGCACCACCGGCAGCACCTGGCTGCGCCGCCCCTCGGCGATCCACAGCATCGCCGCGAGTCCGATCAGCGCCACCAGCGGCAGAGAAGCGATGTGCGAGGCTGCCGCGACGCCGCAGATCGCCGTTAGCAGCACGATGCGCGGACGCCATTTGCGGCGCGGCCCCTGCATCGCATGAGCTACGCCAATGCAGGTATAGACCGCTCCATAGACTCCCAGCGCCGTTAGCACTTCGGGATTGGGAGTCATGCAGGCTCGCAGGATCGCCGGTGAAAAGCAGTAGAGCCCCAGTGCCGTGTAGCCGCCCAGATTGCCGTAGAGCCGGCGCGTCACCCACCACAGGCAGCCGCCGAGCAGGCATCCGGCGGCGAGAAAGGGCAGCCGCAAGAGCAGTAGAATATGCGTCATCTGATGGCGCAGCTCCCAGGTGCTCACATTCGCGGCGGAAGCCCCACCCGCGCTCTGAACGACGCGGTCTTCGGGCTGGCGGAAGCGATCAAGCCCGCGCTCGGCCAGCAGATTCAGCGTCAGCGGCAATCCAGCCAGCCGGTAAGCCAGAATCCCATCGTGGATATTGCCGCAACTGGTGAAGTAGCCGGCCAACTGCGAGGGCCGCTCCCACATCTCGCGTCCGCAACGCGCATATTGATAATCGCGATCGGTCAGCGTCTGGCGGCCGGTGAGCCATAGTCCTTGCAAGAGAAAGGCCGCCAGCAGGCAGGCGGCAATGCGCTGCGGCAGATTGAAACGAAAGCGGCGAATCCGTGCGAAGCGATGGGCGTTCATGCTCAAGGTACAGCTACCAGTCTATATGGCCCACAGTCCGCTCAGCCGCAGATCGCTATATAAAACGCAAGAAAGCCGCTCCGGAGAGCGGCCTTCTGTTGCTGGATGGAGTGCTGTTTAGTAGAAGATCGCTCCGACGGATGTATTACCTGACAAAGTCACCGTGCAGGTTGGTGAGTTGAGGAGACTCTTGCCCGCTGCCGGTGTGCAGATAATACCACCAAAGCCATCCCCCGACGACCAGCCGCCAAAGCCAGTTCCAGTGATATTTGAAGTCAACGTGACCTGAGAGCCGGTCTCATAGGTTCCAGTGCAAACAGAGTTGCTTGCTCCAGAGGCTGTTTGGCCAGCACCCGGTCCGCAGTGGATCAACGGCTGGTTGGTGTCGCCCGGAGCGGAAATCTCCCAAGTGGTACTGTTTTCACCGGCGTTGAAGACGGTCAGTGTCACAAATTGGGATGGAGGAGTTACCTGTTCACATTTATCATTCGGATCTTTACAGGTAAATGTGATTGAGTTGGAGATGATGATGGAGCCGGTCTCGTCGGCCAACTCGGCCCAGATGGGAGAAATGCCGGTATATCCCATCGCCGTAACAAGTCCGCCATCCTCCCCGTTTGTTCCAGAGGATTCGACGGAGGCAACGTCGAGCAGGCCGGAATACCAAGTGACCTGGTTTGTGATATCGCGGGTGACTGGCGCGGTGCCGTAGGTGCCATACGCGTAGTATTGCGCGGTCTGTCCAACAGCGGCGACAACGACATCACCGGGCAGGACATTGATCGAAATCAGCCCCGTTCCGCCGCCTGTACCTGTTCCGCCCGAACCCGATCCCCCGGTCACCGTGATGGTCACGCTGCTGGTTGTAATCGATCCGGTGTAGGCGGTTGCTGAAGCAGTAATCGTGGTCTGGCCGGAGGAAACGGCGGTCACCAGTCCGGAGGAGCTGATGGTTACTATGCCGGTAGGCAATGAGCTCCACTTCACGGTATCCGTCACATCGCCATAGCTGGGATGCGATCCATTCCCAAAGGTTCCAGTAGCCGCTAGCTGGAGAGTGGCGCCACCCACTGTCATGGCCGTGGCGGGGGATGTCACCTTGATGGAATCCAGCCCCGAAGAAGAGTTGGTGCATCCGGTAAAGACAGCAGCAAGGCCACCGATGAGAAGCACTCCTAAACCAATACGATTCGACATGAATATCTCCTGGTACGACCGATCAACAGCATCTACTCATCCTGCGATGAACCGCAGCAAATCCTCATCGCCGCTACGCACGTTTACTGCATTCTTACGCAACAGTATCTCTCCGAAGCTGGCTCACTTGCAAACAGAATCTAGGGGCAAAAGTTAACCATAAGTATACGTCTGGGCGGAATCAGATACCAGCAGATTGTGGTCAGGAGCTGGCCCAGGGGCAAAATCTGCTCCATTTCCGCTGCATTTCTTCTCCGGTTGCAGCCGCTCGTTGCGCCCGCTACACTTCATGACAGCATGGCCATTGCGCGGAACGACACTCCGGAACGGCTGGTCAGCGCCTCGCGCGCTGATGAAGAGCAGGGCTTCGAGCTGAAGTTGCGCCCTCGCTGGCTGGGCGAATTCATCGGACAATCCAAAGCGAAAGAACAACTTGCGATCGCGCTGGAAGCTGCCAAATCCCGTGGCGAGGCTCTGGATCACGTTCTTCTCTTCGGCCCTCCCGGCCTGGGAAAGACCACACTGGCCACCATCATTGCCAACGAACTGGATGTCGGTTTCCAGCAGACCTCCGGGCCGGCGCTGCAAATCCAGGGTGATTTGACCGCGATCCTTACCAATCTGCGCGAACGCCAGGTGCTTTTCCTCGACGAAATACATCGTATGCAGCCGGTCCTGGAAGAGAAGCTCTACACCGCGCTCGAAGATTACAAGCTGGACATTATCATCGGCCAGGGGCCGGCGGCGCGCACTCACGTGATGGAGATTCGGCCCTTCACCTTCATCGGCGCCACCACCCGGCCCGGCCTGCTCTCGTCTCCTTTGAGGTCGCGCTTCGGCATTCTGCTGCGCCTGGAGTTTTATACCGAAGAGGAGCTGCGCGTGATTGTCGAGCGCTCCGCTGAAGTGATGCAGATTCCTATCGACGAGGACGGCGCGGCGGAGATTGCGTTGCGCTCTCGCGGAACACCGAGAATTGCGAATCGTCTGCTGCGCCGGGTGCGCGACTTTGCCCAGGTGCGCGGAAACGGCCAGATCGACCGACCCACGGCCAACGCCGCCCTCACCATGCTGGAAGTCGACGCCCACGGCTTTGACGAGATCGACCGCAAGCTGATGCTGGCCATCATTCAGAAGTATGACGGCGGACCGGTTGGCCTGAGCACGCTGGCTGCGACCCTGGCTGAGGAGCAGGATGCACTGGAAGAGGTCTACGAACCGTTCTTGATTCAGATAGGATTTCTTGATCGCACCCCGCGCGGCCGCGTGGCCACGCGCCTCGCATACGAACACTTTGGAATCGCAATGCCGGGAAGACAGACGCCTCTGTTTTAAGATTGCACGAAGGAAACTGCACAATGAGAAACCTTCTTTTCGCATTCGTCATAGCCGTACAGATTCTAGGATGGAGTACAGAAAACCCGAAGAGAACCAATGTGGAGGCGCAATGCAATTTCCTGGTACCTGCATGAAGTATGTAAAAATTGCGGAGCCCATCTTTCAACAAAAGCATTTGGACTTGGATAAATACAACATCGTAATCTACGACATACCTGAGGCTGTAACGGTACTCCTCAGATCTACCGATGCCACTTGCAAAGGAAGGGGAAGTACGGGTTCCCGCCCAGATTTCGAAGTGGAAATCAGCAAAAAAGATATGAAAATCATGCACTATAACTTCGAAAGATAATTGGTCAGCATTCGATGCCGCCGAGATAATGCGTCGGACCACTTTCTGTCATCATCATACAATCGTTGGTAGCTGTGTCTCAATCTTGGAATGCGAAACAATCTGAAGATCACTGATTCATCGAGGAGAAGATCCATGTCCCTTACCGAATCCACCATGCTGGAACTGGGCACCACCGCCCCGGATTTTGCACTTACCGACGTTGTCAGTGGCAAGATCGTCCGCCGCGACGATTTTCGCAATCAGAAGGCCTTGCTGGTTCTCTTCATCTGCGCTCACTGTCCATACGTCAAGCATATCGAGAAAGGCCTGGCCGCACTGGGCAAGGATTACACGGGCAAGCCTCTGGCCATCGTAGCTATCAGCAGTAACGATGTAACGACTCATCCAGCCGACAGTCCTGAAGGACTCAAGCAGCAGGCTGAGAGCTTTGGCTTCGTCTTTCCTTACTTATATGACGAGACGCAAGCCGTGGCTCGTGCCTACAAGGCTGCCTGCACACCCGACTTCTTTCTCTTCGACGCGAATCAACGCCTCGTCTATCGTGGCCAATTCGACCGCAGCCGTCCCGGCAATGGCATCCCGGTTACCGGCGAAGATTTGCGCGCTGCCATCGACTTAGTGCTCGCCGGCAAGCCGGTGCCGAAAGAACAACAGCCATCCATTGGTTGCAACATCAAGTGGAAGGCGTGAAACCAGCGAGTCAGCAACTGACCTGCCGGCTCGCTGACTCGCCCTTACAGTGCCAGCCCCTTCAGATATGCGTGGAATTGCGGGCCAAGATCCTTCCGCTTCAGCGCAAACTCGACGGTTGCCTGTAACATTCCGAACTTGTCGCCAGCATCATAGCGCTTACCCTCAAAGGCATATCCAAAGACCTTCTCCTCTTTGAGCAGCGCTTTGATGCCATCGGTAAGTTGTATCTCGCCGCCTGCGCCGGGCGTTGTCTTCTCCAATAACTCGAAGATACGCGGCGTCAGTACATAGCGGCCAATGATTGCTTGCTTTGAGGGCGCATCGGCGAACTTCGGTTTTTCCACCATGCCAGTGCAGTTAAAAATCCTGAAGTTATCCAAATTTTGCGATCCGGACAGCACTCCATATGCGCTGATCCCCTCGCCCTCCACAATCTGTGTCGCCAGCACTGAGCCGTTCCGCTCATCGAAGACATCCATCATTTGTTTGAGGCACGGAACCGCCGCTTCGATCACATCGTCGGGCAAGATGACGGCAAATGGTTCGTTGCCCACCAGATCTTTGGCGCAGAGTACGGCATGGCCCAGCCCCAGCGGCTCTTTCTGCCGCACATAGCTGATTCGCGCCAGCGACGAGACGCCGCGCGAGACCGCGAGCAGCTCATGCTTTCCCTTCTGCTCCAGCGTTGCATTCAGTTCGAAGCTATGGTCGAAGTGATCCTCGATGGCGCCCTTGCCGCGTCCGGTGACGATGATGATATGTTCAATCCCCGACGCAATCGCTTCTTCCACGCCGTACTGAATAATCGGCTTGTCCACCAGCGCCAGCATCTCTTTGGGGATTACTTTGGTGGCTGGCAAAAAACGCGTGCCCAGTCCGCCTGCTGGAAAAACCGCCTTCCGCACTCGCTTGTTCATTCGATCTCCTTTATCTGAATTCGAGTTAAATATTCATCTCCCACATAGGCCGGGTGCCCCATGTCTTGATGTCGAGACCTGAAAAATCGATAACTTCACAGTGTCGGCGAATCATCCCCTAGCATTGCCTGGCGCACGATCTTGATGGGCGGGAAGCCCTGCCGCAAGAAATCATCGTGGAACTTTTCCAGCGAAAACGCCGCGCCCTCTTTCTTCTTCACGTCCTCGCGCAGCTTCATGATCTCCAGCTTGCCCAGCGTGTAGTAAAGATAAGTAGGATCGCCGGCGCCGCGCTTGGTCTCCACCAATGCCGTCTCCTTTGACTGATAGCCTTCCTTCTGGAAAAACTCGACCGCTTCGTCAAAGCTCATCTTGCCGCTATGCATTTGAATGCCGACGATAAAACGCGCGTTCCTCAACAGCGCATCCTGTAATTGACCAAGCCGCAGAAACTTCGCTTCACGCTCATCTTTTGCGCCCACGCCGGGCTGACCGTATCCTTCGTCGAGCATCATCTGTTCGCAATAGTGCGCCCAGCCCTCCACGTCGGTATTTGCGCCTAACAGCTTGCGCACCCGGCTCGGAGCCTGCGGCAGCCAGAGAAACTGGATGTAATGGCCCGGATAAGCTTCATGCACCGCGGTTGATATGATCGTTCCTACATTGAACGAGGTCATATATCCTCCCACCTCCTCCGGAGTCATCGACGGATCGGGCAGAGTTACATTGAAGTAAGCCTCCGTTGCATGAGTTTCGAATGGACCGGGCGTGTCCATGCTGGCAAAGGTTGTCGCGCGCATGAACGGCGGCGTCTCCTCGACGATGGGCCGCACATCCGAAGGGATGGTAACAATGTGATGTGCGTGGATAAAACTCACCAGACCATTGAATGTGGCGCGAAAACTATTCAGAAGCTGGTCCGGCGCGGGATGATTCAGACCTAGTTCATACAATACGCTCGGATACTTTGTCGGTGGGATTGTATTGGCAATTTGTTTGAAATGCGCCTGATTTTTGCGCAGATCGGCCCATCCGATTTCCAGCAGTTTATCGAGCGGCAAGTCCACCATCTCGTCATACTGAAGCTTCTTTGAGAAGGTCTCAGCACCAATGCGAAAATCACCATTCGACTTAGCCAGAAGATCCGTCTTCAACCAATCGAGATAGCTTTTCAACGCCGCAACAACAGCCGCATTCGTCTGAGCAAACTCCGCCTTCAAAGCATCATCTTTCGCATCCGCGAAGGCAACAGGCACATCATGCTCAAAGAAACTTACAATGCCCGGTAACTGCTCGATGGCGATCTCGGTAAAGATGCGCGGCGGATTCTTCAGATTGACGCGCGCCTCGGCCAAAACAGCGGGCATCTGCTTCTCTCGCGCAACGAGCGAGCGTAGCCGCTCATCGAGAGGCGCAAAATTGCGTTCCATCAGCGTGAACGCCCCATTTGCGCAGGTACTCGAATAGTTATCCGCATTCTTCTCCAACGGCCGAATGGTCTCAAGGGTCAGCAGCTCCGAGCGGATGTTAGCGAGTACAATCTCGCGGTCGCTTCGTGGCACAAAGTCCGCGGCGCTATCATCGGGATGAATCGCCTCGATGCGTTTTTCAAAGCTCTTCAGCGCGGCAATCTCGGCGTCGATATTCTTGCGCGAGTAATCTTCCAATTGCGTATCGTATTGGTGATAGCCAGCCAGAGTGCCCTGCGTGGGAGCGTAGGGAAAGTACACTTGATCGAAGTACTCATCGGAAGCCATCTGGAACTGCTGTTTCCAGTTGTCCTTCTCGGCACGGGCACTTATTACGGAAACCATACAAACTCCAATCAGAAGCGGTGTGACAATTTTTTTCATCGTTTCCTCACAATCCGTCGTGTTCTTATGCATTCACCGGCGCGGGAGCCAGATTGGCAATCAACTCATGAATCTCCAGAAGAACTTCGTCGCTGCGCGTAGCAGCTAGAGGATACTTCAACAGGCCCTGCGGCGTGAACTGCGCCCCGCGCTTGGCGTTGCGCGCCACCAGTCGCATCAACTGCTGCGGATCGATGGCGGCATTTTCGGTAAAGCGAATGTGCAATTCAGCGCGCTTGCGATCCACCTGCGCAATACCAATGTGTTCGCATTCGAGGCGAATCAGCGATGCCTCCAATAGATACACAGTAGCATCCGGCGGCGCGCCATAGCGGTCTTCCATCTCCGCGCGCACTTCGGCAACCGCTGCTTCGCTCGCCGCACCGGCAATCTTTTTGTAAAGCCGCAGCCGCTGATTCTCTTCCGGTACATAGCTTTCGTCGATGCGCAGCGCGATTCCCAGGTTGAGCTGCGTTGCCGGACGCTCCTCGCTCGCCTCGCCTTTCATCTCCTTGACCGCGGCCTCCAGCATGGATGTGTATAACTCGAAACCTACCGCCTCGATGTGTCCGCTCTGCTCGCCGCCCAGCATATTGCCCGCCCCGCGCAGTTCCAAGTCGAGTGCGGCAATCTTGAAGCCGGCTCCCAAATCGCTGAACTCCTTCAATGCGGCAAGGCGTCTGCGCGCGATTTCCGACAGTTCCTTCTCCGGCGGAATCAGAAGATATGCATAGGCACGGCGATTCGATCTTCCTACGCGACCCCGCAATTGATATAACTCGCTCAAGCCGTGACGGTCGGCGCGATTGATGAGCATGGTGTTTGCCAGCGGAATATCCAGCCCGTTTTCGATGATCGTTGTCGCTACCAGCACATCATACTCGTGGCTCATGAAGGCCAGCATCACGCGCTCCAATTCGGTCTCGCCCATCTGTCCATGGCCTACGCAAACGCGCGCCGCTGGCACCAACTCCTGAATGCGCGCGGCAATCTCGTAAATCGACTCCACACGATTATGCACAAAGTAGACCTGGCCTCCGCGCTCCAACTCCACTTCAATCGCCGAGCGGATGATCTTCTCATCGAACTTTGCCACTACCGTTTGTATCGCCATGCGATCTTTGGGCGGCGTCTCAATAACGCTCATGTCGCGCAGGCCCACGAGCGACATATGCAGCGTGCGCGGAATGGGCGTGGCGCTCATCGCCAGCACATCGATCTCCTTGCGCATTTGTTTCAACCGCTCTTTGTGGCGCACACCGAAGCGCTGCTCCTCATCGACGATCAGCAGGCCCAAATCCTGGAAGTTGATATCCTTTGAGAGCAGCCTATGCGTACCGATGAGAATGTCGATCTTTCCCGTCTCCACGCGCTCGACAATCTCTTTCTGCTCCTTTGCCGTGCGAAAACGCGAGATCATCTCCACATTGATGGGAAACTGCGCGAATCTTTTCTTGAAAGTTTCATAATGCTGGAAGCTCAAAATCGTTGTCGGCGTCAGTACGGCGACCTGTTTGCCATCCTGCACGGCCTTGAAGGCTGCGCGCATCGCCACTTCAGTCTTGCCATAGCCCACGTCGCCGCACAACAGCCTATCCATCGGCGTTGCCGATTCCATGTCATACTTGATGGCGCGAATCGCCGATAACTGGTCATCGGTCTCGCTATAGTCGAATGATTCCTCGAATTCGCTCTGAAATTGGTTGTCCTTCGAGAAGGCCGTTCCCTGGGCTGTTGTTCGCTCGGCGTATAACTTGAGCAGCTCGCCGGTCATATCCTGCATGGCCTTGCGCACACGCGCCTTGGTCTTGGCCCACTGCTGCGATCCCAGCTTATTCAGCACCGGCGCAGGCCCGGTGTCCGTCGAGCGATATTTCTGAATCAAATCCAGGCGCGTGAGCGGCACATATAACTTGGCGGCTTCAGCAAACTCCAGAATCATGAATTCGACTGAAAGCCCGTCCTGCACGATCTCTTTCAGACCTTGATACTGCGCAATTCCGTGCTCTACGTGGACCACGTAATCGCCAATCGTAAGGTCACGGAAGTCCGATACAAAAGCCGCGGTCTTCGAGCGCTTCGGCTCCGGTCGCGCCGCCACATCCGCATCGTCGGATAAGTCATTCGCTCCGAAAACAATCAGGTTTGAGTCGAGGAAGCTGACTCCCGATGCTATGGGCGTCCTGACAATGACCGGTACGCGCAAATCCCCAGCAAGATAACTTGCCTCATCCAGCATGGTCTCGCCGGGATGCGGATTGCGGCTACCGAGCCGGTAGGGAATCTGATAGTCGCGCAGCACCGTTGCCAGCCGCTCCACATCGCCCTGGTGCGGCGCGGCCAGCATAATCCGCGTCTCTGTTGCCATCAGTGCCCGTAGCTGTTCGGTAAGAGCGGGAATCGAACCATGAAAGCGCAGCGTGGGCCGCGTGGCCAACTCAATCTCGCCCAGTGTGCTATCCACATCCAGCACATCGACCACGCCTAACTGATCGAGGTCCAGCCCCATATGCGCATCCAGTTGCGCCTGCAAAATCTCAGGGCGCAGATAAATATCTTCTGGAGTAATCAGCGAACCCATCGCCGAGCGATCATGCCGCTGCTCGACCTTGTTCCACCAGCGGTCAATCTGGTTGCGCACCATGGCAGGCTCTTCAATGAAAAGCGCGCACTTGGGCAGAAGAGTGAGCAGCGACTTATTCGCGCCAGCCACCGCCGAAAAAAACTCCCAGCCTGGAAAGACGCTGACTCCGCCCGCTGCGGCCATTCCGGCAGCCATCTGCTCATCTTCATCTGCGTCTACCAACTCCACACGCTGGCGGCTTAGTCGTCCATGCACCGCAGCCAAGAGGTGCTCTGTCACAGGCGTTTCGGTCAACGGCAATAACTGCGCTTCATCGAGGCCGCTCTGCGAGCGCTGCGTCTCCGGATCGAATTTCCGTATCGTCTCAATCTCATCGCCAAAGAACTCGATGCGTAGGGGCCGGTCGGCCTCCGGTGAGTAGACATCGAGAATTCCGCCGCGCCGCGTGAACTGCCCCGGCATCTCCACCAGATCCATCTGCGTATAACCCACTGAGGCCAGATGAGCGGTCAGCACCTCGACGTCGACTTCTTCTCCGCGCCGCAGAGTTACCGCCAGCCCCGCATAGTAATCGCGATCAAAGAGCCGGAGCGCCGCCGCCTCCACGGGCGCGATTAGAATCGCGACCGCGCCGGTGGCCAGCTTCCACAGCGCCGCCGCGCGCTGTTCCTGCACATCGGGATGAGGAGACAGATTTTCGAAGGGAAGCACATCGTGAGCCGGAAGGCGCACCACCTGCGCCGGATCCACCGCGCCGGTCAACTCGCATCCGGCGCGCAGCATCGGTTCCAGCGCCTCGGCAGCCTTGTTGTCGGCCACCACCACAACCACTGTCTGACGGCTGGCGCGCGCCAGCAGCGGCAGATAGATCGATCGCGCCGTAGCTGTCAGTCCAGAGACACGCCTCCGCCCCGCAGCCAGGCTCAGATGCCTTCGTACGCGCTCAAATCCCGAAGAGTGCTCCAGCTCCGCGAAGATTTCGCGGACAAACGGGAGAATCATGTTGAATCAGTTTAGCAGTGATGGGGGTGACGAAACTTCGTCATCGCCGCGCAAGATTGCAGTTATTCCCCGCCCACCGCTTTGGCAAACGAGTAGAAGAAATCCAGAGACTTCCAGTAGGAATCCACCGGCAGGCGCTCGTCCTGGCCGTGGGCGCGGTCGTCGTCGCGTTCCATGGCGATGGCCGAGTAGCCATAGGAGGGAATCCCGGCTTGCGCAAAGTAGATGGAATCGCTGGCGCCATTCTCCATGATTGGCGTTACCGGCACTCCCGGCCAGATTGCCTGCGTGATCCGCGTCAAGGGGTCGAAGACCTCTTTGATCGGTGCGGGCGGGACCATCGCTTTTCTCTCCGGCGCGGTATCGGAGACGACAAAGGAGTCCGAAACATACTTCACGCTCAGCTTGGGATCGGCGAAGATTGCGATCAACTGCTGTCGGATCTCTTCCGGCGAGTGGCCGGGAAAGATGCGGCAGTTCACGTTGGCCTGTGCGGTTTGCGCCAGTGCGTTATTGGCAACCCCGGCATTGAGACGCGTGGCCACGCAGGTCGTGCGGAAGTTCGCATTGAAGCTGGGTTCGGCGCCGAGGCGCGCGGCAGCGGCCAGATCCGGCGGCGAGGCCAAAATCGCGCGCATATCCGCGGCGGACTGGCCGGTCTCCTGCTTGGCCAGATTGGCAAAGTAGGTGCGTGTCACCTCGTTCATCTCGAATGGAAAACTATAGGCCGCCAGCTTATCGAGGGCCGCGGTCAGCTCGTAGATCGCATTGTCGGGCCGGGGCCGCGAGCTATGTCCGCCGGCATTCACCGCGGTAATCTGAAAATCGGAGTAGACCTTCTCGGTGGCCTCCACATCGGCCACCTCCGCCCGGCCATGATCCAGTTCGATGCCGCCTGCATCAGGATTAATGACGAAGGCTGCATCCACCAGCTCACGATGATGCTCGACCAGCCACTGGGCGCCGTTGAACTTGCCGCCCTCCTCGTCGGCGGTAAGAGCCAGAATCAGATCGCGGCGCGGCTTGTAGCCCTCCTTGTGAAGGCGCAAGAAGGTCACCACCAGCGCGGCATCGGAGTCTTTCATATCCTGCGTTCCGCGCCCGTAATAGTAGCCGTCCTTCTCCACAAACTCAAAGGGATCGGTGTGCCAATCCGAGGGCAGCGCCTCGACCACATCCATGTGACAGAGAAAGAGAACCGGCTTTTCCGTCGCCGGCGCGGCAGCCCGCAAGCGGACAACGAGGTTTTGCTTACGCGGGTCGGCTCCCAGCAGATGCACATCTTCGGCGGGAAAGCCCGCATCCAGAAAGCGCTTCTGCATCGCCGCGGTCGCCGTGGTCACATTGCCTCGGGGCGTATCGGTGGTATTGATCTCGATGAGCTGCTTGAAGATCTCGCGCGCCAGGGCGCGCTCTTCCGGCGATGTTGTGGGCAGAGCGCTCTGACCAATAGCGGCAGAGGCAAAACCAGCGGCGAGGGCAATGACGGGGATGAGTGCAGAAATCGGATTCCGGCGCATGGAGACATTGTACGGCGGCGCGGCCCTGCTTCGCGCATTCCTTCCGCTCCGCTATTTCTTGCGCAGCACCGCAGCCAGATTGTTGCGGATTGCCGGCCGTTCCAACACTTCAAGGCCCGCTCCGCAAGCCGCTGCCAGTTCAGTTTGAAACTCCTCCGGCTTGACGTGCCCTGACGGCTCGGCAAAGAGCAGCAATCCGGCGGGTTTGAGCGCGTCCGCCACTGCGCAGAAGAATGCCGTTGTCGAGGTCATTTCATGCACTACGGCAAATGCCAGTGTGAAATCTACGGCGCCCTTCAGATCGCTGATGCCCATCGAGTCAGGATGTGCCAGCCGGGTCTCGATGCGTGTCAATAGTCCGGCCCTTGCCGCTCGGCGCCGCAGACTGGCCAGCATCCGCTCCTCAATATCCACGGCTACGATCCGTCCTGTGGGACCGGTCATCGCGGCCATCGGAAGCGTGAAGAAGCCCATTCCCGGCCCTGGTTCCAGAACGGTCATGCCCTCCCTTAGATAAGGAGCAAGCAACTTCTCCGGGCTTTGCATCCACCAGCGCCGCATCGGACTGACCATCAGATAGCCAAGCCACCAGGGGCACACGCGCTCTGTCATTTTCAATCTCTCCTTAATTGCCTCACGGTGCATCCTCGACGAAATAGCCGAGGGGAATATCCTGATCGCATGGCATTTCAGACGACTATACGCACAAGATGTTGCAGCGGTTTGAATCCAATTTGTCGCCCGCCTGCAAACTCGACTCCTAAGTGGATCGCTTACTCTTGCGTGTCAGCCAAAATCAAGTTATTGTAAACTGCGCTGCCATCGAGGTGTACCGTGCTTATTAAGTTGCTCGCCGTCGCTCTTCTTCTTGCCTTCATCGCTACCACTGCCGCTCAATTTGCGCACGACCAACCCGTCAAGCGTCCTCGAATCACAGGCATCTCCCACCTTGCCGTCTATACCTCGCAGCCAGCGGCCGCCGATCGCTTCTACCGCGAGGTCGTCGGCGGGGTCAAGATGCCCGATCCGGAGAATCCGCAAGGCCTCCGCTACGCGCTCAGCGCGACGCAATTTATCGAGGTGCTGCCGCTGCCTCCCGGCGCGGGCATCGAACGGCTGGATCACATCGCCTTCAATACGGACAACGCCGAGCAGATGCGCCGCTATCTCGCATCCAAAGCCTGGAAGACTCCTGCTGTGGTGAACAAGGGCGCGGATGGCAGTAGCTGGTTTACCGTGCTGGACCCGGAAGGCAACAAGGTGGAGTTTGTCGAGCCGCCCAGCCGGCCTGAAGTAATCCACGCGCCGGAGGCCGTCGGCCGCCACATCATCCATATAGGAATTCTGGTTCACTCCCGCGCCGCGGAAGACGCCTTCTACCGCGACCTGCTCGGCTTCCGCCCCTACTGGTTCGGCGGCATGAGCGAGGATCGGGTCGATTGGGTGAGCCAGCAGACCCCCGACAGCCGCGACTGGCTCGAATATATGCTCAACGCCTCACCGTCGATCTCCCAGCACGACCTGGGCGTGCTCAATCACTTCTCCATCGGCGTCTCGTCGGTGGATGCCTCCTTCAAGCTCCTCCAGAATGGCAATCGGCTGGCTGGCGTGCCCAATGACGGGCACACGCAAATCGGCAAGGATGGCAAGGGGCAATTCAATTTCTACGATCCCGATGGCGTTCGCGTGGAGCTGATGAACTTCCATGCCACCAACCAGCCCTGCTGCTCGCCCTTTACCGGGGACGATCCGGCGGAGTAGCGCAGTGCCGCGCAGGTGCTGGCCGGTTGCTCTTTTGTACAACATAAGGTGCAGTGTGGCGGAGAATCCTCAGACACAGAAAATTCCGCTGATTTTTTATCGTCCGGCCTCAGGAAAGGAATCGGTGCGGGAGTGGCTGCAGGAGTTGCCAGAGGCCGAGCGCCAAGCCATTGAAAGATCTGCTGAGAGCGCAATGGCGGTGGCCGGTTGGGATGCCGCTCTGCCGCCCGATAGGCGACGGTCTGTGGGAGCATTTCGGTGATAGACCACGGTGGATACAAATACACTGGACACTACGAAGACTACGATGCTCCAAATCAAAAGTGGCCTAAGCCAACCTGAATCCCGGCTTTTCCAGTGAAATTAGTACTCTGCCAATGAACTTCATCCTTCGCTTCCTATTCAAAGTCGCGTTATGATGAGAGGAATGACGCAGGGGGTGCAAAGCGCATGAAGGAACTCGTCTTTGAAGTGATGCAGGAGGCCGATGGCGGCTATACCGCCGAGGCTCTTGGCGAGAGCATCTTCACCCAGGCCGATAGCTGGGATGAGTTGAAGGCTAACGTCCGCGAGGCTGTGCAAGCCTACTACTTTGATTCCGCCGCGCCGGCTTCCATCCGCCTCCATCTGATCCGCGACGAGGTGCTGGCCGTCGCATGAAACTCCCACGCGATTTGAGCGGAGAAGCGCTGGTCAAGCACCTCTCGAAACGCTGGGATTACGTGAAAATCCATCAGGTCGGCAGCCACATCATTCTGCAAACCCAGCAACCGACACCCCACCGCATCGCTGTTCCGGAGCATACGCCTCTACGAATTGGGACTCTGAACGCGATTCTTTCCAGCATTGCCGCCCACAAGAACTCTCCAAAGAAGCGATCCTCAAAGGTATTTGATTCCCTGTCATCGATTTATGGCCCGGTTTGCAATTCCCGCGCCGTTTCGTTATGATTCATAGATGTGTCCAGAGGAAAACTCTGGACCGTCATAAGCACCACGGTTTCTGAGCTCAACTGCCAGAGGCGCGGCAACCCCAATGTTGCCTCCTCCGGTAAGGGGTTCTCCGCAAAGCGGGGCTGGCAGGGGCGGTGGGAGACGAGGATAGAATGGCGAAATCCAGTAAAAACATTGCGAAGGCGCGCGCCGCTGTGGTCAAGCCCGCGTATGCCCTGCCGGACGCGGTTACCCTGCTCAAGCAGGTCAAGTACGCCAAATTCGACGAGACCGTCGATCTGACGATGAGATTGGGCGTTGACACACGCCATGCCGACCAGATGGTGCGCGGAACCGTGGTGCTGCCGCATGGACTGGGCAAAACCAAGACCGTGGCCGTGATTGCCACCGGCGACCGCCAGAAGGAAGCGACGGCGGCGGGAGCGGACTTTGTGGGCGGCGAGGAGATGGTGGAAAAGATCCAGAAGGAAAACTGGACCGCCTTCGATGCGCTGATCGCCACGCCGGACATGATGAAGGTTGTGGGCCGGTTGGGCAAGGTGCTGGGACCGAAGGGTCTGATGCCGAATCCCAAGACCGGTACGGTGACGATGGATGTTGCCGCAGCGGTGAAAGAGATCAAGGCCGGCAAGGTGGAGTTCCGCGCCGACAAGACCAGCCTGGTGCACGTGCCGGTGGGCAAGCTGAGCTTCGATCCGCAAAAGCTGGTGGACAACGCGACGACGGTGATCGGCGCGATCGTGCGCAGCAAGCCATCCGCAGCCAAGGGCAAGTACATCAAGAGTGTGACGCTAAGCTCGACGATGGGTCCCGGAGTTCCGCTGGATTCGGCTGTGGCGGATGCGGCAGGCAAGCACTAAAAGCGGAGATCAGGGAGCAGGGATCGGTATCCACGTGATCCTGCTTGCCGGTCTGAATGGTCAAAACAGGATTCGTAACAAGCGCCCTGAAGGGGCGAAGAGGGAGCCAGGGGAAGAGGAGTAAGGTTCGGCTTGCGATGAAGCGCTGATCCCTGCTCTCTGATCCTGATCCCTGCCGGAGCGGAGCGAAGAAGATGGCGATTTCTAGGGCGAAGAAGACAGAGAAGGTTCAGTTGCTGGCAAAGGAGCTGGAAGGCTCGACGACGGCGATTATCGGCACATTTGCCAAGCTGACCGTAGCCAAGGATTTTCAACTGCGCAAGGTGATCCGCGAGGCGGGCGGCAAGTATCGCGTGGTGAAGAACAAGCTGGCTGCCGTCTCCGGCAAGGGCACGCAGGTGGAGGCCGCACTGCAGGGGCTCAAGGGCGTGAACTCGGTGGCGTTCACGGCGGGCGATCCGGTGGCGCTGGCTAAAGTTTTCGCAAAGTGGGCAGGCGACAATGCGGAGTTCCAGTTCAAGCTGGGCATTGTGGACGGCAAGCTGCTGACAGTAGCCGATGTGAAGGCGCTGGCGACGATGCCGGGCAAGGAAGAACTCTTCTCGAAGCTGCTCTTCCTGATCAATGCGCCTGCGCAACGGCTAGCGACGGTAATCAATGCCACGGGCCGCGATCTGGCGGTGGTTCTGGGTCAGGGCGTCGAGAAGGAAAAGTTTGCCGCGTAGTTTGCGGCTACAGAATTTCGTGGTTTCCCGTCTCGGAGTATCGGGAGTTGGGAGATCCGGTGCGGGTTCACCATGCCCACCCTTCGCATAGAGAGCGAAGGAGGGGTGCCGCAGAGTCAATGGTGGATCATCCGCAGAGTTTTGGTTCAGGGTTTGGCCGGGAAACAGGCGGGAAGTGCGCGGGTCTGGCGCATCGGAAACTTCCAGTTTTGGGTCTGCGGTCGCAGGGAAAACAATTCAAACAGTAGTGAATGGAGAGAAAAATGGCGGATTTGGCGCAGTTGGAAGAGCAAATCGTAGCACTGAGCCTGCTGGAAGCGGCGGCGCTGGTGAAGAAGCTGGAAGAGCGGCTTGGCGTTTCTGCGGCGGCAGCGGCCCCGGTTGCGGTGGCAGCGGCAGGCGCGGCGGCTCCGGCGGCTGAGGAGAAGACCGAATTCCAAGTCATCCTGAAGGACTTCGGCGCGAACAAGATCAATACCATCAAGGCTGTACGTGAGGTTACCTCGCTGGGCTTGAAGGAAGCCAAGGATCTGGTCGATGGCGCTCCCAAGGCGCTCAAAGAGAACGCGACCAAGGATGAGGCTGAGGCGATCAAGAAGAAGTTTGACGGCATCGCTACGATCGAGATCAAGTAGGCACGATCACGCTGTCCGGGAAATGATCCGGGCAGCTTGCAAGGCAGGCCGGGACGCGCTACGATAAACGTTGCGCGTCTTTTCGGCCCGTTCCGTTTTTTTCAGGGAATGGGCGGGGTTTGTCTGGCGCGCTTTGAGTGTCGGAGATGGGCACGTGAGCGTCCGCTGGCGGGGTCAGAGCCAAGCCCCTAGACGGCGAGAATGCTTTTATGTATAAGTGCCTTAGGGTCAATGGTTTGCTGGGGCGGTATGCGGAGACTCCGTTGACGGTGTGGGTGGCTGGCGAGCGAGCGGTTGAAGCGAGCTTTGGGATCGGCGAGAGCAGGCAAAGGAATTCGGATGGGAGCACAGGCAATGGGCCGCGCTCGTGAGGCTTTGTGTCCTCGCGGGCTTTTCGTGTCTCCCGGCGGTGATGGAGTGGCCGTAATTGGAAAATTCTGCACCGAATGCACCAGAATCGTAAACAGCTTCAACTGGCGCGCCTGCTACCTCGTTTGTGCGCAGTCTAGCGCACTTGCCGGACACGCAGCAATGCCTACGACGCGTTTTTGACGGAATTCTCACGGAGTTGCCTCCCAGAGAGTTTCTGCTGCGCTTGTAATCCGCAGATCGCGGAGAGTTTTTGATGTTGCCTTGCGGGCTTGTTGAGGAGCCTGCCGAGGTGTGAAGGTTGGGACTGGAGTTTCAGTGCGCCAGTCCGGTTATTTGACTTACTTACCGTAATTAGCTGGCGCCGAAGAGACTCGGGCGCTGGCCCGGCCCACAGCCATCTTTGGCTGATCCAAGCGCCGGAGCGACCAGGGTCAGGAGTGAATATGCCCAACGAGAAGCGCGCGATTCGCAGCCGGCTCGATTTTTCCAAGATTCCCACCGCAACCCAGATTCCCAACCTGATTGAAGTGCAGCGGCGTTCTTATGAGCGTTTCCTGCAGATGGACAAGCTGCCGAACGAGCGCGACGATGCAGGCTTGCAGTCGGTCTTTGTGTCGGTTTTTCCGATCACGGATTTCCGCGGGATCTCGCAGTTGGACTTTGTGGATTTTTCGATTGGCAACTGGGAGTGCAAGTGCGGCCACTTGAAGGGCCTTCATCACCTGCGCACGGCCTGCGTGCATTGCGGATCGATGGTCATCACCGATCCCTTCCATCCTGGCGATGTGCTCTGCCAGAAGTGCGGCACGTACAACAAGAACACGCCTGACTTCTGCAACAAGTGCGGCGATCCGGTGAGCTTGCAGTTGAAGTACGACCAGCAGGAGTGCGAGGAGCGGGGCATGACCTTCTCTGCGCCCCTCAAGGTCACCGTCCGGCTGACGATCTATGACAAGGATGCGGAGACCGGCAACAAGACAATCCGCGACATCAAGGAACAAGAGGTCTTCTTCGGCGACATTCCGCTGATGACGCCGAACGGCACGTTCATTGTGAACGGGACAGAGCGCGTGATCGTCTCGCAGTTGCACCGTTCGCCTGGTGTGTTTTTCGAGACGGCCAACAATCGCACCTACTTCCTCGGCAAGATCATTCCCTATCGCGGCTCGTGGGTGGAGTTCGAGTACGACCAGAAGAACACGCTCTATGTACGCATCGACCGCAAGCGCAAGTTTCTGGGCACGATCTTTTTGCGCGCGCTGGGGCTGCGCTCGGACGAAGAGATTCTGAAGACGTTTTACACGGTTGACCGGCTGCACGTGGTGGACGGCAAGCTGCAATGGGCTTTGCCTGAGGACGTAAAGGCGAACACGCATCTGGTGGGAGCCAAGCCGGCGCACGCAATTTTGGCCAACGGCGAAGAGATTGCGCACTCCGGTCGCAAGATCACGGCGCACACGCTGAAGGCGCTGCGCGCGGCGGCCATCGACAGGATCGAAGTGGAGTCCGCCGAACTGGATGGCGCGCTGACCGCGTCCGATGTGGTGGATTTGAATACCGGCGAAGTGGTGGTGGAGGCCAACGTTGAGCTGACGGCCGACCGGCTGCACAAGGTAATGGCGAGCGGCGCGGCGAGCTTCGAGGTCTTCTTCCCGGAGCGCGACGACGTTGGCAACATCATCACCAACACGCTGAAGCGCGATTCGATCAGGAAGCCGGAGGAAGCGCTGATCGAGATCTACCGCAAGCTGCGTCCCGGTGATCCGCCCACACTGGATACGGCGACGGCGCTCTTCGAGGGAATGTTCTTCGATCCGCGCAAATATGATTTCTCGCGCGTGGGCCGTTTGAAGTTCAATATCAAGCTCTACGAAAATCAAGATGCGACGCAACTGCATCATCGCACGCTGACGCCGGAGGATTTCTATTCGACGATCCGCTACCTGCTGAAGCTGCGCAAGAACATCGGCATCGTGGACGATATCGATCACCTTGGCAACCGGCGTGTGAGAGCCGTTGGCGAGCTGATGGAGAACCAGTTCCGCATCGGCCTGGTTCGCATGGAGCGGGCGATCAAGGAGAAGATGAGCGTCTATCAGGAGCTTTCGACGGCGATGCCGCACGACCTGATCAACGCCAAGCCGGTGATGGCGGCGATCCGCGAGTTCTTCGGCTCATCGCAGCTTTCGCAGTTCATGGATCAGACCAATCCGCTCAGCGAGATTACGCACAAGCGCCGCCTGTCGGCACTTGGACCGGGCGGCTTGAGCCGCGAGCGCGCTGGCTTTGAGGTGCGCGACGTGCACCCCACGCACTACGGCCGCATCTGTCCGATTGAAACGCCGGAAGGTCCGAATATCGGCCTGATCAGCTCGCTGAGCTGCTTTGCTCGGATCAACGAGTATGGCTTCATCGAGTCGCCTTACCGCAAGGTGAAGGATTCGCGGATTCTGGATTTTGTCGAGATTTCCAACGCCGGCGAGAGCGGTCTGCGCGTGGGCGACCACATCGAAAAGGAAGAGGCCGCGCGTTTGAATGCCCAACTGAAGAAGGCGGGCAAGCGGCTGATCGACCATATTCCATTCAGCTTCTATCTCTCCGCATGGGAAGAGGACAAGCACACCATCGCGCAGGCCAACATCGAGTTCAACGACAAGGGCGAGATCACCGAGGATCTGGTGAACGCGCGCCGGCAGGGGAACTTTGTGCTGGTGAATCGCACCGATGTGGATTACATCGACGTAAGCCCCAAGCAACTGGTTTCGGTGGCTGCGAGCCTGGTTCCATTTTTGGAGCATGATGACGCCAACCGCGCGCTGATGGGCGCGAATATGCAGCGGCAATCGGTTCCGCTGCTGGTGGCCGAGGCGCCGCTGGTGGGCACGGGCATGGAGGGAGTGACGGCGCGCGACTCAGGCGCCGTGATTCTGGCCAAGCGTAACGGCATCGTGGATTCGGTGGATTCGCAGCGCATCATCGTTCGCGTCGAAGGCGAGCATCATCCCACGCAGCTTTCGCGCGAGGTGGGATCGGACATTTATACGCTGATCAAGTTCAAGCGCTCGAACCAGAACACCTGCATCAATCAGAAGCCGGTTGTGCGCGAAGGCGACCGGGTGGTGAAGGGCCAGGTGATTGCCGACGGACCTTGCACGGAGCAGGGCGAGCTGGCGCTGGGACGCAACGTGCTGGTGGCCTTCATGCCCTGGCGCGGCTACAACTTCGAAGACGCGATTCTCATCAGTGAAAAGCTGGTGCGCGAGGACTACTACACCTCGGTGCACATCGAGGAGTTCGAGATCGAGGCGCGCGACACCAAGCTGGGGCCGGAGGAGATTACCCGCGACATTCCCAACGTCAGCGAGCACGCGCTGCGCGACCTGGACGAGAGCGGCATCATCCGCATCGGAGCGCAGATCAGGCATGGCGACATTCTGGTGGGCAAGGTAACGCCCAAGGGCGAGACGCAACTGACACCGGAAGAAAAGCTGCTTCGGGCCATCTTCGGCGAGAAGGCCGGCGATGTGCGTGACGCGTCGCTGACCTGCCCTCCGGGCATCGAAGGCACGGTGGTGGATGTACGCATCTTCAGCCGCAAGGGCCAGGAAAAGGATGAACGCGCCAAGCAGATCGAAGGTGAGTACGTCGCCAAGCTGGAAAAGAACCTGGGCGACGAAATCCGCATCTTGACCGATGAGCGCCTGAAGCGTCTGGATGGCATTCTGGGCGGCAAGGAAGTGTTGGCCGATCTGCACGACGAGCGGACCAACAAGCGCCTGCTGACCAAGGCGGCGATATTGGACCGGGAGATGATCGAGCGCATCTCGACCAAGAATCTGAAGCGCATCCGCTATGCCGACAAGGACCCTCGCGTCAACGAACAGATCGATGAGATCGAAGAGATGACCTCGCGTCAGATCGAGGTGCTGCGCAAGATCACCAATGAGAAGGTCGCCAAGCTGGCCAAGGGAGACGAGCTTCCTCCGGGCGTGATCAAGCTGGTGAAGGTGTATGTCGCCATGAAGCGCAAGCTCAGCGTGGGCGACAAGATGGCAGGCCGCCACGGCAACAAGGGCGTGATTGCGCGCATTCTTCCTGAAGAAGATATGCCCTATCTGCCCGATGGAACGCCGGTGGAGATTGTTTTGAATCCGCTGGGCGTGCCCTCCCGTATGAACGTGGGACAGATTCTGGAGACGCATCTGGGCTGGGCCGCGCACGCACTGGGCGAGAAGGTTGCCGCTTTGATCAAGGCCAATACCGATGCGGCATATACGCGCGAACTGATGAAGAAAGAGTTCGCCGGAACCGCGACGCTGCGGCAGTTGCTGGAACTGGATGACGAGATGCTGTTGCGGGTTGGCGCCGGCATGAAGCGCGGCATCTGGTTTGGGACAGCGGTCTTCGACGGCGCGCGCGAGGAAGAGATCAAGGCGCTGTTGGCTTCGGCCGGCTTGCCTTCATCGGGCAAGACGGCGCTCTTTGACGGCATGACGGGTGAGCAGTTCGAGCAGCCGGTAACGGTGGGCTACATCTATATGCTCAAGCTCTCGCACTTGGTGGACGACAAAATTCACGCGCGTTCGATCGGTCCGTACTCGCTGATTACGCAGCAGCCATTGGGCGGCAAGGCGCAGTTCGGCGGACAGAGATTCGGCGAGATGGAAGTGTGGGCGCTGGAGGCTTATGGCGCGGCATACATCCTTCAGGAATTGCTGACCGCGAAGTCCGACGACGTTTATGGCCGTACGAAGATTTACGAGGCCATCGTGAAGGGCGAGGCGGCCATTGAGCCTGGTGTGCCTGAGTCGTTCAATGTGTTGATTCGCGAGTTGCAGTCGCTGTGCCTGGACGTGGAGCTGATCAAGCGTGCGGACCTGGTGAAGAAGCTGCCAGAGCCGGAGATAGCGGCGGTTGCCGACTAAGAGCAGGAAACAGGGAATAGGGAACAGCGAACGATTGACTTCCCGCTTCGTGGAGAAACGAGGCGGGAGTCAGAGGCAGATGAGCTGGGAACTGTGAACTGAAAGCGAGTTGCATTTTTCGTTCAGGGTTCTTCTTGAAAGCGGCAATCGCCGCTTCCCGGGAAGGAAGAATCCGTAAACAATCCCGGGAAAAGCCGCGGCAGAGGCCGTCAGGCCCGCCAAGGAGGGTTACCTTGTTCCGTTCGAACCCGTTCGAGCTTTCCAGCCCCATCACCGATTTCGACGCAATCCGCATCATGCTGGCATCGCCGGAGAAGATCCGCAGCTGGTCGCATGGTGAGGTCACCAAGCCGGAGACGATCAACTATCGCACCTTCAAGCCGGAGCGCGACGGGCTATTCTGCGCGCGCATCTTTGGGCCGGTGACCGATTGGGAGTGCCTTTGCGGCAAATACAAACGCATGAAGCACCGCGGCGTGATCTGCGACAAGTGCGGCGTGGAAGTGACGGTGAGCAAGGTGCGCCGCGAGCGCATGGGCCACATCGAGCTGGCGTCGCCGTGTTCGCACGTCTGGTTCTTCAAGGGACTGCCCTCGCGCATCGGCCATCTGCTGGATATTTCGCTGCGCGATCTGGAGGCTATCCTTTATTTCGAATCGTATGTGGTGGTCGATCCGGGCGACTCTCCGACCAAAGAGCGCGAGATCATCAAGGACGAAACCAAGTTCCGCGAACTGGATGCGCAGTACCGTCCTTCGGGCTTCAAGGCGATGATGGGCGCCGAGGCGATCAAGGAGCTGCTCAAGCGCGTGCAGATGGACGAGCTGGGCATTGAGCTGCGCGAGCGCATGAAGACCGAAACCAGCGCGCAGAAGAAGCTGAAGTATGCCAAGCGCCTCAAGGTTGTCGAAGCCTTCCGCAAGAGCGACAACAAGCCGCAGTGGATGATTCTGGATGTGCTGCCCGTCATTCCACCAGAGCTGCGCCCCTTGGTGCCGCTCGATGGCGGACGCTTTGCGACCTCCGATTTGAACGATCTTTATCGTCGCGTCATCAATCGCAACAACCGCTTGAAGAAGCTGATGGACCTGCACGCGCCGGAAGTGATTGTGCGCAACGAGAAGCGCATGTTGCAGGAAGCGGTGGACGCGCTCTTTGACAATGGCCGTCGCGGCCGCGTGCTGCGCGGCGCGAACAATCGCCCGCTCAAGTCGCTTTCCGATACTTTGAAGGGCAAGCAGGGACGCTTCCGCCAGAACTTGCTGGGCAAGCGCGTGGATTATTCGGGCCGCTCCGTGATCGTGGTGGGACCGGAACTGAAATTGCATCAATGCGGGCTGCCCAAGAAGATGGCGCTCGAGCTGTTCAAGCCGTTCATCTATCATCGCCTCGAGCAGACGGGGCAC
>JBAVDS010000080.1:0-50773 GCA_049587335.1 Occallatibacter sp. | reverse complement strand
ATCGTCGCTCACACTTGCCCCGACTGCTGCTGGCTCTGCCTTCGAACAATGGCAAAGACAAAGACAACAACAAAAACAACCCCATCGATGTACAGGCATTGACAGGGTCACTCCATATCAGGGCCTGCGAACACGCCCTCGCATTCATGGGAATAATCCTGGTCTCCTTCCGGTTTCAACAATCATCAGGGATGGAAGAGAGAGGAGATTGCAGTGAAATTCACTTGGATTGATCTGATCGTAGAGGGCTACGGATTCGGTGGCTACTATCTATTTCCATGGCTCGCAGGTATTACGATTATCATCGCCGGAGTGTGGCGCATTCCGGCGCGAAATCGCAAAAGTGCGGGCTTCAAACGCGCAACGTTCGTATTTGCGCTTCTCACATTCATCTCTCTGCACGGATTTTTAAGGGTCGAGCCATTTTACCGTGAAGAAGCCAAACTGCAACGCGAGCAAGCCCAACGGGATGCCCAGATCGCCCAGTGGACCTTTCATCCTTCCACGCCAACAACCTATGACGGCATCGTGTTTCCCGCCGGCTCGGAAGTACAACTCGATCCTGACCTGCCCCACCACCTCAGCGCCGCCAACCTTTCAGCGCCAACCAAACTCTTTGGCCTGACAGTCATCGGCGACTTCAAATTCGAAAAAGATACTGTGTCGCCGCAGCCGGAAAAGATTCAATTCAAGAGCCTGGATGCAACACTTGTCGAGCCTGCGGAAGTCAACGGCATCCCATGCGGCAAGGGAGCGGTGAGCGTGAGCACTCCTTTCAAAGAGGTGCGATGCACTCTCTCCCGCGATTACGCATTGAGCTTTCCCGCCGGAGCCGTCCTCGCTGTTGGATCGCAGATCAGCTTCGAGACCGCGCCTCAAGATCGTGGGCGGCAAAATCCCAATAACATGAGCGATGACTCGGTGGACGGCGTCCTGGCCAAAATCTCCAATATTCATGGATACCTTTGCGAACCGGGAGAGATTCATATCTCCCCGAGCGCCTTCACCTGTACTGCTCACAGTCAGACGATCATGAATTATGCACTCCAGGGAGGAACGACGATCGATGTCGGGCGCTCACGGAAGTGGGATACCATTACCGGCATTCTGGCAAAAGATGCCAGTGTAGAGGGAATTCCAGTCCCGGCGGGAACGCAACTCAACTTCACGAACCTGAACGGCAGATATGATCCGGAAGGGGACGGTCAGAATGAAATCAGTTTTCACCTGCTCACTCAAACGGAGTTCGATTTTCAAGGAGCGCATTTCAAAGGAGATGTTACCGTTCATATCGACGGCAATGGTGCGGATTTCACCACCGATTCAAGAGAAACGAAGATGATCGTAAACGGAGTAAACCGTGCTCTTGTAACCTACCATTCCGATACCCATCAATGGAGTTGGCAGGAGTTCGAAACCTGTCCAGCCGGATCAGAGATGCGTTATTGCAAGTAGCTCAGGTACTCTGGTGCGGCGCTCCGCGCTGGCGCACGCGGACGAATCGCCCTCTGGTGCTACCATTGAATCTGACTGATGCAAACAGAAAAGCTGAAAATCATTCCTCTGGGCGGACTTGGCGAGTTCGGTATGAACTGCCTTGCGATTCGCTGGGAAGACGACATTATCGTGATCGACGCCGGGCTGATGTTCCCGGAGTCGGAGTTGCTGGGCGTGGATGTTGTGGTCCCCGACATCACTTACCTGATCGAAAACAAGGCCCATGTCCGCGGCATCCTGCTTACCCACGGCCACATGGACCACATCGGCGGCCTCTCCTGGATTCTCTCTGAGATCAAGGTTCCCGTTTACGCCACCGAGTTTACGCTAGCGTACGTTGAAGACAATCTCGAAGAACACGGCCTGCTCGAAGACGCCGAACTGGTCGAAATCGTTCCCAAGGAAAAGTTCACCATCGGCCCCTTCACCATCGAGCCGATCCATGTGACCCACTCGATTGTGGATGCGGTTTCGCTGGCCATCGAAACCCCGGTGGGCGTGGTGATTCACACCGGCGACTTCAAGATTGACCTGGCGCCGCTGGATGGAAAATCCTTCGACCTGCATACCTTTGCCGAGTACGGCAAGCGCGGCGTTCTCGCTCTCTTGCAGGACTCGACCAACGTAGATCGCGCCGGCTACACTCCCAGCGAATCGGCCGTCATCCCGCGGCTGGATGAGATTGTTTCGCGCACCAAGAAGAAGCTCTTCTTCAGTTGCTTCTCCTCCTCGGTCTTCCGCATTCGCATCGCGCTGGAGCTGGCCCGCCAGCATGGCCGCAAGGTCGTGCTCATCGGCCGCTCGATGATCGAAAGCACGGAGATTGCGCAGGACCTCGGCTACATCGATATTCCCCACGGTCTCCTCATCAACCCCGGGCAGATGCGCGACTACGCGCCCGAAGAGTTGATGATTCTGATCAGCGGCACGCAGGGCGAGCCGATGAGTGCGTTGAGCCGTGCCGCCGTGGACAACCACAAGCACGCCCGCATCGAGCCTGGTGACACGGTGCTGCTCAGTTCGCGCATCATTCCCGGCAACGAAAAAAGCATCTTCCGCGTCATCGATCATCTCTATCGCCGCGAGGCCAACGTCATCTATGACAACGGCTCCAGCGGTCTGATTCACGTCAGCGGCCACGGCTCGCAGGAGGAACTGCGCCTGCTCATCAATCTCGTGCGCCCCAAGTTCTTCATTCCTGTTCACGGCAACTACGGCAACCTGCGCAAGCACGCTCAACTGGCGATGGATACTGGCGCCGTGGAGCAGACGATCGTCATTGAAGATGGCGATGTGCTCGAACTGGACAAGAACGACGCCCGCAAGAAAGACAAAGTCACTACCGGCCGCATCCTCATCGACTCCGGCTCCAACATCGATGTCGTCGAAGACCTGGTTCTGCGCGATCGCCGCATTCTCTCTGAAGATGGCGTCGTGCTGGTGGTGCTGGCCATCAACAAGCGCACAGGCAAGGTGGAGCAGCAGCCGGAAGTGGTGATGCGCGGCTTCGGCGGCGCGGACATCACCGAGCAATCCCGCGAGCTGGTGATGAAGACTCTCGACGGCCTCAATACCGAGCAAAAATCCGACTATGGCATGGTCAAGGAAAAGGTCCGCGCTGAACTGAAGCGTCTAATCCAGAAGACCACGGGCCGCAGGCCGATGATTATGCCGGTAATCCTGGAAATCTGAGGGGCAGTAGAGTTAGTTCCGCCTAAATCTGGGTGCCCCACCCTCGCGGTGTCTTTGTTTTTGCCGCTAGAGTGGGAGCACGTCCTTGACTGCATAAATCCACTATGCAACCATCTTGTGCATGACCATCAGACAGATCGCAGCAATCGTTCTCGCGCTTAGCGTTTGTTCGGCTTACGCCCAAGAGCACGCGAAGGGCGCACTGGCTGTAGTTGTCACCGATCCAACCGGCGCTCGGGTCCCAAACGCACGCATCAGGGCCGTTGAACAGGCAACAGGTATGCGGTTCGAAGCGCTAGCCGATGCAAACGGCGAAGCCTTGATCCATGTGGACCAAGGAACCTATGAGTTGAATGTGCAGGCCGCAGGATTTCAGTCTTGGAAACAGAAAGAAGTTGAAGTGAAAGGAGAGATGCGCAAGACCGTCACTCTGCAAATTGGCCTACCGAATTGGGGACCAGTAGTATTCGTGGAATCCGAAATTCCATTTGAGCATCCACCATTGGCAGCACAGATCCCCTTGATGCCAATCGAACAATTCACCGTGACCGCAAAGCGACTCCACCACTGACGGCACAAGAGTTAGGTAAACAGACGCGTCCCGTCCTTCGAGACATTGGTGCGGGATCGTTACAAACACCCAATTAGGAAATCCCTCACCGGTAGACTTCCCGCCTATTACCAACCTGCAAAACCAGAACCGTCAGCACTCCGTCTTGAATATCGCAGATAATGCGAAAATCCCCCATGCGATAGCGCCAAAGATCACCCAGCGGTCCCCTCAGCGCCTTGCCCATCCCACGCGGATTATCACTCGGAGCAACGCGTTCATCCATGAAGTCGACAATGCGCCGAGCGGCGACTCTGTCCAGTTTGCGAAGTTGCTTCTTTGCGGTCTCCGCGTATTCAATCGCCCAGGCCAAGGTCTTTCCTTACCGCAGCCGCGGAGTGAACCCGCTCCTGCCCCTTGCGCACCCGTTTGAGCGTGTCGGCGGCCAGATAATACTCTTCCATTTCGCTGATGCCGCCTTCAATGATCTCTCGCAGATAGAAGGCTTTGGTGCGTCCCGTCTTCAAAGCCAACTGATCGAGCCGCTGAGAGAGTTCCGGTGCAAGCCTGATCGAAGTAGCCACAGTTACCTCCCCTTGAATACGTGTATTCATTATATCGTTTTTCTAGATGTCAAGAGGTATGAAGAGAAGAAGATGCTTCCCCTGGGCTGGACCCGCGCCTCAGACTCGCACTTTCCCAAGTGCGTGTTGGAAATCAACAAGTAGATACTTTAGGCACGCTGCGGGGCTGGTTTACCCCGATCTCATAAAATAGAACCATGTTCACAGGGATTATTGAGGTGACGGGTACGCTGGCGGGGTTGGAGAGCCGGGGCGGCGTGCGCCGGATTTCGATTGAGGCTCCCAGTCTGGCCGGACGGCTGCGCGAGGGGGATTCGCTGGGCGTCTCCGGCGTTTGTTTGACGGCGCTGGATGTGAATCCCACGCTCTTTCATGCCGACCTGGCGCAGGAGACTCTGGACCGGACATCGCTGGGCGCGCTGGCCGCCGGAGCGAAGGTGAATCTGGAGCTGCCGACGGCGGCGGGAAGTCCGCTCGGCGGGCATATTGTGCAGGGGCACGTGGACGGCTGCGGAGATCTGGTCTCGCTGGAGCCGGTGATCTCGCCATCATCGCCGGAGTTCGACAAACAGACCACCGACTGGACGCTGAAGGTGAAGGTCCCGGAGAAGGTGCGGCCGTGGATGGTGCATAAAGGCTCGGTGGCCGTGGAGGGAATCAGCCTGACGATTGCCGACTTTGACGGCGAGACGATTTCCATCGCGATTCTGCCGCTCACCTATTGGCGAACCAACCTGCATACGCTCAGTGTGGGCGCTCCGCTGAATGTGGAGGCGGATGTGCTGGTCAAGCTGGCACACGCACAGTTATTGGCAGAGAAGAAGCCAGAGCTGGAGCTGACTGAGGCGTGGCTGGTGGCAAGCGGCTACTGAGCGATGTGGCGAAGGGAAGCGGATTCTCTGCGGTTGCCGGCTGGACACGTCATCGGCGGGGAGAAAGCTGTGCATTTTCAGGACCGGTTTCACTCTTGCATGGCATGGTACGCGCGCAGGACTCAGGGCAACGTTTGCACCGCAGGCGTGCTAGCCTTGGGCAAGAGCATCTCTGCAATACTGGCAGAAAGATTTCCATGAGGCCTGAATCCGTTGGTTGACAGTTTCACCGAGCCTTCTCAGCCGCGCGGCCTGGGCCGGAGCCATTTGCTCAGAGCTGAGCCTGTGCCCATGCACCGGCGGCGCAAGCTGGCGGGCAAATTCGCGTTGGCAGCGCTGCTGGCGCTGGCGCTGATTACCGGATCACTGGCCGGGTTGACGCTGGTCTACTCGGTCGATCTGCCGCAGATTCACGATCTGGAGCGCTACCGTCCTTCGACGACTACCGAGCTTTACGACCGCAAGGGCCGCATCATCGGCTCCTTTGCGCTGGAGCGGCGCGAGGTGGTCAACTACGACGACTTTGCGCCAGTGCTGCGCCAGGCGGTGATCTCGATCGAGGACAAGAGCTTCGAGTCGCATTGGGGCATCAATGTGCTGCGCATTGCGGGGGCGCTATGGCACGATCTGCGCAGCCACGGGCGCGCACAGGGCGCATCCACGCTGACCATGCAACTGGCGCGGAATCTGTTTCTCTCCTCCGATCGCAATGTCAGCCGCAAGGTGCAGGAGGCGTATCTGGCGATTCAGATTGAGCGCGCCTTCACCAAAGAGCAGATATTCACCCTCTATGGCAATCAGATTTATCTGGGCAGCGGAATGTACGGTTTTGAGGCGGCCTCGGAGTATTACTTCTCCAAGCACGCCAAGGAATTGACGCTGACCGAAGCGGCTCTGCTGGCGGGACTTCCGAAGGGGCCGGTGGCGTACTCGCCGGTGCTCAATCCGGAGAAGTGCCTGCGCCGCCGGAATCTGGTTTTGAGCGAGATGGAGTCGGATAAAGTGATTACTCATGCTCAGGCGGAAGCGGCGCGCAGTGCTCCTCTGGGGCTGCACATCGCGCAGCCGGAGATGTCGGTCGCTCCCTGGTTTCAGGAGGAGGTTCGCCGCGATCTGGAGAGGCGCTTCGGCGCGGAGCAGGTGCATGAGGCGGGCTTGAAGGTTCAGACGACTCTCGATCTTGACCTGCAAAAAACTGCCAATCGCGCGGTTGCCGACGGTTTGGCCGCCTATGAGCGGCGGCGCGGCTGGATTGGGCAGCAAGGTTTTGGAAAGTTGGAAAACGTGCTTACCGCAGGCGGCACGATCGAAGGCTACAAGCATCCCGACTGGGCGATGAAGACCAATCCCGGCGATTATGTTCATGCGTTGGTGACACGCGTTACCGCGCAGCAGATCGACGCCCGCGTGGGCAAGGATGAGATTGTGCTTTTGCCGGAGGACTGGAAGTGGACAGGAGAGGCACATGGCGATGCGCTGGTCAAGCCAGGCGACTTGATCTATGTTCATCTGTCGGAGGCGATGGCAGGCGGAGCGCGGCGTGCCAGTCTGGAGCAGGATTCGGGTGCGGAAGGAGCGCTGCTGGCGATCGACAATACCACCGGCGATGTGCTGGCGATGGTGGGCGGACGTGACTTCGCGCTTTCGCAGTTCAATCGCGCCACCCAGGCGGAGAGACAGGTCGGCTCCAGCTTCAAGCCTTACGTTTACTCCGCGGCCATCGAGGAGGGCGTCAAGCCCAGCGACACCATAGTGGATGGGCCGGTCAGCTTTGACGGCTATACGCCGCACAATTATGAAAACAACTACAAGGGGCAGATGACAATCATCAATGCCTTTGCCGAGTCGCGCAACATTCCCGCTCTCAAGCTGGCCGCGCGCGTGGGGATTCACAAGGTGATCGACATGGCTCACCGCTTTGGAGTGACCTCCAATATCCCGGCTTATCTGCCGGTGGCGCTGGGCACGGTGGGGATCACGCTGGAAGAGCAGGTGGCCAGCTACGCTGTCTTTCCCAACGACGGACTGCGGGTCAAGCCGAGGCTGATCCGCAAGGTGGAGAATGCCGACGGCATTCCGCTGTGGGAAGATGCGCCAGCCGTCGACGAGGTGATCGACCAGCAGACCGCGCGCACCATGATGACGATGCTGGAGGCGGTGACGAAATACGGAACCGGCGCGCAGGCGGCGCAACTGAATCACCCGCTGGGCGGCAAGACGGGCACGACCAGCGATTATACCGATGCCTGGTTTGTGGGCTTTTCGCCCTCGGTCACCTGCGGCGTGTGGGTGGGCTTCGACAGTAACCAGACGCTGGGCGACAAAGAGACCGGCGCAAAGGCCGCTCTGCCCATCTGGATCAACTGGATGCGGGAGGCAATCAGCGGCAAAGAGGACGAGAAGTTTCTTGGTGACGAGCCGGAGAGCAGGGCTGCCGATGCGCGCGCTAAACCCACGGCTGCTCCTTCTGTTGCTGCGCGATAGCGATTCCGCCTACGATCCGCAACGCGTAGGCACATGAATCGGAGAACCGCTCTACTGCGCGCCCTGCTTGAGAATCTGGTCGGCAAAATAGTTGTGGATTTTAGCCTCGTCGTGCAGCACTTCAAAGTAGGCGTTCTGGAGCAACTGCTCGTGGCCGTCGTGAATGCCCTGGCGGATGATCTGCTGCACGCCTGGGTCGTTCAGTTCGCGCTGCCCGGCCGGTTCCCGCGCGATCAGCTTGTAGATGGCGTAGCCAACGGTGCGGCTGCTGCTCCCGTTGCTCTCGAAGACGGGAAGAGCGCCGGTGATCTCGCCGGGCTTGAGCTTGCTGACGGCGTTGTAGACATCGGGATCGCCGCGCAGCCGCGTCTCGGGAATGAAACCCATGTCGCCGCCATTGGGAGCGGTATTGGGATTCTCGGAGAAGTTCACGGCCAAATTGCCGAAGTCTTCTCCATTTTCCAAACGGTCGTGCAGCGTTTGAATCTTTTTTCTGGCGTCAGCGTCGCTGGTGGCCTTGCCGCTCTGCGGATCGGTGCCGCTGGTGACGGCGATCTGTGCCAGATGATATTGCGGCTCGATTACATTGAACTCGGATTTATGGGAGGCATAGTAGCTGCCGATCTCCGCGTCAGTGATATTGATTTTGGACTCGATCTCCTTGTTGAGCAGCTTGGTCTTGGTCAGGGAGCGGCGAAGATCGCGCTTGAGGTCGTCCAGCGTGATGTTGCGCGCCTTGAGCTGCTTGTCAAACTCCTCCTGCGTATAGGGAGTCTTCATCTCGGTCAGCTTGGCGTTGACGTCTTCGTCGCTGGCGGTCAGGTTGAGTCTGGCGGCGCGCTGCCAGAGGATCTCGTCGTCGATCATCTGCTTGAGAATGTTGAGGCGGACGATATCGGCCTGTTCGGACGAGGGCTTTTGGGGATTGCTGGCCAGTGTGGCGTTGTAATACTTTTCCAGATCCGAGCGCAGAATATCCTTGCTGTTGACGGTCGCCATCACGTCGGGGGAGGGAGAACGGTGGCAGCCGCTTACTGCGGCCAGCAGCGCGAACCCGCAGAGACTCATGACAGCCAAACGGCTAGGCTTACGGCAAAAAGATTGGATATGCAACCTGGTATCTCCTAAGGGGCTCGAAGGCCCCGGCAATCTAGGATCTGTCCTCTCATTCCGCTGCCCCCGGGGAATAGATGACAGATCCTAGAATAACCCCCCGGCCCGGCCTGGCGATACGCAAAATCTCTGGCGCATCTGGCTGCTGTTCATTCCACCGCGGCTCAATGGCTGCGGTAAAGGCGCACTCCGGCAGGCTACTTGGCCGGCGAAGCTGGCTGAGATGGCGCGGCAATCGTAGACGGCGGCGGCACACCGGCGTCGCGCAGCGCACGGTCGATCACCGTCCAAAGCTGCTCTTCCGGAACCGCACCGCCGATCCGCTCGCCGTTGACAAAGAGCGAGGGGGCGCCGTCGACATTGAGCGCCTCAGCCTCCTTCATCGAGGCGCGCACGGTACTCTCATCCTGGAGTTGCAGACAGGCGTCGAGCTTGGCGTTGTCGAGTTTACCCAGAGTGGCGTGCTCGCGTGCAAGCTGGTTCAAGGTGTCAAAACTCTTGGGGAGGTTGCGCACTTCGCCATTGACCTCCTGGCCGTGCGCGTGCAGATAGTCCACGTACTTCCAATAGACATCGCCACTCTGCGCGGCCAGACAGTTGGCGTCGATGGCGGCGTGCATCGCCCAGGGATGAATTTCGATGAGCGGATTGTCCTTGTAAACGAAGCGCACCAGGTCTTTGTAGCGATCCAGTGTGGCCGGAAAGAGTGTCCTGTGCATCTGCGAGCAGTAAGGGCACTCCAGATCGTCGAAGTTAATGACAGTGACTTTGGCGGCGGGGTTTCCGCGGATGGGACGGCCGGCCACGTCAATAGCGAAGACCGGGTTGTTGGTCAGATCGAACTTCTCCAGCCGGGCCAGGGTCTTGCCGTCGGTCGAGATCAAAAAATCGACGATTTGAGAATTCGTGCCGCTCGACAGCGTGACGGGCAGCGTCTCATAGCCGGGAATCTGGCTTGGTTTGCGCGCGCCGATGGTCACAATCACCTTCGGCGGCAAATTGAACTGAGCGCGCACCATGACCTCGATGTGGCGATTGAACGCAGGGTCCGGCACCTGCGGTGCAGGTTGGGCTTTGCAGCCGGCGGCCATGCCAACGATGAGCAGAACAATCAGGAAATGAATGCGGTTCAAAGAAAAATCCTCTCAGGAAAGCATACTCCAGCCACCTGCGATGCGGGGACTTGCCGTCCAGGAATTCCGGCGCTTGCACGCCATGGATCTGCATAGTGGACGCAGCAGCCCAGGAAAAGCATTCTTCAATATGCAGGGGGCAGCGTTGGGTCACGGAAGACGGACTTGGAACGGCTGATGCCGGGAACGGAACCGAAGTTGGCCAGCGTGAAGCTGTAAAGGTACTGCGTCTCGTTGCGTACCGAGCCGAGATCGAAGCGCCGGTAGCCGACGGTGAGGCCGCAGCAGTCCCAGTTATAGGTGGCCTGTGCCCCGGCGTATTGCAGTACGCCATGGGTAAAGTCGTAGCCGGCGTTGGAGGCCAGGTTGAAGCCCTTGCCGTTCTGCTTGCCAATGGCGAGGAAGGGCTGGAGTTGCTGGCTTTTAATGGTGGAGGCGGCACTGCCGTTCTCGTCGACGGCGTTGAGCATGGCATGGCCTATCCCGACGGTGGTGCGGCCCCAACTGTAGCCGGCATAAAGATTGTCGGCGCCGAATTGCCCAAGCCGGGGATCGTAGTCCATATCCCACTCGACGCGCATATTGCGGATCGCCTCAAAGCGCAGCCGAGAGGTGATGGGTGAGATGTTGCGCGGCGAAGTGAGGAAGGCGACGGCGCTCAGGTCCAGCGTGGAGGCGAAGACGTTTCGCTGGCCGGCGACGAGCGCTCCGCCGAACTTCGGGTCGATGAAGAACTTCTGCGCGATCTGCCAACTGGCCCACTCGCGCGGCTGCTCCGGACAGTTTGAAGCGCTGTCGATAGCCTGCGCAGCTGCGCAGGGCTGGCGACTGGTGCTGCGCAGATAGAGGCGTTGGGTGATCGAGTAGCCCAACTCGTTGGTGTTGGTGGCGATGTCGGTGGTGTCGACCAGCAGCACGTGCTGGGCCTGCGCGCCGATGCCGGCCACGTAGCGGTAAGTGATCTCCGGCTCAATGACATGGCGTAGCACGCGATTCCAGCGATTCAGCGTGAAATCCCGCTCCAGCGCCGGCGGTCTGATATCCACGGTAGCTTCAAAATCGCCGCGGTCGAGCGGATCGTGATTGATGGTGGGAGTGCCGCCGCTGGCAGGATTCTGGCTGATTGAGTAATCAGTTTCACGCAGTGCGGCCTCGGCCGTCAGACTCCAACCGCCGCCTGATAGCGGGAGAAAGAGATGGGGGTAGAAGTCGATGCGGCCAACGTTGCGGGCATGGAAGCCGGGTTCGGAGCGGCCCAGATAGCTCAGCGATGATCCCAGCCCCCAGTAGAGCGCCGAGTTGCCCAGAGGCCGGTCGAGCACGTCGAAGCGCAGAACGGGCAGATGGAGAATCCTGGCCTGGTTGCCGTTGATGACGGTGGTGGTTTCGTTGCTGCCGGTGGTTCCGGCAAAGGTCTGGAAGCGCTCCAGCGAGATCGAAGGGATGTAGCCCCTGTGCGCATGCGTGAGTGTGATGTCGCTCTGCACTTCGGAGCTGATTGCCTGCCAGTAATTGTCGTTGAAGACCAGGCGGTAGATGTAGCTGGAAAGGTATTCGACGTTACCGGACAGACGGGTCTCCGCAGTGAGGTCCTTGCGCCCCAAGGCATTGATGTCTACGCCGCCCTGGTTGACGAAGAGCGTTGTGGTGACCGGAGTTGTCGAGGGCGAAACAGGAGCGGTTGTGATGGTCTCGTAGGTGCCGCGGTCCAGAAGGGCATTCCAGCGCACCGCCAGATGGTCGAGTTCGCGGCCCCGGTAACGAAAGTCGCCGTTGGGAGCCCAGCCGCGCTTGCTGTAGTACTCCGTGCCGACGATCATGTCCATGCTGCGGTTGATCGCCCAGTAAACCTGCTCGCCGAAGGTGTAGCCCCGGATGGAGTTGTAATTGCTGGGGAGGGTGGGGATCAGAAACCCGCTCTCGCGTCCGGCATCGTCGACGGGATGACGGAGAGAGGGAAGATAGAAGAGGGGAACGCCGAGGAATTTGAAGACCGCATTGGTCGTGGAGGCCTTGTCATCCGACAGACTGATGGCGCGGGAGATGATCTGCCAGTCGGGCTTGGGCAGACGGCAGTTGGTCATAGTGCCGTCGATGAGCCGGTAATGGCCCTCGCCTGTCTGCAGGAGCACCCTGGCGGTAAAGAGGAGCGGATTCGTAGTGGAGTAGACCGTCGTGCGGCCCAGCTTGCGGACGCCTTGCGAGCCGTGGACATTGAAGTAGCGCGCGGTGTGCGCGTTCAGGCGCATCTCTCCACGGTCGGCAAAGATCAGCACATCGTTGACGCCGCCGGCAACCTCCAGGTTGCCCGCCGCCTCCAGCTCCGTGGTGGACTGGTGATAGACGACCTTGTCGGCATGCAGGATGTAGCCGCGGTAGTGGACCACAACATCGCCGGTGAGGGTCCAGAGGTCGCCGACGCGGCTCTGTTTCTGCGCCTCCCACTCGACCGGCATACCACCGGACGGTTCAGCTTCCGGCTGCGCGACGGGCAGAGTCTCTTCTGCGGGATCATCCGGCAGGGAGGCGGCGCTGGAAGTGTCCTGGGCGGGAGCTATCGAGCCGGGTAGAGTCGCAGCGGACGCGCCTTGCGCCGAGGCGTCATTGCCCGTTTGCGCCGCCGGAGGTGCCGCATTGGTCAATGCCTGCCCCCGAAGTAAGAGGTGACAGAGCAGCAGCATCGTGATAAACAATAGATTGCGAGGATGCATCCGTGGGACCAAGGTCAGCATAGCAAAACCGGCTGCCTTGCACGGAATGCCCGCCACGCAGCTCTGGCTTCAGGCAAAACTCGGATGAACTCCGCCGCGCTCGATCCTTGCGATCCGGGCCGCGGTTGCCGTTTCTCGCGCCGCCTCCCTCTTCTCATCATGACAACGTCCAACTGCTCCGGCCGCGCCGGAGAGCGCGGACCGAACAGCCGCACCGGGCCGTTGCTATAAGCCCAATGCGCCGTCAGAAGGGAATCTGGAGCCTTGAGCACCTCCGCCGTTCAGCCCAACTTCGCATCCTCGTGGAAGCAGGAAGTACGCTTGCGCATTGCCGAGCACAAGAACCGCAGGAAACAGCCGGCGATGAATGCCTTCACGCCCGCTCCGGCTCATGTGACTGCCGGCAGCATCGCCGCCCGGGCCGCCGCCCGTGTGGCCGCGCGCTACGCCCAGGCGCCCAGTTACAGCCAGTTGCTGGAGGTTGAGAGCCGCTCCTGCCGCGAGGCCGCCGTCTTCGTTCCGCAAGCAGCGCCCAGCAATCCGCGGCAGAGAGAGCCGGAGCCAATGACGGTCGTCGAGCCTCTCTGGCCCGCCGCTGTGGATTGGGAACCCAGTGCTCTGCCGCATCAGCCGATTGCGCCTCAGGCGCTGCCCACCACGCTCGATGCCTGGGAGAATGAATATCCTCACGCGCTTCGCAGGCAGGAAGCGCACTTGTATGCGCCCCAGGAGAGCGTCTTCCAAGCCTTCCATCCGATGGAAGAACAGGCGGTTGCCGGGGAGGCTGGCGATGAGCCTCTGGCACAGGTCGAGGAAGGCTGGGAGAACGAAGAGATTGAAGCGGTTGAGCCGGATCTGCCGATTCACGCCAACCTCATCGAGTTTCCACGTGAATTGGTCGCTACACGGAAGCTGCGGCCGAGGCGAGTGGAAGGCCCCCTCGCCATAGGGGAGTTGGAGCGCCAGTTGAGCATCTTCGAAGTGGAGCCTGAGAGCCTTTCGATTCTGCCCGAAGTGCCGGACGCCGCTTTGCTGCCGGCCTGGCCGGAGCCGGAGTGGTCGGGAATTGAGTTGGATGCCCTGCCACATGACGAGCTGGAAACGCAGGAAGCCACCGAGCCGGTCCATGGGCTATATCTTGCGCCCTTCGCTCACCGGCTGACCGCGGCCCTGGTGGACGGCGCGCTGATCGCTTCCGCATTCCTGGGTGTGAGTCTGGCCTTCGCGGCCAATCTTCACCATCCATTCGCGGAACGAATCATGGAAATGGGTGCGTTTCTGCTCTTTTTTCTGATCGGAATGCTATATTACGCGGTTTTTGCCGCGCTGGAAAAGGACACCTTCGGCATGAACTGCGCAGCGATTTCACTGTGCACATTCGATGGTCAGATTCCCACACGCAAGCAGTTGCGCGACCGGCTGTGGGCGCTGCTGCTCTCATTGCTTCCGGCAGGATTGGGAGTGGTCTGGATTCTCTTTGACGAAGACCACCTCTGCTGGCATGACCGGCTCTCGAAGACCTATCTGCGGAGGCGTTGAGAAGGCGGGAGGTCGAACGGCCAGCGCGGAGCGGAGCACTCGCGCAGGCGCTGGCTACGGAGTCTCATGGCGCTAAAAAAACGCTGCCGGAATAAAGCCCGGCAGCGTGAAAAGCCCGGATTGGGAGGCCCCAGGGGTCATGATCGCGCGGCCCACAGAGCAGGCTGGCCAATCGACTGCTTTTTGCCGATCAGTCTTCCTCCGGTCTGATGGTCGTCGTTCAAGCGGAACTGGCGGATCATGCCGTCCAGGTCGCTGGCCAGCGCGGCCAGGTTCTTGAGCGCCTCGACGGCCTCCTCCGCGCCCTGCGCATTTTCAACCGAAAGCTGGGAGATGTGGCCGGCGGATTCGGAGATTTCGCTGGAGGCCGAGGTCTGCTCGGTTGCGGCGGTGGCAATCAGGTGAATCTGGTGCTCGACCTCTTTGGAGGACTCGATGATCGCCTCCAGGCTCTGGCGGGCATGGGCGGTCTCACCCATGCCGGATTCGACGGCGGCGCGGCTGTCCTGCATCACCTGGAGGGTCTCGCGCGTCTCCTCCTGAATACTGCGAATCGTGCCAGAAATCTCCTCTGTAGCGCTCTTGGTGCGCTCGGCCAGACGGCGAACCTCGCCGGCGACGACCGCGAATCCCCGCCCATGCTCTCCGGCGCGGGCGGCCTCGATGGCCGCATTCAAGGCCAGCAGGTTGGTCTGCTCGCTGATCTCCTGAATCACATTGACCACCTTGCCGATCTCCTCCGAGCGGTGGGCGAGCGAGGTCATCTTGTCGGAGACCGAACTGGTGGCCGCGGCAATCTTTTCCATGGTTGCGGCGGCAGCCTGCATTACGGAGCCGCCCTGGTCGGCGGTCTCCGCCGAGACGCGGCTGGAGTTGGCAGCGCTTTCAGCATTGTGGCTGATCTCGCCGATGGTCGCGGTCATCTCCTGCGCCGCGGCGGCGATCTGGTTGGTTTTGCTGGACTGGGTGTGAGCGTTGCCGGCCGATTGCACAGAACGGGCACTCATCTCGGTAGTGGCGGCGGAGAGCGTCTCAGCGCCTTGCGCGACGGAGACGAGAACGCTGCGCATCGATTCCACGCTGGAATTGAAAGCTTCGGCGACGCGCCCGATCTCGTCGGTTCCGGTTGCCTTGACGTATGCTGTAAGATCCTTGGCCGCCAGACTCTCCAGGCCTGCCAGAACTCTACCTAGTCGTGGCGCGATGACCTGCGTGAGCAGGGCGCCGATCAACGCGCAGAGAACAACAATCAGCAGTGTGGCTCCGGTGTTGACCCAGGTAGCGCTATTGCTGGCTGCAGTGGTTGCCTTTGACTCCTCCGTACCGTACTTTGCGTTGAGCTGGGTATCTGCGGCGATCCCTTCAAATGCCGCGTGATATGAAGCGACCACGGCATCCGAGGTCAGAAGATCGAGAGCGTCGCCGATCTTGGCTGCCGCCAGCAGATCATTGGCGTGGTTGCTGGCATCCAGATACTGCGCCCAGCCCGTCGAGAACTTCTGGTAGAGTTCGCGCTCTCCGGGATAGCTGACCATCGCTTCGTAGATTTTGAGGTTTTCTTTATAGTCGTTGATTCCCTTCAGGCGCATTTCGTTATGGGCAGAGGAACAGGCCGCGGTCTGGCAAAGCAGAAGATCGAGATCCTCGCGCCTCACGTCGTGGGTAGCCGTGCTGATATTGGCCAGTGCGATCAGAGAGGGAAGAGCGTTGTCGCTCACATCCTTGCTTTTGGTCGCAATGCCACGGAAGGTGATGAAGGTAAAGACGCCCAGCGCGATGCACAATCCGCAGACGATGCCGAAGGCATAGATAAATTTGCTGGAGATGGGAAGGTTGCGCAGCCATTGCATGCCAGTATCCCTTTCTGGAGCTACTCAACGGATTCATCGGCGCGATCGGGGCGGACTTGAGTACTTTCGTGCGTGGACTCGCTTTGCTGAAAGACGCTCCAGAGACTGCGGTTTGACGGCGGCAACTGAGCGCCGTAGGCTCAAAGTATGGAATTCAAAGTCAGTGAGATGGAGAAGGAGCCGATCGAATTTGACCTGGAGCTGGCTCCGGGCGGGGTCGATCTGGGCGCGGAGGCTGAGCAGATGGGGCCGCTGGAGGCAAGCGGCCGGGCTGAGGTGCTGCACGAGCACCGTGGCCCCAAAGACATCGTCGCCGATATTCGCCTCAAGGGCCGCTTTGCAGGAAGATTTCAGCTTCCTTGCGCGCGCTGCGTGGAGCCGGTGGAGATTCCGCTCAGCGCCGATTTCGACCTGATCTTCAGACCGGCGGCGGCCGACGCGGAGGCCACGGAGCGGTCGATTACTGCACCGGAGACGGAAATCGGGTATTATCTAAAAGACAGTCTTTCGCTTGAAGATGTGCTGCGCGAACAGGTGCTTTTGTCCCTGCCGGTCAGGACGCTGTGCAAGCCCGACTGCAAGGGACTTTGTCCGCGCTGCGGTACAGACCGCAACCGTCAGCCCTGCTCGTGCGATGCGGGTCCAAGCGACCCCCGCTGGGAGGCGCTGGCCGGTCTTCGCAGGCGGATCGAGTCCACAGAGAATGGCCCCCAGAGAAATTGAGGGTACGCGTTCGCGCCGTCTGGCAGCCGTATTTTGTATCGGCTGACACCGGGCGGGCCGCGAAACGAAAGGAATTTTGCCATGCCGAATCCGAAGAGGCGCCACTCGACGCGCCGCACTGCACTCCGCCGCTCGCACGACTTTCTGACCGCCGTGGGCGTCTCGGAGTGCCCCGCCTGCCACGAGAAGAAGCTGCCCCATCGCGCCTGCCCCAAGTGCGGCGAGTACAAGGGCCGCGCCGTCAACGAAGTCAAGGATGCAGTGAAGTAACTCTCCGCAGCCATGCTGATTGATATTGCGCTCGACGCCGTAGGCACCGACAAGGCTCCGGAAGCGGAGATTCGCGGGGCGATTCTCGCCTGCAAAGCACTGCCCGTGCGGGTCCACCTGGTGGGTCCGGAGGCGGAGCTGCGCGATCTTCTGGACGAGGCCCTGGACAATGACGATCTGCCCATCATCATCCACAATGCCACGGAACGCATCGGCATGGAAGAGAAGGCGGCGCAGGCCTACCGGACCAAGAAAGACAGTTCGATCCGCGTGGGGCTGAAGCTGGTGCATGACGGCAAGGCTGCCGGTTTTGTGACCGCGGGCAATACCGGCGCGGCCATGGCCACCGCCAAAGGCGTTCTGGGCGCTTTGCCGGGCGTGGATCGTCCGGCGCTGGCCACGCCGATGCCCAGCTCCAAGGGCAATCCCTGTGTGCTGCTGGATGTGGGCGCAAACGTCGATTGCAAGGCCAACAATCTGGCGCAATTTGCCGTGATGGGCGAGATCTATGCCCGCACCGTCTTGAAGATCGAATCGCCGCGCGTGGGGCTGCTCTCGATCGGCGAAGAAGAGAGCAAAGGCAACGACCTGACCCACGAGGCTTTTCCGTTGCTGAAGGCGCTGCCCATCCACTTCGTGGGCAACGTCGAGGGGCGCGACATCTTCAGCGGCCAGGCCGATGTGATTGTCTGTGATGGCTTCGTCGGCAACGTGGCGCTGAAGACCAGTGAGGGGGTGGGCCGCTTTGTGCGCGATGTGCTGCGCGAGTCGCTGACCCGCACGGTCACAGCCAAAGTGGGCGCGCTGCTCTCGCGCCAGGCCTTCAATGAGTTCCGCCACCGGCTGGACTACCGCGAGTACGGTGGTGCGCATCTGCTCGGAGTGCGCGGCGTCTGCATCATCGGCCACGGCTCGTCGAACGACCGCGCCATCTACAACGGCATCCGCGTGGCCTACGAGTCAGCCAAGGCGGGCACGCCGCAGAAGATCGAGGCCGAGTTTGCCAATCGTCCCAAGGGGAATGGAAGCGCCTCCGGCCATGAGGCCGGTGCCGAAGCGCTTCGGGCGGCTGTACTGTAGAGCCTCTTGTCCGCCAGCATCAAATCGGATTTGTCCTTCAATCCCTTCATCGTCAGTTAACTTGCCTGCCCGGAGTACCTAGGCGGGCTTTCTTGCTGTTGCGGACGCATCGGAGTGCGCGAGGTGTGCGCGCCGTTACCCGGTCGTGAATGGGATTCTGGTGTTGGTTGTCAGGCGGGAGAGGGCACAGCTGACTGGAAAGCACCATCACTCTGAAATGATCGACAATGCCGGAAAGGCCGCTGCAAAGAGCCGCAAGTCAAAGGTGAGCAGAGAATGGCTGCGAACCAGCGCGTGCGCGCCAATTAGAAAATCTGTCAGAATGCGGCGCGGATAACTTCCAGCCTCTGTTCGTCTTCGCGCAACATAGCCTTGATAGGCTCTTCCCGCTTCACGCCAAGCCCTTTCATCAAGAGTCCATTCGATCAAGATCCCAGTATCTTGAAGAAACTCATTCAGTTCGGATTCTGTTCTTCTCGGATCACCCATCAATTCAGCGTAGACAGGCGCGGAAATGGCGAGCCCCCCTTGTTTTCGAGCTTGGTTGAGCATCGTAGCGGCAATGCCATTCAGGGGATCGTCCTGTCGCCAAAGCGCGACGATGATGTTCGAATCAATCGAAGTCGTCATGACCGCGCATCTCCCTAAAGAATGCAACGATTGCTTCTCGCCCCTTGCCATCGATAGGAAATCCAGTTCCAATTCCGCGCCACTTTTCAAAGGGGTTTTCATCAGCGTCGCGGACAACGCGAAAGCTGTCTTCCTGTTGATCGAAGCGAAGATGATCGCCGGTTTTTACGCCCAGGCTCTTGCGAATCTCCACAGGAATGGTGATCTGACCTTTGCTAGTCACCTTGGCGCGGAAGCTCTGCGTTGGAATGGCCTTTGTGGCAGCGGGCATGGCAGTCTCTCCTTACCCGTACGATAATACTCCTTACCTGCTCAACTTCCAAGCGGGTGTATTGTAGTGCGTCCCTATCGCCGGTGATAAAACGGCAGGATGATCAGCAGGGCGAAGCCGATGGCGGCGAGGAGAGCTACAGCCAGCAACCCATAGAGCAGCTTGAGGTTGGGACCATCCTGCTGGCGCTGAGGCTCACTCATATTTCAGCGCTTCCACAGGATTCAACTGCGCGGCGCGAGTGGCGGGAAGGGTGCCGAAGACCACGCCGACCAGTGTTGCCACAACCAGGGCAATGACAATCGACAAGGGCGAGATCGGCACTACGTAGTCGGTAAACAGGCGAACCGCAATCGGCGGAGCCAGGCCCACAATCACCCCCACGATTCCGCCGACCAGCGAGATGATGACCGCCTCGGCCAGAAATTGATATTGAATCTCGCGGAAAGTCGCTCCCAAAGCCTTGCGGATGCCAATCTCGCGGGTGCGGGCGCGTACTGTGGCCAGCATGATATTCATGATGCCCACCCCGCCCACGGCCAGAGTGACGGCGGAGACGGCCAGCAGCACCAGTGTCAGATAGTTGATGATATGGTCGGCTGTGGTCAGAATCTCGGTCATGATCTGCGTGTTGTAGGTCGAGTTCGCCCGGTGACGCGCCTGCACAATGCGCTTGATCTCAATGGCGGCGTTGGGCACCTCCCCGCCGGTACGCATGGAAAAGTAAATCTGCTTCACATTTTCGGTTCCAGTGAAGTAGCGGGCCACCGAATAGGGAATCAGGATGGTCTGATCCTCAATTTCCGAGATTCCGAAATCGGTTACGCTCTGCTTGAAGACGCCGATGATGGTGAAGGGGATGCCGCTGATTTCGAAGCTCTGTCCGAGAGCCGCCTCCGAGCTGCCATAGCGCTGGCGCGCGAAGATCTCCGAGACCACCGCGCATTTGATATGGGCGGTATCGTCGGTCTCATCCAGGAAGCGGCCCACGGGGACCAGCAGATTGCGAATATTCAAGTACTGGGGACTCACGCCGAGCACCAGCGTATCTTTCACGATGCCGGAACCAAAGCTGATGCGGGTGTGCATCTCCATGACTGGTGAGGAGTACATTACGTCGGGCATCTGCGCCAGCACAGCCTTTTCATCATCGCGGGTAAGGTAATCGTCATAGAGGGTGCTCGCCGACGCGGTTGAGCCGCCGCCGGAGTATTCCAGCTCCACCGAGTTGGTTGAGATCTTCTGTAGTTCCTGTAGGATGTAATGCTTGCCGGTCAGCCCGATCGTCCCCACCAGGATCACCGAGGCGGTGCCGATGACCATGCCCAGCGCGGTGAGGGCAAAGCGCACCTTGCTGGCGCGGAAGCTGTCCAGCGCCAACTTGATAATCTCGCTGAGGACCATCGTCCGGCGGGCGCTGAGAAGTATCTCCTGAAAGCTGATATGGCGTGCTTGATCGGTTGAATTCATCGGCTCACTTATCCAGCTTACAGTGTGAGGCCTGGCCTGTGCCGTCAGCCTTCGCTCACTTACCGTCGTACTTTTGCAGCCACTTCAGTTCCTCCCGCAGCTTGATATAACCGTGCCAGGGGTTCTTGCTCAAACCATGGCCTTCACCGGGAAAGACCAGGAAGGCGTGCGGAATGCCGAGGGCTTCCAGAGCGCGCTCCATGGTGACTCCTTCCAGATAGCTGACACGCACATCGGCGGAACCCTGCACCAGATGGGTGGGCGTCTTCACTTTGTCGAAGTGGAAGAGCGCCGCCTCGCTCTGGTAGATTCCCGGATTCTCCCAGGGTCTGCCGTCGAGATACCAGGCGTCGTCCCAAGTCTCGTCGTCGTTGCCCCAGTTGGCGGCGTGTTCGACGGCTCCGGCTCCGGTGACGGCGGAGCGGAAGCGGGTGGTCTGGGTGATGAGCCAGTTGGTCATGTAGCCGCCATAGCTGTAGCCGCCGATGGCCAGATGATCGGGATCGGCATAGCCATCCTTGACCAGGGCATCGACGCCAGCCAGAATATCGCTTCCGGGCACGGAGACCAGGCGGGGTTTGATCTCCAGCATGAACTCGTCCCCATAGCCGGCCGAGCCGCGATAGTTGGGCCGGAAGACCAGCCACCCATTGCTGGCTGCCAGCGTGGCCCAGTCGTACCAGTCGGCCCCGAAGCGGTCACCGTCGGCATCCGCCGGTCCGCCGTGAATCAGCGTCAGCATTCGCAGGTGCTTGCTCTTCTCTTTTCCCGGCGGAAAGAGAAGCAGACCCTCAATCGTCCGGCCATCGCCTGTAGTCCATGTGTAGGGCTTCCATGCGGGTTGTGCCCGTTCGGCGAAGATGGGATTGAAGGCGGTGAGCGCTGTCAGTTGCTCCGGATGAAGCGGATCGCCGGCGCGATAGACCTGGGTCGGCAGATTGATCGCCGAATAGCGGAGAAGGATCGCGTTGCCGGAGTGCGCGGCGTCAAGCCCGGAGTAGCTGCCGGGCAACCCTGGCAGTTTGGTGGCATTATCTCCCGCAACCAGATAGATCTGCTGCTCGATTCCCTTCAGCCCCAGCGCCAGCAGCCGCCCGTCGGGCAGCAGAATGAATTGATCGAAGGAGCCGTCGAATGCCGAGCCGAGCCGCTCAACTTTGCCGGAGCCAGGATCGATACGATAGAGGCGTCCCTGCACGTCGCGGTAGCTTCCCTCCAGCGAACCGGCAGCGGCGGCAACCTCAAAATGGAGCCAGCGGCTATCCGGAGACCAGCGCAACCCGGATTCAATTGCCTGGTTGCGGGTGATCTGGCGCGGCTCGCCACCGGCAGCGGAGATCAGGAATATCTCGTAGTCGGAGGGGCTTTCGATGCGATGGTGGGCAGGCTCAGTCACGAAGGCCAGGCTCTTGCCGTCCGGCGAGGGCGCAATCTCGGCAATGGAGAGGCTGCTCCGGGCGATGATTACGGCTCCGGCAGGCAGGCTGTTCTCTTCTTCCGCAGTGGTTTTGCCCGCTCTTTTGCCGGCGTTGGTCTTTGCAGCAGGCGGTTCAACTGCGAGAGCGCGCTCAAGCGCCGGAGCCACGGCCTGCTTCACCAGCAGGCCGCCACGATTCTGCTCGCGCCAGCGAATCACATCCTTCCACTCGGCTTTCTGCTCCTCCTGCTGATCCGCAGTCTGGGGCGCCGCTACCGCATAGTAGAGCGCCATGCCATCCGCCGACCAGGCGAAGCTCTGTACATCCAGCTTTTCGCGGAAGAGCGGCAGCGCCTCACCGCCGGCAACGGGAATGACCCAGAGCCGGTCGGCCCTGGCCTCGCCGTCTGCCGGTTCGCCGCTGTCGGCGGCCTCTTCACCGGGCAGCGCGCGATCTGTCACAAAGGCAATCCACTTGCCATCGGGACTCCATTGTGCGTTCTCCTCGCTGCCGGAGTGGGTCAGCGGGCGTAGCCCGGATTGCTGCGTCCATAGCCAAAGGTCGTGCCGGTAGAGACTGGCCTTCCAATCCGGAGTCTCCGTGGCGATCACCGCCGAAGAGCCGTCCGGAGAGATGCGCGATTCGGTGATGGCGGTGGTGTTCAGAAACTCGTCCAGCGTGATGACCGGCTTTGCAGGTTGTGCGGGAGCAGCCCCCGTCCATAGGCAAAGGGAGACAAACGGAGCGATGAAAAAGAGTCGCATGCGCATAGAGAGACTATAACCTCGGCGGGCCGGCTCCGGGTTGCGGATTCCGCGGGAGCGAGGCCGCTTTGGCGCAAAAAACAACCCCGGCCGGAGCCGGGGCTGTTGATGGTGCAATGACGGAGCAGCTAGGCCTTGGCCACGACTCGGCCCACTTCCTTGAGACGGGCGGCCTTGCCGCGCAGTCCGCGAAGGTAGAAGAGCTTGGCGCGGCGCACCTGGTAGCTGCGGATCTTTTCGATCTTGTCGATGACCTTGGAGTTGAAGGGAAAGATGCGCTCCACGCCCTGGCCGAAGCTCATCTTGCGGACGGTGAAGGTTCCCTGGGGTCCCTTGTTGATGGCGATGACCAGGCCTTCAAAGGCCTGCAAGCGTTCCTTGTCGCCTTCCTTGATCTTTACCTGGACACGAACCTGATCGCCGGGGACGAACTCAGGGAGGTCGGTGCGCTTCAGCTTGTCAGCCAAGCGTTGCATTACGGGATGAATGGACATGGTTTCTTCCTGCGTTTGGACTCAGAATTTTCAGTTTATCAGAGAAGGGGTTTCCGTGCCTAATCGGGCCTGAATCGCGCCGCCTACCCACTCCAACTCTGGCCGCTGCTGTTGCGCGCCTTTGCAAGGATCTGAAATGATCCAAGTATGAAACGTGCAGTGATTGCCTTTGCAATCTCGGTCGGGATATTCCTGATCGGCGCATCCGTTTGCTTGCCTGGTATGTGCGGATGCGTATCTCTGTTGGGGTTCTCGATTTCGTCGAGCTACGCTGAACCCTTTCTATTTGTCTCTCTCGCCGGGGTGATATTGGTGCCGATCACAGGTTGCTGGTTGCTCGCTACTTGGATATGGACTCTTATCCGGCGGGGTCGATGACTCAGCAATTCCGGGCATGAATCGGTTATAGTGTCGCCATGGACGAAAAGCGGGAAATTCTGCGTCATACGTTGGCGACCGTGGCCTACCGCGCCGCACGCGCCCTGGAGGGCGCGCCCGATCACTTTGCCGGATTTGCCGGAGCAGGACGGATGCCCGTGCAGATTCTCTCCCACATGGGCGACTTGTTCGACTGGGCGCTGAGTGCGGCCGTGGGGCAGGAGCGCTGGCAGGCTACGCAGCCGCGCGTCTGGGCCGAAGAGAAGCAGAGATTCTTCGAGTCGCTGCAAACCTTCGACGCCTTTCTGGCAGGCGGCGGGACGCTGCACGCACCCGTCGAACGGCTGCTGCAAGGGCCGGTGGCCGATGCGCTGACCCACGTAGGCCAGTTGGCGATGCTGCGGCGGCTCTCCGGCACTCCGACACATGGAGAGAGTTTTTATGATGCGGAGATACGAGTTGGCCAAGCGGGCGCGGAACAGCCTGCGGCGGCGCGGCCCTTCAAGGCGCGGTAGGAAATCTGATTCGATCGTCGGTTCGTGGTATCCCACCCTATCGCAAAAAACGCGAAAGGATGGGGCGCTAAGCTATGGTTTCACATCTGCACTAGAGCCACTTACAGTGCAGCTAAGTTGTTCTATTGGCAATGCAACAAACTTCTCCTGGTGTTCATCAATTTTCCATGCAGTTTTGGCTGGAAGCATGATTTCCGCTAAGTAACCAGTTGGCTTCTTCTCTTGGCTGTTATCAAGAATGGCAATTACAGCATCAGGAATTTCCTTGCCGTTTACTTGACACTTTTCTATGAACGACAAAGGCAATCGCAGCGAATGCTCCGGCACTGGCAGCACGTCTTGAACGAGATTCTTCTTTGTGTTTAATAGCTCCGCATATTCATTTCCGCAAATGCGCCAAGATACCAAAAACAAGCTATCTGAAATCTCAATTCCGCCCAAGTCCTTCAGGCCAAGATTGCTATGCAGTTTCTCAAGCAATGCGACTCGTTGATTTGATGATTGTCTACCCATAAGCATTTGGGAAATGTTATCTCCGCATTTGATGCCAGAGAACTCGTCAGCAGCCCGGGCTTGAATGGGAGTGAGTATGCTGATCAAAGCGGCTAGCAATAATATGCGCATGCTGAAATTATGCCACGGATATCTATAAATAAAGTGATTGCCGAGTGTCGGATTCCCCGGATCCCGAATATGAGACCAAGGGAATCACAAACCCTATGCGAGCGAACAGTGAGCTTCTGGCCCCACCGCAGGTGGTTATTGAAAGGCCAGCGGCTTCCAGGCGCCATTGTCTTTGAGCGCCAGTTGCAGCGGACGGGGAGGGCCTTGCGGCGGGATGGTGACTTCCATCCATAACTCCTGGCCCCTTTTGAGCAGGCTTGGGTCCGCCGTGTGCTCGGCGATGAAGAAGTCCACCGGCTCGTCCAGTCGTAGCGCGTCGCAGTTGGCTCCCGGCATCGCGCTTACATTCACGCCCTTCGAACTCTCGTCGGCTTCGGGAATGCGGATGGCCACCAGCTTGTTGTTTTCCACTCGGAGTTTGGCGCGGAATTGAACGGCTCCCTGCCAGTTGACGTGGTAGCCATTGGGACGCGTGGTGCCGTCCGAGTTGCGCGGGAATTCGGCGTTGAAGGCCGAGGGCAGCGTGCTCTGGCAGCCATTGACGGTAAGGTTCAGACTCAGGTAGCGGCCGCGCAGCAGCATCTCCGGATCGTAGGCCTTAGTGCGTACCCAGACGCGCGGGCAACGGGCGCGCTGGTAGTAGTACTTGGCCGCGATCGACGAGACGATCAGCAGTTGAATCACCAGCAAAACGATGGAGGTTTTGGAGAGTTTCATAGCGCTGCCTCCTTAGATTGATTGGTGGAAACGTCCGCTGTTTTCATGCCGCCGACAAGATTGCGGCGGGTCTTTTCGAGCACCCATCCACCGGCCAGAAAGAGAATGCCCAGGCCGATGAGTCCCAGCGAGCGGTCGAGCTTGTCGAAGATGTCGCTGAAGTAGAACCAGATGACGGTAATCGCGAAGGCGACGATGCCGAGATTGACAAGGGCCTTGCTGACCTGCCGCACGCCCCACCAGATGATGAAGGCGCAGAAGGCGGCTACCAGAGCATGGGCGGCGAGGTTGGGATCGTTGCGCACATAAGAAGCGTGGCCGTTGCTGCCGTAGTTGTAGGACTCGGTCCAGATGCGCTGGCACCAGGGCAACGCCACCGAGAAGAGAATCGCAGTTACCACGGGAAGTATGCTTTTGCGGAATTGGAAGAGGGCAAAGAGAAGCGGGATCACGGCAAAATCCACCCAGCCCCAGGCGCGGAGGCCGAGCGGCAGATAGGTGAGTTCTCCCCATGAACGCCAGCCATTGAGCAGAACGACAACTCCCACGACGGAGGCAATCGCCGAGACCGCGAAGAGAATGCCACGCAGAACCTTGCGCTTCGAACCGATGAAAAAGGTGAGGTAAAGCACCGCCCATACGACGAGAAAACGGCTGATAAAGACGCCCTCACCAATGTGGCCGTCGGCGTAGTAGGTGAATTCAGAGAGCATCCAGGCGGGGAAGAGCAGCAGAGTGAGCGTCTGCTGTGCCTCATCGTGAAGCAGAATCCAGCCGAAGAGAGCGGCGATGGCCCACATCAGAATGGCTGCCGGCCAGTGCTCCTGAATGTTGAAGATCTGGCCGACGAGCGCGATGGCCGCGCCAGTCGAGAGCGTGCCCACGGCGTGCAGCGCCGTCGAAAGGCCGTGAAAGCTCTTGCGCGTGAAGGCCCCGCCGAGGTGGAAGACACTGACCATGGCCATTACGATGGCAAGGCGCGAGACTGGGCTGATCTGGTCCCAGTGAGCCGAGACGAAGAGGGCCACGCCGCCGGCCAGTAGAATCGCTCCGAGAATCAGCACGACGATCACTTGCCAGCGCAGTCCAGCCGGTTTCTTTTGCTCTGCTTCATGGGCGCGGATGCGGCCAACCGTCTCCGCATCCAGGAGGCCGGCCGATTGCCAGCGGGTCAAGTGCGATTCAAAGTCTGCCATAACAGTTGGCAGAAGTAGAACACATCGCGCCCATTCCGCACAAAGAAACAAAAGGAGTGAACCGTGAAACTTTCCTTGTTTCTTATGCGCAGGAAGCAATCGAGTGGAGGATGAACAAAACAAATCTGCTTCATTCTCGAAGGAATGAAGCACGAAAACCTCTCAGATTCCTAAGTTTGCCGTCATCCATTCCGCCGAGGCGGACGATTACCCCATAGCCCTGCCCGCCGCGTATAATAAGAAGGCAAGTTCTTCTATCTCTCGCGGATTGAGCAGCCTCGCTCGCCGCTACGGACACCGAATGCCCGAGCACATCAAAAAGCAGCTCCTGGCCGAGATCGCAATCCTGGAACACGAGCTCTCGCATGAACTTCCCGCCGAGATCAAGAAAGCCGTGGCCCTGGGCGACCTCTCGGAGAACGCCGAATATCACATGGCCAAGCAGCGCCAGACCTTTGTGGATGCGCGCCTGGGCCAACTGAAGCGGCGCATGGCGGAGTTGTCGCTCGTCAATCTGGCCAACATACCCAAAGATAAAGCCGGCTTCGGCTCGACGGTGGTGGTCTATGACTCGACCAAAGACGAGGAGATCGTCTACCGGCTGGTGACTAGCGAGGAGTCGGATGTTTCGAAGGGGCTGATCTCGACGACCTCACCCATTGGACGCGGTATTGTGGGCAAGCGGGTGGGCGACACGGCGACGATCGTTACGCCCAACGGCAAGCGGGAGTTGGAGATTCTGAAGCTGACGACCATTCACGATGAAGCCGCCGCCCAGGCGGAAGCTAACCCGGAACAGAGTCCGGCACAGAATCCGGAGAAGAAGTAGCCAAGATGTCAATGACCTGGACGAGTGCTTTTGGCCGCGCCTGCGGATGGCTTCTGAACAAGATCGTACATGGCTTGGCGCTGACCCGCATCTCTCCCAATGCGCTGACCTTTATCGGCCTGATTATCAACATTGTCGCGGCGTTTCTCTTTGGCCACGCCAACGCCAAGAATGCCGACTGGATGTTTTTCTATGCCGGTTGTGTGATCTTTGCCGCCGGCGCCTTCGATATGCTGGATGGCCGTGTGGCCCGGCGCAACAATCAAGTCACCGTCTTCGGCTCGTTCTTCGATTCAGTGATCGATCGCTACTCCGACGTGGTTTTGTTCTTCGGTTTGCTGGTCTACTACGGCAGGATCAACCGCTTTCGCTATGTTGTGCTGGTTGCCTTTGTCATGGTCACGTCCTTGATGGTCAGCTACACCCGCGCTCGCGCCGAGGCTCTCATCGGTCAGTGTAAGGTGGGCTTCATGGAGCGGCCGGAGCGCATAGTGCTGGTGATTTTGGGAGCATTGTTCAATCACTGGGACGTCATGGCCCCGGCGCTTTGGGTGCTGGCTGTCCTCTCCACCATCACCGTCGCTCACCGCATCATCTACACCTACCAGAACACCAAGCACCTGGCGCCGCTGGGGTGATGTAGTGTTAACAGGCTCTGGTAGCGACCATTCCCCTCGAGCAGCAGGGCTTCACCGCTTCCATTGCCGCAGAAATCGCGTTACGTCGGACGAAGCCATGTTGCGCATATCTTCAAACTCACCGCTCGTCTGGCTATAGAGCAGCTCGCCTCGCTCGTCGAGGACGGCCACGGCGGGTACGCCTTTGTGCAGCGGGATGCCATATTCTTCGGCGAGGTCGACATTGGCGTCCATATGCCCGATGTTCACGTGGACGAGCAGGAAATTCGCCTCCAGGATGGGGCGATTGACCGCATCGTGAAAGTAGAGATCGAGCGCCTGGCAGTCGGGGCACCAGTTGCCGCCGAAGTCGAGCAGGATGCGCTTATGGCTGGTGGCAGCGGTCTTGAGGGCGGCGGCCAGATCGGCTTTGGCCTGCGCCGGTTCAGGGTAGATTTCGCGGCTGGCAGAGCGTGCCTGGAGTGCGCACACGGCCAGCAGCGCGGCAAGAGCGAGATACTTGATCGGCTTCAACGATTTCCTCCACAACTGCACTCAGTCTGACACAAGCCCGCGGGAGTGCGCCAGTTCCAGTTCCGAGGGCGCGACAACCCATCTTGCAGGGCAGAAAGAAATCCATCCCACACCATCCAAGAGCCGGAGTTTTCCCGCCGCTTCCGGCGCGATGACATATACTTTTCTGACTGGATGAGAAACTCTGGCGATCTACGCAAACGGCTGGAGTCGTCGCCCTTTCCCGACCTGGCGGCGATGATGGAGGGCTATGCGCGAGCGGCGGCGGAGCTGGGCAAAAGCGAATTCAAACAGAAGCTCGATTACAGCTCGGAGTCGATTGACGCGCTGGACGAGATTCTGGTCGTGGTGAGTGAAAGCCCGGAGCTGGAGGTGGATTTTGAGGTGCGGCTCTGGGGCAGCTATCTGGGTGAGGTGCTGCGGCGGCGCTATGCCGGCACGTGGGAGATGACGCAGTATCCGGGCGGTGTGGTCGCGGTTCCCGCCGTGGAGGTGCGCTCATCAAGGCTTTTTCCGCTGATGAAGGTCTACCGCCGGCTCACGATCGGCGATGAAGAGGACCTGCGCGGCTTCTATTCCAAAGTGACCGAGCGGCTGGGCAAGCCGGCGCAGGTGAACTGATGTCGTGGCAGACGCCGCTTGCGCGCAAGAGTGGCTGTCTCATCAGGCTTATCTCTTGCGCGGCGCTGCGCGGGCATCCGCGCTTTGTGCGACAATAATGGCTGAGAGTGGGCGCGGAATCGTGCCCGCGCGGAGGATGAGACAATGGGTTTCCTCAGTGAACCGTCGCATTGGATTTTTATATTACTTCTACTGCTGATTTTATTCGGCGGCAAGAAGCTGCCGGAGCTGGGCAAGGGATTGGGCGAAGGCTTGAAGGGTTTCAAGGAAGGCCTCAAAGGCATTACCGATCCCCAGGTTGCCACGCCAACAGCGCAACAGACAGCGGCTCCCGCGCCATCTTCTTCTTCGACACAAGCCGAATTCGCGTCTGGAAAGATTGATATGGAATATGTAGTTTGCAACCGTTGCGGGGGAAAATTCGAGAATCCGATGGGCTTCAAAGTTGTGGATTATGTTTGCCGCGCCTGTCAGTCGCGTGGTTAGTAATCCGTAAGATCTGGTCATCCATCAATCGTGGCGCTTTTCTTGGTTTGTTCCTGCAGAAAGGCCTGTGCGAGCGCACAGGCCTTTTGAGTCGATGCCGGATAGAGCGGGACAAACCGGTTAGCGGTAATCCTGCCCGGAGGGATAATAGCCTTGCTTGGCTACGACCTCCAGGCCGGGCCGGTCGAGGCGCACATCGATCTTGCGGAATTTGCCGTCGATGACCGGCTGATGGCTGTAGTAGCCCAGCGTGTACTGGTTGCGCGCCTCTTCGGCGATCTTGGCGTAGCTGCGTTCAATGCCGTCGGTGCCGCGTTCGGCATCCGGCTCGCCGCCGGTGGCCAGGATGTATTTGGCCAGCAGGTTGTCGTACATGGTGAAGGGAATGTGGAGGCGGCTGATGCTACCCTCTCCCCAACGCGCCGAATCGCCCACTAGTGTTCCATAGACAGCGGTCTTGTTGGTCTCCAGGTACTTCAGCACCTCGGAGTACTTGGCCTTGCTGCCGTACTCCTTTCCGTCGCTGATCACGTAGATGATGCGGCGGCGGCCCTGAGGACGCGTGGAGAGTTCCTTGGCCGCGGCCAGGATGGCGTCGTTGAGGGTGTGCGGCTCCTTGGGGATGGTCATGAACTTGTCGTTGCCGGCCGAGCGTCCGCTTTGCAGGTTGGGATCGACACAGTTTCCGTTCTGGCGAACGTTGCAACTGCCAAAGGGTCCGTCGTTGATCGGCACCAGCATATCGCGGCCGGTCTCTTTGGTGAGAGCCAGCACGGCGGGCAGACGTGCGCTCTGCGCGCCGGTAAATCCGGTCCGCTCCTGTGCGCCGTTGTTGTAGGAGAAGACAGCCACTTCATCGTAGGGTGTGAGCGCGCCCTGGATGGCGCCCAGCGATTGGTTCACCTTGGCCATCACGTCGGAGGTCAGGCTCTGGTCGATGACGAATGCAATCGAGAGGGGAAACGAATCAGTGGTGAAAAAGGCAATCGGCTCACGGGTATCGTTTTCAAAGATCTTGAAGTCATGGTAGGTGAGTCCGGCTACCAGATTCCCTTTTGGATCCTTGACCGTCACCGGGACTTCAACGAAGTTCACGTGCATGACCAGCGTCGTTACCTTGTCAACGCCCTCACCGGCCGTGGGAATATCGGGCGGTGCAGTCTGGATCTGATCCTTGACCTGATTGGAGGGTGCCTGAGAGCTGGCCGCGGGCTGCTGCGAGGGGGGATTCGAGGAGGAGGCCGTCCCTGCCGGCTCATCACCGGCGCCCTGGCCGGGAGTAATCGTACCCATATCCGACAGCGGCTTGGGCGCCTGGGGCGCGGGGGCGTCAGGAACGGTAGGCTGTTGCTGTTGGGCCAATGCCGCCAAACTCAGTAGCGCGGTCAGCGCGATTGCCGTAAATCCTAGCTTCACAAGCGTTCTCCAGTGATCCTTGTCAACAATCAGTGGCCGATAAAACAAGATTAGACCACAAAAGAATCTGTTACTTCCAGTAATCATCGGCAGGCCGGGACCGAAAATTGACCACCACCGGCAAACCGGGGACGAAAGAGCCGGCCAGCCTGCCCGCCGTCACTACTCTGCAACCGTCAGAGTATCAGACGCGCCAGCGCCTTGCTGGTTTCTTCAGACCGGAAACTCTTGAGGTATGCTCTCTTCTTGAGGCCCAATTCCGTCTAAGAGGAGCAGAATGCGAATGCGATGGGGAGTTGCCGTTTTGCTCATGGGCCTGCCGGCGCTGAATCCGGCAGGATGGGCACAGCTTGCGCCCTCGCCGGATGCCCCTCCGGTGAGCACTGCACCCGACACGAGCAACGAGGACGAGCCGGCCACCACACTGAAGCTGAATGTGAATCTGGTGGACGTGGTCTTCAGTGTCGAGGACAAGTCGGGCAATCTGGTTCCTCACCTGACCCAGGCCGATTGCACCGTCTCTGAAGACAAAGCGCCGCAGACGCTGAAGAACTTTGCGGCTGAGACGCATCTGCCGCTGACGCTGGGAATTCTGCTGGATACCTCCGGCAGCCAGCAGCGGGTACTGTCGCTGGAGCAGGATGTGGGCAGCCAGTTTCTGGAGCGCGTGCTCAAGTCAAAGGACGAGGCCTTTTTGCTCTCCTTCGATGTGGATGTGGACCTTTTGCAGGACTACACCAATAATCCGCGGCTGCTGGCGCGGGCGATGAGCAAGGCCGAGATCAACACCGCTGGCGGAAACGGCGCGGCGGGCATTCCCGGCGCAGGCGGTGGAACCGTTCCCACTATCGGAGCGCCCAAGGGAACCGTGCTCTATGATGCCGTCTACCAGGCCGCCAAGCAAAAGATGAGTCAGGAGTCCGGCCGCAAGGCCATGATCCTGCTTACTGACGGTGAGGACGAGGGCAGCAGCGTCAAGATCAATGATGCGATTGCTGCGGCGCAGAAATCCAATGTGATCGTCTATGTGATACTGATTGCGGACCGCGGCTTCTATGGGGGCTTCGGCTACAGCGGCTACTCGGCGATGAAGAAGCTGACTGAGGAGACCGGCGGACGGCTGATCGATGTGGGCAACAACGGCAAAAAGCTGGAGGCGGCCTTCCAGCAGATCGAGGACGAACTGCGCACCCAGTATGTGGCCAGCTATACGCCGACGAACACCAAACTTGACGGCAGCTTTCGCAAGATCGGCGTCGAGTGCCGGGGCGACGGGCTGAAGGTGCGTGTCCGCAAGGGCTACTATGCGGTGGCTGCGGAGAATTAAACGATACATAAGGAGCAGCCGGGCCGAGAAACTGAGAAAAACGGGGGAAGCGCGGCGCAAAGTGTATCGTTTCCGTACATCTAATTACCTTTGTATCGGTACTCGGTAATCTGGCGCAGTCCATGATTCATCGCTAATATCGGCACAGGTTAAAAATACTTTAGCCCTTTTGAGAATTATTTTTGAGGGCAAAGAGATTTTTCCTTGAGGAGACGGCTATGATGACCAACTGCGCAGTCAGCGAAGGATTTGAGATCAGCCCACGTTTTCGCCAGACCGTTGAAGATCGCATTGCGCGGTTGGAGCGGGATGCCGCCTTTGACGAAAGCCAAGTCGCTGTTCTGACGGATGGCGATCATATCCGCAGGCATATGCGGCTGGTGGCGATTCAGCGGGCCGAGGCGCTGCGCATGCGGCTCTTTCTGGATCGCGCCAGCACCCGCCTGCCGCGGCCGTTGATCGCGCTTTGACGCGGCAACGCACTTTGAACTTTTCCCGGATTCTGCAAGAACAAGGGCCGCTGCCATCCTCTCCTGGCGCGGCCCTTTCTGTTTCGATTGGAACTGGCCGCTAACGCTAGGAAGGTTCGGCGTAGCTGCGCACCCACTCCAGAATCGAGCGGACCGCAACGCCGCTCGGCCCCTTGGCGATATAGGGCTTGGAGTCTTCCACCCAGGCCAGGCCGGCGATATCGAGGTGAATCCAGGGAGTATCTTCGACGAAGACCTTGAGAAACTCAGCTGCGGTACTTGCGCCGCCCCAGCGGCCGCCGGTGTTCTTGATGTCGCCGATCTCGGATTTGATCTGTTCGGCGTACTCGTCGCCGAGAGGCAAGCGCCAGAATTTTTCCCCGGAGACGGCCAGCGCCTCATCGAAGCTGGCCCATGTCTCTTCATGATTGGAAAAGGCTCCCGCGTTGACGTGGCCGAGAGCCACCACGCAGGCTCCAGTGAGCGTGGCGGCGTCGATCAGGTGGGTCGCGCCCAATTGACGGGCATAGGTGAGTCCATCGGCCAGAACCAGACGGCCTTCGGCATCGGTATTGATGATCTCGATGGTCTTGCCGGGCTTGCCGGGAGCGAGGGGCATAGCGGTTTGCACATCACCAGGCTTCTGCGCGGTGCCAGAGGGCATATTTTCCGCGGCGCAGACGACGGCAAAGACGCGCACTTTGGGCTTGAGCAGGGCGATGGCCCGCATGGCGCCGATCATGGCCGCGCCTCCGGCCATGTCGTACTTCATCTTCTCCATATTGTCGGAGGGTTTGATGGAGATGCCGCCGGAGTCGAAGGTGATTCCCTTGCCGACCAGGCCCAGTACCGGACCGCTGGTGACGCCCTCCGGCTCATAGCGCAAGACGATCAGCGCGGGCGGCTCAGCGGAGCCTTGCGAGACGCTCCAGAAGGCGCCCATCTTCAACTCATGCAGTTTGTCGCTGGAGAAGTTGCTCCAGCGCAAGCCGACCTCTTCGGCCATCTGCGCGGCGCGTTGACCGAGAATCTTGGGAGTCAGCTTGTTGCCGGGTTCGTTGACGAGCAAACGGGTAAAGTTCTGGCTCTCACCAATGATGACGGCCTCGGCCAAGGCTGCCTCCAACTCCGGGTTCTCAGGGCCGGCAGAGGGGGGCGCGGCCACGGTAAAAGACAGGATGCTCAGGTCCTTGCGGTCGCTGCGATAGGTATCCGGATCGAAATCGCCTACAAAAGCGCCCTCGACGGCGGCGCGCACACTTGCCGTTTGGGGCGGTATTTTGGAGTCGCACTCCGGCAGCGCGAAGACGACCTCGCGGATGCCGCGCGGCTTGGCAAAGCGGACGGCCGTTCCGGCGGCATTGCGCACGGAGTTGAGCGTAACCGAATCCAGCTTGCCCAGGCCGACGATCAGCAGACGCTTGGCGTCGATCCCGTGCGGCCCGTGCCAGAGCAGCGTTTCATTGGCGCCCGCCTTGAATTCACCGCTTGTCAGCACATCCTCGGCGGCAGCCAATACGGCGGGATCGGTGGTCAGCAACGCCGGTTTGGGCTTGGCGTCAGCTCCTTTGGCGCTTTGGGTGTCAGCGGCAAGAACGGCCAGCATTTCGGTTTCGATTCCGGCAAGGGGAGCGAAGGATAATTCGGTCTTCATATTGCACATTATTTCACCGATGTCACTCTATGGCGAGAATCCAGTGGGTCGAGGGGAGCGGATTACCAGTTTTGGCGAGGCGGGAGACTGAGTGATAGAGCGTAGTTGTTGGGATAGAAAAATGACCAATAAAAAGTAAATGTCATTGATGAAAACTATGACATAATTATATATCGAGACATTATGGAAAAAGGTGTCACAAATTCGAGATATGTCAGCAGTAAAATCAACGAGAATGGCCGCATTGTGATTCCGGCGGCAATCCGGCAGGAGATGGGGCTCAAGGCGGGAGATACGGTATCGATGGAATTCGAAGAGGGAGTATTGCGCATCGAGACGCATCGCGCGCGGATTCGACGGATTCAGCGGGAGATCGCTCAATTCGCCAAACCCGGAATTCTGGCTTCGGACGAACTGATCGCCGAGCGCCGCGAGGAGGCCCGCCGGGAAGAAGAAGAAATCAAGCGCGATGAGGCCGCGCGCCGTGCAGGCTGGCCCAAGGCGGATCAAGTTGCCTGACCTTGCGGTGCTCGACTCTTCCGCTATTCTCGCAGTGTTCTTTAACGAGCCAGGAGCCGAGATTGTTCTTCCCATCGTGCAGGGGGCGCTGCTCAGCACCATTAACCTCGCCGAGGTCCATACCCGTATGCTGGAGAGAGCTTCGCAGACTCAGCAGTCGTGGAAGTGGATCACCAGCTTGCAATGCGAAGTCTGCTTTTTCACCGATGAGCACGCAAGAGTCGCTGCAGAGCTGCGGTCCATCACCCGTCCCTTCGGTCTTTCGCTGGGCGACCGGGCCTGCCTGGCTTTGGCCATGCAGCGCAAAGCTACGGTCTACACGACAGACAAGGCGTGGAAGAATCTCGATCTGGGGATTGGGATTGAAGTGATCCGGTGAGTTGGCGGAGTACGATTAAGCGGACGGTCGTTGATCGGATAAGTTCATATTGTGAATAACCGGAAAAACAAGATTCTGGAAGAATCGATGATGGGGCTGGTCTGGACAACACTCGCCATTGCGGTATGGGTGCATGATCGTTCGGCCCTGCGAGCAATTATTTGGGCTGTTTTAGGTATTTGGAGTTTTGCGCTCGCCTATTTTGAATGGAAATATCCCCAGAGCCAAGAGACTACCGCCAATGAGCCACCCATTGAGCTTGAAGGAAAGAACAACGGTTAATAGACAAATCAACAGGTCGCAACATTATCGTTTGTATGGAAAGTAGCCTACTTTCGGTGAGCATCCCAAAATACATTCCTCAGGGGCTGAAGCCCACATCATTATCGCGGCAATTGCGGCACGACTGAAGTCGTGCCCTGATACAAAACCGGTTAGACTTACAGTTTTTCCGCTGCCTTAAAATTCCGGACTTCCAATTCCATACCCTCACCGCCCCATGCGGTGTTTGCTGGCGTTGATGGCGGCGCGGGCCTCGCGGTCTGCCTCGCGGCTGCGCTCGGTCTCGCGCTTATCCCAGTCCTGCTTGCCTTTGGCAACGGCCAGCTCGCACTTGACCCTGCCATTGCGGAAGTAAAGCCGGGTGGGGATGAGCGTGTGGCCCTTGATCTGCGTCTTCGATAGTAGCTTGCGAACTTCGAGCTTGTGCAGCAGCAGCTTGCGGGTGCGGGTCTCGTCGTGATTGGATAGATTGCCGTGGGAATAAGGACCGATATGAAGGTTGAGCAGGAAGGCCTCGCCGTTCTGGATGAGGCCGTAGGCGTCCTTGAGGTTGGCCTTGCCTTCGCGGATGGATTTCACTTCGGTGCCGCGCAGGCTGACGCCGGCCTCGAACTTCTCCAGCAAAAAGTAGTTATGGCTGGCGGCGCGATTATGCGCGGCGTCGCGTTCGCCGCTGGCCACGGGGTCGCGGGGCTTGGAAGCCTTCTGGGGGCCGGGCGTGGCCGGCTGAACGATCACATGGCTGGTTTGGCGCGCCATCGAAAACCATCCTCGAATCTTAATCGTAGCATCGGCGGGGGTTTCAACCCTCTGGCAGCATGGCTTTGCTAAAATGAGGCGTGACGGGATGAGAAGTATCACCCATAACAATAGCGTCAAGATCAGCGTCAGGGGCGGCCAAGGCAGCCCGAATGGGTTCGGTGAGAGTTGCGAACCGGCAATGACGCCTGGGAGTTCGATGAAGAGCCGCACGCACAGACAGGCTGCCCATAAATCCGTCATCTTCCTATCGGTTTTCTCCGGCGGCAGATTCTGGATCGCGTTTTTTGCCATTCTCACGGTTTTCGGGCTTTGGAGCCCCTCCCTGCAGGCCCAGTCGGCCAATAGCTTGTTCAAGCGCGGTGAAAGCGCCGAGGCGAAGCTGGACTACGACGCCGCGTATGAAAATTTCCAGAAGGCCTATGCCAAGGCGCCCAAGAATCTGGAGTACCGCGCCGCGCTCTACCGGGTACGGATTACCGCCAGCGCAGTACATATGACCAAGGGCCGCAAACTGTTGGAAGGCGGCAATGAACAGGGCGCGCTGGCGGAGTTTCTTCATGCCTCTGAGATCGATCCCAGCAACGAGGCGGCAGAGCAGGCGATCGCCGAAGTGAGGAAACGGCTAGGCGAGACGCCCCCCGCAAACGACACCAGCGTGCCCGAGACCAAGAGCCAGGAGCAGGAGTTGGAGTCGATGGGCTCACCGGCAGTGCTCAAACCGGTCTCCAACGAACCGCTCTCATTGCACATGACCGAAGACGCCAAGGTGATCTACCAGGCAGTGGGAAAGGCCGCCGGAATCAATGTGCTCTTCGATCCGGATTATATTTCCAAGCGCGTTCAAGTGGACCTGAACAATGTTTCACTGCTGGATGCGCTGCGCATTGTCGGCACGATCTCCAAGACTTATTGGAGGCCGGTCACCGAGAACACGGTCTTTGTTGCCGACAGTTCCGATAACAAACGCAGACAGTCGGACGAGCAGGCGGTGCAGACCTTCTACCTATCCAATGCATGGCAGCAGGCCGACCTGACCGACGTGCAGACCGCGCTGCGCAATGTGATGCCCAACGCCAAAGCTTATGCCGTGGCCAGCCAGAATGCCATCGTGATGCGGGGCACGCCCGACGAGCTACTGCTGGCGCAAAAGCTGATCAATGATTTGGACAAGGCAAGGCCGGAGGTTGTGGTTGATATCGCGGTCCTGGAGGTAAGTAAAAACTGGGAGAGAACCCTGGGCATTGCCTGGCCCAGCAGTTACGGAATCGCTCTGCAGCCTTCGACCGGTTCATCGACAACGACAAGCACAGCAAACGGCGGCACGGCCAGCGGCAGCAGCACGAATACCCCGACACTCTACCAGCTTTCGCATCTCAAAGCGACGGACTTTGCAGTGACGGTGGGCGCGGCCACAGCCAATCTTCTGCTGACCGACTCGAATACAAAGATTCTGCAGAACCCTCGCATCCGGGCCACTGACGGGCAAAAACAAACCATGACGATCGGTTCCAAGATTCCCGAGGCTACCGGTTCCTTCCAGTCGGGTGTAGGCTCGGTGGCCGGCATTTCACCGATGGCTGAGACCCAGTTCACCTACATCGACGTTGGCGTGAAGATCGAGATGACGCCGACGGTACACTTCGACCACGATGTCACGCTCAAGATCAAGATCGAAATCTCCTCGCAAAGCGGACAGGTAACGATCGAAGGCGTGACCGAGCCGATCATCAGCCAGCGCGTGGTGGACCAGGTGATCCGCCTGCGCGAGGGCGAGGCCAGCATTCTCGGCGGCATCCAGGACAAGCAGGAGCAGACCAGTTGGTCGGGGATTCCAGGGCTTAGTTCCATCCCGCTTCTCAAGTATCTCTTTGGCTCCAAAGATCATTCGACTTCCGACGATGAGCTGGTCTTTGTGGTGGTGCCGCATATCGTTCGTTCGCACTCGCTGGACCAGGTCAATCTACGCACGGTCGACACCGGCGAGGGCCAGTCGATTGATCTGCGCCATGTTTCCAGCGACGCGCCGGTCACGAATCCGGAATCGAATCCGGCCGCGGGAAATCCGCCGGCCCCCGTGCAGAGGCAGCAGGTGCGTCCTGGGGACGATGGCCGCTCCAGTGTCGGTACAGTTCCCGGCTCCAGCGCGATAAACGCAGCTCCGGCGGCGCTGGCGCAGATGCACCAAGCCGCGGAGGCTAATGGAAACATGGCGCCGGCCTTTTCGCCGCCAGTCATCCCGCCGACCGCAGCACCGCAGCCGCAAGCCGTGAGATTCTCGTTTACGCCGCCTGCCGTTCCGCTGGCCGCCAACACCATCTTCAAGCTGCCGGTGGCACTGAGCGGAGGAACCGATATTGCTTCCGTTCCCATGCAGATTCAGTACGACCCGTCTAAACTTTCGCTGCTCAATGTCGATAGCGGCGACTTTTTGAGCCGCGATGGTCAGGCTGTCGCGTTGGTCCACCGCGATGATGGTTCCGGCATGATCAACATCAATGCGGCGCGGCCACCGGGAGCGGCCGGCGTAAGCGGATCCGGCGTGGTGTGTGTCCTTACCTTTCAGGCGAAGGCTGCCGGCGAAAGCGCCGTAGTCATCAGCCGTCCCTGGGCAGTCAACAGCAAGCAACAGCAGTTGCCGGCCGAGGGAGCGCGCATCAGCATTCAGGTGCATTAAGCCGATGAGGCATACGTCATGATGAATCTCCGGCCAATTCGCATCGTCCGGACAGAAGAGCGCGGGCTTTCGCTGGTCGAGTTGATTGTGACCGTCACGATCCTCACGATTCTCGCCTCCGCCGTTTATCCGGTTGCGCGCTTTCAGGTGAAACGTCAGAACGAGCGCATCCTCCGCTACGACCTGTGGATGATGCGAGATGCCATCGACAAGTACAAGGATGCGGCCGACAAGAACGCTTTTCAGATCAAGATCGACAGCCAGGGATATCCGCCCGATCTGGATACCCTGGTCACCGGCGTGGAGATTCAAACCAAGAAGGTCAGGTTTCTGCGCCATGTTCCTATAGACCCAATGACGGGAAAGGCCGACTGGGGATTGCGCTCGATGCAGGACGATCCCAAGTCGGATTCCTTCGGGGGGCAGAGCGTCTTCGACGTCTACTCCAAGTCCACGGGAATCGCGCTGGATGGAACCAAGTATTCCGACTGGTAGTCTGCCGGGATGACGGCATGAGGATGCAGTGAACAGGATTCGCAAACAAGACGCTGGCTTTACGCTGATCGAGCTGATGATCGTGATGATGATCATCCTGATCCTGACGAGCTTGGCCGTGCCCAGATTTTCTGCTGCCATCAAGCACGCTAAAGAAGCGGCGCTCAAAGAGGATCTGCACGTGATGCGGGAGGCGATCGATTCCTACACGATGGACAAGCAGAAGGCGCCGCAGTCGCTCGATGACCTGGTCACCGACGGCTATCTGAAGGTCATTCCCGAAGATCCCTTCACTTACTCCAAAGACAGTTGGGTCACCGACACCAGCGAAATGCTGGACTCGGTGGATCAGACCGAACCGGGCATCGAAGATGTTCACTCCGGTTCGCAGGAACTGGGATCCAACGAACAGCCCTACTCGACTTGGTGATGACAAAGGAAATCCGGAGGCATAAAATTCTTTCCATGACACTTCGTCCTCTGACGATTCTCTTCTGTATCGCTGTGTTCTGCGGCTCGCTGCTCGCGCAAACCGGGAAGACCATCACCGTCCGGATGTTGGACGGAAAGACCGGAAGACTGATCGCCACTTCGAATTTCATGGTTCGCATCGATCATCAGAGGCAGTTCCATGCCGACTGGGGGGTGCAGAACGAGGATGGTTCGGGAAAACTGACTCTGCCTGCCGGCGCCTCGCTTCTCTCGATTCAAGCAACCTACGATAGCTCCGAGCTTTTCTACGTGAACTGCGATGCCGCGAGCCAGAAGGTGAATCCCATCGAGCATTGGTATTCGGTCGATGCAATTCTGACTACGGGCGTGGTCGCGCCTAACAGTTGCGTGAGATCTTCCGAGGCCGCCAAGCTCACTCCCCACGTCAAGCCGGGAGAGTTTGTCTTCTTTGTCCGCAAGCGAAACTGGCGTGAAGAATTCAAGGATGATTACTCGATGCAATAAGGCTGGAACCTAAACAGGATTGCGGAGAAAATCTTCCTTTGGTGTTTGATCCCATTGAATCGGCTGCATCCGGCTTTGTTTTTCAGGTCGAGCGCTTCTATGCAGCGCTCATCTCCGCGGTAAATCTGAATTCGCATGGCGAGCCTGGCCTCGGCGGAAGACTTCTTTACGCCGGCGAACTTGAGGCCGAGGCGCGCGCGCTACTGGTAGCGGCCAATATCGCCGGCGCTGCTTCGCTGGTAGTTTCGGCCGATGCAGTCGCGAGCAAGCAGGCCATGCACCACGGCGTGGTGGATTTTCTGGTCAACTCGCTCGACGAGGCTCTGCGCATTCTAAAAAACGAGATTCGCAAGCGGGAGACGGTCGCTGTGTGCGTGGCCGCTGCGCCGGAGGCCATCGTCGAGGAGATGCGAGAGCGCGGTGTAATTGCTGATCTCTCTCGCCCCATCGAGTATACGACCGTCGAAGCGGGCCAGTCGCTGCTGGTCTGGAGCGTCGCTGACTCATCGGCCGCTTGGCTGCGCGAACTGGATGCGGTCGCTCTGGATTGCATGGATTCAAAGAGTGCTTCGGCGCGCCGCTGGCTGCGTCTGGCGCCGCGTTATCTGGGCAGGATGGCGCAGGGGGTGCGGGTTTTGCGCTGTAATCAGGAGGCTGCCGCGCGGTTGCAGGAAGAAATTCGCGCGCGTGTTGCAGACGGAAGGATTCCGGTTCCGGTCGAACTCCGGCATTCTTATCCAGCAGCCTCGATCCGGTTCCAAAGCTCCTTCACGCCATAGCCGGTTTTAGCGCTGACCGCCAGCACCTCGTCCAGCTCCAACCCCTTCTTCAACTCCAGTAAATTGCGTGTACGCTGGTTGCCGCTGAGACGATCAATCTTGGTGGCCACGACAAGGAACTCGCGTTCCGCAGCGCGCAGCCACTCGATCAAACGCAGATCGCTCTCCTGCGTGGACACATTGGAATCGACTAGGCAGACGCAGAGCTTGAGTGTCGAGCGAACCGCCAGATACGGCTCGATAAAGGCCGGCCATCCCGCCGAGATGGATTTGGAAATCTTGGCGTAGCCGTAGCCGGGCAGATCGGCAAAGATGAATTTGTGCCGCTGGCTTGGGTCGAGCAGCGCAAAAAAGTTGATGGCCCGCGTTCGTCCCGGAGTCTGCGATACCTTGGCGGCTTTCTCGCCCACCAGCGCATTCAGCAGGCTCGATTTGCCGACATTCGAGCGGCCTAAAAAGGCAATCTCCGGCGCATCCGGGGCAGGGAATTGCTCAGCCGCCATGGCTGACAAAAGAAATTGTGTCGTGTAGCGCATCTAGCTTGAGGATACAGGAGTGGGGAACATTGATCTTGGCTTGGGCTTATACCTGTATGCGCAAGCCTTAGCGGCCACGGAAGAAGTTACTGCGCCTGTGCGCCTGTGCCTAACTCGGGCGGCGTCACAGTAGACAGCACATCGATTGCGGGTAGCGCCGCGGGCAGCGGACCTTCCAATGCCAGCGCCAGCACCTCGTCCATGTTATCGACGAAGTGCAGCTTCATCGAGTTCTTGATGTTATCCGGAAGCTCAGCAATGTCCTTCTCGTTGGCGCGGGGCAGAATCACTTCAAAGATACCGGCCCTCAGCGCGGCCAGCAGTTTTTCTTTGAGTCCGCCGATCGCTAAAACTTTGCCGCGTAGTGTGATTTCACCGGTCATGGCAATATCCCGGCGCACGGGAATCTTTGCCAGAGCACTGGCGAGAGCCGTGGCCATGGTGATGCCAGCCGATGGACCATCTTTGGGAATCGCGCCTTCGGGGACATGGAGGTGCACATCCACGTTGCGATAGAACTCGCGGCTAAGGCCCAGCGCCTGCGCGCGGCCACGAATGTAACTCAGCGCGGCCTGCGCCGACTCCTGCATCACGTCGCCCAACTGCCCGGTAATGGTGAGCTTGCCCTTGCCGTCGAGAATCTGCACTTCTGTAGTGAGAATGCTTCCGCCGACTTCCGTCCAAGCCAAACCTGTGACCAGGCCGACCTCACTTTTTTCGTGAACTTCGGAGTCGCGATATTTTGCTACGCCGAGAAACTCATGCAGATTCGCCGCCGTGATCTCTTCCTTGTGCTTCTTGCCGCCCTTCACTACGCGGCGGGCAACCTTGCGGCAAACATTGCCGATCTCACGCTCCAGATTTCTGACGCCGGCCTCGCGCGTGTAATTGCGGATAATCTCCGTAATCGCGTCGTCTTTGAAGACTAGATTTTTTTCGTTCATGCCGGTCTGCTCGCGTTGCTTTTTAACAAGATACTGGCGCGCAATCTCCAGCTTCTCTTGCTCGGTGTAACCTTGCAGGCGCAGAACCTCCATGCGATCCTGCAATGCGGCGGGAACCGTGTGCAGCACATTGGCCGTGGCCACAAAGAGCACCTGCGAGAGGTCATAGTCCACGTCGAGATAGTGATCCTGAAATGTTGTGTTCTGCTCCGGGTCCAGAACTTCCAAAAGAGCCGAAGCGGGATCTCCGCGAAAATCCGAGGCCATCTTATCCACTTCGTCGAGAAGGAAGACGGGATTTTTGGTTCCCGCCCGCTTCATGTGCTGGATGATCTGCCCAGGCAGCGCGCCGATATACGTGCGGCGATGGCCGCGAATCTCAGCCTCGTCGCGGATGCCGCCCAAGGAAAGCCGTACAAATTTGCGGCCCGTTGCCTTGGCAATCGACATTCCCAGCGAAGTTTTGCCCACGCCCGGAGGCCCTGCGAAACAGAGGATCGAGCCTTTGGGATTTTTCACCAGTTGGCGCACAGCGAGAAATTCAAGAATGCGGTCCTTGATCTTCTCCAATCCATAGTGGTCCGAGTTGAGCACCTTCTCCGCATACTCGATGGAGCGCGTCTCCTTGGAGCGTTTCTTCCAGGGCACAGCCAGCAGCCAGTCGATGTAATTGCGGCTTACGGTGGATTCAGCCGACATCGGCGGCATCGCTTCGAGTTTTTTCAGCTCCTGGATGGCCTTGTCGAGCACTTCCTTGGGCATTCCAGCGGCTTCAATCTTCTTGCGCAATTCATCGAATTCGCTCTTCTCGCCGCGGCCCAATTCTTTCTGGATGGCCTTGATCTTCTCGTTGAGGTAATACTCTTTTTGCGCGCGCTCCATCTGCCGCTTTACACGCGACTGGATGTTGCGGTCGAGATCGAGCTTCTCGATTTCAATGTCCAGGACATCGGCTATGCGCGCCAGACGGATCGCTGGATCGAAGATAGCCAGCAGATCCTGCTTCTCCTCGATACCCAATTGCAGATTGGCGGCGATGGTGTCAGAGAGCTTGGCTGGCTCGTCCATGCGCACCGTGGCAATGATGGTCTCGTAGTTGAGCGACTGCTGCAGCTTGACGTACTGCTCGAAGAGGCCGGTCACACGCGTCATCAACTGCTCAACCGCCGGAGTCATCTCGAAGCTGTTCTTGCCCAGACGCACCGTGGCCACAAAGAAGCCATCCGTATCGTTGACCTCGATGGATTTGGCGCGCTCCACGCCCTCGACCAGAACCTTGATATTGCCATCGGGCATCTTGACGCTCTGCACGATATTGCAGATAGAGCCAACCAGATATATATCCTTAGCCTTGGGTTCGTCCACGCTGGCATCGTGCTGGGTGGCGAGAAATATCTTGCGGTCGCCAGTGAGCGCCTCTTCGAGCGCGCGCACACTGGACTCGCGCCCCACGACGAAGGGCGTCATCATGTAAGGAAAGATGACCATGTCCCGGATGGGCATCATGGGCAGCTTGCGCGCTTCGGTTTTTTCGCGGGATGAGGTCATAGGGCCACCATTGCCATTGGATGCACGAAGGCGGTGGCGCGGTTCGGTGGAAAGCTCATGTTGAAATTGTACAGCGGAATGTGGTGCGAAAGTTGAGGGCGGCAAAAAGCCCCAGGCCTCTTATCGAAGACCTGGGACTCCCATTTCGGAATCTCTGTGCGAAAGTGAACTAGCCGGCCTTTTCCAGCAGGCAGAGCGAGAGATCGCGGCGCTCGACCATGTCTTTCGTGATCTCCAGGTCGCGGACCTTCTTGTTGTTGGGCAGGTGGTACATCAGGTCGAGCATCAGCTCTTCGAGGATCATGCGCAATCCGCGCGCGCCCACCTTGCGGTTCAAAGCCTCGCGCGCCACCGCGCCAATCGCCTCCTGCGTGAAATGCAGACGGACATTCTCGAACTCGAAGAGGCGCTGGTACTGCTTGAGCACCGCGTTGCGCGGCTTGGTGAGAATATCGACCAGCGCCGGCTCGTCCAGCTCATCGAGAATGCCCATGACGGGCAGGCGCCCGACAAACTCCGGAATCAATCCGTACTTGATCAGATCCTGCGGCTCGGTGCGGCGCAATAGCTCGGTGTCGCGGTGCGAACGGGTTGTCGCGGCATCGCCTTCAACCGAGTCGATGGTCTTGAAGCCCAGCGCCTTCTTGCCGACGCGCCGTCCCACGACGCGTTCCAAACCGACAAAGGCTCCGCCGCAGATGAAGAGGATGTTGGTGGTATCGACGGCGGTAAACTCCTGGTGCGGATGCTTTCTGCCGCCCTGCGGCGGCACATTGGCGACCGTGCCTTCAAGGATCTTCAACAGCGCCTGCTGGACGCCTTCGCCACTGACATCGCGGGTGATGGAGGGATTCTCGTCCTTGCGGCCAATCTTGTCGATCTCGTCGATATAGATGATGCCCTGCTGCGCGCGCGTCACGTCGCCGTCAGCGGCCTGCAAGAGCTTGAGGATGATGTTCTCGACATCCTCGCCGACATAGCCGGCCTCGGTCAGAGTGGTAGCGTCCACAATGGCGAAGGGCACGTCGAGCATCTTGGCCAGTGTATGCGCCAAGAGCGTCTTGCCTGATCCGGTCGGCCCGATCAGCAAAATATTCGACTTGGTCAGCTCCACTTCGTTGTTGCGCATCCGGTTCATCTGAATGCGCTTGTAGTGGTTATAGACCGCGACGGCCAGCTTCTTCTTGGTTTGATCCTGTCCGATCACAAAGTCGTCGAGAAAGTTCTTGACCTCCTGCGGCTTGGGCAGGTGTCCGGCGGCGTTGGGCGGATGCGCGGCATCTCCGCCGCGATCATCCTCAAGAATGGAGTTGCAGACCGCCACGCACTCGTCGCAGATATAAGCGCGGGGGTAATCGCTGGGTGAAGAAATCAGCTTGGCCACAGCGTCCTGCGACTTGTGACAGAACGAGCAGCGCAGTGTTTCTTCCGGTCCCGTGCGCGTTTTCATCATGCAGCTCCCTTGGGCGAAAAGCGGATTTGCCACCCTTTAATTCGCTGAATCCCGGTTACGTCCGCGGCCGGTCGATGATTTCATCGACGATGCCGTACTCCTTGGCCTGTTGCGCATTCATAATGAAGTCCCGCTCGACGTCGCGCTCGATGCGGTCCAATGGCTGATCGGTATGCTTGGCGATGAGGTTGTTGGTGATCTCGCGGATGCGCAAAATCTCGCGCGCATGAATGTCGATGTCGGTGGCCTGACCGCTCAAGCCGCCCATCGAAGGCTGATGGATCAGGATGCGCGAGTTGGGCAGCGCAAAGCGCTTGCCCTTGGTGCCAGCCAGCAGCAGAAAGGCGCCCATGCTGGCCGCCTGGCCGATGCAAATCGTCTCCACCTTGTTCTTGATGAATTGCATGGTGTCATAGATGGCCAGGCCCGCAGTGATCGAGCCGCCCGGCGAGTTGATGTAGAGATGCACATCCTTCTCCGGGTCTTCGCCGGAGAGAAAGAGCATCTGCGCCACAATCAGATTCGCTACCTGATCGTCGATGGGCGTGCCCAGAAAGATGATGTTATCGCGCAGCAGACGGGAGTATATGTCGTAGGCGCGTTCGCCTCGGCTCGTCTGCTCAACCACCATGGGGACCAATGCCATTGAGCCTTCTTCTCGCTTCCGTTGGGGAGCATTGCTCCCCGTTCCTGGCTTGCCGCGCTGCCGAGCAATTCGAACTCCGCACGGCTATTTCCGCAGCTGCTCCAAAGTTATGCGGGCAGCCGTTCGTACAGTACAGACGCAGTCTTTTCGCGCCTCAGTTGCTCTCGAATTCTAGCCAGTCCGCCGTCCTGAGTCAAACGGCTGCGCAGCACTTCGACCGGCTCGCGGGACTGCACTGCCGCCAGTTGCAGTTCGCGGTCCAGTTCCTCGTCGCTGACGCTGATATTTTCCTCAGAAGCGATGCGGTCCAGCAGGATATTGACCTTCACCTCGGCAGCGGCGCCGTCGCGCTGCGCCGCGCGCAGGCGGCCAAAGTCCAGCTTGCGCATCTGCTCGGTATTCATGCCCTGAGCTGCGAGGGCGCGCAGGCCGCGCTCCAGACGCACGTCAATCTGCTCCTGCACCAGCGATTCAGGAACCGCAAACGGGTAGTGCTCGGCGAGCTTGGCGAAGAGACGATCCTTGGTCTCGCCTTCCACGCTGCGGCGCTTGCGGCTGACCATGTGATCGCGGACCCGCTCTTCCAACTCCGCCAGATTCTCATAGTGACCCAGCTCGCGGGCAAAATCGTCGGTCAGCTCCGGCACGGTGCGCTTCTTGATCGCCTTGACCTCGACCTGATAAACCACCGTCTTTCCGGCCAGCTTGGGTTCGGCGTATTCGGCCGGATAGATGACCTCGGCCTTCAGTTCCTGACCCGGCTTGGCGCCGCGCAAGGCCGTGGTAAAAGCCTCAACAGTATCCTTGCCGCCAACTTCGACGAGCGTGTCTTCACCGGCGATGGGCGCAGCCTCAAGCTCGCCCTCGATCTGCCCGTGATAGGAAATCTGCGCCCAGTCTCCATCCGCCAGCGCCCGCTCCTCCTCAACCGGCTCCATGATGGCGCGCGACTCGCGCAACTGCTCGATCTCGCTCTTGAACTCCTCTTCGGTGATCTCGACCGACGGCTTCTCCACGGTCACCGTCTGATAGCCCTCGATGGAAAACTCCGGCACATATTCAAAGATCGCCTTGACGTGCAGAGGCTTGCCCTCTTCGACGGTCAGTTCGGTCACTCGCGGTTCGCCAACGGGCTTTACGCCCAACTCGGCCACGGCCTTGTTGAAGCGTTCCGGCAGCAGGCCGTCGATTACGTCCTTGCGAATTCCCTCGGCAAAGCGGCGACGGACGACCGTCTCCGGCACCTTGCCGGCGCGGAAGCCGGGAATCTTGGCATATCGCTGGTAGTTGCCGGTCACGGTCCGGTAGGCCTTCGTAACCTCCTCCGCAGAGATGTCCAGGACCAGTTCGCGGGTACACTCCGGATTCAGAACCGGGCCATGCTGATGCGTATGGTCATGGCCGGCATGGTCGTGGCCGTCATGGCTGTGGTCGTGACCCTCATGCGCCGCCTCGGCGGCATCGGTTTGCAGATCGTTTTCGACTGTCTCCGTAGGACTCAATGTTTTACCTTCCATGCGCACTGCGCGCAAAAAACAACCAGAACTGGGGTGAAAACCTGCCTGTTAAGCCCGCAAACCACCGCGTCAGCGGCGAATGCAGCTTAGGGCGGCCTCTGAGGCTGGCAGAAACGCCGCGCGGCCGGAGAGACTCCTCATCACATGGTATGTTGGTTTGCTGGCAGGGTCAAACCCGCCAGGCCTGTTTCCCCACCAAAAGGCACCGTGAAAGGTACGTTACTTCTCAGTGACCTGGGGTTTGCGCACATAGGGCAAAAAACGCGGATGAGCTGCGCCGCAGCGAAGGTAGTGCGTCCGCGCCTCATCCAGGCTCAATGTGCCGTTGACGGTCAGCCGGACATCGGAGGAGTCGCAATCCTCCTGTCCGTCGTCCTCCCACCAGCAGACCGGGCATAAGACCAGCGCGCCAGGGGCCGTCAGCGTCTTCCATCCGCAGCAAGGACAGCGAAAACGCGTTTCCTGTGCTTTGGCCATCGGATAGCATTCCCCCTGAGGGATGGACGTAAAACCATGTCCTCCGGTTTACCTGGCAGCGCAAGCAATGGATTGCAGCCCATAATCTGCCGAGATCGGGTCATTCCAGGAAATTCCCAAAAAAGACCAAAACCTACAGGTTTTTTTGGGCGCGGTCCACGGCAGGAGGCTGGGCCTTGCCGTATGCTTCGGCAGGAATCTACTGCGACGGCGGTCACATCCTCTCCCTTTGCGTTGCACTAGAATCGCTGAAGTCTGTCGAAGGGCACGATGCAGGACGTAGTAATGCCCGACTTCACCAACCGGACAAACCGAACCAAGGAGCGCAACTCCCGATGCATACACACGAAATTGAACAGATGTGTATAGTCGCCAAGGGGCCGAACCACGGCCCGGCGCCTATTCCGCAAGAAGGCCGCTGGACGAAGGCCAAAGAAGTGAGCGACATCTCCGGCCTGACCCACGGCGTGGGCTGGTGCGCGCCGCAGCAGGGCGCCTGCAAGCTCACCCTGAATGTGAAGAAAGGCATCATCGAGGAAGCGCTGGTGGAGACCATCGGCTGCACTGGGATGACGCACTCGGCCGCGATGGCAGCGGAGATTCTTCCCGGCAAGACGATCCTCGAAGCCCTGAACACCGACCTGGTCTGCGACGCGATCAACGTGGCGATGCGCGAACTGTTTTTGCAGATCGTCTATGGGCGGACGCAGACAGCGTTTTCAGAGGACGGACTGCCCATCGGTGCAGGCCTCGAAGACCTGGGAAAAGGTCTGTGCAGCGTAACGGGAACCATGTACGGCACCAGCGAAAAGGGCGCGCGCTATCTGCAATTGGCCGAAGGCTATGTGACCGAACTCGCTTTGGATGCGGATAACGAAATCATTGGCTACAAGTTCGTCAAGCTGGGACCCATGATGGATGCAATTGCCAAGGGCGTGGACGCACAGAGCGCTCTGACCAAGGCGACGGGAACCTATGGCCGCTTTGCCGACGCCGTGAAAACCATCAACCCGCGCAAGGAATAGGAGAAGACAATGGCATTGTTTGAAGGATACGAAAGAAGGATTGCGCAGATCGACTCCTATCTCGCAGCTGTTGGGATTGAGTCTCTGGAGAAGGCGGAAAAGATCTGTTTGGACAAGAATGTGGATGTGCGCAAGATCGTGAAGTCGATTCAGCCCATCGCCTTTGAAAACGCGGGCTGGGCCTATCTGATCGGCGCGGCAGTGGCGATCAAGAAGAATCAGAAAGTGGCCGCGGAGATCGCCGAGACGCTGGGAACGGGCTTGCAGGCTTTCTGTATTCCCGGCTCGGTCGCCGATGATCGCAAGGTCGGCATCGGTCACGGCAATCTGGCCGCGATGCTGCTGCGCGAAGAGACCGGCTGCTTCGCTTTTTGCGCGGGACACGAGTCCTTTGCCGCTGCCGAGGGTGCGATTGGCCTGGCTCGCTCGGCCAACAACGCGCGCAAGACTCCGCTGCGCGTGGTGCTGAACGGACTGGGCAAGGACGCGGCGCTGATTATCTCGCGCGTCAACGGCTTTACCTATGTTCAGACCGATTTCGACTACGCGACCGGCAAGCTGAAGATCGTGCGTGAGAAGGCGTACTCGAAGGGCGAGCGCGCGGCGGTTCGCTGCTATGGCGCCGACGATGTGCGCGAGGGTGTGGCCATCATGCACCTGGAGCTTGTCGATGTGGCGATCACCGGCAACTCGACCAACCCCACGCGCTTCCAGCATCCGGTGATGGCCGTCTACAAGAAGGAACGGCTGCTTGACGGCAAGAAGTTCTTCTCGGTCGCCTCCGGCGGAGGCACGGGACGTACGCTGCATCCCGATAATATGGGCGCCGGTCCGGCCTCCTACGGCATGACCGACACCATGGGCCGGATGCACTCTGACGCGCAGTTTGCCGGGTCGTCCTCGGTGCCCGCGCACGTCGAGATGATGGGCCTGATCGGCATGGGCAACAACCCCATGGTTGGCGCGTCGGTCGCGGTCGCCGTCGCGGTCGAAGAGGCGATGAAGGCGTAGCGGCAGCTTCCGCAGCCGCGTTTCTTTTCTTCTGCTGTCTGCAAAGTCACAACCTGGCTTTGACAGACAGCAGATATAGTGTCCTGAGTCTAAAGTTCGTTCAACAAAAAACAGTCATCCTGAGCGACCGTAGCGTAGCGGGGTCCCCAGCGACAGGTCTTCGTCGCTGGGGTGGGTAGCGAAGGGAGTCGAAGGACCTGCGGTTGCTTTTCGGTATACCTCTACAAACCTCAGATCCTT
>JBAVDS010000079.1:0-18342 GCA_049587335.1 Occallatibacter sp. | reverse complement strand
CGGTTACCGCCAGCGTACAGACGGAGATAGTGCGCTTGGCGTAAGTCTGCTGCAATGGCAGAAGGATATCGAGCAGCATTGGAGCACTGTGAGATTTGGTTCGGTGAGAATTGAGACGCACGACAGCAAGCATTCCTTTCAGGTTGAAGTTTTTCCGGGCACCCTCACACCGGATCAACTGCAAGTCGAACTCTATGCGGACTCAGCTCAGGAAGGTAATCCCGCTATTGAAACCATGACCGCATCCGAATCCCATGCGGATGCGCAGGGTGTTTTCATCTATTCGGCCCATGTACCGGCAACGCGCCCTGCGAGCGACTACACCGTGCGCATCATTCCCCGCCATCCCAATGCCTCTGTGCCGCTCGAAGCGAGCCGGATCACTTGGCAACACTGATGACCAATCTCGGACTCATGGAATGCGCGCGAAGTTTCCTGAAATCTTCTCGCCCGCTTGCTCTGTCTCCCAACTCACTTGTCGCCCAAGCAGGCAAGAATCGTCTTAATGACCACATTGGTATCGTCTGGTCCTTTTACAGGGATCGACACAACACCCGCCTCTTCCGCGGGGTAATCGTTGCCGCCCGGAAACAACGCATCGCCGATGTAGACCATCTCTTGCAAGGAAAGGTGGAGAATGTCGCGCAGCTTTCCTATGCCGTATGCCTTGTCAATGCCAGGCTTGGTTACATCGATTGAGGTAGCACCACCCAAACGGACTGAGAACTCCGGAATCAGCTTCTCCAGGATTGCAGCGATCTTCTTCCGCTTGGCGAAATCGGGATCCCACTTTTCCTTTTCTGCCAAAGGCGCCTGCTGACCTAACGCGGAGTATGTGACCTGGCTTCCCCGGTCTTCAATCACCTCTCCCCATACCTTTTCGGCGCGATAGCCCGCCTCTCCGGCCGCCTTATCCAGTGAAGCGATAATCTTCTTTTTTTGCTCCGTCGTAAGATCCTCTGAATAGAGTTCAGTCCACTTACCGTCGTATTGAAAAAACTTGGTTCCACAGGTTGGAAGAAGAGACAAATTCGCAAGGTGACTTCCCTGGGGAAGATCGGTCAGGAGCTGCTTTTCAAATTGCGCCCACGCTCCTCCAGAGATCACCGCCACTTTGATGATGCCCAAGAGGTCGTGCAGGAGCGTCGCAGTCTGAGGAGCGAGCGACGACTTGCTGGGCGCAAGTGTGCCGTCCAAATCGAATACGATAAGCTTTTTCATTCATCACCCAATCTGAGATTCTGTTGCTCGGATACTTTCTTCGACGATCAAGGGATAGCAATCACCAGCAGAGTTATCTCGCCATTAAGCTGCAAGTTGCACACGGGGAAAATTGATTTGAGTGCGGCAGCTTACGACACCCGGAGCGATCAGAGTACATTGCAGTGCGTGCACAAGATGGCCAAGACCAACAGTCGCAGATGCGGCTATGAATCTTCTCCTGTTCATGTGTGCCTCCTAGAAGCCGTTATAAACTTTCGCGCGGAACCTGGTGCTCACCTTCTCAAGTCATCAAACCCGCATTACGCGACTTCAATATGCCTGAGAATCAAATTCTCAGGATCAACTACTCTAAAATGACTTTGAAAGCCTTCAGCAAATGTCATTTTACGGTTAATACTGGAGGGCTAGGAACAAAGAACGACACAAACATCCGCAGGGCAATGAAGAGTATGCCGCAAGCTATTGATATTTGGTGGAGCTGAGCGGGATCGAACCGCTGGCCTCCTCGTTGCGAACGAGGCGCTCTCCCAGCTGAGCTACAGCCCCACGACTCTCTTATCTTAACAGCGGAAGGGAAATCCGCAAAGAAATCCAAAAAGAAGTGAGTCCGCCCCGGCTTCTTTTGGCGCCCAGTCAAACTGTGCAGGGTTTATCATGGAATGAGGCGCGGGCCAAAGTGGCTGCGCCTTCATTTTGTCTTTCACTTTCAGCGGTCCATTCCGGCAATCGGAGTTGTGCGTTTGCCCGGAGTATCACCCGCCAGGAATGTGGTATCTCTCACAAAAGAAAGACTAAAAAATAAGTTTTAGGGATCGGAATCCGATGCGAGCAAAGACGGCTGTAGTACTGGGTGCCCAGTGGGGCGACGAGGGCAAGGGCAAGATTGTGGACGTGCTGAGTGAGCGCTTCAGCGCCGTCGCACGCTATGCCGGCGGACACAACGCCGGCCACACCGTCATCATTGGCGAACAAAAATTCGTTCTGCAACTGATCCCTTGCGGGGTTCTGCGCCCCGGCTGCCGCGGAGTCATCGGCAACGGTATCGTTCTCGATCCCATTGCCTTTCTCAATGAGGTCGCCAAGCTCCGCGCACTGGGTGTCGGTGTCGATCGGCAGCTCTTTGTCTCCAATCGCGCGCAGGTGATTCTGCCCTACCATCGCATGATCGAACTGGCCGCCGAATGCGCTCCCGGCCGCCAGAAGATCGGCACCACCAGCAAAGGCATCGGTCCGGCATACGAGGACAAGATGGCGCGCAGCGGCCTGCGCATCGTGGACCTGCTCAGCCCCGAACTTCTGAAGACGCACATCGAAGCGGCCTGCGCCGAGAAAAACGCCATCGCGCGCGCCCTCTTCAACACCGGCGGGCTTGATCCCGCGCAGATGTACGACGAGTATGCCGCCGCCGCCGAACAGATCCGCCCCTTTGTCACCGACACCGGACGCTTGCTCAACAAGATCATCTACGAAGGCGGCAGCGTGATGTTCGAGGGCGCACAGGGAACCATGCTCGACATCGATCACGGAACCTACCCCTTTGTCACCTCCTCTTCGGCCACGGCGGGCGGCGCGGCCACGGGAACCGGCGTCGGACCAACGGCCATCGGCACCGTGATCTCCGTGACCAAGGCCTATGTCACACGTGTCGGCGAGGGTCCGTTTCCTACCGAGATTCACGATTCTATGGGCGAAAATCTGCGCGCGCGCGGCAATGAGTATGGGGCCGTCACCGGCCGTCCGCGCCGCTGCGGATGGCTCGATCTGCCCATGCTGCGCTACTCCAATCAGGTCAACGGCGCCGAGTGGCTGGTGATTACCAAGCTGGATGTGCTCGACGAGCTTGACGAGATTCCCATCTGCGTCGGCTATGAGATTGCCGGCAAGAGGACCGATGAGATTCCTGCCGATGTGCAGGGCCTGGAGCAGATCAAGCCGGTTTATACCAAGCTCAAGGGCTGGCGCAGCTCAACCGAGGGAATCACGGAGTTTGAAAAACTGCCTCCGGCAGCACGCGAGTATCTGCGCTTTCAGGAGCGTGAGAGCGGCGCCAAAATCGGAATGGTCTCCACCGGACCGGACCGGAACCAGACCATGCTGCTGCCGGAATTTGCCGCCGCCCTCGATAGCATTCACGCATAAACTGGAGATATGCCCGGGGCTACAAGCCCAGGCGAAGAAAGAAGCCGCTTTCATGATCAGCTTTGCCGTACGGATGAAGTTTGCCTCGGAAGATCGCGAAGATGTTGTCGAAACCCTGCGTGTGCTGGCCGCCGCCTCACGCCAGGAACCGGGATGCGTCAGCTACATTCCCCACCATCTGGAGGACGATCCCGACACCGTGCTCATCTATGAGCAGTACCGCGACACAGAGGCTCTGGCCGCGCACCGCGACTCGGAACACTTCAAGAAATTTGCCGTCTGCGGCCTCTATCAGAAGCTGCGCGAGCGCAGCGTGGAAAACCTGATCGCGCTGGTCTGATTCCGGATAGAGTGCGGGCCTTCGAGTATTGCAGGGATCATGCATTCGGATAGGCGTCCCGTCTCCTGCCGATTGCATCCGGGAGCAAAACTTTTCCGGTCACTTCTTCTGTTGAAAGGCGTTGGCTGGAACCAGCGCCGCAGCGGCATCGCCGTCCAGAGTCACAGAACCGCGTTCAAATATCTGGAGCGCTGCATCGTCGGAGGCCAGGGCCATCCAGCAGACGGCGCCCTTCTTGAGCACAGTGCAGGCAACCTCCACGGTCCTCTTGATCTCAGGTTTTTCCACCGCTGCGCCCGATGCACGTTCGATCCAGAAGCTATGGCTTCCCAGCATATAGGCGCCATAGACCGGGTCAGAGATGGTGAAGGCCGACTTCAGGCCTTCAGCAACCCCCGAAGCAAACTCCGGAAGATCCTTGCCTGTAAAGCTCTGGCCAAAGCAGTCAAAGGGCAGCGAAACCACGACTACGACCGAGGCGGGATCGCCATGCCGTGCGGTTTGCTCCACCTGCGTGCAGGCAGCGCCCTTCTTTTCGCCCTCGCTGGTGGCCTCATTGGTCACTTGCTGCCGCACTGCGGGAAGCATCGGGCGAGTGTCCACCACCTCCCAGTCAGCCGGCAGGCTGTAGCTGAAACCGAGATCGCTGGAATGCGTTTGCGCGGCGGGAGTGGCGGATGCGCTGGCAGCGGCAGGGGTGGCGGGCGTCTGTGCCGCAAGCATAGCAGCACAAAGAACGAGCGGTGTGACGAAAAGGCGGGCTTTCATTTGGCTGTCAGTCTATCACAGGCCATAATTGGAAGCCCGCTCAATCGACATTACTTTACCAGTAGTCCCAAAACAGCCGCCACAATTCCCACGACCGAGAAGGCCATCCCGGCAAACCAGTAGGCGCGCTTTTTGGTCAATAGCGTGATCGACGTGACAACCAGTCCGATCTCCAGCAGCACCTCGCCGAGATCAAAGTGCTTGGCCTTCTTCTCAGCCTGCTCGACCTGGGCCTCCAGCGCCTCGGCCTTTTCCATATCATTCTTAATCTCTTCGGCCTTCTTTTCCTTATCGTCGGCGATGGTCTTTTCGAGTTTGCGCGCGGCGTTCTCGTCGGCAATCGTCACCACGCTCAGCATCTTCGCCGTAAGGTCAGCCTCATTGGCGCGAATCTTGTGGGCCTGATACTCGCCCCAGGTATCCGTCGCCCGGTCTTGAGACAGAATCGCGTCGGTGTCCGTGTGATGGCCCAGTACCGTGACGACCGCGACCAGCACGGCGAGAACGGTCATTGTCAACGCAACCGGGCGCATCGACTGATCGTGCCCCGCGTGCTCTGCGTGTTCGTGCAACTCTTGTGCTTCGTTCACTTCCATCGGTCAACTCCCTCCGTGTGAATCTTCTTGAAATCTACTTCCGCTTCCAGCGCACTCCATCCTTCGAGTCTTCGATCACCACGCCCTTCTCCGCCAGCACATTGCGAATCGCGTCGGCGCGGGCGAAGTTGCGCTGCTTCTTGGCCTGCGTCCGTTCGGCCACCAGCGCGTCGATGGCTTCATCCGTCAGCCCCTGACGCGCCAGCAACTCCGGCGCGACATCGCCAATCCGCCCTGCCTGCTCGGCCCAGGCCAGCGCCTTGCTGGTTGCCTCCGCATCGCGATCCTCCATCACATCGAAGACCGCGTCGAAGTCAGCCAGCACTGCCAGAATCGCATCCCGGTCGCCGGCCCTCAGCTCGCTCTGATCCAGCGCCGTATTCGCCGTCCGCACCAGATCGAAGATCGGCGCCCGCGCCTCGGCAGTATTCAGATCGTTGCTCATCGCGATCAGATACTCCGCCCGTGCCTTCTTCGATGCCTCTTGCAGCGCCGCGTTCTCGCCCTCGGCAAAGGCCTTGCCCATCAGCCGCGCCTTGAAGGTTCGCAGCCGTTCAATCGCCGCCGTCGCTTCGATCAGTCCGTCAAAGGTGAAGTTGAATTGATGCCGGTAAGGCACGGAAATCAGCGCCAGACGAATCGCCGAAGCCTTGTAGCCCTTCAGCAGCAGATCGCGCAGCGTATAAAAATTCCCCTCGCTCTTGGACATCTTCCGCCCATCGACGAGCAGGAAGCGCACGTGCATCCAGTGGCGGGCTAAGGTCTTGTGCGTCACGCTCTCGCTCTGTGCAATCTCGTTCTCATGATGGGGAAAGATCAGATCCTCGCCACCCGCGTGCAGATCGAAGCTCTCTCCCAGATACTCCATCGCCATCGCCGAGCACTCGATATGCCAGCCCGGCCGTCCGCGCCCAATCGCCGTATCCCAGGATGTTTCACCAGGCTTGGCTGCCTTCCACAAGGCAAAGTCCCGCGCCGAGTCCTTCTCGTACTCGTCCACGTCCACCCGCGCGCCGTCTTCCATTCCGCTCAAATCTTTTTTACTTAATTTTCCATAATCGGGGAAGGCCGCGAGGCGAAAGTACCAGCTCCCATCCTCCGCTTGATACGCCGCGCCAGCCGCCGCCAGCTTTTGAATCAGCTCCACCATCCGCGGAATATGTTCGGTGGCACGCGCCATCACCTCTGGCCGCTCGACTCTGAGCGCTTCCAGGTCCTCGAAGAAGGCCTGCTCGAACTTTGCCGAATACGCGCCGATCGTCACGCCGCCTGCTCCCGCGTTGCGGATGATCTTGTCGTCCACGTCGGTAATGTTCATCACGTGGCGAACCTCCGTTCCGCTCAGCTTGAGGAACCGGCGCAGTACGTCGACTTGCAAAAATGTGCGGAAGTTCCCGATGTGCCCATAGTCATAGACCGTCGGCCCGCAGGCATACATCCTGAGCGCCTGCCCATCGGCGGGCGTCACCGGTTCCATCTCTCCAGACAGTGTGTTGAATAGCCGCAGCGTCATCGTAGGTTTCTTGCCCGCAAATCCTGCTCGATCAACAGTTGAATTCGCCTGATTTTGGCTCTTCCGATTGTATCAGCGGAAGGTTTCCGCCTCGAAAGCGCAAGGCGCTGCCGGTATTCGCCCTGTACGCGGTCCGCAACCGCCTCTCCCGGTAAAATCGTCTGATGGGTCTCGACTTCAATGTGCTGGCAGCCACCGCGGCGGGCGGGCGGCGCGGACGCCTTCAGCTGCCGCATCGCAGCGTCGAAACCCCGCTCTTCATGCCCGTCGGCACCCTCGGCTCCGTGAAGGCCATTCCGCAGGAGACCCTTGAAGCCCTCGGCGCGGAGATCATTCTCGGCAACACCTATCACCTTTACCTGCGCCCCGGCCACGATGCAATCCGCCGCATGGGCGGTCTGCACAGATTCATCAGTTGGCCGCGCGGCCTGCTCACCGACTCCGGCGGCTTTCAGGTCTTCAGCTTGAGTCAACTGCGCAAGGTCAGCGACGAGGGCGTGCGCTTTCGCTCCCACCTGGACGGCAGTTCCCACTTTTTTACTCCCGAACATTCCATCGATGTTCAGATCGCCCTAGGCGCTGACATCTGCATGGTATTCGACGAATGCACGGAGTATCCCGCCGATCGCGGCCGCGCCGAAGAGAGCCTCCGTCTCACGCTGGCTTGGGCCGGGCGCTCGCTTCATCACTTCAAGGCGCATTGCCATGAGGTTCCCTGGCGCGAAGAGTTAGGCGGGCGCAGACAGAGCTTGTTTGGAATTGTGCAGGGTGGAATGTACCGCGATCTGCGCCGCCAGAGCGCCGAGCGTCTCGTCGAGATGGACTTCGACGGATACGCGATCGGAGGGTTGAGCGTCGGCGAGCCGCGCGCGCTGACTCTGGAGATGATTGCCGAGGTGCTGCCGCTGCTGCCCGCCGATAAGCCCCGCTACGTCATGGGCGTTGGCTACCCGGATGAGATCGAGCAGTATGCCCGCATGGGCGTGGAGATGATGGATTGCGTGCTGCCTACCCGCGCCGCGCGCCACGGACTGCTCTTTACCAGCGAGGGGCGATTGAACATCAAGGGCAAGCGCTACGCTGAAGATCAAGGCCCGCCCGATCCAGCCTGCGGCTGCATGGTCTGCCAACGCTACTCGCGCGCCTACCTCCGCCACCTGATGCACGCCGGCGAAGCGCTCGGCGCGACGCTGAATTCGATTCACAATCTGGCGTACTATCTGGGCATCATGGAGCGTGTGCGCAAGAGCCTGGAAGCGGATGTGTGACGGCTCCCGCGCCGGGTCAACCCGCGAAGATCGCCAGCGCCAGATGGTTGACCGCAAAGGCGGCAATCCAAGCCAGCGCGAGCATATAGAGAAATTGCACGGCTGGCCACTTCCAACTGTTGGTCTCGCGCCGCACCACAGCCATCGTCGAAGTGCACTGCATGGCAAAGGCGAAAAAGATCATCAGCGCCAGCGCGCCGCCCAGCGTCATATCGTGATGCAGCGCGGTTTGCAGGCTCAGAGCCTGGGTGCCGGGATCGGCGCCATAGAGCGTGCCCATCGTCGAGACCATCACCTCGCGGGCCAGTACGCTCGACAGCAGCCCGATGCCGATCTTCCAGTTGAAACCGAGGGGCGCAATCGCTGGTTCGATGAAATGTCCCAGCCTGCCGATCAGGCTGTCGGCCAGCAACGGCGCGGAGACCTCGCCGCCCGCTGTGTGCATCACCGGCAGATGCGCCAGTACCCAGAGAGCCAGCGTCACGCAGAGGATGATCGTGCCGGCCTGGCGCAGAAAGATGCGCGCCCGGTCAACCAGCCGCAGTGTGAGCGAGCGCAGCGTGGGCCAGCGGTACTGCGGCAGCTCCAGAATGAAGGGCGCGTCGTTGGACTTGAGAATCGAGCTTTTCAGCAGCCGCGCGGTGGTCATTGCGCCCACAAATCCTGCCAGATAAAGCCCCAGCATCGTCAGCGTCCGCAGCCCTAGAAAGCCGTGCATATATGTAATGTTGGGAATGAAAGCGGCAATCAGCAGCATATACACCGGCAGCCGCGCCGAGCAGGTCATGAAGGGCGTCACCAGAATCGTCGCCAGCCGGTCGCGCTTGTTTTCGATGGTGCGCGTGGCCATGATCGCCGGAACCGCGCAGGCGTAAGCCGAAAGCAGCGGAATGAAGGCTTTGCCATTCAATCCGATCGAGCGCATCACGCGGTCGGCGATCAGCGCGGCGCGAGAGAGATAGCCGGAGTCCTCCAGAATGCCGATGAAGAGAAAGAGCAGCAGAATCTGCGGCAGAAAGACCAGCACCGACGAGATGCCCTTCCATGCGCCGTCGAGCAACAGCGACTGAATCCAGCCAGCCGGCAGCAGGGGGCGGACGAGGTTGCCGACTCCGCCCAAAATGTCGCCAAATCCGTCGGAGAGCGGCTGCCCGATCGAGAAGACCACCTCGAAGACGCCGACGACCACGACCAGAAACAGCAGTGGTCCCCAGAAGCGGTGCAGTAGAACATTGTCGATCTTGCGCGTGCCTTCCACGGAAAGCGGCGCGCGATAGCCTGTCCGGCGGCTTACCTGCGCGGCCCAACTGTGCGCGCTGGCGGCGTTGCCCAGCACGGGAAGAGTCAGCGGCATGGCAGCTTGTTGTTCGGCCTGCCGGTTGAGAAAGAGCGGAATCGTGTCGAGGCCCGTGCCATGCACGGCGCTGATCAGAGCCACTGGAGCGCCCAGCTCGCGCGCCAGTTTGAGGGCGTCGATGTGGCCGCCGCGAGCCGTCATCAGGTCGCTCATGTTCAGGAGCACCAGCGTCGGCAATCCCAGCGCCAGAACCGGCGCGGCCAGCATCAACTGCCGCGTCAGATGCAGTGAGTCGAGAACCAGCAGCACCGCGTCCGGCTTGGGCGTGCCCGGCATCTTGCCGCGCAATACGTCAATCGAGACACGGGCGTCCTCGCTGAAGGGGTCGAGCGAGTAGATTCCCGGCAGATCGATCAGCGTCAGGTCCTCGCGGCCCACCCCGGCCATCAGGCCCATCCGCTGCTCCACGGTGACGCCGGGAAAGTTGGCCACCTTCTGCCGCAATCCGGTCAGCCGGTTGAAAAGCGTGGATTTGCCGGAGTTGGGCGGCCCGATCAGCACCACCGTCTGCAAGACACCGGCGGCCGGCGGGGAGTTTGGCAGAACAGGGACGGGAGTATCGCAGCAGGCATTCATCCGGCGGCCTCGATCTTTTCGGGAAGGTAGGCATCCGCGGAGTCTTCCTCGTCCTCAGCGCTTGCGGCCCGCACCTGAATCGCCGCCGCAGTCTCGCGGCGCAGGGCAATTTCCATGCCGTCGACGCCATAGACCGTGGGGTCGCCGGCCGGCGCGCGGCGCAGTACCGTCAGCAGCGCATTGGGCACAAAGCCCATGTGCATCAAGTGGTTCTGCACGGATTCAGGCAGGCCCAGCTCCACCAGGACTCCGCTTTGGCCCACATTCAATTCGCTCAACAAGCTCAATCGCCCCACTCCGAAGACCGCTCAACCGGCAGATCTTTTGAATTACGACTTAATTGGTCTGATTTCAGTATAGGCCCATCGGTTGCAAAATCGCAAACGCGGATTCTCTCCGGTGCGGAGGTGCGCACACACACCTCATCCGGTCTCCGGTGGGAATGGGTTGGCACCTTCCATGCCAACCCCTCCCAAGCCTCCAGAGGGCCCCCCTCAATTCATGTATCGGAATGATGAGACAGTTTTATCAGCAAAAATTAGCTCGTGATGTGATCCAAATCACCTTAGAGAGAAGGGAAGGGAGAGGTTGGGTGGATGCAAGAAGAACGCAAAGCCGGATTCTGAAGACAACTCCATCTACTCCAGATTCTGAATCTGCGTTCCTTCGGCAGGTTTCAGCACGAACTGGTCGTCGGTCAACGGCTGGTTCTCGACGACGTTATCGACGGACAGAATGATCTGGACCTCTTCCAGCGGACGCCGGATGACGACCCTGGAGGGATATTTGCTCGAACCGAAATCCTGGTAGTTGTAGTAGCGGACCTCGGTCTCCAGATTGCCATCGCTGTCGTAGATATTCTGTTGCGAGGGCAGCAGGTCGTCGCGGCGGAAGGTAATGACGCGCACCGGCGTCAACTGCTGGCTGCCGGATTTGCGGCGGCTGATGCTGAGCACATACTCTGGCACGGTAAACAGGTGCTTTCGGGCCGGGTCTTCCACGGTCTGCGAATCGGCCACCACGCCGTACAAGTCATCCGGCTCCAGTCCGCGCACCACCAAAGCATCCAGAAAAAAGCCGGGGCGCAGGTTCTCCAAGGGATTAGCCGACTTCTTTTTGATGGTATAGGAGCCTTTGACGGTCTTGCTGCCGGAGGGCAAATGGATATATGCCGTGAAGTTCTTGCCGTCACCGGCCATGTCGAAGGCCTTGATGGAGAGATAGTATCCCAGCACCCGCAGCATCTCCGGCTTGCGCATCAGGATGTGCCCTTGCAGCGTCGGCGAGTCCTTGGCGATGCCTTCCTTGCTCTTGGTTTGGCTGGCTTGAATCTCGACCTTCGCGGTCAGGCTGTTCAGCGCATTCCAGCGGTTATTCAACTGCTCGACCAACTGTTCCGGCGTGGCGTTCTGCTCGACGAGCGGCGCCTTGGGGATCGGCAGCTTGCGGGTGGCGGGAAGCAGGGAGCAACCGGTGACGAACAGCGGCAGCATCAGTGCAATGGCGCGGGCAGGACTACACTTTACCTTCATTGCGCGCCTGCCTTCTTCACGGCCTGGCGGTAACCGGCGACGTTGCGTGTGTGCTCTTCAAGGGTGCTCGAAAACAGCGAGTGTCCCTGGGGATTGGAGCCGGCGGCCACGAAGTAGAGATAGCTGGTCTTGGCCGGCTGCAGGGCCGCGCGCAGCGACCTCGCTCCGGGGTTGGCCACCGGACCCGGAGGCAGGCCGGGATGCAGATACGTGTTATAGGGAGTGTTGCGCTTCAAGTCGCTCGCGTAGATCGTGCCCCGCCAGCGCCCGTCGAGTTGCAGGCCGTAGATCACCGCTGGATCGGTCATCAGCGGCATCTTTTTTGCCAAGCGGTTCTCAAAGACGCTGGCCACCAGCGGACGCTCCGCATCCACCGCCGTCTCGCGTTCCACCAGCGAAGCCAAAGTCACCACGCGATGCACATTTCCTTTCAATCCCAGTTGATTGGCCACAGCGCGAAAGCGCCGGACCATTGCCGCGCAGATCTGCGGCGGTCCAAATTTGCGGGGAAAGTGATAGGTGTCCGGAAACAGGTAGCCCTCCAGGCTGGTTGCCGCTGGGTCCAGATCTGCCACCAAATTCAACTGCTTTGCCGCACCTTCCAAAAAATCCCTCTGCGGGCCGAATCCCGCCTGCTCCAGCCGGGCGGCGATTCCGAAGAGGTTCTCGCCTTCGGGAATCACAACCGTCCGGGTAAAAACATCGCCGCGGGCGATGCGCGCATAAACCTCGGCAGCCGAGGCTGGGTGGTCGAAACGGTACTCGCCGGCCTTGAGCCTTCCTCGCCTCAGCCAGCGCAACAGGTCGAAGGCATACTGCGAGCGCACCACACCCTCGGCTTCCAACTGGCGGCTAATCGCAAGGGCGGAAGAACCCGGCGCCAGATCGACAAAGGTTTCACTCGACGGTCCAAAGGGCGCAAAAATCAGCCAGGCAAGCCCGGCAGCCAGCAAAATCAGAAAAAACAAGAATAGACGCAGCGATCCCGCAAGGCCTGAGCGTTTTTTCCTGCTTGTCTGCCGGCGGCGCGCCATTCCTGTTGTTGTCAACCCTTCTCAATTGAAAAGACGGGAAATCCCCCTTGCAGGACTCCCACTATTCGATTGTACCGGGCCTCGCTCCCCGCCTGCCGTACAAAGGCCTCCGGGGCGGCAGGCGGCGCTTGCTCTTTGCCTCCCGCAATCGGAAAAATGTCATAATAAAATGGGTTGGCCAGAGTTGCGGAAGTGGTGAAATGGCAAACACACTAGCCTTAGGAGCTAGCGCCCAAAAGGCTTGCGGGTTCAAGTCCCGCCTTCCGCACCAGAGATTGAGTTGCACAACAGAATGCCCGGAGGTCGATGGCCTCCGGGCATTCATGTTGTGCGAGCTGATTACATATTGTCGAAGCGGTGAAGAATGTGGTCGACAATGTGGTTCGCCTTCTCGATGTGATCGACGGCGCGATGCCTCAAGCCGTGGGCGAAGTCGTTGTCTTCTTCGCGGTCGAGATCGTGCAAGGCCGCGGCGCCAGCCTCTCGTGCCCGGCGAAAGCGGTTGCTGGGGGTGATGTGGGCATCGATGGGGGCGTGATCGCGGAGATCCTTTCCATCCTCGATAGAGGCTTCCTTGATCTCGCGAATGGCCGCGTCGATCTCGTCGATTGCGTGCTGGGATTCATCGTCGATCCGCTCGCTGGGAGTCATCTTGTCCAGATAGGCGCGCATCAGGCGAAGATCGCTCAAGGCGTGCAGGTAGGCCGGATGACGGCCATATTCCTGGGCCTGGGACGGGCTGGTAGCAATAAAAAGGGTTGCAGCGGCAAGGGCTGCAAAAAGCAGGTGTTTACCGAACTTCATCGAATCGCTCCTTGATACAGAATCGTGTATTGGAAGATTGCTCGTTGCCCGAAGGCATAACGATGCTAACAAACTCGAACACATCAATGAATTAAAAGTTGTGCGGCCTGTGGAATCGCCGCCGGAAATCCGCACTCTCATCCCCATTCCGGCTTCCCCGCCCTCGGCATTTGCAGCCCTCCGGGAGTAATCTGGAGTAGTTATGAGTCCATCGATCCAGCAGCCGCAAATGAATCTCGTCCAGACTCCAGACTACCGCGAGTCCTACGCCAACAGCGTCCATATCCGCGTCAGCGTCTGGGATTTCCAGTTGGTCTTCGGCCTGGCCTCCAGCGAAAGCCCGGAACAGATCACCATCCGCAACCAGAATGCCATCTTCCTCAGTCCCCAGCAAGCCAAGGCGCTGTGGAATATGCTGGGGCAGAATCTGGCGCAGTACGAACAGGCCTTCGGCACGCTGAACCTGGAGCCGCAGAGCCACAGCTTTCCCCAGGGACCGGTGAACTAGGACCCGTTCACGCGACATCATATGGCGGCGACGGCGGCCAATTTCCCTCAGTTTCGAGGCGTGAGGAAGGAGCGATCGCGTGCGCTGGAAGAGCTTCATCAGGCCGCGGCCGCTTGCCTCCCTCCCAGTATGGATGATCTTTCCAGCCGTTTTTGTGGCGCTGCTAGTGAGCCATATCACACTGCTCGCCCTGCCCTATTACTGGGACGAGGCTGGCTACTACATTCCCGCCGCATGGGACTTCTACCGCACCGGTTCGCTGATTCCCATCAGCACGCTCTCCAACGCCCATCCGCCGCTGCCCAGCCTCTATCTCTCGTTCTGGTGGAATGCCCTCCGCTATTGCCCGGAGGTGACGCGAGTGGCCGTTCTGGGCGTCGCCGCGCTCGGCCTCACGGCGCTTTGGCGGCTGGCGATGCGGCTGACGGAAGTGCCGGTCGTTGCTCTCTGGACCGTAGCTCTCACCGCACTCTACCCCATCTGGTTTGCGCAGAGTTCACTGGCTCACGCCGACATCTTTGCCGCCGCCTGCACGCTTTGGGGACTGGTCTATAGCCTTCCCGCCAGGAACCGTGAACTACCCCGCAAGCCCTGGTTTGCCGCCGCCTGGTTTGCCGCTGCCGCGCTCTCCAAAGAGACGGCTATCGCTATTCCGCTCACGCTGGCCGCCGTCAGCCTGATCGAAAGCCGCCGCGCTCCGGGAATGGCGCGCCTGCGCCTGTGGCGCGACGCCGCATGGCTGGCCGCGTGCGCGCTGCCGCTGGCCGCCTGGTATGCCTACCACCGCGCCAAGACCGGCTTTCTCTTCGGCAATCCGGAGTTCCTGCGCTACAACGCCCAGGCCAACCTGACGACAGTACGTTTTCTGGCCGCCTTTGGCCACCGTGTCCTCCATCTGACGGCGCACATGAATCTCTTTGTGCCCGTGCTGCTGGCCCTGGCCGCGCTGTTCTTTGCGCCGCGCTGCGAGAGCAACGGCGATCCGCGTCCGGGCATTGAACCCGCCGCCCAACGCCGCATTTTTCTTCTTCTGCTGATGAATGCCGTGCTCTTCAGTGTTTTGGGCGGCGCGCTGCTCACCCGCTATCTGCTGCCGATGTATCCGCTTGTGCTGCTGCTCGCCGTCACCACGCTGTATCGGCGCGCGCCCTACTGGCAGTGCATGACCGCGCTCTCCGCAGTGGCATTCATGGTGGGCATCTTCGTCAATCCGCCGTACGGCTTTGCTCCGGAGGACAATCTGGCTTATGCCCGCGTGATCCGTCTGCATCAGGCCGGCATCATCGAGTTGGAAAGGCGCTATTCCGGAGCAACGGTGCTCTCCGCTTGGCCGGTTACGGACGAGCTGACGCGGCCTGAGCTGGGCTACCTGGAGCAGCCCTTCGCCGTGGAGCGCATTGAAGACTTCACCGCCAATGAGATCGCCCGCGCCGCCGGGGAGCCGGAAAAGTACTCCGCGGCTCTGGTCTTCAGCACCAAGTACGATCCGCGGTCGCCGTTGTTCACGCTGGGAGCAAAGAGCAAAGCGATCGACGAGCGCTACTTTGGCCTGCACCGCGATCTGCCGCCTGAGGAGATCGCCCGCCAGCTCCACGGCGACCTGGTCTGGATGCGGCAAGATCATGGCCAATGGATTGCGCTGATCCGCTTCAACCGCCAATACGAAGCGCGCGCCGGTGGCGAATTGCCGGCAAATGAAATCGGTTCGCTTCCCTAACCCCGATTCTCTGTTCCCAGCTTTTCTTCCAGAAATGAGCGCAGAATCAGCGTAGCGGCCACCTGATCCACCACTCTTCGATGCTGCTGGCGGGCGTGGCCGGCCTCGTACAAGATCTGGTGCGCCTCCTGTGTGGTCAGCCGCTCATCCCACAGATGAACCGGCAGGCCCGTCAGCTCGCCCAGTTCCGTCGCAAAGGCCTGGGTCTTGGCAGCCTGCGGGCTTGGCTCGCCGGAAAGATGCAGCGGATTGCCCACTACAATACCCACGACCCCAAAGCGCCGCGCCAGCCGTGCCAGCGAGCGCAGATCTTCGCGCTGGTTGTGCCTTCGGACAAGCGTCAGGACCGGCTGCGCGGTCAGCCCCAACTCATCGGAGACGGCAACGCCGATGCGGCGATTGCCGACATCGAGGCCCAGATAGCGCGGATGGAGGGCAGTTTCCAGCTTTCAGCTCCTGATCTCCAGCTTGCCGCCTAACTGAATAAATCCTTCATCTTCTCGATCAGGCCGGGAGAGGCGGGTTTGTTTTCAACCGTGAGCGACTCGCCCAGTTTGGCAATCAGCTCGCGCTGGGCGCGGCTGAGCTTGCCGGGAATCTGAACGGCCAGGGTGACGATCAGGTCGCCGGTTCCCTTATCGTTGAGGAAGGGAACACCGCGTCCGCGCACGCGCAGTTCACGGCCATTCTGTGTGCCTTCGGGAATCTTGAGCGTCAGCGGTCCGTCGAGGCCGTCGATCTCGATCTCCGCGCCCAAAGCGGCCTGGGGAAAGCTGATGGGAACGACACAGCGGAGGTTGTGGCCGTCGCGCTCGAAATACTCGTGGTGGCGGATGGAAAGAACTATGTAGAGGTCGCCCTTGGGAGCGCCGTGGAGGCCGGCGTCGCCCTCGCCGCCGTAGCGGATGCGGGTTCCATTCTCGATGCCCGCTGGCACCTTGACGTTGAGCTTGAAATCCTTGACGACGCGTGTCTCGCCGCGGCAGACCGTGCAGGGGTCGGTGATGACGTGGCCGGTTCCTCCGCAGGCGCCGCAAGCGCGGGCCACGGAGAAGAAGCCCTGCTGAAAGCGAAGCTGGCCGCGGCCCTGGCATTGGGAGCAGACCGTGGGTCCACGTCCGGAGGCGCTGCCGCGTCCGTGGCAGGCTTCGCAGCTCTCGCGGCGGCGAAGCTTCACCTCGGTCTCCGTGCCGAAGAGGATCGCCTCGAAGTCAACGGTCAGATCGAAGCGCAGGTCGTCTCCGCGCCGCTGTTGGCTGCCGCGTTGCTGACTGCCGCCCATTGAGAACATCTCGCCAAAGAGATCGCCGAAAAGATCGCCGATGTCCACGCCGCCGGCAAAGGGCGAGCCAGTAAAGCCGGCTCCGCCGCTCAGGCCGGCATGGCCGTAGCGATCATAGGCGGCGCGCTTGTCGGCATCGCTCAAGACCTGATAGGCCTCGCTGGCCTGCTTGAACTTCTCTTCCGCGGCGTGATCGCCGGGGTTGCGGTCAGGATGATATTTGAGCGCCTGCTTGCGATAAGCGCTCTTCAACTCCTGCTCGCTGGCTTCGCGCGAGACGCCCAGTACCTCGTAATAATCTGCTTTGCTCACTCGTGTTTGACTCATTCGCTCTTCTGTTTGGGGTTGGAGGCGACGCGCACCAGCGCCGGACGCAGCAGCCGGTCGCGCAGCTTGTAGCCGCGGCGAATCTCCTCGGCAATGTGCTGATCGGGCAGGTCGTGGCGCTCTACGGTGCCCAGCGCCTCATGAACACGGGGATCGAACTCCACGCCCTCGGCGGGAATTCCGGTCACCTGCAACTGGAGCAGCACGTCTTCCATCTGCTTGACGATCAACTCGACGCCGGAGCGCAATTGCTCGGTTGTGCCGGTGGACTTCAGCGCCAGTTCGAAGTGGTCCAGCACCGGCAAAAACTTTTCGACTACATTGCCTACGGCATAGTCGCGGTTGGCGATCTTCTCCCGCTCCGCTCGCTTGCGGGCATTTTCGAATTCGGCCTGCAAGCGCGCCAGACGGTCGAGCAGTTGGTCGCGCTCGGCCTTAAGCCCTTCAAACTCGGTGCGGCTGACAGGCTCGCCTTCCTCCGTCTCCGCCGCCTCCTGCGCTGCTTCTTCCGCCGCAGCTTCGGCAGCGGCCGCTGCTGCCGCCTCTTCCGATATGGTCAACTCTGCTTCCTGATCCGGCATGATTGTATCTTTTCTCCGAAAAATCTTTGGTATATCCAAATTCGTCTTCACCGATCCGCCGTCCTGGCCCAAATCAGCGGCGCATTACACGCGCAAGCCATCGCCCGCGGGAGCCTCCAGCAGCCGCTCGGAGAGTTGCGCAATGTAGCGCACCGCCTGAATCATCTCCTGATATTGGATGCGCGTGGGAGCGATGACGGCCACTGTGCCCAGATTGTCGCTGCCCAGCCTGGCCGGCGCGCCGATCAGCACCAGATCCTGCATCGCCTGCGAAGCCTCGGCCTGACCGATCAGGTCCGGACCCACGACGACCCGCACCTCCTGCTGGCGGCCATCCACATAGGCGGTCAGCAGCTCGATCAGCCTCTGCTTGGCCTCCAGCGCCACCAGCATCTGGCGCAGACGCTCGCGGTCCGCCTCCACGGCAATCAGGTTGGCCATTCCATCCACGTAGATGGCCGGTCCGGCTTCGCCGGTGGCCAATGCGCCCTTGCGGCAAAGCTCCTCCACCGAGGCCAGCATCTGGTGATAGGCGGCCTGCTCCTGCTCAACCCGCCGCGCCACCTCGGCGCGAATCCGCTCGATGGGCCAGCCACGGAAGTTCTCGTTCAGATAGCGCGCCGCGGTCTCCAGCTCGACGTGGGCCAGTTCACGGTCCAGCACCAGCACGCGATCCTGGACCGCGCCTGCCTGCGTCACCAGCACGGCCAGCACACGGCCCGCGGAGAGGCGCGAAAAATGAATATGCTCCAAAATCTGTCCTGCGGTGGCGCGGG
>JBAVDS010000078.1:0-27815 GCA_049587335.1 Occallatibacter sp. | reverse complement strand
ATCGTCGCTCACACTTGCCCCGACTGCTGCTGGCTCTGCCTTCGAACAATGGCAAAGACAAAGACAACAACAAAAACAACCCCATCGATGTACAGGCATTGACAGGGTCACTCCATATCAGGGCCTGTTAACACTACCTCAGGTAGCGTTAACAGGCCCTAGCCCGTCCCCCGCTGCATCAGCCCTTCGCTGACCCGATGCGCCTGATCTAATTCATTTCTACCGATGAGGATAGCCGACTTGCCGTTGAAGCTGTCAACAACCGGCTGCCCCATCCTCCGCGAGCCGGGGTCTCCGCTGACAGGTCTTCGTCCGTGGGTTAGTTGGGCAAAGGGCGTGAGACCACGAACCCCATGCGAGCGATCAGCGAGCGGCTGCTACATGCAATGCCTCCACCGCCCTTGCCACGCGGAAGGCCGTAGCCTCATTGAAGTGCTTGGCAAGCACCTGCATTCCCACCGGCAATCCGGCCTTCGTCTCGCCGCAGGGAACGGTAACTCCGCAGATGCCAGCCAGACTCGCCGTCACCGTATAGATGTCGGCGAGATACATGGCCAGCGGGTCGCCGGTCTTTTCGCCGAGTTTGAAGGCGGGCGTGGGCGCGGTGGGCGTGACAATCGCGTCCACATCGGCGAAGGCGCGCAGATACTCCTCGGCCAAGATGCGCCGCACCTGCTGGGCTTTGAGATAGTAAGCATCGTAGTAGCCCGCGCTGAGCGCATAGGTGCCGAGCAGAATCCTCCGCTTGACCTCGGCGCCAAAGCCCTCGTCGCGCGAGTGGCTGTACATATCCGCCAGCGTGGCAGAGTCTTTCGATCGCAGCCCGTAGCGCACGCCGTCGAAGCGAGCCAGGTTAGCACTGGCCTCGGCTGTCGCAATCAGATAGTAGACCGGGACAGCATACTTGGTGTGCGGCAATCTGACCGGCTTGATCTGGCAGCCTGCGGCCTTCAGCGCGGCAATACCGGCTTCAATCGCGGCGCGCACTTCGGGATCGAGGCCCTCGGCAAAGTACTCGTCCGGAATGCCGATGCGCAGGTGCTCCGCGCTTTTATCACTTTCGGCAGCGTAATCCGGCACAGGCGCCGGAGAGCTGGTCGCATCCATCGGGTCGTGCCCTGCGATCACGCTCAAGAGCGTCGCGGCATCGCGCACATTGGCGGCGAAGGGGCCGACGCGGTCCAGCGACGAAGCGAAGGCAATCAGCCCGTAGCGCGAGACGCGCCCATAGGTCGGCAGCACGCCTACCACACCGCAGAAGCTGGCCGGCTGGCGGATCGAGCCGCCGGTATCCGAGCCGAGCGTAGCCACGGCCATATTGGCCGCGACAGCCGCCGCCGAGCCACCGCTCGATCCGCCCGGAACCCGCTCCGTATCCACAGGATTGCGCACCGGCCCGTAAGCCGAGTTCTCGTTCGACGAACCCATGGCAAACTCATCGCAATTCAGCTTGCCCATGAGCACCGCGCCGGCGGCTTCGAGCTTGGCCACTGCCGTTGCGTCATAGGGCGGCTCGTAGCCCTGCAAAATCTTCGATCCCGCCGTCGCCGGAGCGCCGCGCATCACCAGCACATCCTTGATGCCCACAGGAATTCCAGCCAGCGAAGGGAGCGGATCGCCCTTGTCGGCCAGATCGTCTATGCGGGCGGCCTGCGCCAGCGCGCGCTCTTTGGTCAGGCTCAGATACACGTTCAGCCGGGGATTCACATGCGCGATGCGCTCATAGTAGCTGGCGGCAAGATCGACGGCTTTAGTGGTGCGCTCCAGAACTCCGGCGCGCAACTCGGCCAGAGTCTTCGGAGCTTCTACAAAGTTTTCGACTGGTTTGGCTTCGCTGGACAAGTGTTTTCCTTCCTGTTGCTATCCGAATTCTGGGCGTCCCGCTCTCGCCGCGTTCCTATGTTTGCGGCCAGGGTGGAATCAGACACCTAGCGCTCAATCACTTTAGGAACCTTGAAGAAGACGCCATCGCTCTCCGGCGCCTGCGATAAAACATCGGCACGATCGAGCGAGGGTCTGAGCAGATCGTCGCGCACGACACCTTTGCCCTCCGCATCGAGCAGGTCGCTCACCTGGGCCAGCGGCTGCACGCCTGCGGTGTCCAGTTCGTTCAACTCGGCGACATACTCCAGAATCGCATTCAGGGCGTTGAGTATCCCCGGAGTCTCCTCCGGCGTCAGCTCCAGGTGGGCCAGCTCGGCCACTCGTTGGACATCTTCCACACTCACTTTGGCGGTCATCTTCTGCTCTTCCCCATCCGCGGCCCGCGGATCGCTCCGCCGCGCACGCTTTCCCTGTAGCTCCGAAGATAAAGTATAGCGTTTCCGGTTTGCGCTTCTATGCCCTGCCTCCAACTCATCTTCAGAATTCAATCGTGGCATATCCCGGCAGGATGCAGGCCAAAGGCGTCTGCCCCACCGCAGGTGGTTAATCCACGATGAGCGTCAGCAAGACCTGGTGTTGAACGCCATTGGAGGTCGCCGTGACGGGAATTGAGTAGCTGGCCGCCGGGGTGATGCCAGTGGTGGTGGGAGGCGGAGGCGTAGTCAGACCGAGGCTGCCGCCAGACTCCGTACAACTGGAGATGCCGCCTATGAGCGCCGTCAGCAACGCGGCCAGCAGCAGCGCCCGCCTCCGCCGCCGGAGTGTAAACGGCAGGAGCGCCAGCCCGCAGGCCAGCGGCAGAACCGGCCAGGCAACGGGGCGAGAGAAGCTAGCCGCTGCCGTGGTCAGCCCTGTGGCAATCTCCACCGTGACATTGCTGCTTCCATTGGCGGCAATGCCGATGCTCGCTGGATTGAAGGTGCAGGCGCTATTCGGCGGCAGGCCGCTGCACAGAAATGTGAAGACTCCCTGCGAGCCGCCAAGCGGCGCAATCGACAGCGTGTAATTGGCGGTCTGGCCGTCTGTAATCGTTTGCGTGGAGGAGCCGGAGGGCATCATGGCAAAATCGAAGCCCCTGCCCGTCAATGAGATGAAGGAGCCGGAGGGAAGAGCGCTGCTGGTTGCCGTCAGGCTGCCGCTCTGTACACCGGCGCTGGCGGGCACGAATTCGACGCCTACCGTGCAACTGGCCCCCGCCGCAAGCGTCGATGAACAGGTGTTGTTGACCAGCTTGAAGCCCGTGGTTGCCGTCAGCGCGAAGCTGTTCAGGCTGTTCACGCTGTCGGGATTGGTGATGGTCACCGTCTTGGCGCTGCTGGCAAGACCGGCCCCGGTCTGCGCAAAGGTCAGCAACTCCGGCTGAAAGAGGACCGATCCCGGCACTCCGCCCGTTCCGTTCAGGGGCACACTGGCGATCGTCAGCGCGCCGGACGCGATCGTCAGCGCTCCAGCATACGGCCCGTTGAGCGTGGGCGAAAAGATGACGCCCACGGTGCAGCTTGCACCCGCCGCCAGGCTCGTGCCGCAGGAGTTGGCGCTCGCCACCTGGCTGAAGGGCGGCGTCAGCGTAAAGAGCAGCGAACTGGCTGTCGCGCTGCCGTTGTTGGTAAGGGTCACCAACTGCGAGAGGCTGGATTGGCCGGGTGAGACGACGGGAAAGCTCAGCAGCGCGGGATTCACGTTCACTCCGCCCGCGGCCACTCCAGTTCCACTCAGAGGCACCGTTGCCGCCGCAACGCCGGAGGTCGTCGAAGAGACCACCACTTCTGCCTCGCTGCCGCCCGCCGAGGCCGGCGTAAAGACGATCTGCACCGAGCAACTGTTCTCTCCGCTCACGTTGCTGAGCGTGCTTCCGCAGGTGCTGGCGCTCCAGGCAAAGTTGGCAGCATTCAATCCGCTGATCTGAAAGCCCACATTGGCCAGCGGCGAGCCGCCGGTATTGGTCACCGTTAGCGTCTGCGGCAAACTGGCTTTCGACACCTGCTGCGCCGCAAAACTCAGGCTCGATGGGCTGACCGTCAACGCCGGCGCCGCAACGGCCGTGCCGCTCAGCGCCACCGTCTGCGTATTCAGCAGATCGGAGACCGTCAGTGTTCCGCTCTGCGTGCCGGCCACCTGCGGATAAAACTGCACATTGATCGCGCAACTGGAGTTCGGCGCCAGACTCACACCGCAGTTGTTCGACTGCTGAAAGGCGCCGCTGACCGAGATGGCGATCGATGTCAGGTTGACTCCGCCGCTATTGGTCAGCGAGACGTATTGCGGTGCGGAAAGCTCTCCCGCACCGGTGCTGCCAAAGGTCAGCGTTGTGGCCGAGAGCGTGCCGGTCGCCGGCCCAGTCCCGGTCCCCGAAGCCGTCAGCAGGGGATTCATCCAGATGCCGCGGCCATAGGTTGCGGCAATCAGTTCATGTGCGCTCGATGAAGCGGGCTGTGCGCTGAGCGCGACCGCCGGCGCCTGCGGCAATCCACTTCCAAGCGGCGCCCAGCAGCCCGGGATTTCGACATTGCAAGCGGCAATCTGGCGGGTCGCGTAGACTCCCATATCTGTCGCCACATAGACGGTATTCGCATCCTGTGGGTCCACGACCAGGCTATTGGCCGGGGCCGCCGGCAGATTGGAGGCCATATCGGTCCAGCTCAGCCCGCCGTTGGTAGTGCGATAGACCACCTGCACATTCTGCTGGGGCGTCGGAATTCCCTCCACGGTCACATATGCCGTTTGCCCGGTCGGGTCATGTGGATCGATGAAGATGCTGGAGATGTCGTAGTTGAAGGCGTTCAAGCCATGGCTGTCATTCGCAACCGCTCCAGAGGTCAGATCGCTCCAGCCAGTCCAGAGTTCGGTCGCCTTGTTGTAGGTTGCGCTCAGCACGTGGCCGGCAAGGGTTGCTCCGCCATTGGCCTCGCCGTACATTCCCGCGTACACCACCTCGCCGCCCTGCGGCAACGCCGAGGAGACGGGCAGCGCCATCGCCGCCATCGAATGGATCAGGGCATTCGCCGAACAATCGTTGTCGCCGGCAATCCCGTCAAGAATGGGACTGATGGCGTTGGCAGCGCTCCAATTTTCTCCATTGGCCGGTCCGCGCCAGACCCGGCAGGTGGCGATCAGCAACTGCGTGGGGTCCAGCGGGTCCACCAGAAAGAAGGCCGGGGCATAGGGCGGCTCTTCCGCCATGCTCAGTCCGTCGCGCACCACATCGGCGGCGGTTGTCGTCAATGAGCCGGGATCGGTCGAGTAGTTCAACACCGCATGGAAGGCACCAGGCGTGCCGCCCGACGGCGGCGTGCCCAGATAGATCGATACACCTGCCTCATTATTCGCGTACCAGTTCGATGCGTTGCCCGGATCGATCGCCACCGGGCCGCCCTCGCCGCTTAGGATCTCAGGCCAATCCGCCGTAACCGCAGTGCTGCCCGCCACCCCGGCGATCCCATTCACTCCCAATCCCGCCATCATCGTGTAGGGCGTCGAGCCAGCCTGCGAGATGCTCTCCACCTCCGCCAGCGAACCCAATCCAGCATTCAGATTCTGAAAGTGGCTGGCATCGCTCGAGGAACACACCGCTCCTGTCTCGCCAATAGCGTCGGTCGAACGCCAAAGCCCGCTATCGTTGCCGACCAGAATCTCCGGCGGATTGGTCAGCGTGTTGCTCAGATTGGCCGCGTTCCACTCGAGTGCATGCTGGTACGGGCCGACTTGCGCGCTCATGCAGGTCTCTGAATTCGTGGTATTGCGCCAGACGCAGCCCTGGTTGTAAGGACACATCGTCTTCCACAGATCGTCGGCCCCGGCCAGCAGCATCGTCTCCTGCCCGGAGGGAATCGCTGCCAGAGCCAGCGTGTAATCTCCGTCCGTGATCGAGGTGTCGAATGGCGGCGCGTTCTCCAGCGCGGAGGTATTCCACTGCTGAGAGAAGCTGATCGTCGAACTCGCGCAACTGCCGGCGCTCGCCGAGCACACATCCTGCCAGATTCCAAGATCGTCGTTGTATACGCCGTTGAAATCGGCCACTGTCCAGGCAAAGGTATCGCCGGTTGCGGGATTTACCGCCAGCGCTCCGCGGAAGATGGGGCAGCCGGTCGAACCGAGGCTGCCCGTATAGGAAGAACAAAGCTCTGCGCTCTCCAGCAATTCAGCTCCCGGCTGCGAGGCCATGCGGGTAAAGGTGATGCCATCCGAGGACTGATAGTAGCCGTGGTAGCGCACCGCCGCGATAAACAGCTTGCGCACCGGATTCCACACGACGGAAGTGGCCGCATTGCCATCCCAGCCCCCGCTGCCGCTACCGTAGGCCGGCCCCTGCACCGCACCGTTCGCGCCGTCGGTGATGGTGGCCAGCGTCCAGGTGGCGCCTGCGTCCAGCGAGTAGTAAAGGCCTTTGAAGCTCGCGCCGTACCAGACGGCATTTACCAGCGAGCCTTCCCGCGACTGCGAAACCGCGGCCACCACCAGATCGGGGTTGACCGTACTCCAGGCAAAGCCGGCAAAACCCTCTCCGATGAAGCTATAGACGGGACTCGCGGTGGCCGGTGTTCCTGGGATCAGGCTCCAGGTTGTTCCCCCGTCGGTCGAACGCAGAATTCCCGCGCCGTAGTAAGAGTCGAGAGCGTCATTCGGGTCGCCGGTTCCGGCCAGAATCACGCCTGACCCTCCCGGCTGCACCGTCAGCGCGCCAATGCTGATCGAGGCGTCCTGGACGCTGCTCAACGCGGAAAGATCGTCGGTAAGAGGAGTAAAGCTCACGCCCGTGGAGGCGCTCGCGTTCTGCGACTTCCAGACTCCACCGCCGGTGGTTCCCACATACAGCGTGGAGCCGGTCGCATCCGATGGGTCCAGCGCCAGAGCCGAAACTCGCCCGGTCACCAGGTTATAGCTCTGCGACTGAACCGCTTGTGGACCCAGAGGCTGCCAGGTGGCGCTGCCGGCCGAGACCATCGGCTGCGCAGCGGCGAAGGCTCTGCGCGTGCCGTGCAGTTGCGGCCCGCCCCGCTTCCAGCCCCGCGCAGCCAAAAACCGCTCCGCCGCCGCCATGCGCGGTGGCACCTTCGCCCGCTGGGCCGCCGCCGGAAGTTGCTGCGCACGGGCGCTGAGCGGCGCATTCTGCAACCCAGCCGCAATCACAACCCATGCGGCCAGGACTAGCCAAATACCGCTCCGGCACGCGGCAATGCACTTCCCTGCCCTGCCGTAGCGGGCAGCCACACCGTCAGACCACTGATTTACCCATCTGTTCACACGCGCCCCGGCTGCTATTCCGAAATCCCCTCCCTTTTTTATCGGCTGGCTCCGAGGGGGACTTGATCGGGATACAAGAACTTATAACGTGCGAAACGCGCAGACTGCGGGATTGAAATTGGTTGGATTATAGACCACTCATATAACTTTTGGCGCGGCTGTCCTATTTTTTAAGGCCGCTCACAAGGCTCCGGCGGGCAGCTACCAGCTTCCCCATGCACGGCTGATGTAATCCAGCAGAACCATCGCGATCAGAAAGAGATAGATGAAGATGCAGGCCCCCACGCTGAGCATATTCAGCTTGGTGCTCCACTTCAGGTGCATCGAGTAAAGCGCCACCAGTGTCGCCTGCGCAAAGGCGATCGTCAATACCAGAATCGGATTCAGTATGCCCAGCTTCAGATACGAAGCCGCAATCGTCAATCCAACGCCCGCCAGCAGCGCCAGATAGACCGCCGCATAGACCCAGGGGCTGACAATCTCTTCCGCCTGTCCGTATCCTTCGCTCATGCCGCCCTCCTCATCGATTCCCAATTGCCTGTTCTCTATTCCCTGTCACTCAATGCCGGTTGATCAGATACAACAGCGGAAACAGAAAGATCCAGATGATGTCCACGAAATGCCAGTAGAGGCCAAAGTATTCGACAAATGCGGTGTGGCCCGCAGTATACGCACCGGCTCTTGCGCGAAAGAGAATGAAAGCCATCAGTCCCATGCCCACGATCATGTGCAGCGCGTGCATTCCCGTCATGGCGAAGTAAAGGGAAAAGAAAAGCTCTGTATGGCGCGCCTCATCCAGCGGCAAAGGCGCGGTTCCCGCCGCCACCGGGTCGGAATCCGGGTCGAGAAAGGATTGCAGGCTGTAATGCTCGCCGGGAATGTGATGCTTGTCGAACTTCTCCTTGTACTCTCCGCCCTTGATGCCCAGAAATACCAGGCCCAGAACGAAGGTGAGCGCCAGGCAGAGAACCAGCCCGCCCTGGCGTCTCATTCGCGCATTCCATACCGCCAGCGTCATGGTGAAGCTGGAGGTAATCAGCAGCACTGAATTGATGCCGCCCCAAAGGACGCTCAACTGCCGCGAACCTGCGACGAAGGCCGGATAATACCAGTTGCGATAGATCAGATAGACGACGAAGAGTCCGCCGAAGAACATCACTTCCGTCAGCAGGAAGAGCCACATGGCGAAGCTCGAAGTGTCGGCCTGCTGCTCGACGGAGTTGAAGTGGTGAAGCAGATAGGGCGCGGCACCAGCGTGGGCCTGATCGGCCGCTCCCGGCTTGCCCTGCGCATGCACGGAACTATCCGGCACTGGCCACCTCCTTCTGCTGCTCCCGCTGCTGGCCTTCGAGCCACGCGTAGTCGTATGCCTCGTGGTCCATCACCGGCATGACGGCAAAGTTCTCAGTGAGAGGCGGCGACTGCGACTGCCACTCCAGGCCCGTCGCCTGCCAGGGGTTGTCGCCGGCGATAGCGCCGTAGCGCAGCGACCAGGTCAGGTAGAGCACCGGCAGCAGATACCCCACGCCGAGAATCGTCGCTCCCGCCGTTGAAAAGACATTGAGAATCTGAAAGTCCGGCGGATACTCCGCATAGCGCCGGGGCATTCCCAGCGTGCCCAGAATGAACTGCGGAAAGAAGGTCAGGTTGAAGCCGATGAAGGTGACCACCGCCGCCAGTTGCGAGATCTTCTCCGGATACATCCGCCCGGAGATCTTCGGCCACCAGAAGTGAATACCGGCCAGAAATGCCATCAGCATTCCCCCCACCATCACAAAATGAAAGTGGGCCACAATGAAGTAGGTCTCGGTCAGGTGAATATCCGTTCCCGATGTGCCCAGAAAGACACCAGTCATGCCGCCGATGGTAAATAGCCCCATGAATCCGAAGGCATAGAGCATCGGCGTTTCAAAGGTGATCGATCCCTTGTACAGCGTGAAGGTCCAGTTGAAGATCTTGATGGCCGAAGGCACCGCGACCAGCATCGTCAAAAGCGAGAAGACCAGCACCGCGTAATTCGAGATGCCCATGATGAACATATGATGTGCCCAGACAAAGAAGCCGAAGACCGCAATGGCGACCGATGAAAACGCCACCGCCGTATAGCCGAAGACGCGCTTGCGGCTGAAGGTCGAGACCACTTCGGAGATGACGCCCATGCCCGGCAGAATCATGATGTAGACGGCGGGGTGGGAGTAGAACCAGAACAGATGCTGAAAGAGCAGCGGATCGCCGCCCTTGGCTGGATCGAAGACGCCGATGCCAAAGGCGCGCTCCAGAACCACCAGCACCAGCGCGATGGCCAATACCGGCGTGCCCAGCACCATCAGAATGCTGGCCGCGTAATTCGACCAAACAAAGAGCGGCAGCCGGAACCAAGTCATCCCCGGCGCGCGCATCTTGTGAATGGTGACGATGAAGTTCAGTCCGGTAAAGATGGAGCTGAAGCCGGTGATGAAGATCGCCATGCCAGTGGTAATCACGTTGGTATTGACGTAGTGCGTCGAGAGCGGCGTCGTGAAGGTCCAGCCCGTATCCACGCCGCCGGTAATCATCGCATAGAGAGCCAGGATGCCGCCGCCCATGTAGAGATACCAGCTCGCCAGATTCATCCTGGGCATCGCCAGATCCTTGGCGCCGATCATCATCGGCAAAAAGAAGTTGCCCAGCGTGGCCGGCACTGACGGCACCAGAAAGAAGAAGATCATGATGACGCCGTGCATCGTAAAGACCTTGTTATAGGTATCGGCGGCCATCAGATCCGACTGCGGCGTGAGCAACTCCAGGCGGATCAACCCCGCCAGCGCCCCGCCGATGAAGAAGAAAAACGTGATCGAGATCAGGTAGAGAATTCCGATCCGCTTGTGATCGCGGGTCAGCAGCCAGCTCAGCAGGCCGTTCTCCCGTGTCAGATAGTTGTCCTTCGGAATCCGGGCCGTCGTTTGGTCGGGAAGACTGACAATGGTGTTCGTGCTCATGGCTTCACCGTTCCTTTCGAGACCGGCCCTTGAACCGCGGGAGCCTGCGCCGCGCCTTCATTCTCCGGAAGCAGATCCGTGGTGGTCAGCGTTTGCTGAATGCGGTAGTTGGAGTCCAGATGCTTGATGTATTCCACCAGCGAGATCACTCCCTCCTCGCTGATCTGCCCCTGATAGGTGGGCATGATCGGCGCAAATCCCTGAGTCACGTGCTGCGAGGGATTCAAGATCGCCTCGCGCAGATACGCATCGTCGGCAATCACCGTTCCGCCGGTGGCCAGCGGCAGCTTGGCGCCGTATACATTTGCCAGAGATGGCCCGCGCGCATCCGGCCGCGCGTTATGGCAGGCAGCACAACTCAGGCTGGCAAAGAGCCTCTCGCCGTTCTGCGCCAGCGATGCGCCGCTGGTCGAGCTGGCCAGCCACTTGCGGTATTCCTCCGGCGACTGCACCACCACATCGCCGATCATCCGGGAGTGGTTGGTCCCGCAATACTGGCTGCAGAAGAGATGGTAGGTTCCCGGCGCCGTGGCCTCGAACCATACCGTTGTGTAGCGGCCGGGAATCACCTCGCGCTTGACGCGAAAGGCGGGAATCGAAAAGCTGTGAAAGACATCCTCGGAGATCATTGTCAATTGCACCGCCTGGCCCGTGGGCACGTGCAGCGCGTTGATCTCGTGCTGGCCGCCGGGATGCTCCACCTTCCACATCCACTGCTTGCCCACCACGTAAATGTTCATCGCATTGGCCGGAGGCGTGAAGACGCGGAAGTAGATCAGCGCGCCCCAGACGAACATCACCAGAAACAGGCCCAGAGGAATGATCGTCCAGGTCGCTTCCAGCAGCGTCGAGCCTTCCACCTGCACCGCCACCGGATGGCGCTTCCGGCTATAAAGAATCGAGAAGCTGACGACTAGCAGGACAACGATCGTCAATCCGATCAAACTCACCAGAAGAATGAAAAAATACAGTGCGTCCATCTGCGGGGCAATCTTCGACGCCTCCGGCGGCAGGAGCGCGAAGTTCGTCAACCACTTGACGAGAAACTGCCAGATTACTGGACTAATATGGCTCATTCCGTTATCCGTCCACTTTCTTGTCTGTCCCCGGCTGGCCGCCGCTGCGAGCGTCACTGCGGAAGTTCGCCAGCATGAATCCTCCCAGCAGAAACACCGTCACCAGCCCGCCGGCCTGCACCACCCGCGCCACGATCAGCGAATGTTTATTAGTCTGCGGATCGTAGTGGTAGCAATAGGTCAGTATGTTGTCCACCGGCGAACCGATGCGATTGGCCGAGGCCTCCGCGAGGCCCAGCCGCAGATCCTTGGGCGAGTACTCCACGCCCATGTAGTACTGCGCCAGCTTGCCCTCCGGCGTGACGATTTGAATTGAACTCGCGTGCGCAAACTGCGTCAGCCTGCCGTCCGGTCCGGGTATCTTCACATAACCGAAGCCGACCGCGCGCGTCAGCTCGTCGATATTCGCCTGCGTGCCGGTCATGAAATGCCATCCCGATGCCGTCTCCGGATGACCATAGCGCTTCAGGTAATTGAGCTTCTTGGCCGCAGCCAGCTCCGTTCCTTCCGTCGGATCGATACTCACCACCAGCACATTGAAGTCCCTGCCCGGAAGCTCGTCCACCATCCGCAGCGCGCTCGTCAATCCATTCAGCTCCTCCGAGCAGAGCATCGGGCACTGATAGTAGACCAGCGCCAGAATCGCCGGCTTCTTCCCGAAGTAGCTCGCCAATTGCACCTGCCTGCCCGCGTCGTCGGTGAAGACAAGATTCAGCGGCAATTGCCCGTTCAGATGCTGGGCAATGCCCACGCCATTCAGAATCGCGGGCGGCTTGTCGCTGGCCGATCCCATCTGTTTGTCGCCGTAGCCGGAGACCTGCGCAGCAAGCGGCAGCGCCAGCAGAGCTGAAGACAACGCCAACACAGCGGCAGCATTGATCGCCGCGCCGCGCCTGCTTCTCCGCATTCTCTTCACGCCCTGCATACCGCCTTCTTTCTCTGCTCCTTGCTTCTCGTTCAAGCGATCTCTACTTATGCGTCTCCGCCTGCTCCTGCTCATACCCTGTCGGCGCAAATCCATTCGTCAGCGGCACTGCCACGACGGGCCTTGTATCTCCCGTCATCAGCGGAGGCTGATCCACGGCCGGCGCCACCGGCAATCCCCGCTGCGCGAGCAACTCCATCGCGCGCTCGATTGGAATCCGCACCTTGCCCTGCGACTCATCCACCCAGCTATAGTTGTTCAGCAGCAGATCCTCGCGCGCGTGCAGGTCGGCCACATCCTGCATCCCGTCGTCGCTTTGCAGCCTCGGCGCCGGGAAGCGATTCGTCAGCTCCGCCATCCTGTTCTGAAGCGCAGGGCTGGAGGGCAGATTGCCCAGCGATCGCACATCCACCGGCTGCGCCCACCGGCTTTTAGGCCCGTCCTGCTTGCTCATACGCGCATTGAGCACCTTGCCGACTCCATAGGCAAACAGCGCCGTCACCGCCGCAAAGATGCTCATCGTCACCAGAAATACCACCACGCCCGACACCCGCACATCGCTCGCCTCGTAACCTTTGGAAGCATCCACTTCCCGGCGCTCCGGCTCGTCATGATCATGCTTGGACATGCTCGGCCTCCAATATCTCCGCCAGGTGCGGATCGTTCGTCTGCACCAGCGGACGCGTCTTCAACTGCGCACAGAAATACGCAACCCAGAACGCTGTCATCGCTACTGGAACCGCGGCGTACTCCAGGATTCCCCAACTGAAATGCAGATTCCGCGCCGCATCTTTGAAGTTCGGCTCGATCAGCCAAAAGAGATCGAAGGCTCTGGCAAAGACCATCCACTGGCAGACGCGGACCAATCGCTTTTTATTCCGCTTCAAATCACGCGAGAGCAAAAGCGTAAAGGGAATCAGCCAGTGAAAGATAAAGTCCAGCGTGATGATGATGCCCCAGTGGCCGCGAATGCGGTCCAGATACCAGGGAATCTCCTCCGGCAGATTTCCCGACCAGATAATCAGAAACTGACCGAAGGCCAGATAGATATTCAGCATGACAAAGGCAAATGTAAACTTGCCCAGATCGTGCTGTTCGGTCTGGCGGAGAATTGTCTTGTACGGCTCGGCCTTCGATAGCGAAATCACCACGATGATCGAAAACGCCAGCACCAGATAGCCCTGGCCCACCAGAAACAGCAGCCCGTATACCGACGAGTACCACGTCGGATCGAGCGACATCACCCAGTAGATCACCGCCGCCGTCATCGTCAGCGCGTAAACCACAATGCCGGGACCGCTGATGTTTTCGAATTTCTTGATCCATCGCGGCGTACTCTCGGCAGTCTCAGTGTCGCGCTTCAAACCCAGCGAATTCAGCCGCCATGTGTAGAAGCACCAGATGGCAAAGCACACCAGGCCGGTCACCACGAAGGCGGTTGGATTCAACATGGGCCGCTTGAATTCGATCGCGTGCGCCTGCACCTCATTGATCCAACCTGATTGCAGCGCTGCTTTTACATCAGTCACCGCCGCCCACAGGTAAAGCCTCTTCATCGAGAGCGCCACCACAAGCCAATAAGCGAAGACCAGCGGCAGTGTGCGGCTCATCGCCTCCAGCGGGCGGCGCAGCAAGAGGCCCCACTTGCCGCCGGAGGCATACTGCACCATCAAGAGCGCAAGGCCCCCCACCGCAAATCCAAAGATCAGCACCATCCCCAAGAGCCATGCGCGCAGAAAATGATCCCAGCCCAGTTGGTCCTGTGCCTGACCCGCTAGCGCCAAAATCACGGCTAAGCACGAGAAGATGCCGCCCGTCAGCAGCGCGCGCCTCTGCCAGCCATCCACAAATGCCGGCGCGCCAAGATCGGCGGGAAGTGTTTTTGCGTGCGTCTCGTGTGCCATTCTCGTTCGTCCTCTGCCCTTGCTCCCTGAGTCCCTTAGTCCTACTTCGCAGCCGCCTTGCTGAGTGGAATCGTTATCTTGGTGTCGGCAGAGCCGGACGGAGCCAGCGCCGGATTGCCCTGTTTCACATCATTCGGAAGCGCCTGAATCGCCGACGCGGGCAGCGCCCATGGCTCGGCAAAACCCTCCGGCAGATGCTGCTCGCGCGCAATCTCCTTCAAGCTCTTCACCTGCACGCCGGCGGGCACGTCCGCCGGTGTCGCCGATTGGCTCAACTGCAAGGCGCGGATGTATGCCGCCACCGCCCAGCGATCCACGGGAGTGAGTTGCGCCGAGTAATCCGGCATCGCCCCGTAGCCGTGCGTCATCACGTAAAAGTAATGCGAGATCGGCTGCGAGAGCCTGACTTGATCGTGAAAATTCGCCGCCGGCTTATAGCCGCGTTGCACAATCTCGCCCAATCCATTGCCCACCCGCGAGTGGCAGGGCGTGCAATAAATGTTGAAGCGCTCCTGCCCGCGCTTGAGCACATCCAGCGTCACCGGAAAGGGCACTTCGTTCTTCTCTTCGCGGTAGCCATCGGCGGCCTCGACCACGCCCGTATAAAAATAGCTGTCCGCTTGCAACTGCCCGCGCGCCACCGTATTCGCCACCTGCGGACGCGCACCGCGCTCATCGGCAAAAAACTCCGAGCCGCGCTGCGGAATCAGCTTCGGCTGATTGTGCATATCCTGCCGGCAACCGGCCATAAGAAGCATTGCAGACGCAACCAGGAGCAGCGCTCTGGGCCGCGCGCCGCGGAGGGATTTTTCCTGACCCCTGATCTCTGATCTCTGATCCCTGGTCATCAGTACTCCACCTCCACCACCGAGACCGGCTGAAAGCTCTCCAGATACTTCTTCGCTTCCACTGAATCGAACTTCGGATCCAGCGCCTCCAGACACAGAAAGAACTTGTCGGTCGTTGCGCCATCACAAAAATTCGGCGCATTGAAGAGCGGATGATAGAGCGCCGGCAATCCATTCAGCGCCAGCATTCCGAAGGCCGCCGAAAGCCCCGCCCACAAGATCGTCCACTCATACGCGGGCACAACGAACGCCGGCCACGAGTACAACGGCCTTCCGGCGATATTCAGCGGATACGCCAGGACGGAAATCCAGACCTCCAGCGAAAACATCGCCGCCAGGCCCATCAGCCCGCCGATCAGCGTCACCAGCGGGACCTTGTTGCGATGAAAACCAATTGCTTCCGCCGCCTCTTCCACCGGATAGGGCGTGTAACAGTCCATGCGCCGCCAGCCGTCCGCGTGTGCCTGTTGCGCAGCGCGGATCAGGTCGCCCGGAGTTTCGAATTCGGCCAGCAGGCCGTAGATTCCTTCACGTGGGGGCATCAGTCACCGGCCTCCATGGCTTTCTTGGGCGTAATCTTCGGGCCAATCTTGGCGCCGGGCAGCATGGTGCGAATCTCCGACATCGGAATCATGGGAAGGAAGCGCACAAACAGCAGGAACAATGCCGTAAACAATCCCAGCGTGCCTACGTAAACCATGTAATCCCACTTGGTCGCGCGATAAGTTCCCCACGAGGACGGCAGAAAATCGCGGTAGAGGCTGGTGACAACAATCACGAAGCGCTCGAACCACATACCCGTATTGACCACGATTGAGATGAAGAACATGAATGCGATGTTTGTGCGCAGTTTGCGCGACCACAGCGTCGTCAGTGGAATCGCCAGATTGCAGGTCACCAGCACCCAGTACGACCAGCCCATCGGACCGAACATCCGGTTCCACATCATGAAGGCCTCCCAGTGTGAGGCCGAGTACCACGCCATGAAGACCTCCATGCCGTAGCCGTACGCCACAATGAAGCCCGTCGCCAGCATCACCTTGCCCATGTTGTCGATGTGACGCTCGGTGACCAGCCCCTCCAGGTGATAGAACTTGCGCAGCGGAATCGCCAGCGTCAGCACCATCGCAAAGCCGGAGTAAATCGCGCCCGCCACAAAGTACGGTGGAAAGATCGTCGTATGCCAGCCCGGCAAGACGGCCACGGCAAAATCGAAACTAATTACTGTATGCACCGAGAGCACCAGCGGTGTCGCCAATCCGGCCAAGAGCAGCGAGGCCGTCTCGTAGCGCACCCAGTGGCGCACCGAGCCGCGCCAACCCAGCGCAACCAATCCATACGTATATTTGGCCAGCTTCGACTCGGCGCGATCGCGCATCGTGCCAAAGTCCGGAACCATGCCGATATACCAAAAGACCACCGAGATCGTCGCGTAGGTCGAGACCGCGAAGACATCCCACATCAGCGGCGAGCGGAATTGCGGCCACACCGTCATCGTAAACGGCAGCGGAAAGAGCCAGTAGCCCAGCCACGGACGCCCCACGTGAATCAGCGGGAACAATCCGGCGCAGACTACAGCGAAGATCGTCATCGCCTCGGCAAAGCGGTTGATCGAGTTGCGCCAGCTCTGTTTGAAGAGCAACAGAATCGCCGAGATCAGCGTTCCCGCGTGGCCAATACCGATCCACCAGACAAAATTGATAATCGCAAAGCCCCACGCCACCGGCTGCGAGATTGCCCAGATGCCGACGCCCTCCAGAAACAGCCACGTCAGCGCAACCATCAGCATCGTCGCCAGCGCGCCGCCCACACCAAAGATCGCAAACCAGCCCAGCGGCGTCGCCGGCGTCAGTACGATGCGCACGATCTTTTCCGTGATCGAACGGAAGCTCTGCCCCGGCGCAATGACGCGGTACTCTCCCGTCGCCGGATCGATCCGCTCTTCGAGTTGGGCCTTGTCCTTCAATTCGTTCGCTGCCATCCCGGCTCCGCTATTTCACTGCTTCACTCATTCACTGTTTCACTGCTTTTTACTCATCCCTTCGCCGGCAAATGCTCCACCGGCGCTGCCTCCAACTCCTCATTCAAATTCAACACCGCGGCCACATACCGCGTTCGCGGACGAGTATTCTGGTCGGCCAGCACCTGATAGCTGCGCTCATCGGCGTGCAGCTTTGCCACACGGCTCTGCTTGTCGTTGATATTGCCGAAGGTGATCGCCTGTGCTGGGCAGGCCTGCTGGCAGGCGGTGACAATCTCTCCGTCGCGCACATTGCGATTTTCCTTGTCGGCATCGATCTTCGCCGCTGAGATGCGCTGCAAGCAGTAGCTGCACTTTTCCATCACGCCGCGCGAACGCACCGTCACATCCGGATTGCGCATCAGCTTCAGGCTCTCCGTCTCGTAATCGGAGTAGAGCAGGAAATTGAATCGGCGGACTTTGTAGGGGCAGTTGTTCGAGCAGTAGCGCGTGCCCACGCAGCGGTTGTAGACCATCGCGTTCAAGCCTTCGGGCGTATGCACCGTCGCGCCCACCGGGCAAACCTGTTCGCAGGGAGCATTCTCGCAATGCTGGCAGGCCATCGGCTGGAAATGCGCGCGTGGGGCGGCCAAGTCGCCTTCAAAGTAAGTATCGATCCGCAGCCACTGCATATTGCGACCAATGCGCACCTGCTGCTTGCCCACCACGGCGATATTGTTCTCCGCATAACAGCTCACGATGCAGGCATTGCAGCCCGTGCAACTGTTCATATCGATCGACATTCCCCAGGCGTTGGCCTCGTTGTACTCCCAGTTAGGGAAGAGCGACACGCTCTTGTCGGTCGTCGTATGCGTCTCGCCCTCGTTGGCGAATCCCGGATCGGCCTTGTACTCAGCCAACGTTGCGTAGCGAATGATGCCGCGCTCGTTGATCGCCTCATCGGCTTCGAGAGAGTTATTGTCGTGGCCCTCCGGCTGGCCAAAGCGCGTGCCGCGATGATCCTGATAATGGCTCTTGGTAATCGCCACGCCCCATTTGCCCGGGAGCTTGCGCATCGATCCCACGGCATAAAACGGCGCATCCGAAGTGCGAATCAGATATGCGTTAAATCCCGCGCCGCCAGCAACGCGGCCCGTCTGCCGCCCATAGCCCAAATGCACGGTAACCGAGTTATCCGGATGACCAGGCGCAACAATTACCGGCGCATTCACCTTGCGCCCATTCACAGTCAGCTCGACAATGTCGTCCTCTTCGAGGCCATACTTCGTCAGCGTCGCGCCGGAAACAAGCGCCGCATTATCCCAGCTAAGATTCGTGACCGGCTTGGGCAACTCTTGCAACCACCCAACATTCGCCCACCGCCCGTCATAAACATTCGGGTCGGGACGGAAGATAATTTCCAGTGATTCTCTCGATGAAGGTGCTGGAACTCCTAACCGAAGGGAATTCAATCTGCTTGAATCGCTTTGCAATTCAAAGGCGGTGTTATCAATCCAACCTTGATGAAGCGCCTTCCGCCAGCCCGACTCAAAATCACCTTTGATGACCGGCTTCCAGGTTTCGCGTACTGCTTCATAAGGACTCAATCCCGGTTCGTCCAGCAACGCCTGGAAAAAGTGGTGCGCCGTCTTGCCGCCATACAGTGGATCAATCATCGGTTGCACAATCGAAACCGTTCCGTCATAAGCACGCGCATCCGACCATGACTCCAAGAAGTGCGCCGCAGGAATATGCCATTGCGCATTTTGACCAGTCTCATCCACGTGCGAGCCGAGATGTACCGTCGTCTTCGCCTTTTCAAAAGCGGCAGTAAACTCAAGATCAGCAGGCGCAGAGTAAATTGGATTCGCATTCAGGATCACCAGCCAATCTGCCTTGCCTGCGTTCAGATCGGAAACCAGAGATTTGAGGTTAATTATTTGGGCTGCATCTCCACTTGAAGCCAGTAGATCGACACCAAGGGCGGCACTTTTGTTTCCGAGCACGGAATTGATCGCAGCAGCCAATGCGGTCACAGATGCATCTTGATACTGCCCAGGAATCACAACACTCTTGCCAGCGTGAGCCTTCAAATCCTTCGCCACAGCGGCTAAAAACTTCTTCTGCTCATCGGTCCACGCATACGCGGGAGGATCGATGCCCGGAGCACCAACAGCCTTAGCCAACTCCGCCGCAAAGGCGGGAATCTCGCTCGCTCGCAATCCAAGCCGGTGCTCGGCCTTCAATCCCGTCGTGGATGGCGTGCTTTCAATCGCATACAGCCGGTTCAGTTTTGTCGGGTCTTTGCGCCGCTCGGCATACTGGCGAACTAATTTATGAAAGCCGGGAAAGCCTGCGCCGGAAAGAAAATCCGCATCGAGCGAAACAATCACATCAGCTTCGGCTAGATCGTATTGAACATTCAGCCCTTGCGAAAGCGCCGTCCCAGCTACTGCCGGGTCATACTGCACCAGTGTCGCCTTCGGGTACTTCGCCTGCACTTCCTTCCATTGCCGCGCCAGCGTCGGCGAAGTGATCGTCTCGCTGAGGAAGTAAATTCCCGTTCCATCCCCGGTCGAGATCACTTTACTGCGAAACTCGACGGCAAACTCCGCCCATTCTCGATTCTCGCCGCGATAGGTCACGTGCTGCGAGCGGTCAGGATCATACAAGTCCAGCAGCGCTGCCTGCGTAAACGGGTCCGACGAACCCTGGTTATACGGATGCTCCGGGTTGCCGTCGATCTTGATCGGCCTATATTGATCGGTCTTCACCAACAACGGCACCGCGCCGGTAACAAACGGCATAGCAGTGGCAAAGTAATTTGGCTTGCCGAGGATCAAATCTTCCGGCGCCTTGATGTAGGGATAGATAGGCTCATCGGGCTGCTTGGTGCAGCCGGCCATACCTGCCAACGCCGCCGATGCGCCCATGAATTTCAGGAAGCCCCGCCGCGAAACCTCATCGCCCCATGCGTGCGGCGACGAAGGAAACTCCTTCTCCACAGCCGCCTGAAACTCCGGCGTATCGGCCAGCTCATCCACCGAGCGCCAGTATTTTTTGCCGCGCACGGCCTTCAACTTCTCGCGCACCTCGTCCAGCGTCAGCGGCGCCGGCTCTATTGTGCCCACCAGATTGTTCTTCGTCTCGCTCATCGGTGGCAGACCTCGCAACTGGCCAGATCCTTCGGGCTGCGAATCTTGTAGTGATCGAGCAGGAAGTGGCCCAACTGATCCTGGCTGGTGAATTTTTCGTACTGCGGCGCGTCAATCACATCGTGACCATAAAACGAAGTCAACTCAACGCCAGTCTTCGCTGGCTCCCGCGTAACGCAATTCACGCTCTCCGCCGTTGGCACACCTGCCTTGTCTCCGCCCACCGCGCACCACACCGGCCTATCCTCCGACGGCTTCTCCCAGGCGTTGTTGTAAACCTCGCTGGCCGGGCGCAGATACTTCGCCGGATTGCGATGGCAATCCAGACACCACTCCATCTGCAAGGTATTCTGCGCATACATCAGCGGCATCTGGTCGACGCGCCCGTGACAAGTGGCGCAGCCCACGCCCTTGTTCACATGAATCTCATGGCTGAAATAAACGTAATCGGGAAGATCGTGCACTTTGATCCAGGGCAGCGACCGGCCCGTCGCCCAACTCTGGCGCACCGGCTCCAGCAATTCGGCGTTGGTCCAGATCTGCGCGTGGCAGTTCATGCAGGTCTTGGTGGGCGGAATCCCCGCGTAGCTCGACTTCTCCACGGACACGTGGCAGTATTGGCACTGCAACCCCAGCCCTTCCACGTGATGCTTGTGGCTGAAGGGCACCGGCTGGTCCGGTCTCTGCCCCTGACGCGTCACCCAGGGCGAACGCTGCAACTGGTCCAGCGTCACCCCTAGAGCGATCACAATCAGCCCGGACAGAACCAGACTTGCGCGTGCCAAGCCATTGGAGCTCCGGTCGAATATCTGCGCCATTCGTACGTTCCTTGCCTGGTTGGCAGTCATTGGATGCGAAGGCCGTGCCGGCGATCACATATTATTGTGTGCAAAGTTGATTTCGGGGTACGTACTACCTGGAGGGCAGTTGCCCTCTAAAGGATCAATATAGCAGCTTGATTTCACTTTTTAGATAAAGTTGATCCAAATTGTCCAGAAAAATCCCTCTTCGTACCATAATGTAATCCGCTGAAAGGAATACTGGTTGTGATCTCCACCTATATTATGGAGTGCTACCCTCCTCCCAGGTGGTTTTGCAGACGGAGCTTTCCCCTGCACCTAGCCTATTCCGAACCGCGCTGAGCTTCAAATCAGTGTCTTCAGCTCCTCGGCCATCCCTCACCGCCGCCGTTTACCCGTTGGATTTGAGAGCCGACTCGGCCCACTCCACCGCTGCGGCGTGACAGCTCATCAATTGGTCGTGGCTCAAGCCTTTTCTGCGCACAATCGCATCGCAAGAGGCCCAATCGCCGTGCTCCTGACAGATGATCCAGTTCAGCAGAATCCCCTCCGGAGTCTCCCGGTTCAGCAGCGCCTCCCGCGCCTTCTCGCGCAAGGGCAGCAGCCGGACCATATCCTCCATCAGAATGCGCAGCATCGCCGGGAAGAGACTCACCATGCCGATCAGATACTGCTCGCCGGGGATCAGTCCGCAGAGGCCGGCCGCCAATTCACAGAAGCGCGCCCGCTCAAAGGCCATGCGCAGGATCTCCGCCGGCTGGTCCGCGTTGAAGTCGCTGGCAATCGCCAGCATCGCCATCCGCCGGAAGGTCGCTTCGCCCACCAGCATCAGCGCCGACTGGATCGAGGTCACCTCCTGGCGCATCGCGCAGATCGGCGAGTTCACCAGCCGCAGCAGACGATAGGTCAGCGACGCATCGCACATCACTAGTTGGCTCAAGCGCTGCAAATCCACGGGCTCATTCTGCAAATCTTCCAGAATCTCCAGATGCACCAGTCGGTTGCCCGGAATCTTGTGGCTCTTCAGCGGCTCCGGACGGCAGAAATAATATCCCTGAAAGAGCGTGAAGCCCTCTTGGCAGGCCTGTCCATACTGCTCCTGCGTCTCCACATTCTGCGCCACCGCGCGAACCGGCAATCCGGCAAGCTGGCGAAGCAGGCTCTGACGTTCGGCGGCGTTCACATAAACGATGTCCACCTTGACATAGTCGGCCAGCTCGACCAGAGGCTTGCACTCCGGCCTCCCGATATAATCGGCCAACGCCAGACGGAAGCCGGAGGCCTTCAGCTTGCGGCAGGCCGACAGCAGGCCCGGTGTCGCTTCCGGCCAGGAGGGCAGTTCCAGAACCGTCTTGTTCGCCGGCAGAACCCGCACCCACTCTTCGGTCAACGAATCCACTGAGCAGTTCACAAAGGCCGGCAACCCATGCGCCAGCTCCTCCAGCCCGAAGATCACCGTATTGTCCAGCATCGTGCGCGTGCTCAAGTTGCTGTCCGTGCCAATCGTTCCATCGCGCCCGTTCCAGAACAGCAACTCGTAGCCATGCACACGGCTATGAAGGTCCAGGATGGGCTGCCTCGCCACATAGCGAAGCCCTTTTCCACGCGCCTGAACCGATTCTCCAACCTTCGCCGGCGTAGCATACGTCGCCATTTGCACCACTCCTTCCCTATTTATCGTTGTTTGGACAGGAAAGTTGAGAGCAAATCTGCTCACAGGATAAACTTTTGGCTGCTCCCTCGCGTTCGATGCTTTCGACGAGAAAATCGTTTGCGGAACCGGCACCTGGCCTCTTGCGTAGTAGACTCAGATCGTTTGCTTCAAGGAGGCTCTCATGTTTTGCAGCGGATGTGGTCAAGCCATCGCCCCGGGGCAGGGATTCTGCCCGCAATGCGGCCGCCCGGCTGCCCCTCCGGTTCCATCCCCGGGCTTCGACTTCCAACTGGAAAATTACGCCGGCAAGGTCAAAGCCCTCGGCGTCGTCTGGTTCGTCTACGCCGCATTCTCGCTGATCTCTGGAGTCTTCGGCCTCGTCTTTGCCAACGCATTCCTCTCTGGCCGTTTCGGTCCCTGGTTCCACTCCAACGGGCCGTGGGGCGATGGCTCCATGCCGCAGATGTGGATCTTTCCCATGCTCATGCACTTCGCCTGGATCTTCCTGGTGGCGCGCACCGGTCTCGCACTGGTTGCCGGATGGGGCCTGCTTGAACGCACGCAGTGGGGCCGAGTCGTCGCTATCATCGCCGCCTTCCTCAGCCTGCTCAAGTTTCCCTTCGGAACCGCCCTCGGCATCTGGACCCTGATCGTGCTGCTCGGCTACCGCAACTCCACACTCTACGACCGGCTCTGACTTCTGGCTATCCTACCCTCGGCGCGTTCTTCTTTCTTCGGCGAGGGGCGGAGCTACTGTTCCCTGTTCTCTGTCATACAATCGACTCCATGAGTTTCCCTCAATCAAGAATGCGACGCCTCCGCCGCACTGAAGCCCTGCGCGCTCTGGTCCGCGAGACCGCCATCGAACCTGGCAACCTGATCTATCCCCTCTTTCTCTGCCCCGGCGAAGGTGTGCGCCGCCCGGTCGCCTCCATGCCCGGCGTCTTCAACCTCTCCATCGACGAATCCCTTCTTGAAGCTGAAGAAGCTGCCCGCCTCGGCCTCGGCGGCCTCCTGCTCTTCGGCCTGCCGGAATCCAAAGACGAGCGTGGCTCCGGCGCCTATGACGATAACGGCATCGTCCAGCAGGGCCTCCGCGCTCTCAAAGCCTCGCCGGCCTCCAAGAATCTCGTTCTCATCGCCGACCTCTGCCTCTGTGAGTACACCAGCCACGGCCACTGCGGCCTGATCGCCGAAACTGGCGACGGCTGGAGCGTCGATAATGACGCCACCCTCGATCTGCTAGCCCGCGCCGCCCTCAGTCTGGCTCGCGCCGGAGCCGACGTCGTCGCCCCCAGCGACATGATGGACGGACGCGTAGCAGCCATCCGCCGCGCACTCGACGGCGACGGCTTTCAGCAGACGCCCATCCTCAGCTACGCCGCCAAATTCGCCTCCGCCTTCTACGGCCCCTTCCGCGAGGCCGCCGACTCCGCACCGCAATTCGGCGACCGCAAGAGCTATCAGATGGATGGCGCCAACCTGCGCGAGGCTCTGCGCGAGATCGAACTCGATCTCGAAGAGGGCGCCGACATGATCCTGATGAAGCCCGCCATGCCTTACCTCGACGTCATCCGCGCCGCCCGTGAGCGCTTCGGCGTGCCCATCGGCGCCTACCAGGTCTCCGGCGAATACTCCATGCTTCAGGCCGCCTTCGAGCGAGGATGGCTCGACCGCGACCGCGCCATCCTCGAATCGCTCATCAGCATCCGCCGCGCCGGCGCCGGCTTCATCGTCACCTATTTCGCCAAAGAAGCTGCCAAGCTGCTCGCTTGAGCATCTGAATCATCCAGTCAGCTTTCTATTGGGTCTTGAACCCCGCGGTCCTGCTGTCTGCCTTCGTACCTCACACATTTCTTCTACTACCCTGACCACTTGAAATTGTAATCTTTGGATTGTAGCGCCAATCTCCTGACCGGCCGTCGCGCGGGTATCCCCGCTCACGCTAGTCCTTCAATCATTACCAATTCATATCGTCTAAATACTCGAAGCAACCTCATGAACATATGCCGGTGAAGATCGATGATGATACTTTCCCCGAACAGTGGACGTGCTCATGAATCGACCGCGCAGTGTACGCCGAATCCATTAACTCGCAGAGATGAGTAACTTGCTGAGCGGTCATTTGCGCCAGAGGAATCGCCGCCTGACTATCATGCAGTAGGGCCGAAGTCAGAATGCAACTTATCGCAATCTATCTTTCGCCAGCATTGATAAGTAACTTGTAATCTATCTTATTGTTTTGTATATCTTGCTGATTTTCTTCGATCCAACATTGTCAGACCTCGGCAAATCGCTGAACATTTCTGTGGGCCTCGTGCTGGCTTGGCTCTGAATCTGTGCCAATTCAAGCAATGGCGGCTCGTCAATCCTCATCCGTATGAAGCGCATACGGTCCAAGTTAGCTCGATCATCGAAGTTAGCTCGATCATCGAAGTAATAAGATAGCTTTTTCAAGAGAGAAATAATTCATCTACTTACATAGTAATAATCTGTCAGCAAGTTTCCACATCCGTATGAAGCGCATACGGTCCAAGTTAGCTCGATCATCGAAGTAATTAAGATAGATTTTTCAAGAGGGAAATAGTTCATCTACTTACATAGTAAAAATCTGTCAGAAAGTTTCCACATTTGAATTGACAGCTGCCCATAATTTGAAATAGATTCCTGCACGGGATGTGGTTCTTCATATCCCCGTTGTGAATAATCAAGAGCCTCGCCTGGTGGCACCTGAAGCTAGTGTCTAGTTAAAATCCGGCAATCGCCGCCAAGCAAATCCACCTTATCGAGCAGCCGGTTGCTTGTGATCAGCCCTTCCTGAAAGGAATTTATGTCCACAAATCTGCATTCTCGCCATGTGACAATGTTAAAGTCTTTTGCAATCGCAGTTGGCTTGCTAGCCCTCTGCGCAGTCACTTCCGTGCCGGCAAAAGCCGCCAACTGGAGTTCATGTAGTCAATGGTCAACTGACACCAGTGGCATTTACGCTTTGGAAACCGACGAATGGGGCGCGACATCCGGCCAGTGCGTCTATGCCAACAGCCCTACTAATTGGTGGTCTGTATCGAATTACAGCAACCCCGACGGCGTCAAGGCGTACCCCGACACGGAAGTCAACATGGGCAACGTGTCGCTCAGTTCCCTCAGTGCCGTGAACACCTCCTTCAACTTTTCTGTTCCTAACGGCGCAGCTTACGACGCAGCTTACGATCTCTGGACGAACGGTGGCGTGGACGAAGTAATGATCTGGGAGCAGTGGAACTCCAACGGCCCTATCGCCAGTTCGTATAATTGCAACACCCTTGGTGTCACTGGCTGCCCATTCGCCACCAACGTCGACATTGATGGTGGTTATTACGACGTCTATCAAGGAAACACTGGCCACAACGTCGTTTCCTTCCTGCGCACCTCGCAACGTTCGAACGGCAGTGAGAATCTTATGTCATTTATGAATTGGCTTGTGAACGAGGGCAAGCTCGACAGTCATACATTCTCCTCTGCAGATTTCGGCTTTGAAATCACGAAAACCAATGGTTCTCAAACCTTCACTTTGAATTCCTATAGCCTAAGCACTTCCTCGGGCTCCGGAGGCGGTGGAGGTGGCACCTGCACCGACATCACTCCGTACATCTCCGTGAACGGCGGCTCAAGCTGGGAAGAGGAAACCGCCGCCACCGTGAGTTCCACCAGCGCGGACGTGGACCTTGGACCTCAGCCTTACGGCGGAACATGGAAATGGTCCGGCCCCAACGGATTCACCTCCACCTCGCGCGAAATCGACGACATTCCACTGACGAAGAAGGGCTCCCACGTATTTAAGGCGACCTACACCAGTCCCTCCGGCTGCAAAAGCACACAGGACTTTACCATCACAGTAGAGTAAACCGCCACAGCACGAGTTTCAGGCGCGTACTCTCAGCATCGGCGTCGTTGATCGCCTCAATCGATCACGGCGCCGAGATCGATTGCAACACTTGCTCTGGCGAGGCCAACCATATCTGCACGGTGCTCGCCGATGGCAGTTACTATGAGTTGCTCAACAAGAATAGTAGGCATAGCTTCCGGCCACGATCGCATTGATAAGTCTTTTGAATTGGCAATCGGCGCACCAATTGGACAGTGTAAACCGGCCTTGCAATAAAAGCATTGACATATGTTGCATTCTCTTCGTATAGTCCGCGTCGGGTGTAGACTTCGACCTACTATCGAAGATGCAACAAAAGCAAGAACAGATAATAAGGAGAATGTTTCGATGAGTAAACAGTTTTTCGCAATCGCAGTTAGCCTGCTAGCTTTCTGCGCAGTCTCTTCCGTGCCAGCAATGGCCTATTCGTGGAGCTCGTGTAGTCAATGGGCAACCTATACCAGCGGCCAATACGCCCTGAATACCGACGAATGGGGCGCAACATCCGGCCAGTGCGTTTATGCCAACAGCCCCACCAATTGGTGGTCAGTAGCGAATTACGACGGCTCCGGTGTCCAGGCGTACCCCGACACGGAAGTCAACATGGGCAACGTAAATCTTAGTTCCCTCAGTTCCGTAACCTCGTCGTTTAACTTCTCAGCGCCAAGCGGCGCACATTACGACGCAGCCTATGATCTCTGGACGAATGGTGGCGTGGACGAAGTGATGGTCTGGGAGCAGTGGAACTGGAACGGCCCTATCGCCAGTTCGTATAATTGCGGCGGCTCCTGCCCCTTCGCCACCAACGTCTCCATTGATGGTGTTACTTACAACGTTTATCAGGGCAACACGGGCCACAACGTCGTTTCCTTCCTGCGCACCTCGCAGGCGTCGAGCGGAACTGTGAATCTTCTGGATTTGATGAATTGGCTTGGGAATCAGGGCAAGCTCATCAGCAAGACCTTCTCCTCGGCGGATTTCGGCTTTGAAATCACGGTAACCAACGGCTCTCAGACCTTCACGGTGAATTCTTACAGCCTCAGCGTCAACTCGGGTGGCAGCGGTGGCGGAGGCGGCACTGGTTCGAATCTGATCGCCAATGGAACTTACACCATCAAGAACAAGAATAGCGGCCAAGCGATCGATGTTACCGGCGCCTCGACGACGGAAGGAACTTATGTTGAACAGTGGGATGCGACCGGCGGCACCAATCAGCAATGGAAGCTGACCAATCTAGGCAACAACTATGTCGAGTTGACTAATGTCAATAGCGGTTTGGCTCTCGATGTCGTTGGATACTCCAAAGCTGATGGAGGACTTATCGATCAGTGGGCTTATGACAGTGGAGAGAATCAGATCTGGAAGGTTGTCTCCGAAGGCGGCGGCTACTATGAACTGATTAACGAAAACAGCGGCCTCGCTTTGGAGGTTCCAAACTACTCAACTGCCGAGGGTACGGACCTGGATCAATGGACCGTCAGCGGCG
>JBAVDS010000077.1:0-14397 GCA_049587335.1 Occallatibacter sp. | reverse complement strand
CGCGCATCGACGGCTTGGTCGTTTGCTGGAGCCATCGTCACTCCCGGCGGCAGCGCCCACGCCGGCAATACGGGGATCGCAACCGGTTCTCCGCGCTGATCCAAATGCACCCAGGTTTCCTCAAAGCGGTAGAGATACCGCCCAATGCCGAAGCAACTGCAAGCGCGCTTGAAGGCCTGCGCGTCCGCCGCGGTCACGGCGTTTTCCTTGTCCGCCCACTCTTCTCCGGTACCCGTATGGCTGCCCAGCCGAGTGATTGTGACAGCGGTAGCAACCAGAACCTTGCTGGTGACAACCACTTTGCCCCGGTCTACTCGAGTCAGCGATGGCACGGTCGAGATGGTGTACTCGCGCGTCCATCCCGCCGGCGTGAAGAGTTGGTTGAGCCTGTCTGTGTACGCTCGCGGATCGGCGAAGGGAAGTATCGCGCCAGACCGCCGATCATCCGATGTGCGCATGACGCGCCATTTGATCTGAGCCGGATCGAACGGCTCTTCGAGCTGAGCGAATAGTTTCTCCCGCTCCGCTCCTGCGAATTTTGCTGCTATTGCCATAGTTCAACTCCTTTTGTGCGAAACCTCCAGTGGGCATTCTGTTGAACCCAGACGCACCGAGAGCACCCCGTAAGGCGCTCTCGGTGAATGCGTGAATGCAGCGCAACCCGGCTTTAGTAGGGCACTTCTGATGCCTCAATCTCGTGCTCGGCGCTGAACTCCTGCGGTACGAAGCTGTTTCCACTGGCATAGTGCTCCGTTCCGTTCGAGCCGTTAGCGGCCGGCGCGTGCGAGAGGAGGCTGACCTCATGCACGACAACTTCCGTGCGAAACTTCCTTTGGCCTGACTCCCGGTCGTCCCAGGAGCGAGTCCGCAACGCGCCCTCGATGTAGATCTGCGAGCCCTTGCGAACGTAGTCGCGAAGGATCTCGCCGATCCGTTGAAAGCCAACCAGGTTGTGCCACTCGGTGCGCTCTTGCCATTCGCCTCGGATACCCAGTCCGAGGCCGCGAGTATCTTGCCCTCGTGCTCGACCAGGATGCCATCATCAGCCAACGCAAATGCCGGCAACTTGAAGCCACCACTCGTCAATGTGCGGAATGCCCAGCGAGCAAGTTTGCGGTTGATCTGGTTCGACACATAGGGAAACCGGATACTGTTTCCACTTTTGTCAGCCAACAGAACTGCTTCCGCCGGTTCCCACTCTTCGGAAGGTGAATTGCTTCCGCCTTCCAGAGCCTCAGGATCGAAGCTCATGTCGAACGTGGCGTCTTCTTCAGACTTGCCAAGAACGCGCAGCAAGCCTTCATAGTCACCATCGTCCCAGGCCTTTCTCACCTTGCGAACCTCCTCGATTGCGCGAGGCATGATCTCAAGTTGAAGAGCCTCATCCGAAGCGTGCTCAACCAGCGTGTAACTCGATCCGTATTCGGTGACGCGGGACCATTGTTTGATCCCGAGCACCGCTGGACCAATGTACAGACGACCGGAAGTCCCTATCTGGGGAAGAAAACGGCTTCCTCCCTTGAGATTGGGTTTGCAGGCGCTTTCGGGCAAAATGCAATCGACCGCAAGCCTGTCGGCTACACGATCGCTCATCGCCTTCAATGCACCCTTTGCCTGCTTCGGTTCGCGCGCATCGAATGCCAATCGAAATTGGCAGAATCGATCCGGCGAGAGATGGAGTTTGCGATAGAGCGATTCCCGAATCCATCCGCGGCAATCGTTGGTGCCAAGAACATGATCCTCGACAACAACGATGCGGAAGTCCGGTTGCTCTATCACCAGCTTGCAATCGGAGATCAGGATCGAGAAGTACACGATCGCTGCCTCCGGCCAATGCTGAAAGCGTTCAGCAATAGGCTTTGCATGCGGCTGATCGACGAAGTAGAACTTGCCGTCCTTCGCCGAACCGCTTGCACCAACCAGTTTGTACTCCACTCCACCAAAAGAGAGCTGTGCCATGCGGTTCTCGACCACCGATTGCTCGTATGGTGTCAACTCCGCCGGTACACTCACGCGCGCTACTCGGATGCCGGGATAGAGTTGCGCGAGGAGCTTTCCCTCGAGCGTGTCCTTCCGGCCCAGTTTGCTGGCCTTGCGGGTCACTTCTCCAGTCACATCGATCTTCAGCTCAAGAATGAGCTTGGATTCAATTGTCGTGTTTTGTGGCCTTGTCGCTGTCATCTTTTCTCCTCACTTGTCTGGCGCGCCAGTTGAGTGCCAATCGAGTGACTGAGAGGTTGAACTAACCCTGTCTGTCATTCCTTGTCGCCTGGTTGCCCGTGTCAGTGGTGAATGTTGACCGAACCCAAGTTTCAGGAATGAAAACCGGGTCAGCATGGAATTCCTCATCGCCGATGCGTTGAGGGTTCAAGAGAGGTTGACAGTGACCTTGATTGAAGGTGTATCTCCTCTTTGAAACTCGTTGCTGACCTTGTGTCTTTACTGCTTTTCTCCCCGCTACTTTTCGAGCGGACGTTTTACTAAAATCGGATTGCCTCCCTGGACCTCTGCCTCCGCGCGAAAAGCGGTAACCACATAGATCACGCCGCCCTTCGACCGAAAGGCTTTGATCAATGCGTCGCTTTCGCTCTGTGCCTCTTCGCCAAGTTCCGGCTTTGCCGGCGTCGATCCATCCTTGGCCAGGAAGTATCGAGCAACTTCTTCTGACGCACGCGGCTTGCGCGGGCGTTTCGGTGTTGCAGCGTTTGCCGACTGCTTCCTGTCGCTTTGCGGATGGTCTGGCGTCAACTTTGTAACGGCTGTCTCCATCTCGTTCCTCCGTTACTCTTGCCCAACTACACGGTCGGGCGCAGCCAGGATGCGGTCACGGCGCTCGCCATCAATCGGCCGCTCACTGTACTCGGCAATCCAAAGACCGTCTGGGTTCACATCGGTCCTGCGGTCGGCGATCAGGCGCACCCGATACTCATTGACAAAATGGTCCGTAACCTCCGAGCCGTTAGAAACGTGGTGTACGTCCTTGACCCCATACACGAGGTAGGTCAGAGGCTCTCCGGGTTCGGTGTCGATCTCACGCAGATGAAAGACGGATTGTATCTGGTCGTCATCGACCTTGCCTCTGGTATTGTCGTCCCCCATCGCCTTCATGGTGTAGCTGCGCAGGTTGCGCGTCATCATATTGAGGCTTGCGGCCCAACGTTCATCGACATTGGATGGTGCGTAGTTGAGGTAGCTATCAAGAAACCGCTTTACAAAGGCCTGGTCGAGAAATGCGTCCGTCCCGGTACTTCCCGCCGCAGCGCCGCTCTTTGTTGGTTGGCCGACAACCACCGCCTCGCCATTTGCGCCGATGCGAATTACCGTGGGTGGTTGCAGGCGAACGAAGACCGCAAGCCCCAGCGCAACCAGAGCCACTGGAATCGTCAAGAAAGCCAAAAGCCACGCCCGGTTGGCGTTTGCCGTCAGCGCTCCATCCACCTCGTAATACTTGGGGCGTACATCGAGTTCATTTCCTCGCGTAACGGTCTTTGCATTTGCCATCGTTGCTCTCCTCTCAAAGACTCACTCATTCACTTGCCTTTCCAGCGTTGTCGATTGCTTTTCTTCCGGCCACAGCGGCCTTCGTAGCTACTCGCGCCGCATGATAGGCACCCCATGTCGCGATCCCATCCCTGCGTGGATGAGGTGCATACGAACTCCAAGCCCATGGATTTCCACGATTCACACTTGCAAATGTTGGGGCAGCCGAACCCGACTTGGAGCCGGAGCCAGACCCGGCACTAGAGCCGCGAACAGGAACGGGACTCTCCTGCGCGCCCGAACTGTCCTCTCCCGCGCTGACAGGTTCATCTTTCCCGGTTGCACTCTTTATGGAACTGCGAATAAGACCCGCATGACCCGCAGCAGTAGGTGAGCCATCAGTCATCTGCCCAGTGCCGTCTTCAACTGCTGATGTGTTACTGGCTTTCGTATCCATCGCGGGTTGGTTGCCTGCGCTCAAGGAAGAATCGCCTTGACTTGTTCCGCGTTGCGCCGGCACGGGTTGATTGCCACTGCCCACCCCCGCAGGCGTCTTTCCACCTGCACCGGCCGCCGCGGCACTGTTAGTCGCGTTGCCGGAGGTGCCCGCAGAACTCCCGGCACTTGCTGCCGCCGCGCCAACGGCTGCGCCCTCGATGACCGCCGTGCCCGCGGTAATGGCCGTGACGGCAGCGCCAATCAGCGCGCCTGCTGTCGAGCCAACGTCGCCCGACACAATTCGCTTCGCCATGAATGGAATCACAGCAATGGCCAGAGAGAAGATGATGCTGGCGAAACCAATCAGGACCGATCCTTCCAGGCTGCCAAGGCCGCCCAGAAAACTTTTCTGGCTGAGCATCTGGCCAACCTGACCCATCTGTATCGCGCTTAGCAGAGCGCCGAAGCCGCCATAGAGAATCGGCCATGCATTCCAGATAAAGACGTTCTCGACATAAGCCTTGGCGATGCGGTTGGTCGCTCCCAGAGGCATCAGCGAGATCACCAGCGGTCCAAAGATGTACAGGATGCTCCCATAGAGGATGTAGAAGAATCCGAAGATCACGATCACCAGCGGATAGAGAAGATAAGCAACAATTATGAGAAGAGCGTCGATCAACCCAGCAGCAGAGCCGGTTACCAGGCCCCACAAATTCTGAAAGCCAATCTGGCTGAACTGCGTCTGGATGTCGGTCCTCCAGTTATCCAGAAGATTGAGTCCACCTGAAGCATTGCTTATCCAGTTGCCTGCGTTCACAAAGCCTTGGTTGACCGTCGTGAAAACGGCGTGGTAGTTCATCACCACCACCGCCGTCGCAACATACTTGATTAGGTTGGCTCCCAGTCCACGCACATCGCCACCGTGGAGCGCGGACTGGTAGACCTGCCAGAGAAATCCGACGACAAGAATGACGTAGCCCACGTTCTGCATCCCTGACGTGATGCTGGTCGAGTCGATCCCTGAGACAGCCTGTGTCAGGAATTGCTCAAAGAGGTTCAGTTGCGAAGAATAGATCAACGCAAGCGACGTCACGCCGGGATGGAGAACTGTAAGCATCATCAAGGATCACCTATTTGTCAGAACGCCTTTGATGAGTCCATTACTGCTTGTCGAGTCCGTTGCAGCGAGCTTCGACAACTTGCTCTGATTGGCAATGTCGATGCCGCGTGTGCGCATCAACTCAGCCAGCGCCGACTGTGTGTATGCATTTGCCCGGACTACCCAGACATCCGCTTCCGCTTCCAGAATCGGCGCGCTCCCCGGAGCAGCCGCGGATATTTGCTGGCCCATTTTGTCTGCCTCTGCAAGTTCCGCATCGGCCAGGGCATCGATCTGAATGGCGCGCTTCATGGCATCCTGCGCTTGCGCGTCTGTCATGTCGGTCATGTTGCGAATCTGTGGAGACGCGGAATTCTGCGCCATCACCACGCCATAAACATTTTGAAACTGAGGCGAAACCGTCGAAAGATTCCCAGCATTGCGAGAGAGCAGAATCGATTCCAGGCTCTGAGACTGCGGCAGCGTTGCGCTCGATACATTGCCCTTGAATAGGTTGCTCACTTGGCTGAACTGGTTTTCAAACTGTGTTACGGAGTTTCGGGCCTGATTGATTGCAGCGATGGGGTAAATGACTTCTTGCTCATACTTGGCGATGGTCTGCTGTGTCTGGTTAATCATCTTGAGCGGTGCTGCCACATAGGTACTCATCAGCGACTCAACCTTCGACAGCGCCGCCATGATAGCTGCAATGTCGATCCCAAACTGCCCATTGGCGCGCCCAGGGAGAAGCATCAAAGCAACCACTGCCAGTGCTGCCGCCTTCCAAACCGTTGGCCGCCACCATGGATGATCCTTGAGTTGATCGGCCTCAATTGCCGGCGCCAGCCGCACTGTTTCAGCGGCGATTGGCTCTCTGCGGCGCCAGAAGAATGGCTTCCGCAACTTGTTCGTCTTGTTGTTCATGTCTGCCATCGAAATCTCTCCTTACCGGCTCAGTGTGCCAGTGATAAGACTGTTGATTGCGCCTGCTGCTGTCGATTTCCGCTTCACCAGAACATTGTCATGAGCGATGCGGCCTGCCTCCTGACGGAGTTCCGCAGCGAGCATCTTCTGCATGAATGCCTGGCAACGAAGGTTGGCGACTTGCGCCTGAGCGGTTATGAATGGTGCGGAACCTGGAGTGCTCAATGCAACCTGGTTTTCCATCTGGTTCGCAGTCGCAAGAATGACGTCCTGGCCCTGATCCGCGATAAGGGTCGTCTTCAGACTCTGTTGACCCAAGGCATCGTCGATGTCCATCATCACCCGGTCCTGTGGAGAGGCCGCGTTCACCGCCGGAACTGTCCCGTAGTTCGTCGCGAAACTCGCCTGAAGCGCGGGAATCTGAGACGACTGCCGGCTGTGCAGAATCGTCTCTAGTTGCTGTGGGCTGGCCAGTGTCGCACTGGGCGATTTCAGCGTGAAAACCTGCGTCATGAAACCGCGATAGCTGCTGATCGAATTCGATACGAAGCCTCGCGCCTGATTCACCACCGCCAGCGGCCACACAATTTGCTGGTGCAACTGCTGCATCTCCTGCGTCAATGCGTTGATCTGGCTGAGCGCAGCTCCCATATCGTTTTGAATGGTGCCGAAGAGTTCACCGAAGATGTCGAAGATGCCAGCTTGAGCACGCGAGGGGAGCATCAGTGCTACCACAAGCGTCAGCATTGCTGTAACCGGCCACTTCCAGCGTCTGCTCTTACGCGTAGATTCATGGCCCGTCTGATAGGGCACACCATTCAACAAAGAGTCGTCTTGTGATTCACGATTGGTGTTGTTCATTGCGGTGCCACCTCCTGAACTTCTCCCGATAGCTCCTCGGCAAGGGGAGCCAACGCCGCCAATCCGCGCGGATACCGATCGGCAAGCGCCTCATAGGCTGCAATCAGCGGAATGCCAGCGCGTCTGGCAAGCCACCACCTGCGATAGGTCCGCTCGCGTGCATACGTTGTGGTGATCCAATAATCGACAGGACTCGGTACAACGCGGATTGCGTGTGTGGACTCGGCCTTCTCGCCAATGGCGATCAAGAACTCCGCACTGTGGCCCTTCTTTGGATGGGCAAAGGTTTTGATCTGGTTGAGCGCCGTCTCGTTCAGGTGAACGTGCTCCCGTAGCGCCCGCATATCGCCCGGTTGCTTGCCGATGATCTTTGTCGTCGCGTTCTTGACGATGCCTGCGCCATGCTCATTAGGTTTGTCAGGCGTTCCGACAAAATCCTCCGGTGTCTGGCTGATCCCCCAGACGCTGGCATTGCGCTTGCGAGCCGTGCGGAAGAGTTGCACGACAACAGAGGCCAGGATCGGCGACTCCAGAAGCGCCCAGCACTCATCGAGCAGCACGATGCTGGGCTGTCCGGTCCAACCCGAGGCCCGATGTGTAGCCGTATGCGCAATCAACAGGCTCATCGCCCGTTCCAGCCGCGGATCGTCCTTCAGCTTTTCGACATTGAAGTAGAGCCACGGATTGTCGAGCTGAATCGTCGTCGATCGGTCAAAGAGCTTTGCATACGGCCCTTCGTCCACCCACGCGCGCAACTTGGTCGAGGCCATCTGCGCCATCGCATTGATCTTCTGGTTGCGGTCCCGGTCCTGCCAGTGCGCCAGTTCAGCGGCCAAGTCACCAAACAGTGGAATCGGGTTCGAGCTTTTGGCGCTGCACCGCTTGTAGGTGGATGCAATCGCTTCGAGCAGCACACTGTCCAACAAATCAATATCAAGATCGGGCGGCGTATTCTCGCCCAGCATGTGCCGCGTCAAGTTCTTTAAGAACGAAAGCTGGTCGTTCGATGGCTTGTCCTCATTCTTGGGCAGGTCCCAGGGATTGATCGTCTGGTCGCTGTCGAGCGACATCTGGATCATCTCTCCGCCCATCAACTCGACCAACGGCTGATAGGAGTCCCCGCGCTCCAGAATAGAGATCAATGCATTCGCGCGCGCGGCCATCAAGAGCATCTGCTGAGCGGCCAGCGTCTTTCCGCCGCCGCTCTTGGCCATGAGCAGGCCATTCGCATCCGATAGATCGGGATCGAACATCGAATACGGAATCAGTTGCCGGTAAGGCGTCTCGAAGAGAATCAGCGGACTCTTGCGCGTCCCCGTCCAGGGCATCTCGACGGGGACGAGGTCAGCGGCGTTCGGTGTGAGCATGTCCTGCTCGCGCTTGTCGCTCTCTCCCATTCCTGGCAGCGTTCCGATAAAGAGGCGGCGCTTGGCAATCGTTTCGACGACGGCCTTGGCGCCGTTCATGTGGGTGAAGGCGTTCAAAACTTCCTGGGTACGGTTGGCCAGATCACGCTCTGCCCGTTCGAGATCCCCGAATGTCACCGCCGGCTGAGAGGTGCGCACCACAACCGACAGGCTCAGCTTCGCGGTTTTCAGCGAACTCGATATGATGTCCCGTTGCACTTGCATCAACTGAGCCTGCGCAACCTCGGCCTCTGGATTCGACTTGAAGTTTCCATTTGCATCCTTCTGCGCGGCAATCATCTTCTGCAGGCGCTTCTTGTATCCCTTGAGAACCTTCACCTGGTCGGGAACAAACACCTGCGCGCTGATGACCACCGGGAAACCCAAGGTCGAGAACCTTTGCAACACCCCTGGAAATGTCGCATCGGGCAACTCCTTGAGGCTCACTACTGAATAGAGGTATCCATCAACGTTCAAGTACGTTTCCGTCTCGTTCAGAATGCTGGCCTCGGTCGCCTGCTCGCGCGCGGAGCGATACTGGATCAGATCCTCGCCTGGATAGCAAGGGCGTCGATCGCGCCGCGTCGGGTGCTGCGCATATTTCAGTTCCTCGAAGAGTTCCTGGGTCGAAAGCCGGCGCGGCGAAAGATTCGCCGTCTCCATCGAGCTTTCAATGCCGCGCAGAATCGATTCGAGTTCGGCAAGATAGGTGTCGTGCTCCTTGCTCGTTCGCTGGATTGCTTTCTTCTGGCTGAGCGTGAAGCCGCCAGGCAGTCTGCTATGCATGGCGCGGTTCTGCTGCGCTGAGTGGTACAGCTTGGTATGAATGCGCGGGTCCCAGATGAAGTACACATGAAGCCTATTCTCAAAGTAGAAGCCGCTCTGCTCCTTGAGCTTCCACATCTTGAGCCGATGTGCGTCGAGCGCCAAGACCTCTGCTTTATGAGTGCGCTGCTGGTTCACATAGTCATCAAACAGAAATCCCAGATGCTCGGAGATCTCGTAGCGGAACTGAATCCGCATACTCACATCGGGCACTCCGCGGATCAGCGCCTCCAGCATCGACTTCGAATGATTGCGGTCCTCATCGGTAGCGAAGTAAGAGAGCACACCCTTCAATTCATAGCCGGCGACAAAGGCTCCATTCGTGCGCACCATGACGTTATCGCCCTGAGGCAGGTCGCGCAGTGGCAACAATTCGCACACGGCTGGAACCTTCATCTTCTTATCGCGTTCTGCGTTGGTCATTGGCATCCTTTCCAGCCGCGTCGAGCGCCTTTTGCGCCAGAGGCACAAGCGGTGTAATCGTGTCATGGAATCGCGCTGCGAAGAGCACACTCGCGAAGATCACGCGGGCCGCCTCGGCATCGGCATCAATCGCCATCGATCCGTCTTTGCGGGTTTGAAATGAGGTCCGCATAGAATCACTCCTCGTCGTCAACGATGTAAGGCTGCACCAACTCTGAATCTCGCTCAAGTGCGCACCAGGCGTGCGGCGCAATCAAAGACTTGATAAGGTCCGTCAAATAGCCGCGCGGCTTGCCGTACTTGAACAGAATCAAAAACGGCACTGCAAGAAACGGCACAACAAATTCCATAAACAGACTCAGCGGCATCCCCAGCATCTTTGCATTTCCGGTGACAAAGTGACCAAAGATATTCATCACCGCTGCAAGCGCAAGCACCAGGATCAAGTCCTCGAACTCCAATCCAAGAAATGTGACCTTGGTGTGCAGGTTGCGATGAACAGGCGTCAGATCGAGGCTCATTGGCATTCTCCTGTTTTTGGCTTCCTCAAATTCCATGTGCTTGCGTGACCATCGACTCGGCAAAGCGGACGATTCCAGAGACCATCAGTGCGCCTATCGCCGCGATGAACTTGCGTATCCAAGTGGAGCCTGGATAAATCTCTGAAACGACACCGCCCATGTGCATCGCCATCGCAGCAAGTTGCGTCAGCGCAAAGATCGGCAGGATCACGTTTGCAACCCAGTTCACCAGGTTCATCACCGCCGTCCAATAGCCATCCGCGCTTGTCGGTCCAGCGTTCTGCACAAATCCCTCAAGTGCGCGCAACATCCCAGAGCACATCAACGATGCGAACCCACCATAGAGAAGTTGCTCGAACTGACCGCCTTTGCTGTAGCGATAAACGGCCCCTGCAAAGAACGCGCCGGCCATCGTCGGCATCATGACGTTCCCAGCCCACGAGGCAAGGTTGACAACTGCGCCATCGAGACTCATCGCATCCTCCTTACGCCGCCATCGCCTGAAAGAGTTTGAGCAGACCGGTCACGCACAGAAACCCGATTGCCGAAAAAACGAGCCGCGTCCACGGCCTGTGCCGCACGAAATTCACAACAGCACCCACACACGCAAGTCCAGCCGCCGCGGGCAGGATCTGCCCCACGATGTAGTTCCAGAGCGAGCCGAGCATATCGGTCGTTGCGTATTGGCCGCCGGAGTTCCATCCCTGAAAGAGTTGCATCGTAGCCGAGAGCGACATCAGAAATAGCGCGGCAATGATCGATGGCAACGGGTTTTCTCCCGCCGCTGTATCGAGCGTCGCCTTGAGTACGAAGTACCCTGCAATGACCGGCACCAGTTTCGCGACAATGATTTGATTGACGAAGTTCTTGAAGACCGATTCCATGCTGGCGAGCCAACTTGTTCCTACCGACCCACTCGCCGATGGAACCGTGATGCCCTGCGCCGCAATCCACGAAAGAAGCTGGGGAAGTGTCAGCAGAATCACAGTCCAAAGCACCCACTTCCCAGTCTTGCCATTGATGTGGAAGTTTGTGCCTCCTTCATGCCGCAGGCTCACCCCCGCGGCAGCCAGCGTGCAAAATGCCGCTGGCACTGCCAGATCGAACAGCAGTTGAAGAAGATCGGAAAGGAATTGCGGCACAGGCATCGCCTATTTACCTCGAAATGGCAGACCTTGTTATTGAATGCCCTGGGCTTGCGTGATGAAGCCCTCGGCCATGCGTCCAAGGCCGGAAATCACGAGCAATGCAACGCCTGTGACGCCCCATCCCATGTAGCCGCGGCCACTCTTGAAATGCCAACCGGCTATGCCGAGGCACGCAATCGCGATCACTGGGGCGATCACGTTACAGCCCCAGTTCACGATGTTGAGAACCGTGCCTTCGACGGTGGTCGCCTGCTGGCCCTGTACTGCTTTGCCGAACTGTGGCGATGTGCCGAGGTTTTGCGCGGTGACCGCGAATGGCGCGACAAGATTGCCGGCGAGAATGATCCAAAGCGTGAATAGCAGAGAGATGCGTCTCCAATTGATCGCGCCGGGATGCTGAAAGGTTGATCGAGATGCGGCGGGTGCTGTCGAGCCCCGCCAGAAGGCCAATGCGGTTTTCATGACTCACTCTCCTGGACGCGGCTGCTCGGGGCATCCGTGTCAGGAGAGAAGTTGAAGCCAAACCGGGATTCGGTCAAATCGCCTGCATATATTGATCGGTGCCCGTGATGCCCATCTATATAGAAGTGGCGGGGGAAATCGCAACCGCAGCATGAGCGCACTCTGGCGACAATCTCCGGTCATGCCGCATCTGCACTTCAAGCCGACACTCGTACAGCAGGCGTTCGTCAGTCGCAAATGCCGCCAAATCCTTGCGATGGCCAAACATAGCCTCGCAGAGTATAGATTTCTCCGTCACAGAATCGCGGAGAGTGCCGAGCGAGAATATGTCAAACGCACAATGACATAACGGGATCGATTATTGGTCAAACGCACAGTGACACAACCGGACCGATTTTGAGTCAAACGCACAATGACATATTGGGACCGGTTTTATGTCAAACGCACAGTGACATATCGGGAACGGTTTTTGGTCAAACGCACAATGACATAACCGGACCGATAATTGGTCAAATGACCGCCCGAAAGGCCGCGCTGCCAAGGGCATGATCGGAACCTGAACCTAGTCTGAGACGCGAACTCGCGGTGGCCAGGAACACAACCAGTCGGCGCGCCTGCAGGCACAAAAATGCCCCGGTTCTGATGCCAGGGCGTTGAATGCAGATAACGCGATCCTATTGGCCAGCCACTCTGTGCAATCCAGTCTGGCTCTCTTCATGCTTGGTAAAGACGATGTAGATCTTCGTGTCGGCTGGGACCGAAACGATAATTCTGCTGGTTGCATTCAGGCTCATCAATTCAGAGTCGCCCGCGTTGCCGACATTCTCTGCTACTCTTTGACGCAGAAGGTCGCCCTCAGAGAACGCCGCGCCGGAGTTGTTGCCAACCAGCATCGCGGCCAGTGAACCAACGCCCGACGCGGCCTTGATCAAGAAGTTCTTGCCCGTGTTCTTCCCGTACACGGTTCCCTTGATCGGCCCAAGATCAAGTCCCGCGCCGATGGCCTCGATCTTCTCTCGCTGCCCATCCAGCAACTCAATCTCATCGAACTTCACGCCAACAAACCCAGACCGGTCCGCCTGCTGCAACTGTCCGTAGACGCGCGCGCCGGCGGGCACAACGATGCGGTCGCCAATCGCATAGGTGTACTCGACCACGGCCACAACCGGAGCCAACACCGCGCTCGAAATTTGTGTCTCCAACTTCGCCTCGATCCTCGAACCTGGCGTCATCTCCAGCACCTGCACTGTATCCACCGATGCGTGAGTCACAGCGCCCGCAGGCTGCGACTGCGAAGGCGCACGCACAAAGACGAGCGATGCTTCCTTCAAAGAATTCTGTGCTTGCTGCGCCTGAACGGGCGACGCGTGGCCGGCTTCGCCATACGGCTGCGGCTCCTCCCACCTCTGTTGCGTATCGGAAAACGATGGGATGGCGCCCAATGTGTTTGCGCCCGCTGCGCTCCCAGCATGTGGCCTCGCAAGCAATGCAGCGCCCGAGTTATCACCCGCGCCCGGTGCCGGAGTGCTGGTGCGCTTGATGTCGCCCGGATGCACCTGCCCGGAGGTATTCTCCGGAGCGTTGGTCTGAACGGTCTCCATCAAGGGCGTGACGCTCCCCTTAGGCTGGCTTGCTGTTTGCTGCTGTGTGGGATTGCCTGGCTGCTTCTCGGCCGTCTTCTTCGTCGCAGGCGAGTGATGGACCAGGCTCGTCAAGGCAAAGAAAAGCACGGCCGCCAGCAAGCCGCCACCAAGCACAATCAGCTTTCTCTTCTCGATGCCGGACTTGCGGTCGCTGCCTTCTCTTGTCGCATGTCCCACGGGTTGTTGCGCATCCGCACGGTCTTCAGCCGGTGCAGGCTCCGTCGGAAGCGGAGGCTGCGGACGCGGCGCTTCCACAGATTCCTCATTGTCAAACTGGGCTATCCTCGATCCATTGTTCTCGTTGCGGTTCATGGCATCTCCTTTTTCTGGGTCGGGTCCTACCGTGCTCCGCCGGCAATCGGCGGCGTAAAGGGCAGACGAATCAGTATCGGCCGGTCCACCTGATCGGCCTGCGCAATCTGAAGGAAAAGCTTCTCCGTCGATTGCTTGAAGTTCGGACGATCAAAGACGACGACTCCATCGGCGCGCGCTCCGGCCTCTATCCTTGTCGTGCTCAGGCGGTACTCGCGAGTCTGAAGCTGGTCGGCAGTCAAACTCTTGCCTTCCTTCTTCCTTTTCTTTTTCACCGCGCGACCGCTAATCTGAATTTGCGGCGGTACAACCTCCACTGGCTGATCGGAGGCGTTGAGAATCGAGAACGAAATGACCGTCTGATTGCTCCATTGGCGTATGTCGCCGAGCGACGTTTCAATCTGCTTGCCCTCCCATTTCGTCCAGCCCGGCGCATTGACGCGCATCTGCAACTCATACTCTTCGTCGATAGCAGAGAGCGGTTTCGCGGTAGCGGGAGCCCGTGGCTGAGTCGAGGACGAGAAGAGGCCCGTGGGTTCGACTCTCGTGTGCTCCGCGCTTGCACTGCCGGCGATCAGGAAACTCCTGGATGTGCGGTACTCAATCAAAAAGTCAACCGGCAGTGCCGACCCGCTCGCGCCACCCCCATCGCTGATCAACTCCAGCGTCACATGCAGGCCGGATTTAGTCGCGATCAATAGGTTCGATTCAGCAGCCTCTTTCGTGATGGGCTTCACGTACACATACTCCGGCTCGCCCTCGTTGTGTTCCGCTTTGAAGTTTCCTGGACTGCCGAGAATCACCGACGTGATCTCCTCCGGCATATGGATCGTCGACTCGAACTCCGGTCGTAGG
>JBAVDS010000076.1:0-47509 GCA_049587335.1 Occallatibacter sp. | reverse complement strand
ACTCTTAGGGCGCATCGTTTTTCCCCGGAAATTGCTGTGTTTTGAACAACTTCTGGGAATATTTTACCACGAAATGCGCCCTATATCATTGATTCTTTACTGTGTTATGCGTTTATCAGGAGCGACTGGTTATGCTCTGGAAGGAGTTCTCGACCGCGATTTTCTCCGCAGTCTTCTCGGCCTTCCGTTGCGCCATCGGGTCAACGCCGGTTGCCAGCAGCTTGCGGGCCTCGGCGTGGCGTTCACGGGCCAACGCCAGAGGCACATCCGGGTACTTGCCGAAGGACATGAGCTTTTCCTTGCCTTCAAACTTGTATGCCCAACGCCACAGTTTGCCGCCCGTCGGGGTGACCCAGAGGTAAAGGCTTCCTCCATCGCTTAAGCGGTAGGCTTCGTCCTGAGCTTTGGCTTTCCGAACTTCCGTATCCGTGAGTGGCATTTCTACCTCCCCAACTACTCCTTTTGGAAAAGTACCCCCCGGTCAAAAACAAAATACCCCCCGAAGTACCCCCCGCAGAGCTTGGCTTCTATAGTACGCCACTAGATGCAAAAACACGAAATCCCCAGTGTTTTCTGGGGATTAGTGGATTCTATTGGATATCTTGGGATGTTCTTGGAAGGTGTCTTGGCGGAGAGGGAGGGATTCGAACCCCCGATAGCCTTGCGACTATGTCTGATTTCGAGTCAGGTGCATTCAACCGGGCTCTGCCACCTCTCCGCATCTTACTGTCTGCCGCCAGCACAGCGTGAAAGCGCCAGAATACTCTTGCGCTACGCCGGGTTCAGACGGCTGCCGGTCGCCTCTTTCTCTTCTCTGGCCGCTTCCAGAAGTACTACTCGCTGGAAACCAGCGAAGGCTCAAAAAAGCAGCGGCAGATATAACCAGCAACCCTAGTCTATCGGGAATTGTGCGACAGTTGCAATCCGCCGGCAATTTCTCCGCCCGCGCTTGCGATAATTTCATCAGCAAGGAAACCGAGACGCCTCCGCCATGAGTGCTGCAACCCCTCTCCACTTTATCGATCTGATCGTCAAGAAACGTGACGGTCACTCGCTCGATCCGCGCGAGATTGCATTTCTTGTCGCTGGAGCAGCGGAGGGGTTTATCCCGGACGAGCAGCTCTCCGCGTGGCTGATGGCCGCCTATCTGCGTGGGCTTTCGGTTGATGAGACCCGCGCACTTACACTGGCCATGCGCGACTCCGGAGAGAAGTTTTCGCCGGGACGCCTCGGCAAAGTCGCAGTCGACAAGCACTCGACCGGAGGCGTCGGCGACAAGACGAGTTTTCTCGCCGCTCCCATCGCCGCCGCCTGCGGTGTGGTTGTGCCAATGATCAGCGGGCGCGCCCTGGGCCACACCGGCGGCACGCTCGACAAACTGGAGTCGATCCCCGGCTTGCGAACGGCGCTGACACTCAGCGAATTTGAATCGGTTCTGAATCGCTGCGGCGCTTCCATCGTCAGTCAGACGCCCGCGCTGGTTCCCGCCGATCGTGTGCTTTATGCGTTGCGCGACCGCACCGGCACTGTTGAAAGCCCCGGTCTGATCTGTGCGTCGATTCTGAGCAAAAAGCTGGCTGCCGGACTGGATGCGCTGGTGCTGGACGTAAAGACCGGCTCCGGCGCATTTCTCCGCAAGTTGGAAGACTCCGAGTATCTAGCCGCCCTGATGGTCGCCACCGCCGAAGCCGCCGGAACCCGCACCGTCGCGCTGATGACCGACATGAGCCAGCCACTCGGCTGCGCCGCGGGCAACTGGATCGAGCTGATGGAGTCGGTCGAATTGCTGCGCGGTGAGCGGCCTGCTGGAAGCGAGGATCTGCGCGAGTTGTCGCTGATTTTGGCTGGATGGATGATTCATCTAGGCGGTCAGGCGGCCACAACAGAAGCAGGCTATGCGCGGGCGGAAGCGGCTTTGGCTGATGGCTCGGCGCTGCACGTCTTCTTTGCGATGGTCGAGGCGCAGAGCGGCGATCTTTCTGTTTTTAACGATCCCGCTGCCTTTCACAAGCCGGGAGCTACATTGCTGCTGAAGTCGTGGGATAGCGGATTTATCGCTGAGATGGAGACAACCGCGCTCGGCTGGGCCGTGCAGCGCCTCGGCGCGGGGCGCGAGAAGGCCGGAGAGCCAGTCGATGCTCATGCTGGGATTGTCTTTCATGCCCGCAGAGGCGCGCGCGTCGAGAAGGGCCAGCCGCTGGCCACGCTTTACGCCACCAGTGAAGCTCTTCTGGCCGAGCCGAAGGCGCTGTTGCGACAGGCAACGATCATCTCCAACGCTCCGCCAGACTCGGTCCCGCTCGTGAGCCGCATCTTCACGCACGAATCGGCTGAGAATTATCTGCGAAATGCTTTAAGGTAGTTCCTGATCCTCCATTTCAGAGGTGTGTTCATTTTGCTTCGATTTACTGGAGTGCTGGGAGTTCTCGCTGTGCTGATAGCGGCGTGGCTTGGCTCAACCGACCGCAAGCGCATCCGTTGGCGCACGGTAGCGTGGGGACTGGGCCTGCAACTGCTCTTCGCCTTCCTGGTGCTGCGCTTCAGTTATGGAGAAGTGGCGCTGGGGTGGGCCGGTGGCGTGGTCAAATCGATGCTGGCCTCGACCTACGCAGGCACACAGGTGCTCTTTGGCCCGCTAGGTGTTCCTTCAGGCTCGATGGGCTCGATCTTCGCCTTTCAGGTCCTGCCCACGATCATCTTCATCTCCGCATTTTTCGCGGTGCTTTATCACATCGGCGTGATGCAGATCGTAATCCGCGCGCTGGCCTGGGTGATGCTGAAGACCATGCGCATCTCCGGCGCGGAGAGCATGAATGTGGCCGCTTCGATCTTCATGGGCCAGACCGAAGCCCCGCTCACCATTCGTCCATTTCTGGCAGGAGCCACGCGCAGCGAACTGATGACGATCATGACCAGCGGCATGGCGCACGTCTCCGGCGGCATCATGGCGATGTACATTGCACAGGGCGTTGAGCCAAGTCATTTATTGGCGGCCGTCATCATGACCTCGCCGGGAACGATTCTGCTGGCCAAGATGCTGGTGCCGGAGACTGAAACTCCCGCCACCGAAGGCAAAGTCGTCATTCCCAAAGACGAGTTGCACACGGACGAAAACCTGATTGGAGCCATCGCCCGCGGCACCATCGACGGCGGCAAGCTGGCCTTCAATGTGGCCATCATGCTGGTCAGCTTTCTGGCGCTCGTTGCGCTGCTGGACGGGTTGCTGGGATGGACGCATTCGCTCGCCTATATGCACTGGCTTCCCGGCTCGCTCAGCCAGATTCTCGGCTTTGTCTTCGCGCCGGTTGCATGGCTGATCGGCGTTCCCTGGCACGATTGCCGCGCCATCGGTGATCTGCTCGGCACCCGCATGGCGCTGAATGAAGTCATCGCCTACATCCATCTGGGCGCGCAGAAGACCATGCTTGCGCCGCGTTCGTTCATTATTGCCACCTTTGCGCTGTGTGGATTTGCGAATCTCGGCTCAATCGGAATTCAGATCGGCGGCATCGGCGCGCTGATTCCGGAACGCCGCAACGAGCTGGCAAAGCTCGGCGTGCGCGCAATGCTGGCCGGAACGATGGCGAACCTGATTTCGGCTGCGATTGCGGGAATCTTCTTAGGCTGAAAAATATCGACAGCGCTCTATGCGCTGGCCTTCCCATCGCTCTGGATCGAGTAATGGAGAATCTCGGCGGCCATCCCCGTCAATTGACTCTGTGCATTCTCTGTGCGGAGCAGATGCCCCTGGCCACGAATCAAGCAACAGGTTGAAAGCGTAATCTCCGGAGGTAATTCGACCAGAAAATCGAAGCTATCCTTGACGGGCGTGCTCTCGGAGAGATCCAGATAGAAGTAAACTCCGTGGTTGCTCAAATCCCGTGTAAAGCCGGAGAACTCCCGCTCCCCCACAATGATCGTGAGTGGCGCTCGAATTTGATAACGCTGACTCTGCCGACGGTCATTTTGTAATTGCATACTGCCAGTCATGACTTTCCTTCCCAGCACGGTAGCCGTACTCCGGCCCCGGTTCACAGAACGTAACCGCCCAATGCAAAACGATCCCCAGAGATAATCGATGCGTACATTACAGTAGATAAGTGCCGCGCACTGCCGAATCCGCCCCATTCAGGCCGCGCACGAAACGACGCAACATCCGCGAAGCCGTGGCGTAAAGGTACAGCCAAAGCTGGTTACCACAAGCCATCGCGCAGAGTACGCACGGTGTCAATGCAATTTCAAGGCCGAATGAATTGTCTGTAAATGCTGGAGTTATCGACCGGTAATCTTGGAAGTATGCAATGGATTGCGCAGCGTGTGGGAAGAATCTGGACACTTCGCTCTCCGGCGCGCGCGGAATTCGAGCCGCCTGACCGGCATTCTGCGATCACCGGCCATGCGCTAAGATGGCTTCATGCCAGCGCTACTTGAGATCATCGATCTGCAGATTCACTTTGGGGCGACCGAAGCGGTAAGGGGTGTCGGCCTGCAGCTCGAAGAGGGAGAGGTGCTGGGGCTGGTGGGTGAGTCTGGCTCCGGAAAGAGCGTAACCGCGCTGGCTGTGATGGGGCTGCTGGGCGCATCGGCGCGGGTAAATGGGCGAATCCTGTGGCATCGCGCCGAAGCCGGCAATCCCTCCTTGCGCAATCCTTCTGTTATTGACCTGCTGCAACAGACTGAAGGCTCGCTGCGCGCGCTGCGAGGCAGCGAGATCGCAATGATCTTCCAGGAGCCGATGACCGCGCTGAATCCGGTCATGACGATTGGCCGCCAGGTGGCCGAAGGCGCAGAAGCCCACTTTCCCTCCTGGACGGGCCGGGAGGCAAAGCAAAAGGCCATTGCCGCGCTGGAGGCCGTTGCGATTGCCGATGCGGCCCAGCGCTTCAACGACTATCCGCATCAATTCTCAGGCGGCCAGCGCCAGCGGATTTTGATTGCGATGGCGCTGATCAACCGGCCGCGGCTGCTGATTGCCGACGAACCCACGACGGCGCTGGATGTGACGGTTCAGGCCCAAGTGCTGGAGTTATTGCGCCAATTGCAGCGTCAGCATGAGCTGGCCATGCTGTTCATCTCGCACGATCTCGCCGTCGTCGGCCAAGTGGCCAGCCGGGTTGCGGTCATGCGCGCCGGCGAAGTGATAGAGACAGGTCCGGCGGCGCGTCTGCTGACCGCGCCTCAGCACCCGTATACGCGCACTCTGCTGGCCGCCGTTCCCACGTTGCGGACGAATCGCAGCAAGCCGCTGGCGATGGTGGGTTGATCGAGGCATCCGGTCGATACAGCCTAGTCATACCGCTCAAAGACAATCTGCTTGCGGTGCCAGCCGAAGGCGGTCAGGCGCTCGCGGACGCTGGAGACCATCTCGTTGAGGCCGCAGATGTAGGCGTAGATATCGAAGTTCAGTTCTGAGGCGGGCAAGGAGGGATCGGGCGCAGGCACGGGCAGCGTTTGGCCAAGCCGCGCCGCGCGCTCCTCGATGATGCGGGCCATGTGCTCCTGAACGTAACCGCGCAGTCCAGTCCAGCTTTCCAGGGCGCGGCTGAGTGTGGGCAGGTAGTGAAAGTTGGGCTGGCGGGCAGCGAGACGCTCGAACTCCTCGCGGTAATAGATGTCGCTTTCGTGGCGCGTGCCGTAGACCAGCCATATCTGCTTGCCGTTGTTGCGCTCCGGTCCGGACTCCGGGAAGAGCCACTGGAGGTAGCCGCGCATGGGAGCGATGCCGGTTCCAGTGGCTACCAGAATCGAATCGGTGACGGGTTCGTGAAGAATGAAGTGCCCATGCGGTCCATGAATCTGGATGGTGGCGCCGACGGGCAGATCGGGCAGGTCGGCGAGATGGTTGGAAAAGAATCCTTCTTCGACGCGGTTGACGCAAAGCTCGAAGCGATTGGCGCTGGCCGCCGAAGCGATCGAGTAGGCGCGGGTCTGCATCTTGCCCTTCGCGTCCGGGGCGACGGCGGAGACGAACTGTCCGGCGGCAAAGGGAAAGCTCTCCAACTCGTCGATGACAAAGACGAAGTGGTAGCACTGAGCGACTTCGGAGATGCACTCCTTGCTTTCAAGCCGTGCGGTAAGGAGCTCACGCGCCATGGGATTTCTCGCTGGGGAAGAGATGAGGCCGATGAACCGGCCTGCCGCCATTATAGTGGCTTCTTCGGGCGCTTGTAGAAGGGCGCGGGCACCTGCTTGGCGCGGGCCCGGTTGGCGCGGACCTCGACCAGAACGTCGCCACCGGCGGCAGCCACGGAAGCGGGCACCAGTGCCAGGGCGATATTGGTTTTGAGATACGGCGCGGGCGAGCCTGAGGTCACCGTACCGATCGGTTCTCCATCCAAAGAGAGAACGGAGTACCCATCGCGGGCGATGCCGCGCTCGATCATTTCCAGGGCCACGATCTTCCGCTTCGCGCCGCCCTCCGCCTGCGCGGCAAGCAAGGCTTCGCGGCCAATGAACTCACCCTTATCGAGCTTGAGCCAGCGTTCGTGACCGCCCTCAAAGACGTTGATCGTCTCCGAGATTTCGTGGCCGTAAAGCGGCATTCCCGCCTCCAGCCGCAAGGTGTTGCGCGCGCCCAGGCCGCAGGGCCGAATGGCGAATTCGCTGCCTGCCTCCATCAACTGGGACCATAGTTTTTCGGCCTTTGGAGTACCGGCGGGAAGATAGAGTTCGAAGCCGTCCTCGCCGCTGTAGCCGGTGCGCGCAATCATCACATCCGCGATGCCGCAAACCTCGCCGAAGGTAAACCAATAATTCCTGATAGCGGCTAGATCAGTCTTCGTCAGCTTTTGCAACGTCTGCAAAGCCCGCGGTCCCTGCACGGCCAGTTGCGCGTAACCGGCGGATTCATTGACGATCTCAACCCGCGGAAAGGCGCCTGCATTCTCCTGAATCCATTGAAAATCCTTGCCGGTCGTTCCCGCGTTGACCACCATCAGATAGTCGTTTTCGCTGATCCTGTGAACCAGAATATCGTCGACAAATGTTCCCTGCGGCGTCAGCAGCGCGGAGTATTGCGCTTGGCCGTCAGCCAGACGCGCCGCCTCATTCATGGTGATGTGCTCGATGGCCGCCAGCGCGCCGGGGCCGCGAAAACGAATCTCGCCCATGTGGCTGACATCGAAGATCCCCACTCCGGTGCGCACCGCCATGTGTTCGGCAATAAGACCACCGGGATACTCAACCGGCATATCCCAACCGCCAAAATCCACCATCTTCGCCTTCAGCGCGCGGTGTGTGGCGTTCAGAACGGTCTTCTTCGGTGCGGCGGAGAGTATCATCAGGAGTCCTTTGGGCGTAGGCGTGCGCAGTTCATCAATGCATCTTTCAAAAGCGAACTATGGATCAGAGCGCGATCAATGATGAATCTCATTGTAATTGCCGCCCTCCCGCTCACTTTTTTCGCGCGCGCCAGAAGGAGGTCACGCCCAGATAGGAAAAGACCACGATAACAACGATGGCAGCCAAAAAATTCCTGTCATAGGGGCCGTGCAGATGAGCAGGTCTGGAGCGCCAAAGGCCAACGCCCGCAACCAGCGCAAAGAGAAAGAAGAAGGAGCCGGTGACCTCAAGCCAAAGAATGCCGCCCACTCTGCGGAAAGGCCGCAAAAATCCGCTCAGGCCGCGGGTGATGCTTGCGCTCCCGACAGTTCGATCCGTATTTTGATTGCCGGATGGGCCGCTGGCTGTGGACGCTGGTGGCGCGACCGGGGCCGTCTGCGCGCTGGCGGCAATGCGCTCACCGGCGACGCGTCCTGCGATCCGCAGCCCGATTCCCAGCGTCCGGCCTATCTTCTCTGGTTTCATCTTCGATATGATGGTAGCAGCGGCGGTTGTGTGCCGCATTCCGGTCGTTTCCTGCCGCAGCACTTGCTCTGGGAGGGAATCGGAAGTAATGTATAGAAATCCCACGCCGCCTAGCGCTGTCTCTGAGCGCCGGCTGCCCAAGGAGGCGCCTGTGACATCCCGTATGCGCGAACTCATTCAGCAGTTGGGCGAGGCCATTCATGAATCGGTCATCGAGAGCGAGCAGATTGCCGGCGTGGTCGAGGATATTCGTCAGCACGGCTTCGATGTGCTGCTGATGCTGGAGGCCACGATCGGGTTGAATAATGTGACAGCCAGGGAGAGCGAAGCTGTTCTCAGCACAGGCAGCGGCGAAGAAGCACCCTTCACCCAGAACGATCTGAGCTTTCTGCGTTCGCTGCGCATCTCCGTCGCCGGCGACGAGAAGGATGCTGCCGGACGCGAGGATGGCGCCGAAGCGGATACAAAATAGCGCGACGAGAGCGTTGATCCAGTGTGCATCCTTGCAGCCGGTACGGCGGCGGCGATATTTTCATGAAGATCGTGCCCGCTTCAGGCCGCGGCTTGATCTTTTTGTCCGAAGGTATTCAGCAAATCGGCCAGCTTGTCCACCAGTTCTTTCAATTCATCCAGGCGCGCCAGCCCCTCCTCGTTTCTTCCCTGGGTACGAAACTTCATGATGCCCGCCGCCAGCGCATGAATCCTCCAGTGCAGCGCAACGATCGCCTGAAAGGCCGGTTGGGAGCTGCGTCCGGCCGGCCCGTCGCCGTAGAGCCATGCGCCAAACTGGCATTGATAGCGGCTAGTCCGCGGTTCGTGGTCCGACTCGTTCTTGAGAAAGGCCTCAATCGACGCAGCCCAGGCCCGGTGTTCGACGCCCGCATGAAGCAAGGGCCGTTCGTCCACGCTCACCAAGAGCGCCTCGCTCCAGCGCGGATCGGGCTGCCATGAAGCTGCCCAGCCGGGAAACTCGTCTGCCCGCATCGGCTGGGCGATCCCGTACCCCTGCGCCAATTCGCAGCCCAGCCGCAGCAGCACCAATCCCTGCTCCGCTGTCTCCACGCCTTCGGCAACCGCCTGAAGGCGGAAGGCCGCAATCAATTCCAGCAATCCCTCCAAAATTGCCAGGTCTCGCGGATCTTCCAGAATATCGCGCACAAAGCTGGGATCGATTTTGAGAACGTCGATGGGCATCGCTTTCAGTTCGATCAGCGATAGATGGCTGGCGCCAAAATCATCCAGTGCAAATGTGACTCCGGTCTGACGGCAGCGGGCCAGCAAGATCGCCAACTGGGCCGCATCTTCCGGCGGACCGGTTTCCGGAATATCCAGCTCCAGGTTGGAGGGCTGAATGCGCGGGTGTTCGGCCAGCAGCTTGGCCAGGCGATCGGCAAATCCCGGCTGCTGCAACTGGCGCGCTCCCACATTTACGTTCACGGCGATCTCCAGACCGCCATCGAGCCATTCTTCCATCTGCGTCAGAGCAGCGCCGATCACCCATTCGCCCAGGTCGACGGCCAGCGGATGGTCTGCAATCGCCGGCAAAAACTTGACCGGCGGCAACAGGCCCCGTTGCGGATGCTGCCAGCGGATCAGCGCTTCCGCCCCCACAACCCTGCCTGAGCACATATTCACCTTGGGCTGGTAGTACAAAACGAATTCGCCGGTCACGAGTGCCTGACGAACGCGCTCCAGGCTCTCCGGGCTTTCTCCAGCGCCGGCACTCTTCGCGGGATCGAAGAAATAGTAGCGGTTTTTGCCGGCCGCCTTGGCGCGATGCATTGCCTGGCTGGCCTGACGCAACAGATGTTCCGCATCCGTGTCATCCTCCTGCGGGTAGACGGCGATGCCGATACTGGCGGAAATCTCGAAGCTGGATTCTGAAAGTTGCACCGGCTCGGCAGCGGCTTCCATCAGGCGGTTGACTGCCCGTACGCAGTTCTCACGGTCTTCCATAGCTGGCAATACGGCCGCAAATCCCTTGCCGTTCAGGCGTATCAGCGTGTCGCCCTTGTTCAGTCTGTGCTTCATCTCGCGCATTACCGCAGCGCGCACCCGATCGGCGATCACCTGACCATGATGTTCCTGGATGGCGTCCAGTCCATCCAGATCGAGACGCACCACCGCCAGCAGCTTGCCCCACCGCCGGGAGTGGGCGATGGCCTTCTGTAGCCGGTCGTTCAGCAAGGCGCGGCTGTGCGCACCGGAGGGATTGGCGGAATGTGCATTCTCTCTCAGACGGCGAGCATTCTCTTTCTGCGCAATGATTTCGGAGGGTCCGTTCATCATTCTCGCTTCTGCCTTCCGGAACGTAACATCAGGTTTATCGGCAAAAAATGAATGAAAGAGAGGCACAGCCCACCCCATGATCGATCGATTCTCGCCTTCCCATTTTGGAATTTTCTAACTTTTCCACGGGCTGCAAAGCGCTGCGGAGCGACGCTCTCACTCGCCCATTTCGCCAACGGTTGATGGATGTCGAAAATACTTCAAAAGTTCTAAATAAACTCGCAGCCGGACCACCTGAAAGTAATCGCTGGCGACGAAATAGAAGATCAGGGATGCAGCCCATACGACCTGGAGCGCCGGCGCGCCGAGTTGATCGATGAATGGCAGAGGAGCTGCCGAAAGGACCATCGCCAGCACAATCAGCGCCATGTTGACGATGCCCATCACCAGATTGATCTCGATCAGCTTGGCTGTCAGCGGCCTTCCCAGGCGGAGGGATTGGCCAAGCGCGGAATGCGCTGACCGATTCTCAGCCAGCATCAGCAGCGGCGCAATGGCAACCGGCCAACTGACGAGTGCCCAGACGATGAAGTATCCCAGCGAAAGAAAGATTGCCCAGATGGAGTAGCCGATCAGATCCGGCTCGGCGCTGGGAGTAATGTGCATGGCGGCGACCCATTGCATGGAGTGAAGCCAGCTCCACCAGACCAAAGCGAAGAGAGCCAGCCATGCGGCTTGCAGGACAATCATCGCCACAGGGCGGAAGCAGGCTGCGGAGGAATTCGATGGCCGGCCTGCTTTGTAACAGGGCACGACTTCAGTCGTGCCGCCGGCGCCATTCATTGAATCTCGGGCTTTAACCCCTGCGGTATTCTCCTGCTCGATTTTGCTGAATTGATTTCCTGGTTCGCTGCCTGAAAGAATTATCCGCTTGAGAACCAAGCTGCGCCCCAGCCCTGATGCAACCACCCAGGCCAGCGCAGCCAGCGGAAGAAGCCAGTGCACCACGGCTGTTACACGAGGCTGGTAAAGCGCCCACGCGTTACTCAGTTGCGCGGCGGCAACCCATGGGTTTTGCGCATCGAAGTTGCTGAGACCAGCAGCCCCCGGCGACAACTCACCGAGAATCTTGATCGCCTCAAATAAAGCCGCGATTACAAACGGGATTCCGAAGCTCCAACGCCAGAGCACTTCCAGCGCAGTCAGCACGGGCCGCGCAAAGACCCAGCCCATCTGACCGACCAGAGACTGGGTTCCGCGCAGAGGAGCGGAGGACTTCATTTGACCACCAGATTCACCAGCTTGCCCGGAACCACGATTCGCTTGACGATCGTCTTGCCTGCCGTGCGCGCCTGGATCTTTTCGCCGGCCAGGGCAGCGGCTTCGATGGCCTTAACATCGGCATCGGCGGCTACGCGGACGACTTCGACGAGCTTGCCGTTGATCTGCACGGGGATCTCCAACTCGTCTTCTTTGGCCAGTTCGGGGTCGCTGACTGGCCAGGGCGCGCGCAAGATCGGCTCCTCTTCGCCGAGTTCTTCCCAGAGTTCGGCTGCAATGAACGGCGCGAAGGGCGCGAGCAGCAGCACCAGCGTACGCAGCAGCTCCTGCACATCCATCGCCGGCATCTCGCCCGCCGCCAGTTGTGCATCCGCCGCCTGAATCTCGTTGACCAGTTCCATGATTGCAGCAACGCAGGTGTTGAAGTGCCAGCGTCCCTCGAAGTCCATCGTGATCTTGGCTGTGGTCTGATGCAGCTTGCGCAGCAGCTTCAGCGAAAGCCCGGTGGGCATCTGATAATCCAGCCCAGCCACTCCCGGCTTGCCTGGTTTTTTCAGCGATGTAGCTGGAGATTGTTGAAGCTCGGCGCGGCCCTCTCGTGCCAGCGGCGCATACTTGGTGGTCAGCCTCCAGACGCGGCCCAGAAAGCGGCTCACCCCGGCGACGCCATCCTCCTGCCAATCCAGATCGCGATCCGGCGGCGCGGCAAAGAGCGCGTACATTCGTGTGGCGTCGGCACCGTATTTGGCGATCATCTCGTCGGGCGAAACCACGTTGCCCTTGGACTTGGACATCTTCGCCCCATCCTTGATGACCATGCCCTGCGTGAAGAGGCGTCGCGCCGGCTCGTCGTTGACGATCAGACCCAGATCGCGCATTACTTTCGTCCAGAAACGCGAGTAGATCAGATGCAGAATCGCGTGCTCCACGCCGCCGATGTACTGATCAATGGGGAACCAGTACTGCGCTGTGGCTGGATTGAAGGGCGCATTCGCATTCTTCGCGTCGGTATAGCGATAGAAGTACCAACTGGAATCGACGAAGGTGTCCATGGTGTCGGTTTCGCGTTTGGCCGCGCCGCCGCATTTAGGACAGACGACGTTGACGAACTCCGGCACGCGGCTGAGCGGCGAGCCGCCCTGCTGGGTAATCTCAATCTGATCGGGCAGCACCACCGGCAGTTGCTCGTCTGGAACCTGCACCAGGCCGCACTTCTCGCAGTGAATGATGGGGATCGGCGTACCCCAGAAGCGCTGGCGGCTCACGCCCCAATCCTTCAGCCGGAAGGTGACCTTGGCTTCTCCAAATGAGCCTGCAACGGCAATCTCCTGGAGTTTTTTCTCGGCGGCAGCACAACTCAGTCCGTCATACTCGCCGGAGTTGATCAGCACGCCTTCCTCAGAGCAGAACGGCAATTCTTGCGGCACAGCCGGGTCCGTAGGCTTGATGACTTGCACAATCGGTAATCCGTACTTGGTGGCAAACTCGAAGTCACGTTCATCGTGCGCCGGAACGCTCATGATCGCGCCGGTCCCATAGTCGGCCAGAATGTAGTTGGCCACCCAGATCGGCACACGCGCGCCATTGTAGGGATTGACGGCAAAGCGTCCCGTCGGCACGCCATGCTTTTCGATCGCTCCCAGATCGCCGGCCTCACGCGCTTTTTTCTGCTGCTCCAGCAACTCATCGACCTGCACCTTCAGCTTTAGATCAACGGCAGTGAACTCAGCAACCAGCGCGTGCTGCGGAGCCAGTTGCACGCTGGTCGCGCCGAAGATCGTGTCCACGCGTGTCGTGAAGACGCGAATGCGCGTTTTTTCTGATCCCTGATCCCTGACCCCTGATCCCTGCTCTTCGAGAAAGAAATCGACTTCCGTACCTTCGCTGCGCCCGATCCAGTTGCGCTGCATGGTGCGGACCTTCTCCGGCCAGCCCTCCAGCTTGTCCAGGCCGTCGAGCAGCTCTTGCGCATAGGCGGTGATGCGGAAGAACCACTGCACCAGGTCCCGCTGGTCTACTTGCGTCGTCTCGTGCCGCCAGCAGCAGCCATCCACAACCTGCTCATTAGCCAGCACCGTGGCGCACTCCGGGCACCAGTTGACCTTGCTCTTCTTGCGGTAGACCAGGCCTTTTTCGTACATGCGCAAAAAAAACCACTGATTCCAGCGATAGTACTCCGGCAAACAGGTGGTCACTTCGCAAGCCCAGTCATAGCCCAGGCCGAGCCGTTCCATCTGCCGCTTCATGGCGGCGATGTTACTGAGCGTCCACTCGCGCGGAGGCGTATTGTTCTTGAGCGCGGCATTCTCAGCCGGCAGCCCGAAGGCGTCCCAGCCCATCGGATGCATCACGTTGTAGCCGCGCATCCACTGGTGGCGCGCCAGCGCGTCGCCGATGGAGTAGTTGCGCACGTGCCCCATGTGCAACTGGCCGCTGGGATAGGGCAGCATCTCCAGCACGTAGTACTTGGGCTTGCCGCAGGAGGCCGGCTCCGCTGCATACATTTTGGGATCAGAGGCCCAGAGGGCCTGCCACTTGGGTTCAATCGCCGAGGGATCGTACCGCTTTTCGTTTTCTTCCGCCATAACTTCTTTAGTGTAAACGGAAGGTGTCTATTGCGCAGGCTGCTTCAGTTCGTCGCAGGGAACCTCGTGCATCTCAACAGTTTTGATTTTGTAATCCTTGGATGGTTGAAAGATCTTCAAGTCCGGCTCGTTCGTATCTAAAGCAGTCAGTGCTTCGCTTTGCACTATAGTTCCGCTTCGGGAATCAGTGAACTGACTCTCTTCGCGCAATACGATACCAGGTAGAGAAAAATTAGGTCCAAATTTGGTAAACCATTGTTCCCTGATAAGAATGCCTTCTGCATACTTTGTTGTAATTTGGCAGCCGTGGGCATTGAAACCCTCAATTTCCTCAGTTCCCAGATCTTCAGACTTTTCTTGCAATATTTTCTTTTCATCAAAAATAGTTCTTTGAAAGGCTCCCTGGCAGTCTTTATAACTAGACTCAGGCACTGGAGTATCATTGTCAGTTTTCTTAACAGCACGGCCTCTCCAGCAAATCCCTTCTGACTCTTCAGCAGGTGGACACTTTAATTCTTTCAGCGGTACCGGAATATCCCCCTTCGGCACTTTCTCTTCTTCCGGAGAAACCTTCCAGCAGGACTTACGTCCGGGAATTGAAGAGGGATTGACAAAAACCTTAGCCTGAAGAGTGCTGGGTCTCCACACAGTTTGCGTTCCGGCTACCGGATCACCAGCGGTATATTCATACAGGCTACAGCTTGGATCTAATTTCCCGTCAATGCATCCTCCCTGCAAAGTACGTCCTTGCGAATCGATCGCGAAAAGACTATTCCGCTCTATGGTAACTGTTGTGCCATCGGCTTTCGTCCAAACACTGGAACTCCTCGTTTCGGTTTTATATGGATTTGTCGTGTAATGCACCGGCATGAGCTGTGAACCAGTCTCGGATACATTTTGGGTCTGTCCGAAACACTGCAACGCCAATCCTGTTAGCGCTACCAGCGCCATCACTCCAACTTTGCTTCCGCGCATAACTTGCTCCTTGCACAGGTTTTTACGATACACACAGTCTGACGCTGCCTCAGGAGTTACGCAAGCGAAATTGCATTGAATTCTCATGGAATGAGAATTCACCCTCGGAGAAAGCAAATGTGTTATACTTGTCATACAAGATATACAAGGCTGGAGGCTCTATGCTGGCAGTCCGCATCCCCGACGAGATGGAATCCCGCCTTGACAAGCTGGCCGCCCTGACCGGACGTCCCAAAAGCTACTATGTACGCGAGGCCTTGCAAACCCACATGGACGAGATCGAGGAGACTTACACCGCCCTCTACCGTTTGGAGCACCCGGCCAAGCGATGGACGCTAGAGGAACTGGAGCAAGGGCTTGATCTCAAAAAGTGACCACGAAAGAGTGTGGACAGTCGAGTTCGACGACCGCGCGCGCCGCGAGCTTCGCAAACTCGACCCCAAGATTCAGAAAACCATTCTCCGTTACCTGCGCGAACGCATCGCCGTCGTGGAAGATCCCAAGCACATCGGCAAGCCGATGCGCTTGCATCTCGCCGGCTTGTGGCGTTATCGAGTAGGCGACTACCGCTTGATCTGCCGCATTGAGGTGAACCGGCTGGTCGTTCTGGTGCTCAAAATCGGCCACCGTCGCGAAGTCTACGAAGGCTAATGGGTTCAATCGCCGAGGGGTCGTACCGCTTTTCGTTTTCTTCCGCCATAACTTCTTTAGTGTAAACGGAAGGCGGCTAGGGCGTCGGCGCTGGTAATTCAATGGGGGCAGCGGCATTTTCGGCGGGACAGGCGGCAGGTTGTGCTTTCTTCAAAACAATCTTGTAGCCCTCTGGCGGTTGGAAGAGATCAGGGGCGGGATCGACTTGGCGAAAGTCCGTTAGTTCCTCCGATTCCTTACCATTTTCTGGATCATCAATAACCTGCCTCACCAGCAAACTGCTTCGGGCAAGTGCAGTTGCTAATGACTCCATCGGCTTCTGTCCCAAATACTCCAGCTTCTCTGACTTGCTCCAAAACCACGGATCATCAAAATGAGAATGAGCCGTCAATTCCACACCTGGAGAAAAGTTCAAGCCTGAGACTGCCGCTCTCCATGTCTCAACAGTGCGTACGATTGTTTGGCTATTTCCGTTTATGCGTTTTGGAATCGATCTGGAAGTCTTGAATCCCTGTGCCAGATACCCTTGAATCGATTTCGTTCCCAAATCTTCCACCGCAGGCTTGGAACGAGAAATCTCGGCCACGGATGTCTCACTTTTCGCACAGGAAGCATACGACGATTCGATCTCGGCAACCTTCATCTGCGTGGCCACCTTCCCCGGAACGCTCCATGTGGTCCTGATGCCGGCAACAGGGTCGTAAACGCAAAATTGCGTACTCGGTAAATCTTCCTCCAGCGAGGGAGCTACTGTTCGTGAATTCAGCCAGCGGTCCTGCGAGTCAATGGCAAACACTTCAGAGTATTCGACGGTCTTGGTGGTTCCATCCTTCTGTAGCAGTTGCCTTGAAACCTGATACTCAACCGTGTATGGCTCATGCGCTCTATCTGCAAGATTGTGGACCGTCCGGATCAAATACACACAGTGTTCAAAAGCAATATCTCGATCATGAACCTGGGCAGAAACCGGCTGCGCCATTCCCGCAACCAGCGCCATCACTCCAATGATGCATCCGCGCATAACGAACCTCGTAAACGAGATTTTGCGACACACACATTCAGACGCAATTCAAGTGAAAACGCTCAATCGAATGTCAAGAATCGGCTATTGCTCCGGCGGAGGAGGCGGAGGAGGAATGGGAGCCAGTACAGGCTCAGAGCTCTCCGTGCCTGAACAGTTGGACACAGTTGCGTCCTTGTTCACAATCTCGTAGTCAGACGGCGGCTGAAAGACGGATGCATCCGGCTCGGCTTGTGTAAAGTTCGTGAGTTCCCTGTTCATCTTTCCCGCCTGAGGGTCATCGCTCACACTGCGCACCAGCAGGCCTCTCAAGCCGGGGGCGCTTGCCGTCCATACTTCATTGGTACGCACCAGCGGCGCGTCGTTTCCGATTGTTCCTGCAGGAGTCGTAATCGTGGTGCGGTGGCCGCGCGCCTCCACCCCCTGAATCGTGTCGGTGCCGAGATCTTCTGTAATGGGCCTTATGGCATTTGGAGCTATCTTATTCGGGATTCTTGCCGGCATAGCCGTACTCCCTGGTGTGGCCGCCGCACAGGACGGACGCGCCGCACCAGGGAGAGGCATTTGCATTACCGTCATTTTCTCGCCCGGCACACCCCAAATGCTATTCGTATGAGCCACAGGATCGAAAACCGTGACACGCGTCTTCCGGATCTGGTCGCCCGTGAGAGGAACGCTCGTCGTCGCGGTCATCCGCCGGCCTTGCGAGTCCAAGGCAACCGTCTCAGTTGATTCCTGCGTAATGGTGCTTCCGTCGCCCAGCGTCCTAATGCGCGTAATCTTGTACTCCGCCGTATACGGTAGAAGCGCCACGCGCGGATGGGCTATTTCAACTCTTGTCGTTTGGTTCCGAACGACCTGGCCAGCAGCCGGCAGCGCCATTCCCGCAACCAGCGCCATCACTCCAATGATGCTTCCGCGCATAACTTGCTCCTCGCACAGGTTTTTACGACACAAGCAGTATGACGCAGATTTCGGGGAAATGCTCACGGTATTGCAAAAAATAGGAGCCAATTGCATTGGAAGAAGTCGAGCGACGAACTATCCAGCCACCTGCAACGCCCGCGCCTGCTCAATTCGCTGCCGCCGCTTGGGCGTGTGCAGCGCCTCCCACAGGTCCGTCCGGCGCTGAACATTCAGCCAGAACTCCGGCGAGTTGCCGAAGACCCGCGCCAGCATCAGCGCGGTGTCGGCGGTGACGGCGCGGCGGTCATTGCAGAGTTCGTTGACCAGCTTGCGTTCCAACCCCATCGCCTCGGCCAGCGCGCCCTGCGTCAAATTCATTGGCGTCAGGAACTCCTCTGTCAGCATCTCGCCCACGCTTACCGGTTTGCACTCCGTACTCAACATGATTGCCCCACTGTTAACAATTATTTCACCAGGCTCTTCAGCACTTTCACATTCCGCTCCTCGTCGCCCGGCGCGTCCACCGGGGTTTCGGCGATGAAGGCGGCGTGCGCAAAGCGCTTGTCGTTGAGCAGGCGGCGGAAGGGTTCGATGCCGATGGTTCCTTTGCCGATCTGCTCATGGCGGTCGAGCTTGCTTCCGCGCTCGGCCTTGGCGTCGTTGCAGTGCCAGACGCGCACCGCGTCGAAACCGACCGTCGCCGCAACCTGGCGCATCGTCTCCTCGTAGCCCTCGGCAGTAACCAGATCGTAACCCGCGACGTGCGTGTGGCAGGTGTCAAGACAGACGCCCATCGGCGCCGACGGCCTGAGCCGCTCCACCAGCTCGGCCACCTGCTCGAAGCTGCCGCCCAGCGAAAACTCCGAGCCGGCGGTGTTTTCAATCAGAATGTGAAAAGCGGTTCCCTGCCATTCGAGGCCGTGGATAGCTCGCGCGATCGAATCCGCAGCCAGCCGGAGGCCTTCGTCGCGCGTCAGCCCCTTCCACGAGCCGGGATGCAGCACCAGAAACTCAGCGCCAAAGGCCAGCGCCCGTTCGATCTCGCCACGAAAGGCGCCGACACTCTTTTCGCGCACCTCTTCATTCTGGCTGCACACGTTGACCAGATAACTTGTATGGATGACGAGCGGCCCCACATCGAGAGCCGCACGAAGTTCCTTCATCCGTGCGGCCTGCTTGGGATCGACCTTGGGGGCGCGCCACATCCGCGGGCTGGAGGTAAATATCTGAAAGGTGTTGGCGCCAATCGCCCTTGCCTGCTCGACGGCGTTCGAGGCCCCGCCGGTAGTGCCGAAATGGATGCCGATGCGCTTTGTCATGCGGATAGTGTAATTGGTGATCCGCGTCACCGCAGCCCATTACCAACGGCCGGCCAGCCGTAATCAGGCGTTATTTTTGATTTCATCTTAGAATCTCCTCATGAGCGATCCCAATGTTGACCTTTCCCGGCTTCTTATCGACGTGATCCTGCCCAACCTGAAGACGGTGCAGGTGAGCCAGAGCGAGCAGATTGCAGCCAACGACCGGCTGGAGAATGCAATCGAGGAGTTGCGGCTGCATCTGGAGTCGCAGTTCGCGCACCTTTCGGCGCAGTTGACGGCCTGCCGCGCAGAGTTGGCGGCCGCGCAGGCGACCTTCAAGGCGTTGCACCCTCAAAGCGCCGCCCAGGGGCCGGACCGGACTACCCTGATTCATTGATCGGCGCAGCCATCGGGCCGCCGTGCCTGCAATAATGCACGGTATGCAGACCGTGCTTACAGCGGAGCGGCTTTGGGTTGGAGCGGAACTGCTCGACTCGCCGGTGGTCGGGATCGAAGACGGCAGGATTGCTTCGATCTCAACCCGCGCAGCCGGCGAGATTCCCAACGGTACACATCGTCTTGATTTTCCCGGCGCAATACTCGCGCCCGCCTTCTTTGACATACATATTCACGGAGCCAACGGCCACGACGTGATGGAGGCCAATGCCGAGGCGCTGACGGCTATCGGCAGTTTTCTGGCTGCGCGCGGGACGGCGAGCTTTCTGGCCACCACGGTCACCGCGCCGCTGGAGGCGACGCTGCACTCGCTCTCCGGGCTGGCAAAGCTCGTGGCTCAGCCGCCGGTCGCAGGGCAGGCACAAGCCATCGGCATTCATCTGGAAGGACCGTTTCTCTCGCACACCAAGCGCGGAGTGCAGCCGGCTGAGCATCTGCTGGCGCCAGATATCGCCATCTTCAACCGGCTCATCGAGGCAGCCGAAGGGCATATCCGGCTGATGACAGTTGCACCGGAGTTGGCTGGTGCAATTGAACTGATTGCTCATGCGACGGCGCGCGGCGTGCGGGTTTCGCTGGGACACTCGAACGCTTCTGCTGCCGAGACTCGCGCCGCGATTGCCGCCGGAGCTGTCAGCGCTACACATACCTTCAATGCGATGCGTCCCCTCGATCATCGCGGGCCGGGAATACTGGGCACTGTTCTTACTGATGATTCGCTTTTTGCAGAGCTGATCGCGGACGGCATACACGTTGCGCCGGAGATGGTGAAGCTGTGGTGGCGTGCGAAGGGAGCGGAGCGCGCAATTCTGGTGACCGATGCGATCAGCGCCGCGGGAATGCCGGATGGCGAGTATCAGCTTGGTGACTTTACGGTTCAGGTTGCAGAGGGTCGAGCCACGGCGCGCGGCGTTTTGGCTGGAAGCGTACTGACGCTGGACCGCGCCTTCACGAATTTTATGGCCTTCACCGGCGCGCCGATCGAGCAGGCGCTGCGATTGTTGACGGTGAATCCCGCCGCGATGACAGGATTCGGCGATCAGGTTGGATTGCTCGCCGTGGGCCAGCCAGCGAATCTTGTGGCCCTGGACCGAGTGGGAAGACTGGTTGGCTCGGTGGTGAATGGGCAACGGATTGTTTGATTGCGCCAGAAGGCCGCCATCGTCTCAGCGGGAGTCTTTCAGCTTTTCGAGCGCCCAGCGCGCGGCGGCACGCAATCCTGCATCGCCCGCGCCTGCCCATTCCTCCAGCCGTTTGGAGAAGCGGCTCAAGCCGCTATTGCCGATCGCAATCGCCAGATTGCGTTTGAAGCCGAAGAAACCCGTCCTGCGCACAGGCGATCCGTTGAAGAGGCCTTCGAACTCCGGCTCATCGAGCGCCGCCAGCCAATCGAGGGCCGGGTTGACCAGCACTTGGCGCGGAGTCAGCTCTGGGTCGGCGGCGATGGGAGCCTTGCGATTCCATGGGCAAACCTCCTGGCAGATGTCGCAGCCGAAGAGCTGCCGCCCCATGCCGCCCATCAGCTCCGGCTCGATCGTTCCGCGGTGCTCGATGGTCAGATACGCAATGCAGCGGGTTGCATCCATCTGGTAGGGAGCGGTCAGCGCGCCGGTTGGACAGGCCTCCAGGCAGCGGCGGCAGCTTCCGCAGCGGTCGGGCAGCGACGCGGCAGGCGCTTCTTCCGGCTCCGTGTCCAGAGAAGTCAACAACACGGCGAGAAATCCATAGGACCCCAGCTTGGGATGGATCAGACAGGTATTCTTCCCTGTCCAGCCGAGACCGGCGGCCTCCGCCAGACTTCTCTCGACGAGCGGCCCGGTATCGACAAAGGCCCGCGCAAGAAATGCGCCGAAGTTTTCGTGCAGCCTGGTTTCGACCGTCTTCATCCGCTTGAGAAGGACCTTGTGATAGTCGCTGGGCCGCTCACCCTGCGCGTCCACTTTTCCGGACCAGGCATAGCGGGCGATCCAGCCCGCGCCTTCGGCGGCTGGATCGATGGAGCGAGGCTGCGAGCTGTTGTAATTTGCCCAGCAGACCAGCACCGAACGCGCCCAGGGAAAGGCATGGGAGAGGCGGGCGCGTAGCGGTTGACCCTCCTCGCCGCTTCTCGCCAGATACTGCATCCCTCCGGCCCGTCCCTGCTGAAGCCACTCCTCGAAGCGCGCCGCATCCCGTTGCTGATTGATATGGGGAATTGCGACCAGACCGGCGTTGGAGAAGCCAGCCTCGATTGCCAATGCGCGCGCGTGCTCCCGGCTCAGGCCAGGGAGCGGCGTTTCGCTGCTGGTGTGCTGCTCTCCCAATTGCGCCCCTCACTGCACAGAGTATCTCAATGGAAGAGCTTCAGCTTCACTCCGGATGATCACTTCCTAGAGTTTGCGCATACCGAGGACGCGATGGTCGGCCAGCCAGCTCTTGCGCACATAAACAAGGCGGTTATTGCTATCCGGATCGGTGGGCAGCAGGAAGAAGCCGGGATCGACGAGATAGCGGATGGAGTTATAGACGATCCCCTCCATGACTTCACCGTCGAGAAACTGCAAGCGCATCCAGATTCCATGCACGATGGGAGCGCGGGTATGGAAGTTGAGATGCTCGTGCTCGGAGTTGCCCACGAAGCTGTTGACATAGAAAACAGCCTTGATCTCCGAAGCGGAGATCTCCACGACCGAATCGGAATCGACAGAGCGGACGCGGAAGGCCTCCGGTGAAGAGTGGGGAGCGTGGCTCAGCAGCTCCTCCATCGTATTCCAGGTTGGCGAGTCGAGGTATCCTTTGATGGTTCTGTCGCCGAACTGGATGACTACCTTCTCTGAGCGCGGTATGGCGGAGCCGGCGGCGGGCGGAGTCACTCCTTGTGTTTGAGGCTGGGAACGGCCAGCTTTTGCGGCGGAACGAGATTGTACTGTTTGATCTTGTAGAGCAGAGCCTTGTAGCTGATTTTTAGATCGTTTGCCGCTGCCTTGCGGTTCCATCCCGTTCCCTCCAACGATTTTGCGATGGCGGCAGATTCGGCGCCATCCTTCAAATTCCGCACCATATGTTTGAGGCTGCCGTTGCCGTCCGCGCCCAGCGCCTCTGCAGCCGCCGACTCCGCGCTCTGGCGGGGAATCAACTCGTCGATGATCGCCTGTTCGTCCGCCAGGATGAGGTAGCGCTTGATGACATTCTCCAATTCACGGAGATTTCCCGGCCAGGAGAAGCTGCCGAGCGCATTCATCAGCGCCGGTGAGAGCGGCAGGGGATCGCGCTCGTACTTGGCTGCCACCTTGCGCATGAAGTGCTGAGCAAGGACGGGAATCTCTTCCATGCGCTCGCGCAGCGGCGGCATCTTCAGGGTGAAGCCGTTGAGGCGGTAGTAGAGATCTTCGCGGAAGCTCTTCTGCGCGATGGCCGCCTTGATGTCGATATTAGTGGCGGCAATCACGCGGACATCGACTTTGACGCTGGAGCGGCTGCCCAGTCGGGAGAAGCTGCCATCCTGAAGGACCTGGAGGAGCTTGGCCTGCAAGACGGCCGGCATCTCGCCGATCTCATCGAGGAAGATGGTTCCGTTGTTGCAGATTTCGAACTTGCCCGGCTTCGCCTTGACCGCTCCGGTGAATGCGCCCGGCTCATAGCCGAAGAGCTCGCTCTCCAGCAGGTCCGCGGGCATTGCGGCGCAGTTGACCTTCATGAAGTTGCGATGGCTGCGGGCCGACATCTTGTGGATGAAGAGAGTGGCGACCTCCTTGCCGGTTCCGCTCTCACCGAGGATCAGGACCGGAATGTCAGCGCGGGCAACCAGGCGGCACTGGGACTCGATCTCCCTCATGCGCTTGCTGGCGCGGACAAACGATGTGTTCTCATCGAGGAGGATTTCCTTGCTCTCGTCATCCTCTTCGGCTGCGTGGCCGTCGCTCTCCTTGAGGCACTGCTGCACGGCCTGGTCGATGTCGGCTTTTCTGAAGGGCTTGAGGACAATGTCGGAGGCGCCCATGCGCGTAGCCGCCACCACCTCCTTCAACTCCGCGGAACAGGCCATTAGAATGACGGGCAGCGACGGACTCACGGCGCGCAGCTCGGCCAGCAAGTCGAGCGCACGCTGGCCGGTGAAGTCTTCGGCAATGTGCCAGTCCATCAGCAGCAATTCGGGCGCGGGCGGCTGCTTCAAGCTGCTCATCAGCTCATCGGCCCCGGTAAAGAGGCTCATGGAGTAGCGGTCGGCAAGGATGCGATGAAGATATTTCAGGATGGCGGGATCAGGATCCAGAGCCGCAATGTGAAGGCGGCGCTTGCTCTTCGTCTTCATCGACTCTCCTGGTGGAGTACTCATCATCCTGGAATCTTCCTCCGCTTCAGGACCGCTCATCCGGAGCTGACCTCCTCACCTGTGGGAACAGGAACAAGATCGCTGAACGGTTCTCACCGCGATTTCCAGAGGAGTACGGCACACACTTCGCGGAAGCTGGGGTCAGGCAGATAAAAGAAGACGGGGATCGCGCCCAGATCACAAAACAAATGCCGCTTGCTCACCATAGTACCACTAAAAAGTGGTAATTCATTCGCTATGATGTGCAAAATTTTTCATATCCTCATCCGGTTTGCTGAAGTGGTCCGGAGGGTATTGCGCGAAAAGCACGGCGATACAGCCGTAGCGGACCCGGCAGGAGCGGCTGCGATCGAGTTTGGCCGGGGAGTTGCATACAAGAGAATCGATCCAACTCTGAACCAGCAGGACGAAATTGCCGATGGCGCGCAAACCTGAATCCGCTGAACTCCGCGATCTGCCACCGATGGAGGTGATCTTCGGCAAATCCGCAGGGATGGCCGCAGCGCGCGAGAAGCTGGAGCGGGTGGCGGCGACGGATGTTCCGGTGCTTTTGCAGGGCGAGAGCGGCACGGGCAAGGAGATCTTCGCCAAGCTGCTACATGGGCACTCGAATTTCTCGAAGGGCGCCTGGGTGAAGGTGGCCTGTCCGGCGATCCCGCACACCTTGATCGAGTCTGAGCTTTTTGGCTATGAAAAGGGAGCCTTCACGGGCGCCTACGCGACCAAGCGGGGACGTGTGGAGCAGGCCCACATGGGCACGCTGTTTCTGGACGAGATCGGGGATCTGGATCTGTCCGTCCAGGCCAAACTGCTGCAGATGCTTCAGGACGGCAGCTTCATGCGCGTGGGCGGACAGGAGTTGCGGCGGGTGACGACGCGGCTGGTGAGCGCGGCCAGCGGCAATCTGCGCCAGCAGACCGGGGACGGCAGCTTCCGGCTGGATTTCCTCTATCGCATCAATGCCGTGACGATCGAGTTGCCGCCGCTGCGGCAGCGGAGCGTGGACCTGCCGATGCTGATCGACTACTTCATCCATCTACACTCGAAGGCCTTCCGGCACAGCCCCAAGCCGCTCTCGCGCGAGTTGTTGCGCATGATGGAGCGCTACGATTGGCCCGGCAATATCCGGCAACTGGAAAACCTGATTCGCAGTTATGTTCTGATCGGCAGCGAAGAGTCTCTGGTGGCAGAGCTGGTTCCGTCGGCAGTGGCTGCTCCGGCCTTGCTGAAGACGGAGATCGATCTCAGCAATCCCGTATCGCTGAAGAAGATTACCCGCGCCGCCACGCAGGAGCTGGAGCAGCAGATCATTCTCAAGGTTCTGGAGGCGAATGGCTGGAGCCGGCGGAAGACGGCTCAGTGGTTGAAGATCAGTTACAGGTCGCTGCTCTACAAGCTGCAGGAGGCGCAAGTTGGAAGCGCGACAGAGGGACGGCCAAAGCCGCTTTCACAGAGTATGGCTCCGGCGAAGAAGACGAATCCGGCGTAGGCGGATTAAAGCGGCGATCTTACATCCATCCGCGAAAGAAGTAATAGACGATTTTTGCGGATTCGCAGACCATCGTTTCAAAGGCGGGGAAGCGTCCGTTCCAATGTTCCGTGGCGTGGAGCAGATCGGGAACCGCCATGGGGGCGGCGTCGATGCCGAGTTTGCGGAAGACGCGCAGCGCGCGAAAGATGTGATAGTCGCTGGTGAGCAGTACCTTTCTGCCCGGGATGAATGGAAGCAGGCGCGCCGTTTCGATGGCATTTTCGCGAGTGCTCACTGAGCGCGGCTCCGTGACGATGGCGCTTCCAGGGATGCCTACAGCGATCAAGTAATTGCGAATTCCCGGATCGCCCGCGCCGCAGATCAGGATAGTTTTGAAGCCGCCGTTCTGCCAGGCGTAAAGGGCCTGACGGGCGCGCCAGTAGGATGAGTAGGAGATGCCGCCATACTCGTCGTCGGCTGCCGCGCTGAGCAGAATGAGGACATCGCCTTTGGGCTGGCGGATGGGACCGGCATAGGCCCGCGCCCACCACCCAACAATGGGCGTGCAGATTACCAGCACAGTGACAAAACCGATAGCTGCAAGCAGGCGGCCAAAAAGCCGGAGAAGTTTGCGCAAGGCGCTCATCCGCGGGCTTCCTCACGCACGGGCACTATGGTTTCAAAGGCGGCAAACAGTTCCTCCGTGACGGTCTCCCAACTGCGGCTATGGCCTGCGGAGATGGCCCTGGCGTCCCAGCCACGGTTGAGAACCGAAGCAAGAGCCTGAGCCAGCGCCGCGGAGTCGCGTGGAGGTATCAGGCATCCGCATGAATCGTCGAGAATCTCCGGAATGCCGCCGACGCGCGTGGCGACGACCGGACGGCCGCTGGCCAGCGCCTCGATCACCACGTTGGGATAACCCTCCATGTAACTGGGCAGTGTGACCAGATCGGCAGCAGCCATCCAGAGCGCGACCTCGTCGAAGTCGCAGGCACGCAGCGCATGAATATATGCAGAGGCATTCCTGGCCTGAATGGCGCTCTCGATCTGCGGCCTGTCCACGCCTTCGCCAACCAGATAGATATGCATCCTGGGCCGCTCGCTATGCAGCGAGGCCGCCGCTTCGACCAGCTCGCGAAGCCCCTTCTTCACGTCCATGCGGCCGATGTACACGACCGCTTCGGCGACGGGATCGATGCCGAGTTTCTGCCGCGCCTGCTCGCGATCTCGTGGATAAAAGACCGAGGGATCGATGCCGTTGACGATGGCGCGCGTCCTCTCCGGCGAAGCGCCCATGACAATCGCCTTGCTGCGCAGATCGTCACTGACGGTAACCACAAAATCGGCCTCGCGCAAGACCGTGCACGTCTGCATCTCCGAGATCGGATCGCATATCCGGTTGATATCGGAGCCAATGCTCTTGACGACAACGGGAACTCCCAGAGTCCTGGCGATCTTCAGTGCGGCATAGCCTTCAGGATAGAGAAAGTAGCCCAAGATGAGATCGGGGGCAAAGGCGCGAATGGGAGCAAGCAGGGCGCGGGCAGCGCTCCAGCCGTTGAACGGGCGAGAGAGCAAGGGAAGCGCAAAATAGTCGTAATAGCTGACGCGCACATCGGGCACGCTGAACGATGCGTCGAGCTTTGTGTAACTCCGGCTGCGCGGATTGAGCGGGACGGGATAGTTGGCATTGGGATAAAAGACGCGCAGATCCGCCTTGCGCGCCATCACGCGCAGAGTCTGGTAGGCCGAGCGGCCCTGCCAGGGCTCCGCCGAGCTGGGAAAATACCGGGAGACAACCGCAATTCTCATCGTTCAGCCTTCTGAATCGCCCGGTTGGGAGAGATCCGGTTTCTCTCCAGGATGCTCTCGAAGACGCGGCTGACCGCCTTCCAGGAAAGTTCGCTTTGTGCGCGGTTGAGCGCATTGTGCGCGATCGCGCGCCGCGCCGCATCGTCTGTGAGCAGGCGGACGCAGGCGCCGGCAAAGCTGCGCGGATCGTCGGCAATCACGATATCCTCGCCGTCGTGGCAGCGCAGCCCCTCCGCGCCAATGGTGGTGGAGACGACTGGAACTCCAGCCGCCATGCACTCATAGATCTTCAAGCGGGTTCCGCCGCCGATACGGATGGGAACGATGGAAATCTTTGCGCCCCAAAGATAGGGCCGCATATCGTCCACCTTACCGGTCACGCGGACACCGGCAATACCATGCGCCGCCTTGATAACCCGCGCATCGGGCGAGCGCCCCGCGATAGTAAAGGCCGCGCCGGGCAGTTGCTTGCGAATCAAGGGAAAAATCTCGGAGAGAAAGTATTCCACCGCATCCACATTCGGCAGCCAATCCATCGATCCGCAAAAGACCAGCTCGGAGAGAAAGGGAGACTGGCCGCGGGGAGCAAAGTACTCTACATCGACGCCTGTCGGAACGCTGGTGACGGTTTCGAATTCAAACATTCGCTTCATTCTCCAGGCGTCGATCTCCGAAACCGCAATCACATACTTCGCGCTCCGGCAGATTCTTCTCTCATAAGCCTCCATCTTCCGGGCCTGCATCTTAAAAAACATCTTCTTTATCAAAGAGGAGCATTGCTCAACGTGCCGTTCCCAGATGGTTGTTTCAACGTTGTGCTGAAAGAGGACGCTTTGCTTCATATTTCCAAGATTGGGAGCCGCCGCAAGAAAATCGCAGACGATGCAATCGTAGCGCTCGCTTTCGATCAATGTTTGCAGCTTTCGCTTGAGCTTGCCAGAGGCATAGCGGGAGACGGCCAAGGGGATGGGATTCACGATGCTGGCAGCAAGCTGAGGCAGGATGCCAAGCGATCTTCGATTGGGAGCCGAGTGCGCGACGCAATAACTGCGGCTTGCGTACTCCGAGCTTCGCTGCGGCCCTTCGATATTGCGCGGATCGTTCAGCGCGGCAAAGTGAATCTCATGGCGCTGGTGCAATTCCTTGAGTGTGCCGAGGGTGCGAATCTGCGCTCCGCGATCGGTGGGATGCAGGAAGAAGGGACAGATCCAAAGTATCTTCATGATTGCGGGAAAGCTCCTCGCCAGCGGAATAGTCTGTTTTGATGGCCGACCGCACTTCCATGATAAACTCCCCTCGTGTGAGGTCGCGCGCAAGAGCATGAGTTCCAAGCAGAATGTGATTGTCATGGGATTGGGATACGTTGGCTGCGTGAGCGCTGCGTGTCTGGCTGAGATCGGACACAGCGTGCTCGGCGTCGACCGGGACATGAACAAAGTGGAAGCGGTGCAGAAGGCGCAGTCTCCATTTTTTGAAGCGGGGCTGGATGAACTGATTCAAAGAAACGTGACGGCAGGACGGTTGAAGGCTGGCCCGCTGAATAATGATGCGCTGGCTGCTGCGGATGTCGTCATGCTCTGCGTCGGCACTCCCTCCCAGGCGAATGGAAATATCGATCTCAGCCATCTGCGACGGGTCTGCGACGATATAGCGCTTCTTCTCCGGCCAAGAAGCAAGCCTCTGATTGTCACCGTGCGCAGTACCGTCTTTCCGGGAAGCTGCGAGAGCCTTCTGGAGACTGTCTTTTCCCGCAGAAATGATGTGGAGATTGTCTCCAATCCGGAGTTTCTGCGCGAAGGCACCGCGGTGAAGGATTTCATGGAACCCTCCTTGCTGGTAGTCGGCGGAAGTTCGGAAGGGGCGGCGCGAGCTGTAGCGGAGTTATACGACGAGTTGCCGGGTGAAGTTTCTCTTGTCTCCTTGCGCACCGCGGAGATGATCAAGTACGCGTGCAATGCCTTTCATGCGGTGAAGATCGGATTTGCCAATGAGATTGGTTCGCTTGCCTCCCGGCTGGGAGTTGATCCCGAACAGGTGATGGCGACCATGTGCCGGGACACCAAGCTGAATATCTCTGCCGCTTATCTCAAACCGGGCTTTGCATTTGGCGGATCGTGCCTGCCCAAGGACCTGCGCGCACTGACCTTTCGCGCCTCGCGGCTGGATGTGAAGCTGCCGCTGCTTGAATCGGTTTTGCCCTCCAATGACGCGCACCTCAAGCGCAGCATCCAGGAGGTGCTGGAGCTGCCGGGAAAGCGGATTGGCATCTTCGGCCTTGCCTTCAAGGAAGATACCGACGATCTGCGCGAGAGTCCGGTGGTTACGGTCATCGAGCACCTGATCGGCAAGGGCAGAGCCGTGAAGATTTACGATCCGCATATTCAACTCGACGAAATCTATGGCAGCAATCTCAGCTTTGTCGTCTCGGCATTGCCACACATCGGCAGACTGATGACGCGCAGCCTGGATGAACTGATCGCCTCCTCCGACACACTGGTGATTGCGCAAAAGCCCGCGCCAGCGGCTCTGGATCAAATGAAAGCCAGCGGCCTTGCCATCCTGAATCTGACCAAGCTCACTCTCAACGCTTCATTCGCGGCAGGAGCTTTCGCGCAGTGAGAATCTCCGCGGGTTGAAGAGAAAGGGGGGATCGTTGTGTCAAAAGTGACGGTATTTTTCGGCGGAAATGTCGGCGCGGACCCCACTTCACCCAAGACCTGGTCGGGCAGCGGCCTGTTCTTGCTGGAGGCAATGAAGCAAGCCGGAATGCTCGATCGCGCCGTCGGCATCAAGGTGCCGCGCTTGCACAACAGCTTTTTGCTGGCCAAGAACTTCAACCCAGTCCGCTCGGTTTGGCGCACGCATTACTATTACGATCCCGCTTACCGGCACGCGCTTTCTCAAGCTGCCATTCACGCCGGCGATACCGCTCCCATCTTGCTTCAGACCGGTCATATGTTCTCGCTTCCCGATGTCTTTCCCGACAAGAAATGCATCTCGTATCACGATGGAAACCTGTGCGTGAGGCTCCAGAGCGGCTTCGGCTTCGAGGGAGTTTCGCGGAAGCGCATCGATCAATCTCTTCGCTATGAGGAGCGCGTGGCCGGGCAAATGACTGCGATCTTCACAATGAGCGAGTATGTGCGCCAGTCTTTCATCTCGGATTACCGCGTTCCCGCAGGGCGCGTCTTCAATGTTGGCGCGGGCATCAATCTTAGCGATTTTCCCGCCGAAAACCCGCATAAGGAGTACACTGCGCCCCGCATTCTCTTTATCGGTACGGAATTTGTTCGCAAGGGAGGCCCGCAACTGCTGCAGGCCTTTCGTATCCTGCGCAAGACGCTGCCGGCCGCGGAGCTGCACATCGTTGGGCCGGCGAAGCTCGACGATCTGCCCAGCGGCGTTGTCTTTCACGGGCATCTCTCCAAAGCCAATTCGGATCAGAAGCAGAAACTGGAGTCTCTCTTCCGCGACTCCACGCTCTTCGTTCTGCCCTCGCTCTACGAACCCTTCGGAATTGCGCCACTCGAAGCGATGCTCTACCAGCTTCCCTGCCTGGTTACCGACGGATGGGCGCTGCGCGAAACCGTGCGTCCCGGCGTGAATGGCGATCTTGTTCCCAGGGATTCTGTCGACGGCCTGGCGGCGAAGCTGGCCGCACTGCTCTCCGATCCCAGCCAGCTTGCCGTCATGGGCCGGCAGGGACGCGAGCTGGCCTTGCGGCAATACACTTGGGCTGCCGTTGTAGGTCATATGGCCGCAGCCATGCTTGCAATCTAGGCGGCAAAGCCAGCAAACCAATCCACTGGCAGAGGCCTCACCCTATAATGGAGAGGAAGCCGCGGGAGCGCCCAAAGGATCTTTCTGGCGGCGAATGCATGAGTGTTTGAGGAACGTATGGCCGCATTGTTGGAAGCGATTACCGTAAAGCGCAAGATGTACTTCGAGTTTGAGAACACACCGTACTACTGCATGGATGCCGAGGTTTCAACGCCCACGGCGCGCGGCGGCCAGACGCTGGTCAGGCTGAAGATGCGCAACCTGCTGACACGCGCAGTTTTCGACAAGACCTTCAAGGCAGGCGATAAGTTCAAGGAGCCAGACTTGGAGCTGGTCGAGGCCTCTTACCTTTACTCGGACGCTGAAGGCTCGCACTTCATGGACCAGGAGAGCTTCGAGACGCATACGCTCAACAGCGACATGGTGGGCAACGCGCTGGAGTTGCTGGTTGAGGGCGCGATCATTCAACTGCACAAATTCAACGGCAACCCCATCGGCTTGCAGTTGCCGGAGAAGGTTGAGTTGGAGGTTGAGTACACCGAGCCGGGAGCGCGCGGCGACACCAGCGGCAACGTCACCAAGCTCGCTCGGCTCCAGACAGGCTTGGAGATCAAAGCGCCGCTCTATATTCAGGTGGGCGAAAAGGTGAAGGTCTTCACTGAGACACGGGAGTTTGCAGGAAGAGCGTGAAACAGTGAACAAGTGAAACAGTGAACGACGGCTGCAGGAAATAATCTGCAACAGTTGATTTCGTCTGATTGTTGAAATCTCATATCATTGATATGGCTTTGCGTGTATGTCGTTCAAACACTATTGCATTCTCTCAATTGCTTTAATTATCTGCATAGAAACAGGGCTGAAAATAAATAGGGGCTTAGGAAGAAAAGGATCTCAGAGCGGGTTCTTTCTCAAGCGGGATAGTAGCACTTTGTAGAGGTCATCATTTCGGTGATTGAAGCAAAATTCTGTTTCTTTCAGATGGAGCGGAAAGGTGCTTTTGCTCACGCCGTGAAACTTCGTCAGGCGCGCTTGGCAAAGCTCCAAAAGCTCTCGATGCCGTTGATGTGATTTGGCCGGCATTTCTTGGAATGCAAGCTGCACAGAACAGTCACAACGGCCACCGGCTTCAGACGGTGGTAGGAAGGCGCAGGGCGTTCAGGGCGACAGTGAGGTCTTTGGCGAGGGTCTGCTGGGCTTCCTGGCTTAGCTTGGCATCGTGGCTGGTGAGATAGAAGACGTCGATGGCGGTCTCGCCTTCCGTGTCGATGAGGGCGACCTTGATATTGCACTGGTTGGTGCTGAGGGTGAGAGCGATCTGACGGAGAAGGCCGGGCAGATCCTGGGCCACGACTTGCAGGATGGTGGAGTGAGTGGAGGATTCCGAGTCGAACTCCAGGCGGGTGGGAACTTCGACCTTCAAGTTGGATGGATGGTTCAAGTGGCGGCGGGCTTCGAGCATCTGCTCGACGGGCACCTTGAGGGCGACCACGTCGTGAAGGTAGGCAAGAAAGCGGTCCTTCTCGGAGGGGTTGAGTTCGAGAGTGCGGAAGACGTCGGTGAAGTGGAAGCTGTCCACGATGACACCAGCATCGTTGGAGAAGGCTCCGGCTTTGACGATATTCATGCCCCATGCGGCCAGGGCTCCGGCGACATCGGCGAAGAGGCGGCCACGGTCGCGGGTAATGACAGTCAGATCGTAGAGTTGGCGATGCGGACGCAGGTCGAGCTGTACGGAGTCCTCGTCGAGCTTGGCGGCCATCTGGAAGTGGTTGCGAATCTGTTCAGGCAGGCGGGTTTGCAGATAGCGCTGGGGCAGGCCTTCGAGAAAGCGCTTCAGCTCATCGTGCTGCGCGGCGGGAACCATGGAGCGGAGGCGGTTGAGCAGCGTCGGATCGATGGCGGCGTGATAGCGTACCTCGTCGACGGAGCGGTCCATGAAGTTGGCGGTGGCCATGTAAAGCTGCCATAGGTTCTCGGCCTTCCAGGGCGTAAGGGCGTCGGGATTGACGGCCTTGACGTCGGCAAAGGTCAATAGTGTGAGCATTTTGAGGATCTGCGGACTGCCCACCTTTTCTGCGAAGCCGCGGACATTTTCGAGATCGAAGATGTCTCGGCGCAGAGCGTTGGACATTTCGATGTGCAGGCGGATGAGCTGAATGACGGCCTCGCGCTCTTCGCCGTCGAATTCGAGGCGTGCGAGCAGGGCATCCGCCAATTCGATGCTGGGGCCTACGTGCTCCTCATTGCGGCGGGCCTTGCCGGTATCGTGCAGCAGCAGCGTCAGCAGGAAGAGATCCATACGGTCGATCTCCGGTAGAAGCTGCGCGAGGCGCTGCTCGTATTCGTTAGCAGGCTGGCGGAGGCTGTGCACGTTGTCGATGGTGAGGAAGGTGTGCTCATCGACGGTGTAGCGGTGATAACTGTCGCGAATCACCAGGGCGTCGATGCCGTGGAACTCCGGGATCAGCATCTCCAGAATGCCGAGGGCGTGCATCGTGCGCAAAGCATGAGCCGCGTGGGGTCCGAGGAGGATCTCGCGCAGCGCGTTCCAGAGATATGGCCCTTCGGGAATGTGAATCGCAAGAGCGGGCAAGGCGTCTGTGATGCGGTCCTCGGCGGCCTGGGAGAGCGCGTAGCCGTGTGTGGCCATCAGCGAAAAGATGCGCAGAATGGCACTGGTGTCGCTGAACTGCGCGCCAGGTGCGATGTCGATGCGTCCTTGATCGAGGATGAAGTCGGTTCCGGCGATGGGAGTGCGGCGGCGGCGGAATTGCTTATAAAAGCTGACCGGGGCAGGCAGATGCTCCATCAACAGCGCGGCGCGGCGATAGATGACGCGGGCATGGCGATAGTAAGTCCGCATCCAGTAGGCCGGATCGGCGGTGCCGCGCGTTTCCAGGCCGATGGAGTTGGCCGCCGCCTCATCCTGCGACTGCCAGTCGAGGGTATTGTCGTCACGGCCGTGGCGGAAGTGGAGAAAACATCGAGCGGCCGCCAGAAAATCAAAGGCTGCCTCAGCGTCGCCTCGGGCGCTCTGGAAGACGCCGCCGCGATGGCGGGGCCACTCCTTGGTCTCCTTGAGATGGAAGAGAAGAGCGAACCAGACGGCCAGGCTGTAGTCGCGCAATCCGCCGGGACAGTCCTTGAGATTGGGTTCGAGGTGGAAGATGGTGTTGCCGAATTTGGCGTGGCGGGCGCGGGCGATCTCGCCGAGCTTTTGCGTGATCGTATTCCACTCGCTGAGACAGAGGCCAGGAAAGACGCTCTGGTGAATCTGCTGGTAGAGAGGAAAGTGTCCGGCGAGGAAGCGGTGGTCAAGCGTGGCCAGGGTGAATTCGAGGTTGTCGGGATCGAAGCGGCCGGCTTCCTTGAGGGTACGAGAGCAAGGGCTGGCGCGCAGACCGATGTCCCACATTCCCTGAATGATGGTGCGGATGGCGTCCTTCGAGCTGGCCTCGGATTTGTCGTCGGCGAAGGCGAAAAGCACATCGATGTCGGAGTAGGGAAAGAGATCCTTGCGTCCATAGCCTCCCAGCGCGAGCAGAGCGGCATTCTGAACCGGCTCACCGGCAAAGGCGCGGCGCCACATTTCAATCAGGATACGGTCGACAACCGCCGAGCGGCGGCGGATGGCGGCGGTGCCATCACCGGTGCGCTCACAGGTCTGGCGGACGAGCGCCATCTCGCGCGTATACTGCTCCCGAAGATCGTCAACCGCAAAAGCGACTGGATTCATAAGGATTTGTGTTAGGCCTGCCGCAGCAAGTAAGGATGTTTTAACAGCATAAGCGAAAAAAGTGGGATTGGGTACTGTTTGCCCACTCACTCCCGGAAAATGAGATACCTAGGCGTATCGGCATCGACCAGCACAACAGCGCCAGAGTGCCAATTTCTCCCATATTGAGGAGAGAAGAGCGGCGCGGACCGGGTGTCCGGCAATGGCAACCAGCGAAGAAATGGGGAAGATGAGCACCGTCCCTGTGGCTTCCACCCCAGTAGACAAGGTTCATTTGCCGTTAATTGTTCCCTATGCCGTGGCCGCGTTGGCCACCTGCTGCAAACCGCGCGCCTCGATCTCAAAGTCGCGTATCTTGTACTTCTGAATCTTGCCGCTGAGCGTGGCCGGGAATTCGGTGACAAAGCGGATATGCTCGGGGATTTTGTAGTAGGCGATCTGGCCTTTGCAAAATTCCTTGATCTCTTCTTCAGTGGCCTCGACGCCCGGCTTCAGGCGAACCCAGGCGGCAACGATCTCGCCGAGTCGCGCATTGGGAATGCCGACGACCTGCGCCTCGCCGACCTTGGGGTGCGTGTAAAGGAACTCCTCGACCTCGCGAGGATAGATATTCTCTCCGCCGCGGATAATCACGTCGCGTGAGCGGCCGGTGAGGTGAATGCAGCCGTCCTCATGGAGGATTCCCAGGTCGCCGGTATGCAGCCAGCCGTCCTCGCGGATCACCTGTGCCGTGGCCTCCGGATCGCCGTCGTAGCCCTTCATCAGCGCGTAGCCGCGAATGCAGATCTCGCCCTGTTCGCCGATGGGCACAGTCTCACCGGTCACTCTGGAGACGATTTTAAGATCGGTCTGCGGCATGGCGCGGCCGACGGTCTTGACGCGAATCTCAATGGGGTCGGAGGCGTCGGACATTGTGGTCACCGGCGAGGTCTCGGTCTGGCCGTAGGCGATGACCAGTTCGCCGATGTGCATCTCGGTGAGGACGCGCTTCATCAACTCGACGGGGCAGGGCGCGCCGCTCATCATGCCGGTGCGCAGGCTGGTCAGGTCATAGCTGGAGAAATCGGGCAGCGCGAACTCGGCTACGTACATCGCCGGCACGCCGTAGACCGAGGTTGCGCGCTCATCGTGAATGGCCTTCAGCGTGGCGCGCGGGTCGAAGGTCCAGTTGGGCAGGACCAGCGCTGCGCCTGTATTCAGCGCCGTCATGGTGCCAATCACGCAGCCGTAACAGTGGAAGAGCGGCACCGGCACGACGATCTTGTCCTGCTCGGTGTAATGGAAGCCCTGGGCGAGAAACTGCCCGTTGTTGACGACATTGCGATGGGTCAGCAGCACACCCTTGGGCAGTCCTGTCGTCCCGCTGGTGTACTGGATGTCGGCAATCTCCTCAGCATCGACATGATCGGGCAGGCGGCCCTCGGCGTCGAGCAGCGCCGGCCACTCCGGCGTGTCGAAATAGATGGTGTGTTCTAGCTCCAGATCGAGGCCATGCCGCGCGCGGCCCAGAATCTCCTCATAGTCGGCGTGCTTGTCTTTATGCCAGAGAAAAAGCGCCTTCATGCGCGAGCGTTCCAGGGTAAATTGCAGCTCGTGGGAGCGATAGGCCGGGTTCACGTTGACCAGCGCCACGCCGGCGCGGGCACAGCCCATGTGCATCATCACCCACTCGATGCAGTTGGTGGACCAAAGCCCCACGCGGTCGCCCTTGCGAATGCCCAGCGACCAGAGTCCGCGGGCGACGCAGTCGGCCTGGGCGCTCAGCTCGGCCCAGGTGAGGCGCTTGCCCTGATGGCAGGAGGCGACGGCAAGTCGGTCGGGATAGCGGCTGGCGGTGCGCTCCAGCAGGCTGCCGATGGTCAGATCAAGGAGAGGGCGGCTGGGACCGCGCGTATAGCTCAAGGTGCAGCGGGCTTCTTCAACGGGCATGGTTCAGTCTCTGAAACAACGAACGGCAGTGTACACCCGCCGAGGGTACGATGAAATGTGATCCAGGCCACAGAGCGCAAGGGCCAGACGGCGATCCGCGCAGAACGTAATTGAGCCAGAGGAAGCCTTGCCATTGTAAGCTATGGGTAGAAATGGCCAAGCCCTCCTCACTTCTGGATACGCGCGTCGTCTACTGCGGCGACAATCTGGAGCAGCTCCGCAAGCTGCCCGACGGTTCGATCGACCTGATTTATATCGATCCGCCCTTCAACTCCAACCGGACCTATGAGATTTTCTGGGGTGAGACGAAGGAGAAGCGAGCCTTCGAGGATCGCCACGAATCGACGCGGGCGTATATCGAGTTCATGCGGCCGCGCTGCGTGGAGCTGTCGCGGGTTCTGAAGAAGACGGGCAGCTTTTATTGCCATTGCGATTGGCACGCCAGCCATTACGTCAAGGTGATGCTGGACCAGATATTCGGGGAGAAGAACTTCATCAACGAGATCATCTGGAAACGTCAATCATCCCACAATGACGCCAAGCAGGGCTCCAAACATCTGGGTCGGGTCCACGATACGTTGTTTCTCTACAGCGGAGGAGACAGCAACTACAATTTCAAACATTTATTCCGCGAATATGATGAAAGCTACCTCGATAAATTCTATAAGCACATAGAACCTGGGACGGGACGGCGCTACCAGCTCGGTGACTTGTGCGCGCCAGGCGGCTCCTCGCCATCCAAGGGAAATCCGCATTATGAATTTCTTGGTGTGACCCGGTATTGGCGATACAGCCGAGAAAGTATGCAGCAGTTATACGATCAGGGCTTGATTATTCAGTCGAAGCCGGGCGCTGTGCCGCGCTATAAACGATATCTGGATGAAGGTCAGGGTGTACCTGTCGGTGACGTCTGGGATGACATCAAGCCGATACAGAGTCATGACGTTGAGCGGCTCGGCTACCCCACGCAAAAGCCGTTGAAGTTGCTGGAACGCATTTTGGAAATCTCGTCGAAGCCAAACGATATTGTGCTTGACGCCTTCTGCGGATGTGGCACCACATTGGTAGCCGCGCAGGCGATGAACCGGCAATGGATCGGCATTGATATTTCCCCTACCGCCTGCCGGGTGATGGCCAAGCGGCTGCGCGATGTTTGCAAGCTGCGCGAGGATGAGAATCTCTGGCTGAGCGGCAGAGGCTTCATTGTCCGTGACCTGCCCTGGACGGAGAAGCAGCTTCGCGCCATTCCGCCCTTCGAGTTCGAGAACTGGGCTGTTATCGCACTGGGCGGAATTCCCAACAAGACACAAGTGGGCGATATGGGCATCGATGGGCGCATCTACCCCGTCGGCACCGAGCCTGCCGCGGCTGGAAAAGAGGCTGGCGAGCTGGACTTCATGGACGACTGGTATCCGATTCAGGTGAAGCAGCGCGACAAGATTGGCCGCCCAGATATTGACAGCTTTGAAGCGGCAATGCTGCGGACGAAGCGAAAGAAGGGCTTTGTGGTTGGCTTCGATTTCACAGGCGACGCGCTGCGCGAAATCGACCAGTTCTTCCGCCGCGAGCACGTCGTCATTGTGCCGTTGACGGTGCAGGAGATTTTGGAAGAGACGATCGCGCAACGGCTGGCTTGAAGACATTACGGCTCGGCAGCAGGCTCATTTGTTTGCCCGGTCGGGCTTGGCGTTGGCGCAGGCGGGTGGAGTGTTCTTCAATGTGGGCGCGAGATCGGTCCAGTAAGGACTGGTCTTCAGGGTTGAACAGAAGGCCGCCAGGTCTGGGTAAGGCTTCTGCTGCGCCAGGGGACCGGCTTCGTCGAGAAACTTCCAGGCCAGATCGGAGTGGCCGGAGTAGATCAGGTCCATCACCTCTTGCCAGAGAAGATCGGAGAGATTATTCACCTTATTCTCCCGGTCTAGCTGAAGTTCCTTGCGCACATCGTTGAGCGCTTTCTGCCACTCTTCCGGCGTGGGAGCCGGAGTCTGCATCTTGTCGAAGGCCAGATGAAAGCCGCCGCCATGGCTGTCATCCACATAATGCAGGACGACGGAGTGGGAGGGCGATCCAGCGAAAGAACTGTACCAATAGGCAAAAGTCCAGTCGGCCGTCAGATAGTAATACTTGCCATCCGCATCCAGAGCTTCAAAATGAGAGAGATCGTCGTCCTCGGCATCCAGCGTGGCCAGCAGCTTGAACTTGGGCTCAACTTCGAAGAGATAGTGAAAGAGGCAGCAGTGCGCGCCGCCTGTGTAAGAAGAGACGATCATCTCCGGATGGCTGCGGCCCGTGATGTCAGTGCCATTTGCGATGGCCGGAATCTTCCACTCCTTGTCCTCAGGCTGGCCGATCTTATACCAGCCGCCATTATCATTGGTGCGGCGGAAGAGGATCTTGCCATCGCGCAGAACCTCAAAGCATCGATCATTGCCATGATTTTCGTAACTTCGGAAGATGTAACCGTCGACGCGAACAGCGTCCTTGAGGTTTGCCTGCGAGCAAACGGCATTTGCATTTTCGACCGGGTCCTGCGCCGCGCAGAAAGCCGCCAGCGCAAGGATCACCATTCCAGCCAACATCAGACGAAGACACAGCACAAATTTCAACTTACACCCGCCCTTACCAGGTCAATCGCTTTAACGATACCATCTTCCTGCAGAATTGAAGACTCTGACAGAGGACGGAATAATTCGCATGAGGCATACGATGGGCTGTCTGGCGTAGAATGACCTCGCCTCTGGATTTTGCACGACGGAGCGGGAAGTTACTTCGCCAGCGGCGTGCACCGGTGGATTCAACTATAGATTTGGGGATGATCTGTGATGAATCTGATTGCTCGCGCATTTGCCATTTTGCCATTTGCCGTTCCGGTTTTTCTGACGGGCGGAGCCGTCTTGGCCAGCCACGCCCAGGCCGCTACCGAGATCGGCGGCCAACCCATCGTAAAACTCACCCGCGCCGCCGCCGGCACGACCAAGCCGGAGTTCACCAGCATCACGCTCGCGCCCGGACGCGGCATGGAGATACTTCAGATCACCGCAAACTTTCCCGGTAAAGGCAACGTCGATCTGCTCGCCTCGCCTGATCTGACTGGCTCAAAGAAGATGCTTGACGTGGACGATGACAGCTTCGGGAATCTGGGCTACCGGCTCGGCGCAGCCTTCCTCGCTCCCTATCCCAACCGCATTCGCGGCAAACTATCCGCCGACGGAAAAACGATTGCCACCGAGTGGGAAGGCCGCGCGCTCGTTCTGCCCGCCAACAACATCGGCGGCCTGCCCACCGCTGAACGCCACGCGATGCATGGGCTGATCCTGAAGGCCAAGACCGATGAGATCAGCGTCAAAAATGTCGATGGCGGCGAGCAAGCCGTCGGAGTGATTCACGGCGGCGACTTTGGCGGCCACTGGCCCTCCAAAACCGATCTGGTCGTAACCGTGACGCTCACTGCCAATGCTGTCGATGCCTCGATCGTGGCGCACAACGTTGGCAGCGCCACGGAACCCTTCGCGCTGGCATGGCATCCTTACTTCAATCTGCCCTCCGGCAACCGCTCGCAGGCCACAGTCCTGATTCCCGCCGAGACCGCGGCCGAAGTCGATAACTACGACAATGTCTTTCCCACGGGCAAGCTTCTGCACGTCAACGGAAGCCGCTTCGATCTGCGCGCTCCTGGCGGCACGCCTCTGGGCAGCAACTACTACGACGACAATTGGAGCCATCTCGATTGGAAGGGCGGCGTCGTGACCGTGCTGGTAATCGATCCGGCAGCGCACTACGGCGTCAAGATCGAGGGCCTCTCTCCGGAGATCAAGACCATCCAGATGTACGCGCCCCCCAACAAGAGCTTTGTGGCCATCGAGCATCAGTACAACTTTGCCGATCCCTTCGGCAAGGAGTGGGGCAAGATGGATACGGGCATGATCACGCTGAAACCAGGCGAGAGCACCAAGTGGCATGTGCGCCTGCGAGTCTTTGTGCCGTAGAGCAGTGAAAGAGTGAAAGAGTGAAGAAGGCCGGGGCTTATGCTCCGGCCTGCATTTTTTGTTGGGTGCTTCTATCGAAAACCCGACGGAACACCTGATCGCCACGGCTACGCCCGCAGAACTATTCATCAACAGTGCTTCAACCACAAATGCGGAGATTGTTCTGCCCACTTTCCTGCTCGTGCAAGAATTGAAGCAAGGAGAACCGGTTTGAAGGCATGGCCCATCGTAGGCATCGCACTGATGCAAGCCCTGCTGCTTGCCGCTCACTGGTTTCTCTATCAGACCTGGGTCGCCTTCTGGCTGCCGCTGAGCGCCGCACAGGATCTCGCGCTGCGCTTGATACTCTTTCTGCTCGCCTTCACCTTCGTGCCCGCCGCTTTTCTGGGTTTCTACTTTGCCAGTCGCTTGGTCACTCTGTTGTATTGGATCGCCGCTGTCTGGCTCGGATTTCTCAACTACTTCTTTCTCGCCGCCTGCCTTTGCAGGCTGTCGAATCTGGCGCTGGCGCTTCTTCGTCTGCATCCCGACCGGCCGCTGCTCGCCGGTCTCTTCTACGGCTTGGCCGTCGCGGTCAGTCTCTTCGGCCTGGTCAATGCGCGCAGCATCCGCGTCCGCCGCATCACCATCCGGCTTGCCGGATTGCCTGCATCCTGGCGCGGCCGCACCGGGCTGCTGCTCAGCGACCTGCATTTGGGCATCATGAACGGCCCCCGCTTCAGCCGCCGCATTGCCGCGCTGGCCGCCCGACTTCAACCGGAGATCGTCTTCATCGCCGGCGACCTCTTCGATGGCGGAAAATACAGCGCGAAAAAACTGGTCGAGCCACTCCGCACGCTCGACCCGCCTCTGGGCACTTACTACTCGACTGGCAACCACGATGAGTTTGGCGACGCCGCCCATTACGCAGAATCTCTCACCGCCATTGGCATTCGCGTTCTCTCCGATGAGATGCTCACCCTGGATGGCCTGCAAATTATCGGCGTCGCCTATGGCGGCTCCGGCTCGCCCATCCGGCTGCGCGATACTCTGCAAAGCCTGCATCTGGAGCGCGAACGAGCAAGCATTCTGCTCAACCACGTTCCCAGCCGGCTGCCCATCGTCGAGCAGGCGGGCATCAGCCTGCAACTCTCTGGCCACACCCACGGCGGACAGCTCTTTCCTTATACCTGGTTCACGCGCCGCGCCTTCGGCAACTTCACCTATGGCTTGCAGCGCTTCGGCGGCTTACAGGTCTATACATCGAGCGGTGCGGGAACGTGGGGTCCGCCGATGCGCGTGGGAACCCGTTCCGAGGTTGTGCTGCTGACGTTCGAGTAGAGCGTGTTCGTGGTATGATGTAGCAACGTGCCTACAGGGAGGACGACATGGCGATTACCACGCTATCCAGCCGGGAGTTCAACCAGGACACTGCCAGAGCTAAGCGAGCTGCCCGCAAGGGTCCCGTATTTATCACGGACCGTGGGCGGCCAGCTCATGTGCTGTTGTCGATCAAGGAATACCAGCAAATTACAAACAAAGGGAAAAGTATTCTCGACGTGTTGGCGATGCCAGAAATGGCAGAAATCGACGATGATTTTGAGTTTCCGCGAATGGGAGGCGAGTTCCCCAAACCGGTCGACTGGTCATAATGTACCTTCTTGATACCAACGTCATCTCCGAATTTCGCAAAGCCAGCATTGGTAAAGCTGATCGCCAAGTTGCGGCCTGGGCCAACAAAGTTTCTATGGAATCCATGTTTCTCTCCTCAATTTGCATTCTGGAAATGGAATTAGGAACGCTGCTGATGGAGCGCCGTGATGGGAAGCAAGGGGCTGTCCTTCGCGCTTGGTTGGAGGATTTTGTGCTTCCTGCCTTTGCCGAGCGCATCCTGGTTGTTGATACTCCGGTCGCACTCAGAGGCGCAGCCGTACAGCTTCCCAATCCCAGAGCCTACCGAGACGCATTGATCGCCGCCACCGCGCTGGTTCATGGCATGACCGTTGTTACGCGTAATGTCAAGGACTTCAAGGATACGGGTGTTGCGCTGCTGAACCCATGGCACCCATCATCCTTTCCGCATTCACCGGTTCTGTGATCCAGAAAACATCCGAAACTATCCTCAATTGGTAGCATGGAGTGTTGCCTTTTGTCCGGGCAAGGAATTCTGCGTCGAATCACGATTCACAATCGACTTTCAGGAGAGACAGCGATGAGCAAGGAAATTCAGGCTGGTCAGGCAAACAGCGTCGTACGCACCCGCCTTCATGGCATCGAGCTTCTGCTGAACTCCCGGCTCAACAAGGGCACGGCCTTCAGCGAAGAGGAGCGCACCGCTTTTGGGCTGCATGGCCTGCTGCCGCCCCATATCGGCACCCTGGAAGACCAGCGCGAGCGCCGCAAGCGCGTGCTGGACGGGCGCGATACGAACTTCCTGAAGTACAGCAATATGCGCGATGTGCAGGATAACTGCGAGACGCTCTTCTACTCGCTGATCGAGCATTACACCGAAGAGCTGCTGCCCATTGTCTACACGCCGACCGTGGGCGAGGGTTGCCAGCGTTTCAGCGAGATCTGGCGCCGGCCCCGCGGCCTCTTTCTCAGCTACACGCAGCGGCGCCACATCGACGAGATACTCGCCGACCCGCGCTTTGACAATGTGCGCTGCATTGTTGTCAGCGACGGCGAGCGCATCCTGGGCCTGGGCGATCAGGGCGCGGGCGGCATGGGCATTCCCATCGGCAAGATGGCGCTTTACACGGCCCTCGGCGGCATTCCTCCGGAGCACTGCCTGCCCATTCTGCTCGATGTGGGCACCGACAACGAAGAACGCCTCAACGACCCGATCTATATCGGCTGGCAGCATCAACGCGTGCGCGGGCCGGAGTATGACGAGTTTATCGAGGAGTTTGTCAGCGCCGTCGAGCGGCGCTGGCCCAATATTCTCTTGCAGTGGGAGGATTTTGCCGGCGTCAACGCGGCCAATCTGCTGCGCCGCTACCGTGACCGGCTCTGCACCTTCAACGACGACATACAGGGAACCGCCGCAGTGACCACCGGCACGCTACTAGCCGCCGTCGGCGCCACTGGCAGGCCGCTCAAGGAACAGACCATCGCCATCTTCGGCTCCGGTTCGGCCGGCATCGGCATCAGCGATCTGCTGGTGGCGCGCATGAAAGAAGAGGGCCTGGGCGAAGCGGAGGCCCGCAAGCGCATCTTTGCCTTCAATCGCTATGGCCTGCTGGTCGAAGGTTGCGAAGGTATCCGCCCCGGCCAGGAGACGCTGCTGCGTACGAGAGCGGAGGTCGCGGGATGGAAGCTGACCGGCTCTGCCTCCGGTCGCTGCGCCATCAGCCTGCTCGACGTGGTGCGCAACGCCGGAGTCACGGTACTGGTCGGCGTCTCCGCGCAGCCCGGCGCATTCACCGAGGAGATTGTCCGCGAGATGGCCAAGCACACCGCTCAGCCCATCATCTTCCCGCTCTCCAATCCCACATCCAAATCCGAAGCTGTACCCGCCGACCTCTTGCGCTGGACCGAGGGCCGCGCTCTGGTCGGAACCGGCAGTCCCTTTGATCCTGTCTTGGTGAATGGCAAGCCGGTGCGCATCTCGCAGGTGAACAACTCCTTCATCTTTCCCGGTCTGGCGCTGGGCATTCTCGTCTCCCGCTCCACGCGGGTCTCAGATGCAATGATCATGGCCTCCGCCAAAGCCCTGGCCGGTCTCTCGCCGGCGCTCGTCGCGTCCGGCGCGCCATTGCTGCCGCCCATCGCCGATTGCCGCAAGGTCAGCCTGGTCGTCGCCCAAGCCGTCGCCAAGCAAGCTATCGCCGACGGCACCGCCGAAGCCGTTGACGACGCAACCCTGCGTGAGCGTCTCCGCGCCTACGTCTGGGAGCCTGTCTACCTGCCCTATGAGCGGATTCCGTAATCCGGATTTCACTTATATCGTTTTGCGGGCACGCATTCCTGCCCGCCGCCTTTCCCCTTGACGCCTCCGCGCCCTACAATGAAGAGGGAAACTTTAACCTTCGAGGAATACCATGCCGCTCTCTGGAGAAGCCATTCGCCTGATGAACTACATTGACGACGTTGCCGTGACCCTGCGCCGCGTCTTGGCCACCGTCCCCACGCTCTCCGATGAGGAGCGCTTCCGCGTCGCCGAGCATCTGCTCCACGCCAGCCCCAACGCCAACGATGTCGCCGAAGCCCTGGCCGCCAAATCCCGACCGGTTGCCTGAAACTGTTGCCATCATCGGCGCCGGCCCGCTGGGCCGCTGGCTGGCTCTGGCCGCTGCCCGCGCCGGCTTTCGCGTTCTGCTTGAAGACGTGATGCCCGCCAGCCTCCACCACGCACAGGAGTTCATTCGCCGCGAACTCGGCCCCGAGGCATTGTCCAGCGTCGCCTTCGTCTCCACCATCGAAGAAGCCGTGCGCGAGGCCGATCTGGTCATCGATTGCGTGCCCGATGAGCTGGAATCCAAGCTGGAGATTCTCTGGCTCCTCGATCGCATGGCTCCGCCGCGCGCCGTCATCGCCACGCCCACCATGCGCCTCTCTATCGCAGACCTGGCCAGTTGTACCTATCGCCCGCAGCAGTGCATCGCCATCGCCGCCGAGGCGGATACTCTAGCCGCCAACGCCAGCAGAGAAATTCTGCTCCGCACGACCGTCATCACCTCTTCGGAAACCATCGCTTTGCTGCGCAGTTTTTGGAAGAAGCTGGGCTTTGCGCCAACCTTCCAACCGGACCCCGCAGAGCAGAGCAGCTAGGGCCTGTTAACACTACCTCAGGCGGCGGCGACAGGCCCTAGCCTACCCCAGGACTTTTTCGTAGTACCGCACGTAATGCGGCACTACGAGTGATGAGCAGAAGCGCTTCTGCGCCGTCTTGCGTCCGGCATCGCGCATTGCTTCCAGCCGGTTGCGGTCCTTCAGCAGGCTCACCGCTCCGGCGGCCATCTCTTCGACCGAACCCACCGGATAAAGCAGCCCGGTCACGCCATCGTCGATCAGTTCCGGCACACCGCCCACGCGCGTCGCAATCGCCGGAACCTTGCACGCCATCGCCTCCAGCGCCGCCAATCCAAAGGACTCCAGTTCGCTGGGCATCATCATCAGATCGGCCAGCGGCAGCAACTCATTCACCCGCTCTTGCTTGCCCATGAAGTGAACCTTATCGTTGATCTTCAGATCATGCGCCAGCCATTCGGCCGCCGAGCGCTCCGGCCCGTCGCCCACCAGAACCAGTTGCGCGGGAAGCTCCCGCGCAATATGCGCAAAGATCTTCACCACATCCACCACACGCTTCACCGCTCTGAAGTTCGACAGATGCATCAGGATCGCCTCTTCCGGCTTCGCCAAGCGCAGGCGCGCCTTCGCCCGCGCAGCCTCATCCTTGATGGGCGTGTACTCGTCGCAGTTGACAAAGTTCGGAATCACCTCGATGGGCCGGGTCACGCCGAAGTGCCTGATTGTCTCTTCCTTCAGATAATTTGAGATGCAGGTCACCCCATCGCTCTCCTGAATCGCGTAGCGGGTGATCGGCAGATAGCTGCGGTCCAGGCCCACCAGCGTAATGTCGGTGCCATGCAGCGTGGTGACAAAAGGCAGCCGGCGGCCGCGCGCAGCCAGCATCTGGCGGGCCAAGAGAGCGCTGACCGAGTGCGGGATCGCATAATGCACGTGCAGCAGATCAAGATCGTGGAATTCGGCAACCTCCGCCATGCGCGAGGCCAGCGCCAGATCATAGGGGGGAAACTCGAAGAGCGGATAGCTGGAGACCGGAACCTCGTGATATTGGATGCCGTTGTCGCGTCCGCTCAGCCGGAAGGGCTGCGAGTAGGAGATGAAATGGACCTCGTGGCCCAGCGCGGCCAGTTCGATACCCAGCTCCGTAGCCACCACCCCGGAGCCGCCGTAAGTGGGGTAACACGTGATGCCGATGCGCATAAATCCTTCTCAGTTCTTGACTTTCATCCGGCTTTGGATTGGACGTTCCGGATCGCGCGGAAGATGCATGAGAGCTGCCTTATCTTGCCGCCGATGGCATTTGCTCAACCGCAGGCGCCCGCATGGGAAGATCGACTAGAAATCCGCGAACGAGATGCATTCAATCCCAGGAAACTTCTCCACTGTATGCAAGGCCGCCCGTTCGGTCTCCCGCGAGGCCAGCAGGCGCGTATGAGCCTGGGCAAGATCGGCGTCGTTGTAGCCGGGATGCGTGACCAGTTCCCAGTTGCCAGCGGGCAGCTTATGGAGCAGCGAAGTGATTGTCGCCGAGTTCAGTGTTCCCGTCGCCAACACGCCAATGGCGCCGTCGGTTGTAGTGAATCCCTCTTCCGCAACGATGCGCCGGAAGGCCGGCTCAAGCAGACTCAGCAGACTAACCTCCGTGCGGCGAATCCATGGCGCGCCGGGAGTGGCGCGCCGGCTCCAGGCCGGCTCAAAGGGATTGCGAACCGCGTGAATTCCCGCCGCCTTGGCCGCGCGCAAAACCGGCCTGAGCACGGCAGGAAAGAGATGCGTGTGCTTGTGCGTGTCGATGTGGGTGAGACGCAGCCCGCGGCTTTGCAGCAGGGCAATCTGCGCCGCCGCTTCGGCTTCGATCTCGCGGGATTGAATGCGCCCCGTGAACAATCGCAGCAGAAATCCGCCCAATCCAGGATAGAAGCGACCCGTGCGCGGGTCCACTAGCGCCGGAGACTCCTTTGCATATAGCACCGGCTCGCCATCCACCAGCACCACATGGCAGCCGACGCCCAGCGAAGGTGTTGCACGAGCGAGTTCGATTGCCTCTTCCGTGGCCGCAGCCCGTGCCATCAGCGTGGCGCTGGTCAGCAATCCGGCCCGGTGCAACTCAAGAATGGCGCAATTGACACCGGCGGTCAGTCCAAAGTCGTCGGCATTGAGAATAAGTCGGCCCACCGGGCAAGTCTATCAACTCCGGCTTTGCCGCTCACCGTCGCGCACAGCCGCTGCTATGATGAGTGCAGGCCGCAAAAGTGTTGCAGGTACGCGTGGGCGGTTAGCTCAGCTGGTTAGAGCGCCTGCCTTACAAGCAGGAAGTCGGGGGTTCGAGTCCCTCACTGCCCACCAAGAACCCATCTAGTGCCATCCAATTAAAGTCCAGTCCAATCCATAATTTCACTGAAAACAAAGTATTTAGTCGCTCCTGATAAACGCATAACACAGTAAAGAATCAATGATATAGGGCGCATTTCGTGGTAAAATATTCCCAGAAGTTGTTCAAAACACAGCAATTTCCGGGGAAAAACGATGCGCCCTAAGAGT